>JANOGW010000012.1:0-207715 GCA_031406155.1 Pseudorhodobacter sp.
CCGGCCCCTGCGGCGGCAGGGGGTTTGCCGTCGCGCCGTCTTCGTTTGCTATGGCGACGACATCAGCCACCAGCTTTCGAAACGCATCGCCGTGGTTCCGTGGGCCTGCCACAGCGATGATCGAAACGATCTGCCCGTTGCGCGATTGTATGGGATTCCAACGACATGACAGCCCGGTCAGATCTGGTTTGCTGCCGGGAGGGGCCATTTCGATGGTAAAAGCGCCGCTCTTCATCTGCGCTTCCGCCCAGGCCGACCCGCCGCCCGCAAACATCGCGAATGAAAGATCAGGGCTGGATTGAAACCGCGCGATACGCACATCGCGGCCGGCCTCGCGAATGGCAGCGACGGGCACAAGGGCCGTGCGCATCTGCAATCCCAGGTCGTCCAATATCCAGCGCGCGACTGCCGCAAGACCCACGCATACCGCGTCCAGTTTATCGGGGGGCACTGCAATCGCAGCACCGTCGCCACCGAACACGAAGGGATAGTCATTCTGCCCCAACACGTTCAGCACCGCCGTGATCACCGATGCGCCGGCCATGTTGACCATCTTGTACTTGCCTTCGGCTATCGCCTGCCCGGACGACACGACATCTGCCATCGCCAAGGCCCAGCCGTCCGGCAACGCACGGTAGCGGGTCAGATCGGCAACGTCCTCAAATTCGGCGAATACGGGCAACTCGGACAAGAACTGGTGCGGCGACAGGGCGGACATCGGTTCATCCTCGATAGCGTCCGGCTATGAAATTGATTGCGCGATGATCCGTCAACTCACAAAGTTGAACCTACCGCGTTGTCGGGTCTGGTTTTTATCCCGGTTCATGACCCGCCAAGGGGGTTCACGGCGGCCCAGAAGATCGAGGTCAAACTTAATGGACAGAAATTTTGCCCTAGGCTAGGGTAACCGCGAATGATGCCAGTGACATATGCCAGGCCTGTAGGGCTGCGATCAGAAAAAAGGCCGAATGGAATGACGCGACAAGGGCCGGGATCGGGAACTGATCTGCTGCGGATCGAAAACCTGAAGGTGTCGTTTCAACTTGCTACCGGCCAACTTGATGCCTTGCGCGGCGTGGGTCTTCGCGTGCTGCCCGGCAAGATTACGGCACTGGTAGGCGAGTCCGGCTCTGGCAAATCGATCCTTGGCCAGACGGTGATGGGGTTGCAGTCAGCCTCGGCACAGGTCAGCGGGAAAGTTCTGTTCAGGGGCAGTCACGGGAAAAGCGAAACCCGCGAGTTGCTGAGCCTGCCCCGCGACGGGCGGTTGATCCGGTCCATTCGCGGGCGGCAGATCGGCATGATTTTTCAGGAACCGATGACGTCGTTTTCCGCACTGCACACCATCGGCAACCAGATATCCGAGGCATTGCGCATTCACACGGTCCTGTCGCCACGCGATCAGCGCGACCGTTGCGAAGAGATGCTGTCGCTGGTCGGATTTCCGCATCCAAAACGGGTGTTCGACATGTATCCGTTCGAATTGTCGGGCGGCATGCGGCAACGCGCGATGATCGCGATGGCCTTGATCTGCGGGCCATCATTGCTGATAGCCGATGAGCCGACAACCGCTCTTGACGTCACCATTCAGGCGCAGATCCTGACACTGCTGCGCGATCTGCAACAGCGCCTTGATATGGCGATCCTGCTGATCACCCATGATCTGGGTGTGGTGGCGAACGTCGCTGACGAAGTGGTCGTGATCTATCAGGGCCGCATCATGGAGGCGGGACCGGTCGAGGACATCTTCCAGCGCCCCCAGCATCCGTATCTGAAAGGCCTGATGGCCGCGATCCCGCACTTCGGCATGGTGCGGGGTGAACGCCTGAAACCTTTGCGCGACATCAAAGTTGACCGGCAAAACTTGCTGGGTGCCATTGCCGCGCGGCCTGTCACCGCTGCGACGGGGGGCGCGAAATCCGATGTTGTGCTGTCGGTCCGCAATATCAGCAAAACGTTCGAGACGCGCAGTCAGGCCTGGGATATGCGCAAGACGGGCGCAAATGCGGCCCCCGCAGTTGACGGCGTCAGCTTCGATATTCATCGGGGTGAATGTCTTGGGCTGGTCGGCGAAAGCGGCTGCGGCAAGACCACGGTCAGCAAGATATTGATGCGCGCGGTGACGCCGGATGCGGGGTCGGTGACGTATAACGACGGGTCCGGGCCTGTCGATGTGCTGGCGGCACAGGGCGATGATCTGCAACGCTTGCGCACGCAGATCCAGATGGTGTTTCAGGATCCGGTGTCATCGCTGTCGCCGCGCATGACGGTGGGCAACATCCTGTCGGAACCGTTGGATATTCACGCGCGAGGCACGCCGCAAACCCGGCGCGCCATTGTTGATGCCCTGCTGCGCGCCATCGGGCTGGATCAAAGCGCGCGACATCGTTATCCGCACAGTTTTTCGGGTGGCCAGCGGCAGCGGGTCGGGATTGCGCGCGCCCTTGCCTTGGCCCCGGGTCTGGTGGTGTGTGACGAACCGGTTTCGGCGCTTGATGTGTCGGTGCAGGCGCAGATCCTGAACCTGCTGAAGGATCTGCAGAAGGATCTGGGCCTGACGTATCTGTTCATCTCGCACAACCTTGCGGTAGTGGATTACATGGCCGACCGGGTTGCCGTGATGTGGGCAGGGCGGATCGTGGAAATCGCGTCGCGTGAAACCATCATGACGGCACCGGTGCACCCCTATACCCGCACGCTGTTGGCGGCTGTGCCGTATCCGGACATGAACAGGCGGCTGGATTTTGCATCCGTCGGGCATTCCAGCATTGTCACCAGCGAAGGCTGGGCCCCCGCGTTCAAGGCCGGGGCAGACGCCATGGCGCCGCTTGATCTTGGCGACGGGCACTTCGTGCTTGCCAACCGCGCGGCCGATATCAGCGAGTTGACCCCATGATCACACGTCGCACTACCCTGGCCTTGCTGGCATCCGTGGCGCTGCCCCTGCGTGCTGCGGCCGACGCGCCGTTGTTCGAGGCGGATGTCGCGGCGGGCAATCTGCCGCCGATGGCAAGCCGCCTGCCGGACAATCCCCGCGTGATGGATCTGCCCGCGATGAAGCGGCAGACCGGCCGGCAGGGCGGCACGATCCGCACGCTGGTGGGTGGCCAGCGCGATATTCGTCTGGTGCCGCTTTACAGCTATTCGCGCCTTGTCGGCTATGACGAAAACCGCGCGCTGCAGCCCGATATCCTTGCCGCCATCGAGGCCGACGAGAACCGGGTCTACACCCTGCATCTGCGCAAAGGGCATCGCTGGTCGGATGGCAATCCGTTCACGGCGGCGGATTTTCAGTATGCCTGGGACGATGTGATCAACAACCCCGATCTCTATCGCGGCGGCCCGCCGGTTGATCTGCAATCGGGGGGTGCGACATGCAGCTTCGAGGTGATCGATGATCTGACCGTGCGCTATACATTCGCCGCGCCCAGCCCGGACTTCCTGCCGAAACTGGCGGCCCCGCTGCCCTTGATGCTGTTCATGCCGCAGGTCTACATGCGCGGCTTCCATGCCACCTATCAGACCCCGGAAAAGCTGGCCGAACTGATCGAGGTCAACCGGGTGGATGACTGGCAGGGGCTGCATCAGAAGATGTCGCGCACCAACCGGCCCGAAAACCCGGACCTGCCGACGCTGGAGGCATGGCGGCCCCGCACACCGCCGCCGTCCGAACAGTTCGTGTTTGAACGCAATCCCTATTTCCACCGCGTCGATCAGACGGGCACGCAACTGCCCTATGTCGACCGCATGGTGCTGGATGTCGCGTCAGCCGATATCATTGCCGCCAAGACGGCGACCGGGGAAAGTGACCTGCAAGTCGTCGGGGTCGATTTCCCCGACTACACGCTGATGAAGCAAGCCGAAAAGCTGCATCCGCTGCACGTGTCGTTGTGGCGGCGCACGCAAGGGTCCAGCGTGTCCTTGTTGCCCAATCTGAATTGCACGGACGATGTCTGGCGCGGGCTGTTTCAGGACGTGCGGATGCGGCGGGCGCTGTCGGTCGCGATCAACCGGGAAGAGCTGAATAAGGTGATCTATTTTGGTCTGGCGCGCGAAAGTGCCGACACGGTGCTGCCCGAAAGCCCGCTATTCCGCCCGGAATATGCCAGTGCGTGGTCTAATTATGACCCCGACATGGCCAATGCCTTGCTGGACGAGCTGGGCCTGACCGACCGCGAAAGTGGCAACATCCGCAAGCTGCCCGATGGCCGGCAAGCCGGGATCGTGGTGGAAACAGCCGGCGAAAGCTCGCTGGAGACGGATGTGCTGGAACTGATCCGCGATCACATGCGCGAGGTCGGGCTGGCCATCTACATCCGCGCATCGCAGCGCGATATCTTTCGCAGCCGTGCGCTGGCTGGGGACGTGCAGATGTCGGTCTGGCAGGGCCTAGATAACGGCGTTCCGACCGCTGACATGGCGCCAGACGGCTTGGCGCCCACCTCGCCTGATCAGTTGCAGTGGCCGCTTTGGGGCAGTTGGTACAGCTCCGTCGAAACAGCCGGCGCGCCGCCTGATCTGGACGCCGCGCAGGAACTGGTGCGCCTGCTGGGGCAGTGGCGGCAAAGCACGACAACAGCCGTGCGCACCCAGATCTGGCACCAGATGCTGGCGCTGCGCGCCGACCAAGTGTTCACCATCGGCACCATCAATGCCTCGCATCAGCCGGTCGTGCGGTCGTCGCGGCTGCGCAACGTACCTGAAGATGGCCTTTTCGGGTTCGTGCCGACCAGCTTTTTTGGTGCCTACGCCCCGGACACCTTCTTTTATGATGAGGCATAGCCGATGATCCGCTACGTCTTTCTGCGCGTCCTGACGATGATCCCGACGCTGGTCCTGATCTCGATTCTGGTGTTCGCGATCATCGAACTGCCGCCCGGTGACTATTTCGAAAGCTACATCGCCGAGTTGCGCGTGCTGGGCGAAGAGGCCGATCTGGCCGAGATCGAGGTTCTGCGCCAACGCTATGGGTTTGATCAGTCCGCCGTCATGCGCTATTTTTGGTGGGCTGGCGGCATGCTGACGGGCGATTTTGGCTATTCGTTCGAGTTTCGCCTGCCGGTCAGCGAAGTGGTTGGTGACAGGCTTTGGCTGACGGTGCTGCTGTCAACCGTCACCATCCTGTTCACCTGGGCGCTGGCCTTTCCGATCGGCATCTATTCGGCCACGCATCAATACAGCTGGGGTGATTACGGCCTGACCTTCCTTGGTCTGGTCGGCATCGCGGTGCCGAATTTCATGCTGGCGCTGGTGATGATGTATTTCGCCAACGAATGGTTCGGGGTGTCGATCGGCGGGCTGATGGACCGCGAATTCCTGAACGAATCGATGAGCTGGGCCAAGTTCACCTCGATCCTGTCGCATATCTGGATCCCGGTCGTCATCATCGGCACGGCGGGCACTGCGGGCATGGTGCGCCGCCTGCGCGCCAACTTGCTGGATGAATTGCAAAAGCAATACGTGACAACCGCCCGCGCCAAGGGGCTGCATCCACGCAAGGTGCTGACCAAATATCCGCTGCGCATGGCGCTGAACTTTTTCATCTCTGACATCGGGTCGATCCTGCCGACGATGATTTCGGGGGCCGAGGTGACGGCCATCGTGCTGTCGCTGGAAACCACGGGGCCGATGTTGATCCGGGCATTACAAAGTCAGGATATGTATCTTGCGGGGTCGTTCCTGATGTTTCTTGCGTTCCTGACGGTGATCGGCGTCCTGATCTCTGATATCGCGCTGACCCTTCTTGACCCGCGCATCCGTTTCGCTGGGGGCAACACCCGATGACGCAAGACACCTCTGCGACGGTAAACCCGGGCCTGCCGGAACCCGGTGCGCCGATGGGGCACTATGTGTCGGACGCGCCGTTTGATGCCTATGAGGCGGAAAAGACCAGCTCTGCCCAAGCCAAATATGCGCAGGCCTCGCAGCTGCAATTGATGTGGTGGCAGTTTCGCAAACACCGCGTGGCGCTGTATTGTGGCGTGTTCCTGATACTGATGTATGCCACCGTGTTTGTCAGCGAGTTTCTGGCGCCCTACAGTCAGGGCGCGCGCAATACCGATTTCATCTATGCGCCACCGCAAGCGATCCATCTTTTCCATGATGGCGAGTTCATCGGACCCTTTGTCTATGGCCGCGACCAGACGCTGAACATGGACACGCTTCAGCGCGTCTACACCGATGACCGGACCGATGTGCAGCCGATCCGGTTCTTTTGCAGCGGCGACGCCTATAACTTCTGGGGACTGATCCCCGGCACGCTGCATCTGGCATGTCCGGCGAAAGGTGGGCAGATGTTCCTTCTGGGCACCGACCGGCTGGGCCGTGATGTGCTGTCGCGCATCATCTATGGCGCGCGGATTTCGCTGACCATCGGCATCCTTGGTGTCACGATGAGCTTTGTCCTTGGCATCGTGATCGGCGGCCTTGCGGGCTATCATGGCGGCTGGTTCGACGCGGTGACACAGCGGGTGATCGAGGTGCTGCAATCCATCCCGTCGATCCCGCTTTGGATGGCACTTGCCGCGATCATTCCGGTAACCTGGAGCCCGATCCTGGTTTATGTTGGCATAACCGTGATCCTTGGTCTGCTGGACTGGACGGGTCTTGCCCGCGCGGTGCGAAGTAAACTGCTGGCACTCAGGGAAGAAGACTATGTGCTGGCTGCCCGCCTGATGGGGGCCGGCAGTGGCCGCATTATCGGGCGTCACATGATCCCGGGCTTCATGTCGCACCTGATCGCCTCCGCCACGCTGACCATCCCGGCCATGATCCTTGGCGAAACCGCGCTCAGCTTTCTGGGCATCGGCTTGCGCGCGCCGATTTCCAGCTGGGGCATCTTGCTGACCGAGGCGCGCAGCGTGAACATCATAGCCCTTTATCCATGGTTGATGTACCCGGTCATTCCTGTGATTGCCGTGATCCTTGCTTTCAACTTTCTTGGTGACGGGTTACGTGATGCAGCCGATCCTTATCACTAGGGTCCGATTTCATTTTGACCGGGGGTCTGCACTTTGGCCGATGACCTCTGCATCAAGGCGCAACAGATGAAAAACCGTTTCGAAAACGCCCGTATCCTGATGTACAGCCACGATACGTTCGGGCTGGGCCATCTGCGGCGTTGCCGGACTATCGCGCATTCGTTGGTGCAGGATTACCGCGGGCTGATGGTGTTGATCATTTCCGGCAGCCAGATCGCGGGCGCTTTCGATTACCGCGCGCGCGTCGATTTCGTGAAAATCCCCAGCGTGATCAAACTGCGCAATGGCGAATATTCGTCGCTGGCCGAACATATCGATGTGGCCGACACGATCAAGATGCGCCGGTCGATCATCCGCCATACCGCTGAGACGTTCGAGCCTGATATCTTCATCGTCGACAAGGAACCGATGGGCCTGCGCGGCGAGGTGGAAGAAACCCTTGACTACCTCAAGGGGCAGGGCACCCGTCTGATCCTGGGTCTGCGCGAAGTGATGGATGCGCCACGCCTGCTGGATGCCGAATGGCGGCGCAATGACATCATGGGCAAGATCGACCGGACTTATGATGATATCTGGGTCTACGGCCCGCCCGACTTTTACGATCCGCTGACCGGCCTTGACGTGCCGCAATCGGTACGTGACCGGATGGAATTCGTGGGCTTCCTGCAACGTAGTGCGCTGCATGAAAAGCTGTCCACGCACCGCCCCAAGGGCGATTATCTGCTGGTCACTACGGGTGGCGGCGGCGATGGTGCCGACCTTGTCGAAGATGTGATGCGCGCCTATCAGCATGACCCCGAGCTGACACAAAAGGCCTTGATCGTGCTAGGGCCCTACATGCCTGGCGAGCAGCGCGCCGAATTCCTGCGCATTGGCAAAAACATCCCCCAGATCGAGGTTATCGAGTTCGATACCCGCATGGAAGAACTGATCGCCGCGTCGCGCGGGGTGGTCGCCATGGGCGGCTACAACACCTATTGCGAGATATTGTCGTTTGACAAACCCGCCCTTATCGTGCCGCGCACCATGCCTCGCGAAGAACAGCTTTTGCGCGCCACACGGGCCGCCGAACTTGGCATGATCGACATGCTGCTGCCCGAACAGTCGCGCGATCCCACCCGAATGGCGGCTGCCCTGCGCGCGCTGGCCACGCGAAAGCCACCATCGCACGGCACGAAGGGTCTGCATCTGGAGGGGCTGACCAATATCTCGCGGCTGGTGGGCGATGTCCTGCGCGCCCGTGCGGACAAGACCGAAAGGCTGCGGATCGCGACGTGACGATGAACCTGCCGGCAAAACGCCTGGTCGTCGTCGTCAAAGGCTACCCCCGCCTGTCGGAGACGTTTATCGCGCAGGAATTGCGCGGGTTGGAACTGGCGGGATATGACCTAGTGATCGTGTCGCTGCGCCAACCCACTGATACCAAACGCCATGCGGTGCATGACGAAATACAGGCCGCAGTGCACTATCTGCCCGAATATCTGTATCAGGCCCCGCTGCGGGTTCTGCGCGGGTTGTGGGCTGCATCGCGTCATCCGGGGTTCTGGGCCACCTTGCGCAGTTTTCTGGGCGATCTGCGCCGTGACCCCACCCCCAATCGCATCCGTCGTTTCGGGCAGGCCGCCGTGCTGGTGGCCGAATGGCCCATCGGTGGCGGCTGGCTGCACGCGCATTTCATCCACACGCCTGCTTCCGTTGCCGACTATGCCGCGCGCATCATGGGGCTGGGCTGGACCGTGTCCGCCCATGCCAAGGATATCTGGACCTCGCCCGACTGGGAACTGGCAGGCAAGCTGGCGCGCGCGCGCTGGGCCGTCACCTGCACCGCGGCGGGCCACGCGCATCTGCAATCGCTGGCGGCTGATCCGGCGCGCGTCTATCTGTCCTATCATGGCCTAAACCTTGATCGGTTCCCCCCCTTCACGGCGACCCGCCCGGCGCGTGACGGGTCAAACCCCGATGATCCGGTGCAAATCATCAGCGTTGGTCGTGCCGTGCCCAAAAAGGGCTACGATATCTTGCTGCAGGCGCTGGCCCGCCTGCCCGCCGATCTGCACTGGCATTTCACCCATATGGGCGGTGGTCCGGACCGTGCCGCGCTGCAAGCTCTTGCCAGCACTCTGAATATCGCGGCCCGCATGACATGGCGCGGATCAGTCAATCAAGATCAGGTGCTGGCCGCCTACCGCGCCTCGGACCTGTTCGTGCTGGCTTGCCGTATCACCCCCGACGGCGACCGCGATGGCCTGCCCAATGTGCTGGTGGAAGCTGCGAGTCAGGGGCTGGCCTGCGTAACCACCAACATCTCGGGTATCCCCGAATTGTTCACCACTGGGCAAAACGGCTGGCTGGTTCCGCCAGACAACGTGGCCGCCCTGACCGACGCACTGCGTACTGCCATTACCTCCCCCGCAGATCGCATGCGCCTTGGTGCCGCCGCCGCCACGCAAGTGCATACCACGATGGATTTCCATACCAGTATCGCGCAACTGACCACGCTCTTTGAGTCCGAAGGACTAACGCCATGACGAACGCTGATCATGCTCCGTCCGTGTTTTTCTACGTCCAGCACTTGCTCGGCATTGGCCATCTGGCCCGCGCCAGCCGCATCGCCCGCGCCATGATCGACACCGGTATGGCCGTGACCCTTGTGACTGGTGGCCTGCCGGTTCCGGGGTTTCCCGGCCCCGGCATTCCCCATATCGCGCTGCCCCCCATCGCCGTGCGCGATGGCGGCTTCAAGGGCCTTGTCACCGCGACGGGCGATCCCGCAGATGACGCCTATCTTGCCCGCCGCACCGCCCTGCTGCTAGACGCCTTTCATGCCGCAAAACCCGATATCGTGATGCTTGAGGCGTTTCCCTTCGGCCGCAAACAGGTACGCTTTGAACTGCTGCCCCTGATTGCGGCGGTTGAGGCCACGCATCCCCGGCCTGCCCTTGTTACCTCGCTACGCGATATCTTGCAAAAACGAGATCGCCCGGACAGAGACCAGATCACTGTTGATCTGGTCCGCCGCCATTTCGATCTTGTGCTGGTGCATGGTGATCCGGCCTTTGCCAGTTTGGGCGACAGTTTTCGCTTTGCGGACCAGATTGCGGATAAGGTGGCTTACAGCGGTCTTGTCGTGCCACCACCGCCACCCCCCGCGGTTGAACGTTTCGATATCATAGTTTCTGCAGGCGGCGGAGCGGTTGGTAAGGGTCTGGTGGAGGCGGCCATTGCCGCTGCGGCACAAATGCCTGATCTGGAAAATTGGTGCGTCATCACAGGCCCGAACCTGCCGCAGGCTGACTTTGACCGGCTGGCGCAAGGCCTTAGCCCCAATGTCACACTGGTCCGGTTCCGTCCCGATCTTGCCAGCCTGATGACCGGCGCGCGGCTGTCCGTGTCGCAGGCGGGGTACAACACGGTTGGCGACATCTTGCAGGCGGGCTGCAATGCACTGCTGGTGCCCTATGCCGAACATGGCGAAACCGAACAGGCTGATCGTGCCGACCGGTTGGCACGTATCGGGCGGGTTTCGGTGTTGTCAGAGCCGGACGCAGCGGGCACGTCGATGGTCAACGCGATCCGGCAGGCGCTTGCGCATCCTGCCGCCGCGACCGCAGCCCGCATCGCGGTTGACGGTGCCGCGCGCAGTGCCGAGTTGTTGAAACAGCTTGCGACAAGGGTACGAAACGACAGGGTTTGAGGAAGACCGAAAGCCCCCCTAAGCTGCGCATCTTCAGGCGTACCAATTCAGGATAGACACCGATTGCCCTTCCCACCCGGCCTTGCCGCCCCTTCGCTTCCCGGTGCCCCGCGCCCGGGCCTTTGCACCGATTGTGGCGTGTCGCGTCTTGGGGATGGCAAAGCCTGCGGCAAGGCGTGCCAGTTCATCCAGCCAGATTATCCGCGACTTGAGACAGTGGTACATGGCCGCGCTGCTGCCCCCGACATCGGCGACGAGGCGTTCTTTGGCGTGACGCAATCGATGCTGCGCGCGCGCCTTAACCCGGCCGCCACGGGTGCGCAATGGACCGGCCTAACCACCGCACTTGCGGCGCGGTTGTTGGAAACCGGGGCAGTGGATGCCGTCCTGACCGTAGCCCCCGACCCCGCTGACAAATGGAAACCCTTGCCCGTGATGGTGACCGATCCTGCCGCCATGGCCGCCGTGCGTGGCATGCGGATGGGGTTCGCACCGACACTGGCGTTGCTGGAACCGGCCCGTGCAGCCGGGCACCGGCGGATCGCCTTCATCGGCATACCGTGCCAGGTCTATGCCCTGCGTGCGCTGGAGGCTGAGCTTGACTTCGAGCGGATCTATGTGATCGGCACGCCGTGTTCCGACAACACGACGACCGAAAACTTTCACAGCTTTCTTGGTCTGCTGGACCCGAGACCCGACACCATCAGCTATCTGGAATTTCGCACCGATTTTCGGGTCGAGATTCGCTTTGACGATGGCCGGCCGACGCGCGCCATACCGTTCCTGTCCTTGCCGATCAGCAATCTGCCGGCGGATTTCTTTCCGCTTACCTGCAAGACTTGCGTCGATTACACCAACCGGCTTGCCGATATCACGGTGGGCTACATGGGTGGCGACGGCGATCAATGGCTGATCGTGCGCAACGATCGCGGTGCGGAGTTATTGGCGCTGCTGGATGGGCAGTTGACTGTCAAGCCATTGACAGACAAAGGCAAACGCGCCGGCGCTGTGCAGGGCTTCCTGATCAACACGGAACGCAGTGCGGGCGGCATGCCATTGCGCCGGATGCCTGACTGGCTGCGCCCGATCGTGTCTTTCTTGCAACCGCGCATCGGGCCGCGCGGGGTGGAATTCGCGCGTGCACGGGTCGAGATGAAGGCGGTTGAAACCGTGTTGCACCTGCGCCGTACCCACCCGTCGCGGATCAAGAACATGATCCCTGCACATGTCTGGAGATTGGTCCGCCGCTACGGTCTGACGCCCGGTCCGGGTGAGACCCGAGATTGATCACGTCACCTTAGCCACCGCAATGCGCCGCCAGAAAAGGCAGGATCAATGCGGCGACGGCAGATGCGTTTTCCTCGTGCACCAGATGGCCATAGCCGGGAATATCCACCCATTGCGCATGGCGAAGTTGCGCCGCCGCCCGTTGCGAAACCACTGGCGGCACGGTCAGATCACCGTCAGACGTGATCAGCAGGCAGGGCACGGTCTGCGCGGGCAGCCGTGTCAGCAGCGCGTCCAGCCTCCATTGCGCCATCATGGCCAGTGTCGCATCGACATGCCCCGCGTTGCGCAGCAGGGTCAGGTACTGCGACAAGCCTGCGGGATCGATGTTTGATCCGGTCGAGTCGATCAGGCTTTGCGCCCGGGTCCTGGTTCCTGACACCATGCTGAACAGGTGCCCCGCCATCGGCGTCATCGCAAGCACCTTGGCCATGGCCGGAAAAAGCCATCCGGCCAGTCCTTCAAACGATCCCAGAGCGGCGTTCACCCCGATCACAGCCCGCACCTGCATCAACTCGGCAAGCCGAAGCGCCAGCGCAGCACCCGCCGAATGGCCGATGATCGCGGCAGGGTGCCAGCCTTGCTTGGCGCAAAGCGCCGCGATATCTGCCGCCATCGGATCAAGCCCGCTGCGCCCGCGGGCACCCGACCGCGAAAAGCCCTGACCGGGCAGATCAAGGGCAATAACCCGGTAGCGATCCGCCAGCAGCGGCATCAGGTGCCGCCAGCTGTGCGTGGCCCCACCGGCACCGTGCAACAGCAAAAGATCAGGCCCCGCGCCGATGATCTGGACGTGCCAAAGATGTGGCGTGCTGGCGATGTGGCGCGATGCCTGCCGGTGCGGCCAGTCTTTGGGAAGGGTCAGGGGGTGCATGGCGTCAGTCCCCCAAAGCCGATGCCAGCACAGCCGACAGTTTGCGCGCATCGGCGCGCGGCAGGGCGACGTACGGCGCGTCCAGCAACCCCGCCAGTACCCGCAGTGCGGGTTGCGGACGATTGGCGATGTCGATCACCAGCGCCGGAATGGCGCTGCGCCGCAGCGCCCGGGCCAGTTGCACCGCATCCGCCTCGGCTCGCTCACGGCTGGCAGTGCCATCAAGGGCGATGTTGCCGCGCCCGTCGGTCAGCACGGCGACGGTCGGCGTCATGCCGCGCGCGCGCGCGCTTGCGCCGCCACCTCGAACGCCATTTTCAGCCCCGCCGCAAGCGGGGTGCCGCCACCGCCCGGCAGGCCGGCAAGGCGCCGTTTGGTCTGCACCAAAGACCGGGTCGGCGGCAGGATCAATTCGGCGCTGGTGCCGCGAAACGCAACCAGCGCCACGTGGTCGCGCCGCGCATAGGCCTGTGCGAGCAATAACTCGACCGCGCCCTTCGCCTCGGCCAGCCGGGCAAGCGCCGATGATCCCGACGCATCGACGGCAAAGATCAGGACCCGGTCTGATGTTTCCTGAAACCGCTTCAGCCGGATATCGTCTGACCGGATCGCCAATTGCTGCTTGCCGTCCGGTGCCAACGTCTTGCGGCGCAGGGTCTGCCAAGGTGCGGCGGCCCTCAGTGTCGACACCAGATCGATGCGCAGGCCGGTGCCGGGTTTGCCGGGACGGGATGGCAAAGGGCGGCCACGATGGTTGCCCTTGCGCCGGTCGCCAGTGCCGCCCGACCCCTTGGCGGCACGACTGGCACGCCCCGCCGCAAGCCGCGCCAGCAGATCGGCGGGCAACGCGGCCCTGACGGCTGCCAGCAGAATATCCTCGGGCAGTCTGTCCAACTGGTCTTGCGGCTGTTCGGCCTCGGTTTCGCCGGTGTCAGGCGGGGTGGGCAGGTCTTCGTCCGGGGTTTCTTCCGCATCTGGCGGCACCTCGCCGCGATGCGCCAGTACCAGTTCCGCCGCCGTTTGCAGATCGTCCCCATTCACGCTGTCGTGGCCACGCCACGCGGCAAGGGCGCGCGCGCAGGCCAGCGCCAGCAAAGGCGCACGCAGGCTTTCAATGCCAAGCAGCGCCGCGAGTTTGGCCAAGTCTTCGATGGCAGAGGGCGGCGTAGCTACTGCGGGCAATCCGGCCCGCGCTTTTGCCAGACGATCCGCATCGATCACGATCTCAGCACTGTCGGACCAGCCGATATCGGTCAGATCGGCAAACAGGCCCAGCCGATCCGTCAGTGCGGATGGCAACGCCTCGTCCGGATCGGCACCCTCATCCAGCGCCAGCAGACAAAACTCTGACCCGTCCAGCACGCGCGCCAAACGGGCGGCCAGCCCCGCCGGGCAGCGTTCGGCCATCGGTAACACCAGCGCACAGGGCGTGGCCAGCAGGCCGGTGGACCCGACGAGCCGCCCCGCCGCGAGTGTTGCCGCCAGATCGACGCCGCCAAACAGCGCGGTGTCGTCAATGCCGGTGTGCAGCCGCCGGATCGGCAGGGGCAGTGCCGGAAACGCTGCTGTCACACGATCGCGCACCCAGCCCGCGCGCGCGCGCAGCCACAGCCCCTTGATCCCGCCGGGATCGACGGCGGCCACCACCAGCGCCATTTCCACCCGCGACCAGGGCGACAGCGGCTGCATCAGGGCAAGACCTCGTCTATCATGCGCGCAACCCGTGTGCCCGACCCGGCCTCGTCCAGCGGATCGCGGCGCAGGCGGTGGCCAAGGGCCTGCGCCGCCACCAGTTTCAGATGCTTGCGGGTGACGGTTTTTGCGCCGTCAAATGCGGCCTGCGCCCGGGCGGCGCGCAGCAGCGTCAACTCGCCACGCAACCCGTCAGAGCCGAGTGCAATGCAAAGCGCGGCGCAATCATGCAGCACCGAGCCGGGGGTTTTCAGCCCGGGCAAGGCCACGCGCGCGGCCAGTATCTTTGCGCGCAGGGCCATATCCTGCGCCCGCCAATGGGTCATGAACGCGGCATTGTCATTCTCGAATGCATCACGGCGCTGCATCACTTTCACGCGGGTGGCGATATCGCGCGGGCTTTTCACCTCCACCGACAAGCCGAAGCGGTCAAGCAACTGGGGGCGCAATTCGCCTTCTTCAGGGTTGCCTGATCCGACCAGCACAAAGCGCGCCGCGTGGCGGATCGACAGGCCTTCACGTTCCACGACGTTTTCGCCCGATTGGGCGACGTCAAGCAACAGATCGACGATGTGATCTTCCAGCAGGTTCACCTCATCGATGTAAAGGTAGCCGCGATTGGCGCGCGCCAGCAGCCCCGGCTCGAAGGCCTTTTCGCCACGTGTCAGCGCGCGTTCGATATCAAGCGCGCCAACCACCCGGTCTTCGGTGGCACCCAGCGGCAGGTCGATGACGGGCGTGGGTTTGGTGATCATCGTGCCACTGCGCGGCCCGGCCCAATCGGGACAGTCTTCCAGCCTTGCGGAATTTACCGGGCACCCCTCGACCGCATCGATTTCCGGCAACAGGGCGGCCAGTGCCCGCACGGCGGTGGATTTTCCGGTGCCCCGATCGCCAAACACCAGAACCCCACCAATGCCGGGGTCGATGGCGGTCAGCACCATCGCCTGTTTCATCGCCGATTGCTCGACAATGGCTGAAAACGGAAATGGTTGGGTCATGCAGCATCTTTCCGCGGGGCGAGGGGGCGAATTCCGCCCCAGGTGCCCCAGTCTTGGACAATGGAAAAGCGGGCGTAAAGCTCTTCCGCGAACCAGCCTTCATCGCGCACCGCCTTGATGGCACGGCCATGCGGGCCATCGCCCCGGGCAAAATGCGCCATTGATTCGGCATCAGGCCAGATCGAAAAAGTGATCTGATGCAGCAACGGCACTTCACCAATGCCGATCTTGAAGATCACGTTCGGATCCCGACCGATCACCGCCGAGATATCGGGCACCCGCCGCCAGAACCGTGCAAAGGTGGAAAACCGCATGGTGGCCCGCGTCAGCGCCACAACCGGCCCGACGGCTTCTGAGTCCGACGGGCCCTGCGGCACGAATGGCGACGTGCCCGACCACGCCCCGCGCGACGATGTCGGTGCAAGCAGGATCGTCCAGCTTTCAGCGGCTTTGCGGTGCCAGCGCCGATAGACCGGCGCATCGTTCAGATTGCGCGTGGCGGTTTCAAGATCGGGCCATGTGGCAAGGATCACCCAGACGGCGCTGTTGGGGCGCGGCGTGAATCCCTCGCCCGTGCCCGATCCACACAGCTTCCAGAAGCCCACATCGCGCATCCGCAGGAACGACAGCCGCGCAGCCCCCATCTGGCCCAGAACCCAAAGCCGGGCAGGCAAGCTGGCAAAGCGATACAGGCTGACGCTGACGATCTGGATGGGGTGGCCTTTGGGTTGGTCCTTGCCGAAGTCTGTCATCTATTGCGGTCAGTGGAAAGCCGGGAGGGGAAAAATTCTGCAATGAAAAGCTCTGTATTGTAAATCAGGATTTACAGTATATCGTACGCTCATGTTTACAGAACACGAGTCTCTTACCGCCCGCCCCGCGCCCATCCCCGGGGCAGAGGCGATTGTTATTGGTGCTGGCATGGGCGGGCTTTCGGCGGCGATGCGTCTGGGCGCAAAGGGATACCGGGTCACTGTTGTGGACCGTCTGGATGTGCCGGGCGGGCGCGGGTCATCGATCACGCAAGGCGGCCATCGGTTTGATCTGGGGCCGACGATTGTCACTGTTCCGCAGGGATTGCGTCAGTTGTGGGCCGATTGTGGCCGCGATTTTGATGCCGATGTCGATCTGCGCGCGCTGGACGCGTTTTATGAAATTCGCTGGCAAGATGGGTCTCGCTTTACCGCCCGCAAATCCGCCGACGACATGCGCCGCGAGGTGTCACGGTTGTCACCGGACGATCTGGCCGGCTATGACAGGTTTCTGAAGGACAGCGAGGCGCGCTATTGGTTCGGGTTCGAGGATCTTGGCCGGCGCTCGATGCATAGGCTGATTGACCTGATCAAGGTGTTGCCCACATTCGCCTGGCTGCGCGCCGACCGGTCGGTCTATGCCCACGCGGCATCGCGGGTTAAGGACGCGCGGCTGCGCTTTGCCCTGTCGTTTCATCCGTTGTTCATTGGGGGCGATCCGTTCCATGTGACATCGATGTATATTCTGGTCAGCCATCTGGAAAAGGAGTTCGGCGTTCACTATGCGATGGGGGGTGTGGCCGCGATTGCGTTGGCGATGGCTGGCGTGATCAGATCACAGGGCAGCACCTTGATGCTGAATGCCGAGGTTGACGAGATCTTGCTGCAAGACGGCCGTGCAACCGGCGTACGACTGACGGATGGCCGGGAACTGGCGGCTGACATCGTGGTGTCGAACGCCGATGCAGGGCATACCTATGATCGGCTGATGCGCAATCATCCGCGCAAACGCTGGACCACCCGCAAACTGGCGCGCAAACGCTGGTCGATGGGGCTTTTCGTCTGGTATTTCGGCACTAGGGCGACGGCGCTGAAGTGGCCGGGGGTGGGGCATCACACCATCGTGGTCGGCCCGCGCTACAAGGCCCATATCAACGATATTTTCGTCAAGGGCACGCTGGCCGATGATATGAGCCTTTATGTCCATCGCCCGTCTGTTACCGATCCGACGGTGGCACCCAAGGGGGATGACACGTTCTACGTGTTGTCGCCAGTGCCGCATCTGGGCTTTGACAATGGCGTTGACTGGGCAGTCGAGGCCGCGCCCTATCGGCAGAAGGTGCTGAAAATGCTGGAGGAACGCCTGCTGCCCGGCCTTGGCGCGCATTTGACGGAAGAGCTGGTGTTCACGCCCGAGACGTTTCAAAGCCGCTATCTTTCGCCGCATGGTTCGGGATTTTCGATCGAGCCGCGCATCCTGCAATCGGCATGGTTTCGCCCGCACAACGTGTCGGAAGAGGCGGCGGGCTTGTATCTTGTGGGGGCCGGAACCCATCCCGGCGCCGGGTTGCCGGGCGTGATCGCCTCTGCTGAAGTGCTGGGCAAGCTGGTGCCCGATGCGCCGGTTGCGGCCAGAATCAGGATGGCGGCGGAATGATCGACCCGAAGGATATGCAGCATTGCCGTGACGCGATCCGCACGGGATCGCTGTCGTTTCATGCGGCATCGCAGTTGTTGCCAGCAAAGGTGCGTGCACCGGCACTTGCGCTATATGCCTTTTGCCGTCTTGCCGATGATGCGGTTGATGAAAGCGACGACAAGGCGCCCGCGGTTCTTGGCCTGCGGGACCGGCTTGATCTGGTCTATCGGGGCTGCCCGCGCAATGCGCCTGCAGACCGCGCCTTTGCCGCAGTGGTGGATGACTTTGAAATGCCGCGGGCCTTGCCCGAGGCCTTGCTGGAAGGCCTCGCCTGGGATGCGATCGGGCGCAGGTATCAAAGTTTCCCGGATCTTCTGTCATACTGTGCCCGCGTCGCTGCGGCGGTTGGGGCGATGATGTGCGTGCTGATGCGGGTGCGCGATGCGCATGCGCTGGCGCGGGCCTGTGATCTGGGTCTGGCCATGCAACTGACCAATATCGCGCGCGATATTGGCGAGGATGCGCGGGCGGGGCGGCTGTATCTGCCGCTGGACTGGCTGGCCGAACAGGGCATTGATCCAGAGGAATTTCTGGCCAATCCGGCAGCCTGTCCGAAAATGCGCCACCTGACCCGGCGCTTGCTGGTCGCTGCGGCCAATTTGTATGTGCGCGCCGAAACGGGTGTTGCTGCCCTGCCATTGGCCTGCCGACCGGGCATTTTTGCTGCACGGCATGTCTATTCCGGGATCGGCGGCGAGGTTGCCCGGGGTGGGTATGACAGCGTCACCCGGCGCGCGCGGACATCGCGCCATCAGAAGCTGGGCTGGCTGTCGCTGTCGCTTGCCCGTTCTGGCCTGTCGGTCGTGCAGCCCCGTTCGGCGGTGCTGTACGCGGCGCCCGCAGCAGAGGTTGAATTTCTGGTGCAGGCGGCCGCCCGCAAATCTGTCAGGACG
The DNA here is from genome assembly GCA_031406155.1 of Pseudorhodobacter sp. Classification (GTDB taxonomy): domain Bacteria; phylum Pseudomonadota; class Alphaproteobacteria; order Rhodobacterales; family Rhodobacteraceae; genus JACMNW01. The sequence continues at coordinate 18,873 of JANOGW010000012.1, forward strand.
GGTCGGTCCGAAGCGCTGCTTGACGTGTTTGCGCAGCTTGAGGCAAAAGATCGCGCACAACTCAGCTTGGCACGCGCTGGTGCATGACATAGGTCGTTGGCATCGCGGCTAAAGGTGAATGCTATGGACTGGGCGCTGTTTGCTACATTTATGGCCTCTTGCAGTGCTGCCGCTGCGACCGGTGCAATGTTCCAGCCGGGGGAGTGGTATTTTGGGCTGAAAAAGCCCTGGTGGACGCCGCCTAACTGGCTTTTTCCGGTTGCCTGGAGCACGCTTTACATCTGCATGGCAGTGGCCGCGACGCGCGTGGCAACTTTGCCGGACAGCGGGCAGGCACTGGCCTTTTTTGCAGTGCAGATCGCGCTGAATACGCTTTGGACACCGGTCTTCTTTGGCTTGCATCGCCTGCGTGCCGCGATGGTCGTGATGGTTCTCCTGTGGCTTGGCGTCGCCGCAACCATGTTGGCCTTTTTCGCCTTGGATACGTTGGCCGGGCTGCTGTTTGTGCCGTATCTGGTCTGGGTCAGTGTCGCGGGCATGCTCAATCTGTCGGTGCTGCGCCTGAACCGCAACTTGGCGCTCTAATCGGCAAATCGCCATCCCGCCCGGCGTGGCACCCGGACCGCCAGCATCGTCTTGATCGCCGGGTTGGCGAAACGGTGCAAATCCAGTGCCTCGTGCACGCCGGTCACGGTTTCGCCGTCAATCACCGTCTGCACAAGCGACCGGCTGTAGAACGGCGCGTCCAGCAAGGCTTTGGTCTGGCGGGGTTCATGTCCCGCATCGCAGCGCGTTTCACGCGAAAGCTGCCATGCGGTGCGCGCAATCGGTGCCAGTGCGGGCGGCACGATCTGGCGCGCGCTGCCGGTCGCCGTGAAATCCAGACCCAGTGCAAGCGTCGTGCCATCGCGGCGGATGCCATCGTAAAAGCACGTCGTGCCGCCCTGCGCGCGCGGATAGCGGCCCCAGGTCCAGCGCAGGAAATCCGCCTCCAATGCCGCGGTGCCGAAATTCGCGTCAAAATAGCCGTGGCCCGCCCATCGATGGCCTTGGGTCAGATCCACCTCGATGCGCGCAGATGGTGCGAAGGGTCGCCAGATATGGCTGCCATTCGGGGTCAGCATTGCCTCGACATCGCTGATGCCAGTTGGGGTCAGCCGGATCTGGCCGCGCACCCGTGACACCAGCGGCAATGCCGACACCTCGTCCACGTCGATCACCAAGGTGCCGCCGTCCCAGCGCATCCGGCTGGGGCCTACCTGCAAGGCGTCGGGGCTTTGGCGCAGTGCCGCCCGGCCGCGATCTGTCATCGTGAAACGCCCGCCGGGGCCGTAGGTCACGACATTGATGCAGCAATGGTTCGCAGGATCGCGCCGCCCTGACCACGCGTACCATGGCGAGAAGACCGATCCGATGAAGCCGATCACCGAAACCGCGCGACGCCCGTCATCCGATACGCCATCGACATACCACCAGGCATAGCCGTCGGGTGCGACGCTTACATCAAAGCGAGGTCGCTCAGTATCGCCTCGGCCGCGTGCTTGCCGGACAATGCCGCCATCGGCACCCCCGCCCCCGGATGCGCGCCGCCCCCCGCCAGATACAGACCCGTCACCGCTGTCCGCGCGCTCGGCCGCTGAAACGGCGCCAGCAGACCCTGCGGTGAGCGCCCGTAAATCGCCCCCTGCGACGCCGGAAAAAGGGCTGCAAAGCCCGCCGGACCCGTCAGCGCCGTATCGGATGGCGCTGGATCGAAGCTGAGCCCGAACTTCGACAGGCGTTGGAAGGTTCTGATCCGACATTGTTCGATATCTCCGGCGCTTTGGGTGGTTTTGGTGGGGGCATTCATGATGATCTGAAACCGTTCCTGCCCCGCAGACGCGGTATCGGTCTGCCGATCCTGAGCACAGATATAAAGAGTGGGGTCGTGCGGCATTTCGCCCTTTGCGATCGGGCCGAATTCGCCCGCCGGATCGGTTGCGAAGAAGATGTTGTGCAGTGCCAGGTTCGGGCCGGTGCATTTTGCGGCGAATGTCCAGACCCAGGCAGACAGGCTACGCGGATTGACGGCGGCGGCTGGTAAGGCCCGCTGCGACCCGTTGCCTAGCAGCCCCGCCACCAGAGCCGCCGGATCGCCATTGAAGACGACGGCATCGCATTTCAGCACCCGGCCATCGGACAGTGCTACGCCGGTCACCCGCCCGCCTTGTCGTTCGATGCTGCGCGCGCTTACCCCAAAGTTCAGGATCACCCCCTTCGTGCGGGCAAGATCGGCGAGGGCAAGCGCCAACCGGTGCATGCCGCCCTGAATCGCCCAGACCCCCTGCGCCTCGGCCCGCCAGATCAGTGCCAGAACGGCGGGCGACAGGTCAGGCGCGCCGCCAACATAGGTTGAATAGCGCCCGAACAACTGCCGCAAACGCGGGTCTTCAAAACTGCGTGCAAGTTGCTTCGCCAGTGTGATCCCCGGCATCAGCGCGGGCCAAAGATCGGGACGGCACAGCGCATTCAGGGCAATGCGCCCGATACGTGGCTGCGCTGACTGAATCATGGGTGCATCAAATGCCGCGAACAGGCGCGTCGAGAACCGGTTGAACCTGCGAAAATCGGCTTCGGCGCGGCTGCCCCCGAAGGCGGCAATTGCGGCCGCACTTTCCTCGGTGTCGGCATGCAGATCCAGCGTGCTGCCATCCGCCCACCAATGCCGCGCCAGAACGGACTGCGGGGTCAGTGTCAGGTGATCCTCCAGCCTGCTGCCGGCCTGTGCGAAGACGTCGTCAAGGACATAGCGCATCGTCAGGACTGTCGGCCCGGCGTCTACCGGCCCTGCTGCACTTTGAACGACGCGCATTTTGCCACCGGGCGTGGGCTCCGCTTCGATCAGGGTCACATGCGCGCCCCCCCGCGATGCAAGCCGAACCGCCGCGCAAAGCCCGCCAATGCCTGCGCCTATCACGATGATCTTGTTGGAAGGCATAGTTTTCATTTGCAGCGATTGTTGACTTAAGCACCTAAACTGTCCAGTGTGATTTACACAAGTATGTATCATGCAGTTTACACATTCACGTTGTCGCCCTGCCACCGGAGGCCCGATGTCTATCACCGAACGGATCGAAACCGCCACCGCCACCGCGATTCTCAGGGCTCAGGGCAGTGGTGCGCGCAACCACGACGCGCCCGCCAGACTTTCGCAGGCATTGCATTACGCGGTAACCCCCGGGGGCGCACGCATCCGCCCGACGATACTGCTGAGCGTTGCGATGGCCTGCGGCGACGACAGGCCGGCATTGGCGGACGCGGCGGCGGTGGCGCTGGAACTGATCCATTCCGCCAGCCTTGTGCATGACGATCTGCCCTGCTTTGACAATGCCGACATCCGGCGCGGAAAGCCCACGTTGCACCGCGCTTATTCCGAACCCTTGGCGGTGCTGACCGGTGACAGCCTGATCGTGCTGGCGTTTGACGTGCTGGCAGATGCGGCCGGTGCCGATCCGCGACGTGCGCTTGACCTGATCCGTGTTCTGTCACGCCGGACCGGCATGCCCGATGGCATCTGCGCCGGGCAGGGCTGGGAAAGCGAGCAGGAGGTCAATCTGTCTGCCTATCACCGGGCCAAGACCGGCGCACTTTTCATCGCGGCGACCCAAATGGGGGCCATCGCCGCAGGTCAGGATAGTGAGCCGTGGGAAGAGCTTGGCGCGAGGATCGGCGAGGCGTTTCAGGTGGCGGACGATCTGCGCGATGCGCTGTGCGATGCGCATACGCTGGGCAAACCTGCCGGGCAGGATGCGGCACATGGCCGGCCCAATGCGGTTGCCGAACTGGGGGTGCAAGGCGCCATCCGACGGCTGAAGGACATTCTGGCCGGTGCAATCTCGTCGATCCCGGCCTGCCCGGGCGAGGGTATGCTGGCCGAAATGGTGCGCCGCTATGCCGAACAGATGACGCCGGTCGGCGGGGCTTACACGCAGGCGCATGCGTAGCGCAGACATGATCGACGCGCCGCTCGCCGGGTCGCGCACCAAGGCCGGCCTTCGCGAGCGGTTTTTTCGGTTGGCGGCATCACGCGGGTTTCAGGTCTGGGCGGCGCGCACGCCCTTTGTGCGGCGGATCGCGCGGGCGCAAGGGGCGGCGCTGTTCGATCTGGTGGCGGGTTTCGTGAACGCGCAGGCGCTGATGGCGCTGGTGGAACTGCGGGTGCTGCACCTGCTGCAAGACGGGCCCCGACCGACAGCAACGCTGGCGCGACTTTGCGCGGTGCCAGAGGAACGGATGCAGGTTTTGCTGCAAGCGGGGGCTGCCTTGCGCCTGCTGCGGCGCAAGCGGAACGGCCAGTTCGGGCTGGCCCTGCGTGGGGCCGCGATGCTGGGCGTGCCGGGGCTGGAGGCGATGGTGCGCCATCATCGCGCGCTTTATGCTGATCTGGCCGATCCGGTGGCGTTTCTGCGCGGCGGTCAGCAAACCGAACTTGCCCGGTTCTGGCCTTATGTTTTTGGTGCCGCCGGGGCGGTCGATCCGCAGGTGACCGCGACCTACTCGCAACTGATGGCTGACAGTCAGGCGCTGGTGGCCGAAGACACGCTGCGGATGGTCGATCTGCGCGGCGTGCGGCGGCTGCTGGATGTGGGCGGTGGCACGGGTGCGTTTCTGGTGGCGGCGGGGTTGGCCCATCCCGATCTGCAGCTTGGTCTTTTTGATCTGCCGGTGGTGGTTGGCGGGGCCGCGATCCGCAGTGCCGAGGCGGGATTGTCGGGGCGCATGACGATACATCCGGGCAGCTTTCGCGATGACCCCCTGCCAACCGGGGCCGATGCGATCAGCCTGATCCGGGTGCTGTATGACCATGATGATCAGACCGTGACCAGACTGCTTGCCGCCGTGCATGCGGCGCTGCCACCGGGTGGGCGCGTGATCGTGTCTGAACCGATGTCGGGTGGGGCGAGGCCCGATCGCGCCACGGATGTGTACTTTTCGATTTACACAATGGCGATGCAGACCGGCCGCACCCGTTCGGGTCCAGAGATCGCCAGCCTGCTGCACGGCGCCGGATTTGTAAATCCGCGCGTCATTTGGGGCTTCAGGCCCTTTGTCACCTCGGTTGTCACCGCCGAACGCGCATCCGGCTGAACTCATTTCACGTAATCTGTCAATTATGATTGACACTACAGAGTGTCAGATTAAAGTGACAATACAAACCGCAAGTCAGCCAGCTCTCACACGGGACAGCATGCCAGGCGGGCCGTCAGAAGGGGGGAGTCACGTGAGAACAAACGCAGTCATCCTTTCCGGGCCAAAACAGTTGTCACTGCGCGAAGTGTCACTCACACCGCCCGGCCCTGCCGATGTCGTGGTGGAAATCGCCCATTCGGGTATCTCGACCGGCACCGAAAAGCTGTTTTGGGCCGGCACGATGCCGCCTTTTCCCGGCATGGGCTATCCGCTGGTGCCCGGCTACGAGGCTGCGGGCGAAATTGTCGAAGCGGGCCCAGCGTCGGGTTTCGTTGTCGGGGAACATGTGTTCGTGCCGGGGGCCAGTTGCTTTCAGGATACCGAATCGGGCCCTGTGCGGGGGCTGTTCGGTGGCGCGTCGCGGCATCTGGTGACCCCTGCCGCGCGGGTGACACGCATTGATCGCGGCTTCGGGGCCGAAGGGGCGCTGCTGGCGCTGGCCGCCACGGCGCGGCATGCCATGGCCGGGTTTGACCGTGCGTTGCCCGATCTGATCGTCGGCCACGGTGTGCTGGGGCGTCTGTTGGCGCGCCTGACGGTGGCTGCGGGTGCGAAGGCACCGACGGTTTGGGAAACCAATACCGCGCGGCAAACCGGTGCAATCGGCTATCAGGTGGTGCATCCGGACGCCGATCCGCGCCGCGACTACCGGGCGATATACGACGCATCCGGCGCGCCAGATTTGTTGAACACCTTGATCGGGCGCATCGCGCGCGGCGGTGAAGTGGTACTGGCCGGGTTTTATACCGCCCCCATCAGCTTTGCCTTTCCGCCCGCCTTCATGAAAGAGGCGCGGTTCAGGATTGCCGCCGAATGGGCCCCGGACGATCTGACCGCCACACGTCAACTTGTTGAATCGGGCGCGCTTTCCTTGGCTGGGCTGATCACGCACAGCCGCCCCGCGACGCAGGCCCTTGCGGCGTATGAGACTGCCTTTACCGATCCTCACTGCCTGAAAATGATACTCGACTGGAAGGGCCACGCATGACGCTTGATATTCCGAACCTCAGGGACTTTGATCAGCGCCTTCGCGATGAAGCCCATGAAGAACCAACGCTGGAAATTCCGCAGGGCGAACCGACCAAGAAAACGCAGATCATCGCGATCTACGGCAAGGGCGGCATCGGCAAATCGTTCACTCTGGCCAACCTCAGCCATATGATGGCCGAGATGGGCAAGCGGGTGTTGCTGATCGGCTGCGATCCGAAATCGGATACCACCTCGCTGCTGTTCGGTGGCAAGGCCTGCCCGACAATCATCGAAACCTCTACCAAGAAGAAGCTGGCCGGGGAAGAGGTGAAGATCGGCGATGTATGTTTCAAGCGCGGCGGTGTCTTTGCGATGGAACTGGGCGGGCCGGAGGTAGGCCGCGGCTGCGGTGGGCGTGGCATCATTCATGGCTTTGAATTGCTGGAAAAACTGGGCTTCCATGACTGGGATTTCGACTATGTCCTGCTCGATTTTCTGGGTGACGTGGTCTGCGGCGGGTTCGGTCTGCCGATCGCGCGGGATATGGCGCAGAAGGTGATCCTTGTCGCCTCTAACGATCTGCAATCGCTGTATGTGGCCAACAACGTCTGCTCTGCGGTGGAGTATTTCCGCAAGCTGGGCGGCAATGTCGGTATCGCGGGGCTGGTGATCAACAAGGATGACGGCACGGGCGAGGCGGCGGCCTTTGCGGCGGCGGTGAGGATACCGGTACTGGCGGCCATTCCGCAAGATGATGATCTGCGCAAGAAATCCGCGAACTATCAGATCGTTGGCAGCTACGAGTCTCAATGGGGCCCGATGTTCGCGGCCCTTGCCGAAGCGGTGGCCGTAGCACCGCCGGTACGCCCGGCACCGGTGACGCAGGACGGGCTGCTGAACCTGTTTTCTGCCGAAGCCACCGGTGCTGATTTTGTCCTGACCCCGGCCACGGATGAAGACATGCGGGGCAAGTTCGCAGTGCTGAAGAAATCCTTGGAAGTGGTGTATGACCATGTTTGATCTGGACGCTCTCGCGGCATTGGACCGCGCCTTGACAAAGATCGCTGCCCGTCCCGCCCCTGGCACATCGGTTGCGGCGAAATGAGCAGCGAAGTCGGCTATGACAGCGTACATTCAGCGCCTTTGCTGGACGTAACGGCTGCGCAGCCGCAAGATGCGGTGGCACCCCCGCCGGTGGATGGCATGGGGTGCCATGCCGGGGCTGCCACGATGGAGGCCGCGGCGCGCAGTGCCGGCAAATCCGACATTCTTGACCAATATGCCGCGGATTATCCGCAGGGCCCGCACGACAAGCCGCAATCGATGTGCCCGGCGTTTGGTTCACTGCGCGTCGGTCTTCGGATGCGGCGGGTGGCGACGGTGTTGTCGGGATCGGCGTGCTGCGTATACGGGCTGACATTCGTGTCGCATTTCTACGGCGCGCGCCGGTCTGTGGGTTATGTGCCGTTCAACTCGGAATCCCTGGTGACCGGCAAACTGTTCGAGGACATCCGCGATGCGGTGCACGAACTGGCAGACCCAGAACGCAACGACGCAATCGTGGTGACCAACCTGTGCGTGCCGACAGCCAGTGGTGTGCCATTGAAGCTTTTGCCAAGTGAAATCAATGGTGTGCGGATCGTGGGGATAGACGTGCCGGGCTTTGGCATTCCGACCCATGCCGAAGCCAAGGATGTGCTGGCGGGGGCGATGCTGAAATACGCCCGCGCCGAGATTGAGGCGGGGCCGGTCGCGGCACCTGCAGGCGGCAAGCATGATCGCCCGACCGTGGCATTGCTGGGCGAGATGTTTCCCGCCGATCCGATGATGATCGGGGCAATGCTTGCACCTTTGGGGCTGGCTGCCGGGCCCGTGGTGCCGTGCCGGGAATGGCGCGAATTGTACGCCGCACTTGACTGCGACGTGGTGGCGGCGATCCATCCGTTTTATACCGCGTCAGTGCGGGAATTTCAGGCGGCGGGGCGGCGGGTCGTTGGGTCTGCGCCGGTCGGGCTGGATGGCACTGCGGCCTGGCTTGCAGCGATCGGCGATGCCTACAACATTGATCCTGCAATGGTTTCAGCCGCGCAAAATGCGTTTCTTCCGGCGATCAAAGCGGCGCTGACCGCAGCGCCGATCAAGGGGACGATCACGCTTTCGGGGTATGAAGGGTCAGAGTTGCTGGTCGCGCGTCTGCTGATCGAAAGCGGCGCGGATGTGCCCTATGTGGGCACCGCCTGCCCGCGCACGCAGTGGAGCGAACCCGACCGCGACTGGCTGGAAGCGCGCGGCGTAAAGGTGAAATTCCGCGCCTCGCTGGAGGATGATCTGTCCGCGATGGAGGCCATTCGCCCGGATCTGGCCATCGGCACCACCCCGTTGGTGCAAAAGGCCAAGGAAAAGGCGATCCCCTCATTGTACTTCACAAATCTGATCTCGGCACGGCCCTTGATGGGGCCGGCAGGGGCGGGTTCGCTGGGCCAGGTGGTTAATGCCGCCATCGCAGGCCGGGCGCGGATGGAGGATATGAAGGCGTTCTTTGAAGGCGTTGGCAAAGGCGATACTGCCGGCATCTGGGAAGGCTCGCCCAACCTGCGGCCTGATTTCCGCGCAGCACATCAGAAAAAGCTCGACAAGGCCGCCCGTGCTGCTCGCGCCGAGGAGATGATCTGATGCTGGTGCAGGATCATGATCGCGCGGGGGGCTATTGGGGTGCGGTTTACGCATTCTGCGCCGTCAAGGGATTGCAGGTCGTCATTGATGGCCCGGTCGGCTGCGAAAACCTGCCGGTGACGTCCGTGCTGCATTACACCGACGCGATGCCGCCGCATGAACTGCCCATCGTGGTGACGGGCTTGGGCGAAGAAGAACTTGGCCGCGACGGCACCGAAGGGGCGATGCGCCGTGCCTGGCAGACGCTTGATCCGGCGTTGCCTGCGGTTGTCGTGACAGGATCGATCGCCGAGATGATCGGCGGCGGCGTCACGCCGATGGGCACCAACATCCAGCGGTTCCTGCCGCGCACGATTGATGAGGATCAGTGGCAGACGGCGGACCGGGCGATGACCTGGATCTTTACCGAATTCGGCATGACCAAGGGCCGGATGCCGCCGGAAACCGCCCGCGATGCCGGGCAAAAGCCGCGCGTTAACATCCTGGGGCCGATGTACGGCGTGTTCAACATGGCGTCCGATCTGCACGAGATCCGCCGTCTGGTTGAAGGGATCGGCGCCGAGGTGAACATGGTGATGCCGCTTGGCGCGCATGTGGCCGAGATGCGGCGTCTGGTGAATGCCGATGTGAATATCGTGATGTACCGCGAATTCGGGCGCGGTCTGGCCGAGGTGCTGGGCAAGCCCTATCTGCAAGCGCCGATCGGCATGGACAGCACGACGAAATTCTTGTGCACCCTTGGCGAAATGCTGGGTCTGGATCCCGAGCCGTTCACCGAGCGCGAAAAACATTCGACGCTGAAGCCGGTGTGGGATCTGTGGCGGTCGGTCACTCAGGATTTCTTTGCAACCGCGTCTTTTGCGATTGTCGCGAGTGAAACCTATGCACGCGGGATCCGGCATTATCTGGAATCTGATCTGGGCCTGCCTTGCGCGTTTGCGGTGGCGCGACAGCCCGGCCAGAAGACCAACAACGATGCGGTACGCGCGCTTCTGAAACAGCATCGCCCCTTGATCGTGATGGGGTCGATCAACGAAAAGATGTATCTGGCAGAACTGAAGGGCGGTTTCGGCCCGGCCCCGAGTTTTATCGCGGCAAGCTTTCCGGGGGCGGCGATCCGGCGGCACACAGGTTCGCCGGTGATGGGCTACGGCGGGGCAGTGTGGATCTTGCAAGAGGTATGCAACAGCCTGTTCGATGCGCTGTTCCACATTCTGCCGCTGGGCACTGACATGGACAGTGCCGCGGCCACCCCGACAACCTTGCGCCGCGATTTCCCCTGGGATGCCGATGCGCAGGCCGCACTTGATAAAATCGTGAACCAACATCCGATTCTGACCCGGATCAGCGCGGCGCGCACCTTGCGCGACGCAGCCGAAAAAGCGGCCCTTGATGCCGGTGCCGAACGAGTTGTCCGTGAAACCGTAGAAGCCCTGCCGGGCGCAGAAATACTATTAACCGTGGGAGAGACGACATGAGCGACCAGACCGCAGGCAACGCGCCTCATCATGTGCACCGTGTGCCCAAGACCGAGTTCTTCATCTACTTTGCCCTGATCTTCGCCTTGGCGCTGCCGTTGCAGACGCTGGTCTGGCTGGGGTCAATCATCCGACATGCAAGTCTCCGGTGCACTGGCCCGGTTGCGCGCGCCTGGCATGATGCCGAGGTTATCACGCCGATCATTTTTCGCGGCTAGGGTGCCGCTTATGCAGAATTCACCTTCCCGTCAGGAAGGTGAAACGTCGGAGGGGCAATCCGCCCAACCGTGACCCGGCCGCAGGGAATGCGGCGTCAGTCTGACGATCCGGAGGATAGCATGGCTGATAGAAGTGACCTGAGTTTCACAGGTCTGACTGACTCGCAGGCGCAAGAATTGCACTCTGTCTACATGAGCGGGCTTTGGTTGTTTGTGACCGTCGCTGTCGTTGCTCACCTGGCAGTGTTCATCTGGCGCCCGTGGTTTTGAGAGGGATTGAAAAATGAGCAAGTTTTACAAAATCTGGCTGATCTTCGATCCGCGTCGTGTGTTCGTGGCACAGGGCGTTTTCCTCTTTCTGCTGGCAGCGATGATTCACCTCGTTCTGCTTAGCACCCCTGGCTACAACTGGTTCGACATTGCTGCTGCCAAGTACGGCACCGTGGCACCGGCCGAATAATCAGGAATGCACCCGTTGCGGGCGGCTGATGGCCGCCCGTCACTTACCACAACAGATCACAAGATCGCCCCGGCCTTGCGCGTGATGCGCACCGTGTGGGGCAATCTGGAAACGCAATGAGGAAAGCATGGCACTGCTCAGCTTCGAGCGAAAATACCGGGTGCCCGGGGGCACTTTGGTGGGCGGGAACCTGTTCGACTTCTGGGTCGGGCCATTCTACGTCGGCTTTTTCGGGGTTACGACATTCTTCTTTGCGGCGTTGGGAACCCTGCTGATCTTCTATGGCGCGGCGATGGGGCCGACATGGAACCCTTGGCTGATCTCGATCAATCCGCCGGCGATCGAAATGGGTCTGGCCCCGGCACCGCTGTTGCAGGGCGGCCTTTGGCAGATCATCACAATCTGCGCCATTGGCGCATTCGTCAGCTGGGCGCTGCGGGAAGTTGAAATCTGCCGCAAGCTGGGCATCGGATTGCATGTGCCTTTCGCTTTTGGAGTGGCGATCTTCGCCTATGTCACCCTGGTGGTGATCCGCCCGGTGCTGATGGGCGCATGGGGCCACGCGTTTCCCTATGGCATCTTCAGCCATCTGGATTGGGTGTCGAACACCGGCTATGCCTATGGCAACTTCCACTACAATCCGGCGCACATGCTGGCGGTCAGTTTCTTTTTCACCACAGCACTGGCGCTGGCGCTGCATGGCGGTCTGATCCTGTCGGCGGCAAACCCGCCGAAGGGCGAGTTGATGAAAACGCCGGATCACGAGGATACCTTCTTTCGCGATCTGATCGGGTATTCGGTCGGCACGCTTGGCATCCACCGTGTCGGGCTTCTTCTGGCGCTGAATGCCGGGTTCTGGAGTGCCATTTGCATCCTGATTTCGGGCACGATCTGGTTTGATCAATGGGTTGTGTGGTGGGATTGGTGGCTGGAACTGCCGATCTGGAACGGGCTCGAGGGAGGCGTAAATGGCTGAATACCAGAACATATTCACGCAAGTGCAGGTGCGTTCTGCGCCCGAAATGGGAATGCACGGGAATGTTGAGCTGGGTAACCGGACCAATGGCGCCACCTTTTCCAACCTTGCAGGCTGGCTTGGCAACGCGCAATTGGGGCCGATCTATCTGGGTACCTTCGGGGTTATCTCGGTTGCGACCGGGCTGATCTGGTTCTTCCTGTGCGGTGCCTGGTTCTGGCATCTGGCCGGGTATAGCCCGGGGGTGTTCGTGCGAGATCTGCTGTGGATGGCGCTGGAACCGCCGGGCCCGGAATGGGGCCTGCGTATCCCGCCGATGGGCGAGGGCGGCTTGTGGCTGCTGGCGTCATTCTTCTTGCTGATTTCGGTGATGACCTGGTGGGTGCGCACCTATCTGCGGGCCGAGGCGCTGGGTTTGGGCAAGCACGTGTCCTGGGCCTTTGCCGGTGCGATCTGGCTGTTTCTGGTGCTGGGCCTGATCCGGCCGTTGATGATGGGCAGCTGGTCCGAAGCGGTGCCGTACGGCATCTTCCCGCATCTGGACTGGACCAACAACTTTTCGCTGACCTACGGCAACCTGTTCTACAACCCGTTCCACGCGCTTTCGATCGTCTTCCTGTATGGCTCGGCTCTGCTGTTCGCGATGCACGGGGCGACCATTCTGTCCGTCACCCGGCTGGGCGGCGACCGGGAACTGGAACAGATCGTCGATCGTGGCACGGCGTCGGAACGTGCCGCGCTGTTCTGGCGCTGGACCATGGGGTTCAATGCCACGATGGAAGGCATCCATCGGTGGGGCTGGTGGTTTGCGGTGCTGGTTGGTGTGACCGGCGGTATCGGCATTCTGCTGACCGGAACGGTCGTGGATAACTGGTTTGTCTGGGCGCAGGATCATGGCTTTGCGGCACCCGACTGATGCAAGGTCCCCGACTGATGCGACATCCCAGACTTTTGCAAGATCAAGGAGAACGGCCAGATGTCTGAACCACTCTACAAGGACGTAAAGCCCAAAGAAATACTGCGGCTTTGGGTGCTGATGCAGATGCTGCGCGGGGCGGGGTGGGCGTTGGTGGTGTTCGTGGCGATTATCGCGTTTGCGCTGGCGATGCTGGCAGTGAAGGCGGTATTGCCGGTCGATCCCAATGCAGCTCTTGACCCGGTAAGGGCGGTTGTCGCGCTGGTATGATCTGACCTTCGAAAGGGCGGGCAGCCGGCCTTTCGCAACCCACTCGGGTCAAGGACAGCCGACCCGAGGTACGGGGTAACCATCGCCCTGCTCCCTTCCTGATGGCTTCAGGAAACTGGTGCCGTGTGCCCTCCACGCGGCACCTTTTTTTACAGATCGGGTCAGACGACGATAGATTCGCCGGAACTGATCCTGCCTTTTGATTTTGTGCAGATCGGGCGGGGAAACCGCGTTCCACTTTTCCCTGATTTGCTCTGATGCGAGGATGAAATGATGCGCCCTGTCACCCCCATGCTTGACCGTGTTGTCACACCCGCCGACCTGCGTGCCCTAAGCGATACGGAGCTGTCGCGTCTGGCGGACGAATTGCGGGCCGAAACGATTTCGGTGGTGTCGGAAACCGGCGGCCATTTGGGATCGTCGCTTGGGGTGGTGGAACTGACGGTGGCCATTCATGCCGTGTTCAATGCGCCCGTTGACAAGCTGATCTGGGATGTCGGGCATCAATGCTACCCGCACAAGATACTGACCGGGCGGCGCGACCGGATGCGCACCTTGCGTCAGGGTGGCGGGCTTTCGGGCTTTACCAAACGGTCGGAGTCGGAATTCGATCCCTTTGGCGCGGCGCATTCTTCAACGTCGATCTCGGCAGCCCTAGGGTTTGCGGTGGCGCGTGACATGGGTCAACCGACGGGGGATGCGATTGCCGTGATCGGTGATGGCGCGATCACGGCTGGCATGGCCTACGAGGCGATGAATGCGGCGGGGCATCTGGGCCAGCGTCTGTTTGTCATCCTGAATGACAATGACATGAGCATTGCGCCCCCTGTGGGGGCGATGTCGAAATATCTGACCGGGCTTTCAGCGGGCACGCCGTTTGCCGCAATGCGCGATCTGGCGGCGGGGATCGAGGCAGCGTTGCCCGGTCCTTTGCGTGATGGCGCGCGCCGTGCACGGGCGCTGGTGACAGGCATGCCGGGTGGCGGCACCTTGTTCGAGGAACTGGGATTTACCTATATCGGGCCGATCGACGGCCATGACATGCCGCAGTTGCTGGCGACCCTGCGCGCGGCCAAGGCGCGGGCCAAGGGGCCGGTGCTGATCCATGCGGTGACCGTCAAAGGCAAGGGCTATGCGCCCGCCGAACTGGCTGCGGACAAGTATCACGGTGTTGCCAAGTTCGATGTGACGTCAGGCGCACAGGCCAAATCGAAACCCAACGCGCCCGCCTATACCAGCGTTTTTGGCCAGGCCCTGACAGATGAGGCCGCCCGCGACAGGCGGGTCGTGGCGATCACGGCGGCAATGCCGTCCGGCACCGGGCTTGACATCATGGCCAGGCGGTTTCCGGCGCGGGTCTTTGATGTGGGTATCGCCGAGCAGCATGGCGTTACGTTCGCCGCCGGCCTTGCCGCGGCGGGGATGAAGCCATTCGTCGCGATCTATTCCAGTTTCTTGCAGCGTGGTTATGACCAGATCGTGCATGATGTCGCATTGCAGGGCTTGCCGGTGCGCTTTGCGATAGACCGCGCCGGGCTTGTCGGGGCGGATGGCGCAACCCATGCGGGGGCGTTTGATGTCGGCTATCTTGCCAATCTGCCGGGATTTGTGGTGATGGCAGCGGGGGACGAGGCGGAACTGGTCGATATGGTGGCGACCGCCGCTGCCCATGACGAAGGGCCGATTGCCTTTCGCTATCCGCGCGGCGAAGGCGTGGGGGCGGAAATGCCGGCACGCGGCCGGGTCTTGCCGATCGGCAAGGGCCGGGTGCTGCGGCAGGGCGAGACGGTGGCGCTGCTGTCATTCGGCGCGCATCTGTCGGAATGCCTGATAGCTGCCGAAATGCTGGACACTTGCGGTATATCGGCAACCGTGGCGGACGCGCGGTTTGCCAAGCCGCTGGATACTGATCTGATCGGCCAGTTGGCACAGCATCACCGTTTGATCGTGACGGTTGAACAGGGTGCGATGGGTGGCTTTGGCGCGCTGGTTCTGCAATATCTGGCCAACAGCGGCGGGCTGGATGGCAAGGTGATGGTGCGCACCATGACATTGCCGGACCGGTTCATCGAACAGGCCAGCCCGCAGGCGATGTATGCGGATGCCGGACTGACGGCGACGGATATCGCGCAATGCGTGCAGCGCGCACTGGGGCTGGACCAGAAGGGCGATCTTCTGCGCATGGTTGCAAGAAAATAGGGCAGTTTGCGGTCGTCTCTTACCAGCTGTTTGTCAGCCCTTGGTCACAGCTGTCACTGACGCCGTGTCATGCCACTGCATGGGCATGGGCCAATGCGCACCGATGCCACAGGGCCGCGAGGGCGTTGACCAGATGATCGATATCGGCGTCGGTGTGGAAGGGTGAGGGCGTGATGCGCAACCGTTCGGTTCCCTTTGGCACGGTGGGGTAATTGATCGGCTGCACGTAGATGCCCCAGTCGCGCATCAGGATATCGCTGATCTGGCGGCACTTTACCGGATCGCCGATCATCACCGGGATGATATGGCTTTCGTTTGCCATATGCGGGATGCCAAGCCGGTCAAGACGGGCGCGCAGCTTCGCCACCTGCTCGCGCTGGCGCAGGCGTTCGACGTTCGACCGTTTCAGGTGCTGGATCGACGCGGTTGCAGCCGCAGCAACCGCCGGCGGCAGCGCCGTGGTGAAAATGAAACCCGATGCGAATGACCGGATGAAATCGCACAGCGGCGCCGATCCGGTGATATAGCCACCGACCACGCCAAAAGCCTTGCCAAGCGTGCCTTCGATCAGATCGATCTGATCGGCAAGGCCTTCGCGTTCGGATACACCGCCGCCGCGCGGGCCGTACATGCCAACTGCATGCACCTCGTCAATGTAGCTGAGCGCGCCGTGGGCCTTGGTCACCTGGACGATTTCCTTGATCGGGGCGATGTCGCCGTCCATCGAATAGACGCTCTCAAACGCCACGATCTTGGGGCGATCGCCGACCGCCGCCAGTTTGCGGTCCAGATCGCGCCAATCGTTGTGCTTCCAGATCACCTTGTCGGCGCGGCTGTGCCGCACGCCTTCGATCATCGAGGCGTGATTGCCGGCATCCGACAGGATCACGGCGTTTGGAATACGGCTGCCCAGCGTGGACAGGGCTGCCCAGTTCGACACATAGCCAGAGGTGAACAGCAACGCCGCATCCTTGCCATGCAGATCCGCAAGTTCTGCCTCAAGCAGCAGATGCTTGTGATTGGTGCCGGAAATGTTGCGTGTGCCGCCCGACCCAGTGCCACAGGCCTGCACGCAATCGATCATCGCCTGCACCACATCCTCGTGCTGACCCATGCCCAGATAATCGTTCGAGCACCAGACCGTGATATCGGAAACCTTACCGTCCAGATAGTTGGCGGCCCGGGGAAACTCGCCGCGTTTGCGTTCCAGTTCGGCAAATGTGCGGTAGTTGCCCTCTGCCTTGAGGACGTCAAGCTGGCTGCGGAAAATGGTGTCAAAGTCCATGCGGTCCCTCATGCAGTCGGTCTTGATTGCGAAGTTTAGTGTTTGGCTTTGCAATGGGCAACATCCAGCGCCACAGCTTTTCATCCGGCAGTGGCAGAACCATGAACCAGTGTTCCAGCACGGCAAGCAGCGACAGGCAGGTCAGCAAGGTGTAGCCGACACTTTCCCCGGCAGAAGTGGCATTGACTGCGCGTTCCAGCAACAGGGCAGACGCGATGGTCAGAAGGCTGACGGAAAAGGGAAAGAACACAGTGATGCGCGAGCGGCGGAAGTGGCTGGCAAGATGTCCAAGCGGACGCGGCAGAAATTGGGTGTTGATACGCGGCACACCGAAAAACAGGTTCATCTTGGCCGATATGCGCGCGCCGAACAGCAACGCAAATGTCAGAAATGCAAACGGGTTGACGCTGTCGCGGGACAGATAGCCCATGGTCAGCAAGACCGCGATCAGCAGCGCCTCGTGCCAGGCGATGGTGCCGACCGCGCGCCAGAAGCGATCCCATGGTTGTGCATTTGCGGGGCATACACGGGTGTTCGGGCCGGTGATGATGCCCGACAGAAAGGCAAGCTCGACCCAACCCCAGATCGCGAGGGCGGCGAAAAACGCAAGGTAAGTTCCAACTGCCGATGCGTCCGCCAGTGACGCGCGCAACGCGAGGATGCCGGCAAACAGCAGCGGCAGGCCAAGCAGCACCGACAATGCGTGTTGATGACCGCGACCATTGTCCGCCACCCGGACACGCCAAAGAATAATGCCGGTGGAAAACCACCACAGGAACAGCGCAATCACTGCGGCCTGCCAAGGGCTGTCGGCCATCATCGGGTTGCCCTGCGGGGGGATGGATTGATCAATAGACCGGCTCCATCCGGACGCTTAACGGCGGCTGGGTCTTGATCACGGGCAGGGTGTAGATCGCCACAAACCCCCGCAGGGCCGAGGCACCTGCGACCATCCGGCCCACAAAACCCGACACACCGCCACGTTTTTTAGCGACATCCATGGCAAGAAACGCATCGCGCATCCGCCGCAGGTTGGGCAGCCAGCGTTTGTGATCGATGTCGATCTCGATCGGGAAGACCTGCCGGGCGATGGCGCTGGTCTTGCGGAACACCTCTTGGTCGTACCATTCGATATCGACTCCAAGGGCCTTGTGAAACTCAGGCCGGGCGTGGTCGCGCACGAACATGGTGGAATAGACGGCGGTCAGAAAAAAGCGGATCCACAGTTTGTTGACGAACGTGGAGGTCAGTTTCGGATCGGTGCGCATGATCAGCGCAAACGCCTCGCCATGGCTGAATTCGTCATTGCACCATTCGCGGAACCATTTGAAGATCGGGTGAAAGCGCATCTCGGGATTGGCTTCGAGGTGGCGGTAGATGGTGATGTAGCGGGCGTAGCCGATCTTTTCCGAAAGATAGGTGGCGTAGTAGATGAACTTGGGCTGAAAGTAGGTGTACTTCTTGGCCTTGGTCAGAAACCCGAGGTTGACCGCCACCCCTGCCTCGCGCAGGGCATCGTTGATGAAACCGGCATGGCGGGCTTCGTCGCGCGACATGTAGCTGAACAACTCGCAAATGTCGGGGTTGGTGCCGCGGCGCTTCATTTCCTTGTAAAGCACGCAGCCAGAAAATTCCGCGGTGCAAGATGATACCAGAAAATCGATGAACTCCCGCTTCAGCTTGGGTTCCATGCCGTCCCAGTTGGCATCCCATTCCGTCCACTCAACGGTTTTCTTGAAATGGCCCTTGTTGGGGTCGGATTTCATCTGCGCGATCAGCTTGTCCCATTCGGCACGAACCGGGGTAACATCGACACGGTCCATCTCGTCGAAATCCGTGGTGTAAAAGCGCGGGTTCAGCAGCGTGGTTTCCGTGGCCATGGCCGTGGTATCGGTCACCGGCGTCGAGGTGTCGATATCAAGGGGGAACAGATCTTGCGGCGTGGCATTCATGGCGTCACCTCGTCGGAGAATGAAAACTCGCACAGCTCCATGAAGCCGAAATCGCCGGTCATCCGGGTCCAGAGGCGTTCAAGGGCGTTGGCGCGGGTGATGGTGGCGTGACGGTCCTCGGTGATCAATTCGCCATAGGCGGCCATGATCGGCTGGCCATGCACCAGAACCTCGTCACCCGGATAGACCACAGCGCCGTTGTTGAAGCGAACATGCGCATAAAGGCTTTCGAAACGATGGCTGACCTCGACGGTGCAAGGCACCATTTCGGTTGATCTTGTGAATATTCCCATGGTTTCGCTCCGTATTGGCCCGTATCAGATTTGGTCTTCACTCGGACATGAGCCGTTCGAACGCGGCCCTGTTGTCAGCACCAAAGGCCCCGAGTTCGGCGGACCAGCCCGAGTAGTCATCAAGAACTGTAAGCCGCCCATTGGCGTATTCAACGATTCGCACCGGCAGCAGCTTGTCGACGCCTGCGGTCAGCCGGGCCCGTTCCAATGCGTTCTGGATGACGGTGATGAAACCGCCATGCGCAAGGTCAACCAAAAGTGTGCCGTCGGGGGCAAGCACCGTCACCGCCTGCGCGCCGCCGCCTTTCAGGATGATGCTGCGTTCGGCGACAATCGCGGCTGGTTTCGGTTGACCGACCTGTTCGCGTCCGGTCACTGCGGAATAGCCCACCAAGGCAAGTGTCGCAAGCACCAGTGCCAGCATCGCACGCAGCAGGTTCGTCGGGATGATCTCGACCTTGCGGGGGGTATTGGTTTGGTTTTGCATCGTCATGGCCTGCCCCTTCATTCTGCCGCGACGGCCAGCGATGGATCGACGCGGCTTATCACGGGTTGGCTGATGCGGGTTTCGGCGGCGTCCGACAAGATCTGTGCAACCCGTGCTGCATCGGGGATGCAGCGCAACGCAGGTTGGGTCTTCGACATTTGCCAAGGGCGGACATGTGGCCAGCAGACAAGGTAGGAAAGCCGGGTATCGCCCAGCGTCGTCACCGCTATGGTGCCAGTGCCGCGACGCTTCAGATCAAGGCTGGCGGTGCCGATTTGTGTGTAGGGCAGGTTCAGCGTGACGGTCAGCGCCGCACCGATCCGCATGGCGATGCGGGCGGTGGTTAGCGTGTAGACGGTGGTCCGCGCCTGCACTGCGGCAATGGCAAGGATGATGCCGCAAGCCACCAGACCGATGACGACATAGGGCAGCATCACCGCGACTACCGAGACGACCGTCGCATCAGCCACCACGGTTGCACGCCAGATTGCGAGCACCGCGAAGTAGCCGGCAACCCAACCAAGCCCCATCGCTTCGCGGGCCAGTGCAAAGGTGTTGGGGCGGCCCTGCCACAGGACAAGTTCACCCTTTGGGGGCATCGCGGGCAATCCGGGGATCGGCTCGATCGCGAAATCATCATGGTCAGACATCGGTGCTTCCCCCCGGTTGCGATCAGTTGCCGCTTTTGCGTTTGGCGGCGGCATACATCGTGCCGCCAGCATAATATGCACTGATCTTTTCTTCTTCCAACAGCGTTACTTCGGCCATCGAACGGGTTTGTGGAACGCCGGCGAAAAGATCGGATGAGATCGAGTTGATGCGCACGCGGTCTGCCCGGATCTTTACCATCGGCATTGGCACAAGACGCTTGCCACCCTCGTTCAGATCAATCTCAAGATAGCGGACAAGCTGTTCGGGGGAATCAACCCACATGTCCGAAACACGGCCGACAACCTCCAGATCGCTGGCCTGCACCGGCAATCCGCGCGGATCACGCCCTGCGGAAACGGCAAAGCCGCCCGCCATGGCCATGGGCACGATCTTGTTGTGGCCGTGGCCGTCCAGTTCGGGCACATCGCGGCGCGGTGCCCATGCGGCGGGGCCAACGCCATCCACCATGGGATCACCCGTCGGGGCATGCGGGAAGCCTTCAGAGGCGGCAGTGCGCACCAGTGGGAGGTCGCGGTTTTCCTGCGCGCCATCCGGCAATGAAACCGAGCCGCGCCCGTGCGGCAGCAAAAACGTCTTGGGTTTAGGCAGGCCGAACGGGCCCTGATTGGGGGCAGGCTGACCATCTTCTGTTTCCAGCGGATAGCCTTCGCGCATGTTTTCGGTTTGCAGATAGTACACCAGCAAAGCAAAGAAGCCCCAGAACAGCCAGATCGCCAGACTGGCGAGGTCGAAATTTCCGAAAAAGGTTACACCAACCATGTCTTGGTCCTCCGGGGGTCAGGTGGGGAATTCAACGATGCCCTGCGGGGCCGCGTCTGCATCGGATGAAGGGTCGTAGGGTTTGGTCCGCACCATGGGGCCAAGCACCAGAAGTGAAGCAAATAGCACCACAATTTCAATGTGGTAGACGAAAGAATAGCCGAAAGCAGGGGTGGCGAGGGTTTGGCCAAGATGGCCCGCCATCGCAAAGCCTCCAACCGTGTCGCGCAGCGCGCCGCCAACGGCAATGGACAGGCCGGCAGCGGTCGCCTGTGCCGCACCCCATGCCCCAAGCGCCAGACCGCGCCCCGAAAGCCCGCGCGTCGGCAGTGCCATCGCGGCGGTCAGGGTGGAGACGGCAAAAAGGCCCGCCCCCAATCCGATACAGACGGCGCCTGCAAAGAACAGCGCAATTGATGACATCAGCCCGGCAAGAATGACCGTGGTGAACGCCAGAACGCCCACCAGAATACCGCGTGCCGCCATCCGGAACACATCGTGACCCCGGCCTATCCAGCGCCCGGCGAGGATGAAACCCACCAGCGCCCCAAGTGCATTGGCCGCCGTAAGCCAAGTTGTGGCCCCGACCGACAGGCCGAGGATCTGACCGCCGTAGGGTTCCAGCAGCACATCCTGCATCTGAAAGCCCATGGTGCCGATCACCACAACGGCCAGAAGGCGGGCCACATCGCTGCCCCGGATGAACTCGCGCCACGACTCGGCAAAGAACGGCCGGGTGGCGGCCATTTCTTCCGCACTCATGGGCTGGATTTTTTCTTGTTTCCACAGGGCTATGAGGTTCAGCACCAAGGTGATTGCAGCGCAGCCCTGAACCACGCGGATCAACCGGATCTGATCGAAATCGCGCAGCAGCCAGCCGATGATCACCGACGAGATCGCCATGCCCAGCAGGAACATCACATAAAGCAGCGCCACCACCTTTGGCCGCGACGCATCGGTGGCGCGGTCGGACGCAAGGGCAAGGCCTGCGGTTTGCGTCATGTGCAGGCCAAGACCCGTCATCAGAAATGCCAGACCCGCCAGCGCCTCGCCCGCCCATGTCGGCCCAAGGACCTGATCACCCGACAGCACGATCAGCGCGAAGGGCATGATCGCAAGCCCGCCCATCTGCCACAGCGAGCCGAACCACAGGTAGGGCACGCGCTTCCAGCCGATATGCGATCGGTAGTTGTCGCTGCGGTGACCCAGCATCGCGCGGAAGGGCGCAGACAGAACGGGCAGCGCGATCATGAAGGCAACCACCGTGGCGGGCACCGAAAGTTCCACGATCATCACCCGGTTCAGCGTACCGAGCAGCAAAACCGTGGCCATCCCGACCGACACCTGAAACAGGCTGAGCCGCAAAAGCTGTGCCATCGGCAGGCCATCCGATGCCGCATCGGCAAACGGCAGCCAGGCGCCGTTCAGCTTCTTGATCTGGGATTTGCCAAGGATCAAGGACGATACTCCAGACATTCCGAAATGTAGAACCCGCGCGCGACGCGGTCTATTCTGGTGATCTTGCCACCGGTTTCGCGGGACAGTTCTGCATGGGCATGCGGCACCATGACGGGCGAGCGGTCGGCGCGCGGGAACGCCTTGCCCAAGGTCCAGAACGCCATCAGAAACGGCGTTTTTGGGGCAACGGTGAACACGACGGCCTGTGCTGTGCGGCTGCCCAGACGTGTCAGGGCACGGGTGATATCGGCAGTGCCGTAATAGATCAGGCTGTCCATCGCCAGAACGTAATCAAAGGTACCGTGATCGGCCGTCATGTCGCCGCTGGCAAAGGTGACGCGGGGGCTAAGTTCGGCGGGCAGGCGGGCCTTGGCGATGTCGACCAGCGCGGGCGAGATATCGACGGCCATCACCTGCGCACCGCGTGCCGCCAGTTCCGCGGTCATCTGCCCCGCCCCGCACCCGGCATCCAGCACGCGCGCACCGTGCAGATCGGCAGGCAAGCGTGACAGCATCAGGGCCCGCATCCGGTCGCGCCCTTCGCGGACCGTCTGGCGCACGCGCGATACCGGCGCGTCAGACGTCAGCCGCTCCCAAACCTTGGTGGCGGACCGGTCAAAGTAATCTTCGACACGGCTCAGGGTTGCAGCGTAATCAGCCATCAATCGAACCCCAGGAGTTCAAAGATCTCGCGGTCGGGCAATGGTGCGGGGGACGATCCTGCCCCCTCGACCGACCGCCACAACGTATCGGCCAGCCGCATGTATTCGGCGCGGGCCATCACGATATCTTCTTCGTCGGCCATTTCGAACAAAGTCTTTTTCTTTAGCCGAGAACGGCGGATGGCGTCGATGTCGGGCATGTGCGCGATGCGGTTGAAGCCGACACGTTCGCAGTAGCGGTCAACCTCGTTGGTTTCACGCGACCGGTTGGCAACGCAGCCCGCCAGCCGCACCTTGTAGTTGCCCGACTTGGCCTGGACGGCGGCAATGATGCGGTTCATGGCATAGATGCTGTCGAAATCGTTGGCGGTGACAATCACCGCGCGGTCGGCGTGCTGCAGCGGGGCTGCAAAACCACCACAGACCACATCGCCCAGCACATCAAAGATCACCACATCGGTGTCTTCCAGAAGGTGATGCTGTTTCAACAGCTTGACCGTTTGCCCGACGACATAGCCGCCGCAGCCGGTACCCGCAGGCGGCCCGCCCGCCTCCACACATTTCACGCCGTTGAAGCCGGTCGCAACGTAATCTTCGGGACGCAGTTCTTCGGCATGGAAATCGACGTCCTTCAGGATGTCGATGACCGTCGCCTGCAAGCGGCCGGTCAAGGTAAAGGTCGAGTCGTGTTTCGGGTCGCAGCCGATCTGCAACACCCGCTTGCCCATCATGGAAAACGCGGCTGACAGGTTCGACGAGGTGGTCGATTTGCCGATGCCGCCCTTGCCATAGACCGAAAACACCTTGGCACCTTCGATCTTGGTCTCGGCATCCTGATGCACCTGCACCGAGCCGTCACCATCAAGGCCCCGCAGGTTCGGGATTGCGTCAAGTGGACTCATGTCGGGCCTCTTTCGGTTGCGGGTTGGGCGGTTAGGGGGCGGATCTGCGTCATTCTGCTGCGATCCCTTCAAGACGGTCTTCAAGTTCATCCGCAGCCCCCTGCAGGGCGGCAAGAGTTGCAGCATCGGGCGACCAATAGGCGCGGTCGGATGCCTCGATCAGGCGGTTTGCCATCCGGGCAGAGGCTTGCGGATTAAGTGCCGCCAACCGCTTGCGCATCACCTCGTCCAGCACAAAGGTTTCCGACAGGCGCTGGTAAACCCAGGGGTCGACCTGCGCCGTGGTGGCCGACCAGCCCAGCGTGTTGGTGACATGCGATTCGATCTGGCGCACGCCTTCACCGCCATGCTTCAGCAGGCCTTCATAAAATTTCGGATTCAGCGTGCGTGACCGGGATTCAAGCGCGATCTGATCGCGAAGCGAGCGGATCTTGCCGGTGCCGCGGGTCTGATCAGAGATATAGACCGGGGTTTCCACGCCGCGCACCCGTTTCACGGCGCGGGCGATGCCGCCCAAAGTATCGAAATAGTGATCGACCGAGGTGACCCCCAATTCGACAGACTCGAGGTTCTGGTACGCCAGGTCGACATCTTTGAGCGCGTTTTGCAGCAGGGCGGCGTTCTTGACCGCCTTGCCGTTGCGGCCGTAGGCGAACGATTTGCGCGCCTCGTACGCGTCGGCCAGTTCATCCTCTTCACCAAACGCGGACTGATCGACCAGCGTGTTGACATTGGATCCGTACGCGCCTTCGGCATTTGAAAAGACGCGCAGGCTGGCCACTTCCATATCGACGCCCATCTTTTGCGCATAGGCCAGCGAATGGGCGCGGATGAAGTTCTGTGCCAGCGGCTCATCGGCTGTGGCACATTTCCAGGCAGCTTCGGCCAGCATCCGGGTTTGCAGGGGCAGAAGATCGCGGAAGATGCCCGACAGCGTCATCAGCACATCGATGCGCGGGCGGGAAAGCTCGGCCAGCGGGATCAGATCGGCACCGCACAGGCGGCCATAGCTGTCAAACCGGGGCCGCGCGCCCATCAGGGCAAGGGCCTGCGCAATCGGGCCACCGTCGGATTTGATGTTGTCGGACCCCCAAAGCACAAGTGCCACGGTGCGCGGCAGGACGGGGTGGGCGTCCAGCAATCTGGCGGCCTGCGCAGCGCCGTCGCGCAAGGCAAATTCGGTGGGCATGCGGAACGGGTCGAACGCATGGATGTTGCGCCCCGTCGGCAGGATCTGCGGCGACCGGATCAGATCACCACCTGGGACAGGGGCGATGAACCGGCCCGACATCGCGCGCAGCAAGGCCGGCGTTTCAGTGTCGGTCTGCAACAGCGCGTCGATACGGGCTCGTTCCGCCGCATTCATTGGCGGCAGCAAGTCAAGATAGCCTGCGCGAGCCTGCGCATCCATCGGGCGGCCAACGACATGCAGGCCGTCCGGGATCAGCGCATCTTCCGCCTCCAGCAGTTTCAGCCACAGGGTGTTCGGGCTTTGACCGGCCATGTCGACCATGGCGGCCTGTTCGGCGATCAGGGCTTCCAGATCGGCGAGTTCATGCGCATCGGGTGCTGTATTGCGCCAGCGGGTCAGGGTTTCCTTCAGCTCGACCAAGCCCTTGTACAGCCCCGCCTGTGACAAAGGCGGTGTCAGATGGGTGATGGTGACGGCGTTCGAGCGGCGCTTGGCAAGCGACGCCTCAGACGGGTTGTTGGCGGCATATAGGTAGATATTGGGCATCTCGCCGATCAGACGGTCGGGCCAATCGCGGCCACCAAGGCCGGCCTGCTTGCCGGGCATGAATTCCAGTGCGCCGTGCATGCCGAAATGTAGGATGGCATCCGCCACAAAGCTGTTGCGCAGCCACAGATAGAACTGCACGAAGGCATGCGTCGGGGCAAAGCCGCGTTCGAACAGCAGGCGCATCGGATCGCCTTCATAGCCGAAGGTGGGTTGCAGGCCGACGAAGACGTTGCCGAACTGACGCCCAAGGATGAAGACATTGCTGCCATCGGACTGGATCTTGCCGGGGGCCGGGCCCCAGACGGCTTCCACCTCGGCCAGATGCGGCGTGTGGCGCACGATGGTATCGGCATCAACAAACGCTGCAACATTGGCGGGCTGGCCATATGTGGCTGAATTGCCCTTCAGCACGGCGGCGCGCAGATCATCGACGGTTTCGGGCAGATCGACGGTATAGCCATCAGCCTTCATGCTTTTGAGGGTGTTGTGCAGCGACTCGAACACGCTGAGGTAAGCGGCGGTACCGGCAGCACCGGCATTGGGCGGAAAGCCGAACAGGACGATGCCGACCTTTTTGTCGACGTTGCGCATCTGGCGCAGGCTGGCCAGCCGCAGGGTTTTTTCGGCCAGCGAGGTGATCCGTTCATGGCAGGGTGACATCGCCTTGGAACTGACCGATCCGATACAGGCCCGCGCGCATCCGGCACAGCCATCAAGCCCGTGGCGACCGGCAAACACGGTCGGGTTGGTTGCGCCGTCAATCTCGGGCAGGGCGATCAGCATGGTGGTTTCAATCGGACCAAGGCCGGAACCGGCACCTGCCCATTGGCCCAATGTCTGAAACTCTAGCGGATGGGCGGCGATATAGGGCACATCGAGTTCCGACAGGGCGGCGACGGCGGCATCGCTGTCGTTGTAGGCGGGGCCGCCCACAAGCGAGAACCCGGTCAGCGAAACCATTGCATCAATCCGCGTGCCTTCGGCGGATCGGAAGAAGGCACTGATGGCGGGGCGGCCATCAAGGCCACCGGCAAAAGCGGGAATGCAGGCGATGCCGCGCGCCTCGAACGCGGCGATGACGGCGTCGTAATGCGCGCTGTCGGCGGACAGCACGTAACTGCGCAGCATCAAAAGCCCAACCGTCGCCCTGACTTTTGCCGGGCGCGGCAGATCGGCCAGATCGGTGGTGATGCGGCCGGGCAGGGCGGGGTGGTACAGTGCCACCTCGGGGTAATCGATGGGGGCCTTGCAGGCACCGCCGCGCCAGTTCTGATGGGTGGAATATTTCGAGATCAGGAACCGGATCATCTGTTCCATATTGTCGTCCGACCCGCCAAGCCAGTATTGCATCGACAGGAACCACGCGCGCAGATCCTGCGCCTTTCCGGGTATGAAGTGCAGGATCTTTGGAATCCGCCGCAGCATCGACATCTGTTTCTGTCCGGAACTTTCGGACGAACCTTTTTTTGGTTTCAGCTTTTTCAGAAGCCCCATCAGACCCGAGGTGGGCCTGGACATGTCCAGATCGCCCATCTTTGTCAGTTTGGTGATCTGCGCATCGGCAATGACCCCGATGAAGGCATCAACGCGGTCACGGGCGGCGCGCAGGTCAGGCAGGATCGCGTTGATGTGCTCTTCGATGAAGATCAGGTTTGCCACGATGATGTCGGCGGTTTGCAAGGCGACCTTGGTGCGGGCAAGGGCGCTGGGATCTTCGGCCCATTCGGCGGCGGCGTGGATCGAGATGTTGAGGCCGGGAAAATCCTTGGCAAGGCGGGGTTCCACGCGGGCAGCGGGGCCGGCGGCATGACTGTCCAGCGTGACGATCACGATGTTATAGCCGACGCGGGTGCCGGAGATGTTGGGTTCAACGTGCATAATGCGACTTTGCCTCGTAAAGGGTGTCTACGCTGATCCGGGTCAATCCCATTTGCTGGGCGAACTTTTCGGTATTGCGGCGGGCCTTGCCGCGCACGAAGAAGGGGATCTTCTTCAACTCGCGTTCGGCGTCGGCAAGCCAGATCACGTTGGACGCATCTTCCGGCGCGTCTTCAGCCGGGGGGGGGATTTCGTCGGGCATCGAGCCCGCCAAAATCGCGGCCGCAGGCGCGGCATCAGCGCCATCTTCGCGTGGCCGGTGGGCGGCCCCGTGGTGGGATGCGCCCGCCTCGTCGTGAAATTCGAAATCATCGCGGAACATGTGCAGCAGGTGCTCTTCCAGACCCATGACAAGCGGATGGATCCATGTATCGAAGATCACATTGGCGCCTTCCCAGCCCATCTGGGGAGAGTAGCGGGCGGGGAAATCCTGCACATGCATCGGCGCCGAGATCACGGCGCAGGGAATGCCGAGGCGCTTGCCGATATGGCGTTCCATCTGCGTGCCGAGGATCAGTTCGGGTTGCAGGGCGGCAATGGCGGCTTCAACCTCGAGATAGTCATCGGTGATCAACGCCTCGACGCCGTATTCTTTGGCAAGGGCGCGGATCGGGCGGGCCATTTCGCGGTTGAAGCAGCCCATGCCTGCAACCTCGAACCCCATTTCGTCCCGCGCGATGCGGGCGGCACTTGCCACATGGGTGCCGTCGCCAAACACAAAGACGCGTTTGCCGGTCAGGTAAGTTGAATCGACGCTGCGCGTCCACCATGGCAGACGCAGGCGGGTGGTATCCGATGTCACAGGAAGGCCGGTGATCGACGCGACCTCTGCCAAAAAATCGCGGGTCGCGCCAACGCCGATGGGAACGGATTTGGTGTAGGGTTGCCGGTGCGTCTTTTCCAGCCAGCGGGCGGCAGATTCTGCGTGTTCGGGATACATCAGCACATTGAAATGTGCCGCCCCAAGCCGCGCGATATCGGACGGGCGGGCCCCCATCGGCGCGCAAACATTTACCGCAATACCCATGTCCGACAGAAGGCGGGTCAATTCGGTGATGTCGTCGCGGTGGCGGAAACCAAGGGCCGTCGGGCCGATCAGGTTGGCAGTGATCCGTTCGGTTCTGGCACAAGGTTTGGCCAGTGCGCGCACGATCTGCAGGAACGTCTCATCGGTGCCGAAGCCTTCCTTGCGCTGATAGCTGGGCAGATCAAGCGGGATGACCGGGATGCCGAGGTTCATCGCTGCGGCAAGACCAGCCGGGTCATCCTGGATCAGTTCTGCCGTGCAGGACGCGCCGACGATCAGGGCTTCGGGCTTGAACCGTTGGACAGCATCGGCGCAGGCGGTCTTGAACAACGTGGCGGTATCAGAGCCGAGATCGCGGGCCTGAAACGTGGTGTAGGTGACCGGCGGGCGGTGATCACGCCGTTCGATCATGGTGAACAGCAGGTCGGCATATGTATCGCCCTGCGGCGCGTGCAAAACGTAATGCAGCCCCTTCATGGCGGTGGCGACCCGCATGGCGCCCACATGGGGCGGGCCTTCATATGTCCAGAGCGTGAGCTTCATGGCCGGCCCCCGGAGCGTTGCCCCCGCGTCCACTGGTCCTTGGACCGGTGGCGCCTCTGTGAACACACACAGGATGTTTCTGAACAGAAGAAGGCGGGGCTCATTCTGCGGCCTCCTGCGTTTCCGGCTGCAGCGGGGCGAGGTTTTGCAGCAGCGCGCGGCGGCGCAGCGGACGGGCGAAGAGTGCGGCAAGATCGCCGGCCTGTTCGTAGAAATGAACCGGGGTGAAGACCAGTTCGATCGCCCATTTGGTGGCCAGCCCTTCGGCCTCCAGCGGGTTGGCGAGGCCCAGGCCGCAGACGGTCAGATCGGGACGGGCGGCGCGGGCGCGGGCAAGCTGGCGGTCCACATCCTGACCTTCGGAGATCGTCGGGCCGTGTGCCAGCAAGGCCAGATCAGGGGCCATCAGGTCGCGGTGCAGGAAGGGGGTTCCCACCTCGATCGCCGTCATGCCGCACTCGCGGGTCAGAAACCGGGCGAGAGGGATTTCCAGCTGGCTGTCGGGGAAAAAGAACACCGATTTGCCAGTAAGGGTCTGGGCTGCGGCGGCAATCGCCTTGGTGGCGCGCGCGCGGGGTGCTGCGGTGACCTGATCGAACAGCGTCTGCGGCACGCCGAATTCGGCGGCAACGGCGTGCAGCCAGGCGGTTGTGCCCGCTTCGCCAAACGGGAAAGGCGCAGAGATATGGCGGGCACCACGGCGGATCAGCGCGGCATGGGTATCGCCGAGGAACGGCTGGGTCAGGGCAAAGACCGTGTTCGGCCCGACGCCCGGCAGATCGCCGGACCGGCGCGCAGGCAGGCAGCGCACAGACCCGATGCCCAGCGCCCCCAATAGCGCAAGCGCCTGATCTTCGACCACATCGGGAAGTGCGCCGACCAGAAGCAGTTCGCGCGCCTGCGTCTGCGGCAGGCCGGGCACCATCGAGGCGAGGCAGGCGTCTTCGCCTTGGGTGAACGTCGTCTCGATGCCGGACCCGGAATAGTTCAGCACCCGGACATGCGGAGCGTGCTTGACCGACATCCGTTCGGCGGCACGGTGCAGATCAAGTTTGATCACCTCGGACGGGCAGGATCCGACCAGAAACAGCTGGCGGATATCGGGGCGGCGGGCCAGCAGGCGGTCAACTTCGCGGTCAAGCTCGGTTTGCGCATCGACCAGACCCGCCAGATCCTTTTCCTCCAGGATGGCCGTGCCGAATCGGGGTTCGGCGAAAATCATCACCCCTGCTGCAGATTGCAGCAGATGCGCACAAGTGCGTGATCCGACGACCAGAAAGAAAGCGTCTTGCATTTTGCGGTGCAGCCAGATGATGCCCGTCAGCCCGCAGAACACCTCGCGTTGGCCACGCTCTTTCAGAACGGGCGTGTTGGAGCATCCATTTGTCGGGGCGGCGGCGTTCATGTCTGTGCCGCCATATCCAGCCGCGCCGCGCGCAGCTTCAGGATGAATTGTGCCGCATTGATCGCGTAAGCGGCATAGGCGGCCAGTGCCAGATACATAAGTTCGGCGGGCGACATTGCCCCGCTGAACAGGCCAAAAACATAGGCGCTGTGCAGTGCTATCACTGCGAAACTGAACACGTCTTCCCAGAAGTAGGCAGGTGCGAACAGGTATTGGCCGAACACCACTTTTTCCCAGATCGCACCGGTGATCATGATCAGGTATAGCAGCGCCGTCTTGACGAGGATCGACACGGTTGCCGCCTCGTAGCCATTTGCGGTGCCCAGATAGCGCAGGACCAGAACCACGGAAACCGCGAAGGCCACGAATTGCACGGGTGCCAGAATGCCTTGCACCAGAGTCCAGACGGTTGCATCACGCCGGGCGCGCTCATCAACGGAATAGAGCGGTCTTCGGACCTGTGACGTGCTGCGCAGGCTTTGCATTTGGCATCTTTCAGGCATGCTGTCGTAATCCAAGACTAACGGGATGGCCTTGGAAGTGTCAACACAAACTTACAGTTGTCAGGTTTACATAACGTGTTCGCCGGATGCGGGTTCCTTGCTTGTCATGTCAAAATGTTGAAAAATAAATTCCATCAAATCAATATCATAAAGACCATCCTGCAAAATGGTGGATCAACCTATGTCTAATTTCTTTGACAACTAACGGCTCATAGTCGACCTTAACAGTAGGGATGGAGCTGATTAAGCGGTGCTAAGCGAGCGCTTGATGTGCTGTCATTGGTTGAGGGGCCGGGACATGCAAAAATACCAGATGAACGAGAGGGGCCAATCCGCCCTGGACAGCGACGGAGTAATCAATTTCGCATCGCAGGTGGTGTCGTTGTTGGCCGAGAGGAACACACTCACATTCGGCGAACCGCGAGAATCCGTGATCAGCAGCCTGATCTCGGCGGCGCTGAAGGGTGGCCATGACCGGTTCGCCGAACTGCTGGCAGAAATGCGCCGCATGCGCATTTCTGCAGCGGCACTGGCCGATATTTATATTCCGGTCGCCGCCCGTCGTATGGGCGAGGATTGGCTAGAAGACGACCTCAGCTGGATGGAAGTTACGATTGCCGTTGCTCGGTTGCAAAGCATGTTGCGCGAGATCGGCGCTGCCTGGGCAGCAGACCGGGCGGGCGACGGCGGCAGCGGGGCGGTCCTGTTGATCATTCCAAGCAGCGAGCAGCACACCTTGGGTCCAATGGTGGCGATGGGACAAATGCGGCGCTACGGGATTTCCGTTTGTCTGCGGATTGCACCCAGCACGGAAGAGCTGCGGTGTCTGGTTGCGGAACGTGCCTTTGACGGAGTGATGATCTCGATAGCGGTGGAAGAGAAGCTGGACACCGTACGCAAACTTGTGTCATTCATAAAAAGTGTCACGGTCGACCCACTGCCGGTTATCATTGGTGGTGCGATCATGACAACGATGGAAGATGCGGCTTCGGGCACCGGGGCGGATCTTTCAACCAATGACATCGGAGTGGCGCTGGAGGCTCTTGGACTGAAATTCGACGACTTCTGCGTGCTGAAGCGCGCGTGACATACCGCTGTCCTGATTGACATGGGGGGGCGGCGAAAGTAGTAGACCGACCCGTGAAAACTGACAGCAAAAACCTGCTGAATGGTACAGTGCCGTTGATCGATCCGGAGCTATTCACCGAGATCATTTCGACGGCTGCGGATATTTCTATCATGCTCTCCGCGGATGGCAGCATCGTTTCGGTACTGGTCAACCCGCATCATCGGTCCTTTGGTCAATTGGCGCATTGGCCGGGAAAACCGATCCGTGATGTTCTGACCGCTGAAAGCAACGAAAAGCTTAAGCGGCGCATGGCCAAGATGATGCAGCCAGAGTCGACCTCGAAAGCGGTCGAGTTGAACCATCTTGATGAAACGATCTGGGAATTTCCGATCAGATATTCGCTGCACAGTCTGGGGCCGGACAATTCGGTCCTGATGTTGGGCCGTGACCTGCGGCCAATTGCCGAGATGCAGCAACAACTGGTCATGGCGCAGTTGGCGTTGGAACGGGATTACGAAAGCCAGCGCGAAATGGATACGCGCTACCGCGTATTGATGGAGGCGACGCGCGAAGCGATCATGCTGGTCGGGATCAATTCGGGCCGGATTTCGGATCTGAACGCAGCGGCGGCAGTGATGCTGGGTGGTGCCCGGCAAGACCTGATGGGCGCGCCGGTTGCGCAGGAATTCGACGGGCGCAGGCGCGGCGAATTTCTGGAAAGCCTGGCCAATGTCGCCGCCGCAGGTTCGGCGGCACCAGTCGATGTGATGGCGCGCCGGTCGCAGCGGCGGTTGAATTTGATGCCGACCCTGTTCCGCGCTGCGGGCGAGCGGCTGCTGCTGTGCCGGATCGAGGCCGCGAATGATGCCAACGCAGTGCCGGATGCCGTGGGCGAGAACATGCTGCGGCTGTACCATGAAGGCGTGGATGGTATCGTCTTTCTGAACAACGAGGGTCAGATCGACGGCGCCAACGACGCCTTCCTGAAATTGGTTGACAGCAGTAATCTTGGCGCGGTGCTTGGCCGGTCGCTTGCTGATTTTCTGGGGCGCGGGTCGATCGATCTGCGCATCATGCAAGACAATGCCCGGCGTTCGGGGCAGCTTAGGATCTATGCCACCAAGCTGTTGACGCAGTTCGACGGGCAGGTCGCGGTAGAGGTATCGACGACATTTCTTGGGGATCGCCCGAAGCCCGGTTTCGTGATGGTCATCCGCGAGGCGGCCCGGACGGAAACGTCGCGCCGGACGGGGATTTCGCAAACAGACGAGGGTATGCGCGGCGTGATGCATCTTGTCGGATCGTCAACGCTGAAGGTTATTGTTGGTGAGACGACGGATGTGGTCGAAAAGATGTGCATCCAGACGGCGGTGGAACTGACCCGTAACAACCGGGTGGCGGCGGCAGAGATGCTGGGGCTTTCGCGGCAGTCACTTTATGTCAAACTCAGGAAATTCGGGCTGCTGAACAAGGACGAAGACTGATCGCCCAAGCGCGCGATTCAGATGTTGCTTGACCACAAGATGTAATGTTAAATTGACACATGCACGTCAACCAAAACTTACACCCTGGTCCGTTCCCTCAACCCCGCGCGATGCTGGAGCTGATCAAGCCGATCACCTGGTTTCCCCCGATGTGGGCCTATCTTTGCGGCATTGTATCTGTCGGGGTATCGCCACTGGGTGCCTGGCATCTGGTGGTGCTGGGCCTACTGCTGGCAGGGCCGGTGGTCTGCGGGATGAGCCAGGCGGCGAATGACTGGTGCGACCGGTTCGTCGATGCGGTGAACGAACCGGGCCGGCCGATCCCGTCTGGCCGGATACCGGGTCGTTGGGGCCTTTGGATCGCACTGGCGATGACGGTGCTGTCACTGGCGATGGGGTGGTTTCTGGGGCCGTGGGGGTTTGCTGCAACCGTTGTCGGGGTGCTGGCGGCCTGGGCCTATTCGGCGGAACCGGTCCGGTTGAAAAGGTCTGGCTGGTGGGGGCCGGGGCTGGTGGGGCTGTGCTATGAGGGGCTGCCATGGTTCACGGGCGCTGCGGTGCTATCTGCGGGAGTGCCATCGTTTCAGGTGATCACCATGGCGCTGCTCTATGCGTTTGGCGCGCACGGCATCATGACATTGAATGATTTCAAAGCACTGGAAGGCGACCGGCAGCATGGTGTGCGGTCTCTGCCGGTGGTGCTGGGGCCGGACATGGCGGCGCGCGTGGCCTGCACCGTGATGGCGATGGCGCAGGCGCTGGTGATTGTGATGCTGGTGATCTGGGGCAAGCCGGTGCACGCCATTCTGGTCTTGCTGCTGCTTCTGGGGCAGATTTGGGCCATGGCAACCTTGGTCAGCGATCCGAAGGCGCGCGCACCCTGGTATCAGGCGGTGGGCGTTTCGATGTTTGTCAGCGGGATGATGATCACGGCTATAGCTCTGAGGACGATGGAGGTGGCGGGGTGATGCTGTCCTGGTTCTCGATCTTCAGGATGGGGCTGGTGCAGTTGTGCCTCGGCGCGATTGTGGTGCTGACCACATCGACGCTGAACCGTCTTATGGTCGTCGAAATGGCGCTGCCGGCGCTGTTGCCGGGGCTGCTGGTCGGTCTTCACTATGGCATTCAGATCACGCGGCCCAACTGGGGGTTCCTGTCGGATCGTGGGGGCAACCGGACGCGGTACATTGTTCTGGGCATGGCGGTTCTGGGTCTTGGCGGGTTTCTGGCCGCAGTGGCGGTGACACTTTTTGCCCGCAGTTTTGCGGCAGGGCTGGGCCTGTCTGTGCTGGCCTATGCGATGATCGGGCTGGGCGTCGGCGCGTCGGGCACATCGCTGCTGGCGCTTTTGGCGACGGCGACGCATCCCCGCAGGCGGGCGGCGGCGGCAACGATCACATGGCTGATGATGATCTTTGGCATCGCCCTGACCGCAACGCTGGTCGGCAAGGCGCTGGACCCGTATTCACCCGCGCTTTTGCTGAAGATCGTGGCCGTCGTGTGTGGTGGCGCTTTCGTCCTGACAGTGATGGCGATTGCGGGCATCGAGGCGCGCTGTCCGGTCCGAGAGCGCCAGCAATCCGAACCGACCAGATTTCGTGCCGGCCTGGCCGAGGTGTGGGGCGAGACGCGTGCGCGGAATTTCACCATCTTCATCTTTCTGTCGATGGTCGCCTATTTCATGCAGGAACTGATCCTTGAGCCCTATGCAGCACTGCTGTTCGCCTATGCGCCGGGTCAGTCCACCACGCTTTCGGGCGCGCAGAACGGTGGTGTGTTCTGCGGAATGTTGCTGGTGGGGATTGCGGCCACCGGGTTCAGGATCGGGTCGCTGCGGGTTTGGGTGGTGACAGGTTGCATGGGCTCAGCGGCGGCCTTGATGGCGATTGCGCTGGCTGGCAGCACACAGACCGAGGCGCTTTTCGTGCCGGCGGTTGTTGCGCTCGGCTTGTTCAACGGCATGTTCGCGGTGGCAGCCATAGGCTCGATGATGGCGCTGGCGGGCGAGGGGCGCGGCGCAAGCGTCGGCACGCGGATGGGGCTTTGGGGCGCAAGTCAGGCGATGGCGGCGGGTATTGGCGGCCTGCTGGGCGCGGTCATGGTGGATATCGGGCGGCAGCTTGCCGACGATGCGGCTGCTTTTGGCGCGGTGTTCGCGCTTGAGGCCGGATTGTTCGTGGCGGCAGCGGCGATGGCTGCAAAGACGATCGACGGGCTGCGCGCAGCACCCGGCGCAACGCATGTTCCGGGAGAATGATGATGACCTTTGATGTCGTGGTGATCGGTGGCGGGCCCAGCGGGGCAACTGCGGCGCATGATCTTGCCGTCGCAGGCCGGAGCGTTGCAATGCTGGACAGGGACGGGCGGATCAAGCCCTGCGGCGGGGCGATACCGCCGCGCCTGATCGCGGATTTTGACATTCCTGCTAGTCAGATCGTGGCCCGCATCCGCACAGCGCGGATGGTTTCACCGACCCAGCGCGCCGTTGATATTCCGATTGAAAACGGCTTCGTCGGCATGATCGATCGCGAAAATTTCGATGAATTCCTGCGCCTTCGGGCCGTGGGCTCGGGTGCGGTCAGGGTGACCGGCACCTATCTGCGGATCGAACGCGACGCGACCGGCACGCATGTCATCTACCGCGACAAAGCCTCGGGCGCCGAACAGCGGATAAGTGCAAAAGTGGTGATCGGGGCAGATGGCGCGCGGTCGGTCGTGGCCAAGACCGAGGTGCCGGGGGGTGACAAGATCCCCTATGTGATTGCCTATCACGAGATCATCAAGGCGCCGATCGCGAATGGCAATTACGATCCGGACCGCTGCGATGTGATCTATGACGGCAAGATATCGCCGGATTTCTATGGCTGGGTGTTTCCGCATGGCGCGCATGCGTCTGTGGGCATGGGCACCGGGATTGACGGCATCGATCTGAAGGCGGCGACGGCCGATCTGCGCGCGTCGGCAGGCCTTGCCGACTGCGAGACGATCCGGCGGGAAGGCGCGCCGATTCCGCTGCGCCCGATGGACCGCTGGGATAACGGTCGCGATCTGGTGCTGGCGGGTGACGCAGCCGGGGTGGTTGCCCCATCATCGGGCGAGGGCATCTATTACGGTATGGTGGGCGGGCGCGTGGCGGCCACTGCGGCGCAGGCGTTTCTTGCGTCAGGCCGTGCGCGCGACCTGAAACTGGCGCGAAAGCTGTTCATGAAAGAGCATGGCATGGTGTTTCGTGTGCTGCGGTCCATGCAGGACGCCTATTACAAATCGGACGAGCGGCGTGAAAGATTTGTCAGCCTGTGCCATGATGTCGATGTGCAACGGCTGACTTTCGAGGCGTACATGAACAAGAAACTGGTGCGGGCCCGCCCGATGGCGCATATCAAAATCGGCATCAAGAACCTTGCCCATCTGCTGCGGTTGGTTCCCACGGGGTACACATGATCGAAGTTGTCCCGGCATGGGTTGATGGCACACTTGCCCCGGTCGAAAAACTGGAGGTGCATCAGCGCGGGCTGCGGCACATGGCGGTTTCGGTGTTCGTGCTGGCGGGACCCCGGGTGCTGATCCAGCGCCGTGCGATGGGCAAGTATCATACGCCCGGCCTTTGGGCGAATACCTGCTGCACGCATCCGCGGTGGAACGAACCGCCCGCCGCCTGTGCCAGCCGTCGTCTGACCGAAGAATTGGGCATTTCGGGTTTGACCCTGCGTGCGGCGGGGCAGGTCGAATATCGCGCCGATGTGGGGCAGGGTCTGATCGAGCATGAAGTGGTTGATATCTTTGTGGCAGAGGCGCAGATGGATCTGGCTCTGAACCCCGATCCGGAAGAGGTTTCG
The DNA here is from genome assembly GCA_031406155.1 of Pseudorhodobacter sp. Lineage (GTDB taxonomy): Bacteria > Pseudomonadota > Alphaproteobacteria > Rhodobacterales > Rhodobacteraceae > JACMNW01. Next base: position 56,217 of record JANOGW010000012.1, read on the forward strand.
GAAACCCGCTGGGTTGACCTCACCCTGCTGGAGCAAGAGGCACTGGCGTCGCCGGATCGGTTTACGCCCTGGTTGCGGATTTATCTGGCGCAGCATCAGCAGATCATTTTCGGCACCCCGGTTCAGTGACATGGGCGAACGTTGCGGCAGCGTCTTTGGCGTGTCGTCGTAGTCGCCCGACAGGATCCTTTGGCGCGCACCGTCGGGATCATCATTCGCCAGCAAAAAACAATCGGGTCCAAGCCACTCAGTCCGACAACAGAATCGCTACTTCAACCTCAGCGCGTTCAGGGAAACGGTGATCGATGACAACGACATTGCCGCCGCCGCTGCAAGGGGCGTGGCCAGGCCGACCAGTGCCAGCGGTACGGCAATCACGTTGTAGGCGGCGGAAATCGTGAAGTTTTCTTTGATGCGGCGGCGGGCCTTGACGGCGATGCGCAGCGCCTCGGCAATGGGCGATATGTCGGTTCCCAGCAGCACGATATCGGAGGCAACGCGGGCGGCGTCCAGCGCCTGTGCGGGCGAAATGGACACATGCGCCGCCGTCAGCGCCGCCGTGTCATTCAGGCCGTCGCCAACCATCAAGACCCGGTGACCCGCCGCCGTCAGGGCAAACACGGCTTGGGCTTTTTGCGCGGGCAACGCCTCTGCCGTCCAGTTCACGATGCCAAGCCGGGCGGCAAGCGCCGAAACCGCACCGGGCACATCGCCCGAAATCAGGTGTACGGACTTGCCTTGCGCCAACAAGGCCGCGACCAGTGTTGCCGCACCGGGGCGCAGGCTGTCGGCAAAGGAAAACGCAACGCTCGGCCCCTCGCCGATCCGCAGATAAGTTGCGGTCACATCCAGCGGGGTGGCTTCGACCCATCCCGCACGTCCAAGCCGCACGGTCTGACCCTGCCATGTGCCTTCGATACCGTAACCCGGCACTTCGCGCAGATCGTTGATATCCGCCGGTGCGATGCCTGTAGCTGCGATACTTTTGGTCAGGGCCTGCGCCAGCGGGTGCGACGATGCTGCCGCCAGACCAAGGGCGACGGCAAGATCTGCGGGTCGATGATCCAGCACATTGGTGGGCTCTGGCGTCCCAAGGGTCAGGGTGCCGGTCTTGTCGAACACCACCGTGTCAACTTCGGCCAGACGTTCCAATGCGGTGCCGTTTTTGATCAACAGACCCTTGCGGAACAACTTGCCACTGGCGGCAGTGACGACGGCCGGCACCGCCAGACCCAGCGCACAAGGGCAGGTGATGATCAGGACCGCCGCCGAGATATTGATGGCCACGCGGAAATCACCCCCGGTCAGGTACATCCAGACACCGAATGCCGCAAACGACAACAGATGCACGCCGGGTGAATAAATCCGCGCCGCGCGGTCGGCCAGTGACGTGTAGCGATTGCGCGCCGTTTCGGCCACGGCAACCAATTCGGCCATCCGGTGCAAAGAGCTGTCGCGCCCCGCCGCTGTCACACGCACGGTCAACGGGCCGGTCAGATTGACCTCGCCGGTGCTAACGACGCTGTTCGGTCCGGCCCACGCCGGCAGGCTTTCACCGGTCAGCAGCGACCGGTCAATCTCGCTGGCGCCGTGCATCACCACGCCGTCGACCGGCAGCCGCCCGCCGGGACGTACCAGAACCAGATCGCCAACCCGCAGATCGCCGATCATGACGGATGTTTCAACGCCGTCCGTGACCCGGACTGCGCGAGGCACCTCCAATGCGGCCAGTTCCTGTGCTGCGGACCGGGCAATGGCGCGGCTGCGGTGGTCGAGGAAACGGCCAGCAAGCAGGAAGAACGTCAGCATGACGGCGGCATCAAAATACGCCTGATGTCCGCCTTGTGTTGTTTCATAAACCGAGATTGCCGTGGCAAGGATCAGCGCCAGACTGATCGGTACCTCCATCGCCAGACGGCCCGCCCGCAACGCGCGCCAGGCCGATATGAAAAACGGCTGGCCGGAAAACGCGACCGTCGGCAAGGCGATGAAAGCCGATATCCAGTGGAACATGTCGCGCGTCGCATCATCCGCACCCGACCACACGGCCACTGACAGCAGCGTGATGTTCATCATGGCAAAAAATGCCACCGCAAGCCGCATCAGCAGATCGCGGCCCTGCGCATCTGTCTGGGTCGCACTCAGCGTGCCGGGGTCCAGTTCGTGTGCCTCGTACCCCAGTGCGGTCAGCCGGGTGATCAACACCTGCGCGGTCACGTCGTGATCGGCCTGTACGGCAACCCGCTTCAACGTCAGGTTGACGCGTGCCGATTTGACCCCCGGCATCGCTGAAAGCCCGCGCTCCACTGTCGAGATGCAGGCACCACAATGCACCCCCGGAAGCGACAGCATCAGGCTCGCAGCCGCATTTGCGGTTGCAGCCATCGCTTCGGCGGATGGCACCACGGCGCAAGCCGGACAGGCGGAAACTGTTGCGCGCAGCGATGCAGTCACCGGATCATTCCTTCACAAAGAGGGCGACAGGATGGTGGAACAGCATGCCGTCGCTGGCCAAGACCTAGATGCCACACCCGGCCCCTCAGCCCCATCAAGCGCCGCGTCATGCCAGCATCCGCCGTTGTTGCCTTACTGAAAGTGCGTGGTCGGGCATGCAAATAGCGTAAATTTTCCTGAAAGGTACTGCGCATGGCGCAATCTGACAATGCGACAAAGGCGGTATAGCGGGCATATCCAATGGTCAAGTCAATGGGCAGGCGCAGGACGGTCGGCATCTTGTGACTTTAGCGTACCCCCCTGAACACAAATCCGGCGGATCATCTGGCTGTGACAGACGCAGCGGCCGTCGCGCAATCAGCCGTCACAGCCGACCATTTCCAGCGGGCTGCACCGGCGCATTCCCGTGCCCTGCATGCTGGGACAGTGCAGACAGCACAGCAGTGTAATCTGCGCGATGCCGCCGAGTGAAACCATCATTTACGAACAAGCCAGCAGCGCCTGGCCGATTTCGCCCCCGCCCTGATCCACGTCAATAAGTTCCGCGCTTGATCAAGATCAATGTGGATCACCGCATGACCAGACAGAGTGCGCGCATACCCATTTTGGAGGCAGGACCGTGGCATACAAATCACTTTTGACCGTCATCACCCAAACCGACGCGCTGGAGCTGACGCTTGACTCTGCCGTCAAGCTTGCGACCAGCTATGATGCGCATCTGCAGGTGCTTTGTCTGGCGGTGGAACAGACTGCGTTTGGTTATGACTATATGGGTGCCAACGGGGCTTTGATCCAGCAAATGATTGACAGTGCGCGTGAAAAGGCAGGCGTGCTTGAAACAGCGGTGCGGACCCATCTGGCGGCGCAAGACATTCGGTGGAGCGTGGAAAGCATGGCCGTTCCCATCGCCGGTCTGGTCGAAGCCGTTGCAGATTACGCGCGGTTTTGCGATCTGGTGGTGCAGGCAAAGCCCTATTCACAGACCGATTCAACCGAAGCCGAGGTCGCCATCGAAGCCGCGTTGTTTGACGCACGCGTTCCGGTACTTGTGCTGCCCGACGGCAAGTTGCCAAACCTTCCGGGAAAACGCATCGTGGTGGCATGGAACGAAAGCCGCGAGGCGATGTCGGCGATCCGGGCCGCCATGCCGCTGCTGATTTCGGCGGATCTCGTCACAGTGATGATCGTCGATCCCGCCAAACTGCGTGGCGAACGGTCGGATCCCGGTGGCGCACTGTCACAGATGCTGTCGCGTCATGGCGTCAAGGCAGAGGTGACCGTGCTTGCCAAGACCCTGCCGCGGTTTTGCGACATGCTGAACCGTCATGCCCGCGACAGATCGGCGGATATGGTTGTGATGGGCGCATACGGTCATTCGCGCCTGCGCGAATCCATCCTTGGCGGGGCCACGCGCGGGATGCTTGAACAGGCCGAGGTTCCGGTCTTTTTGGCGCACTGAAGCTGACGTTTGCATCTGGCCGATCAGAAGGCAGTCCATTCAGCGGCTTGGGTTTCGTCAACAGCCATTGCCGAAGTGGCACGGTCCGTGAACGCCGTCCGTCGCGTGCCGTCGTTGGATTGGACGCGTGTCATCGCTGGACTAGAATTGATCTGGCCAAGCGGCGCGACTGCGTCCGGGCGTTAGTGACCACTTGGGCGCAACAGCGCGACCTACCGACCTAGCGGGTTTTGCCCTTTGCGTTGAGGGGCAGCAGATTCCGCAGAACCCCGGTTTGAGGCGAACACCGCATAAGAAAGGGCGGGGTTTCCCCCGCCCTGTTACCGACTAAGCTGCACATCACTCGTTAAGAACTTCAGAAAATCAAGCCGTCGTAAACCGCGTAGGCCCCTTCGCGGGAGGCGAGCCGGTTCGCGGCACCGATATCGCGGGCATAAGCTGCGACGGCGTTATAGGTGCCGGGGCCGAATGATCCGTCGATGCCGGACCGATAGTAGCCCTGACGGGACAACTGGCGCTGGATCGCCAGACGCTCGGCCCGCGAATAGCTGTTGAAGGCCAATGCGGCAGGGGTGTTGTACACGCTGTTCTGGTACACCGGGCGCGGCTGATAGACCGGCTGTGGCGCGAAATACTGCGGTTCGACATAGCGTGGTGCCACGCGGCGGGCACGTTCATTGCGCACGATGCCATTAATGATCAGCGCCGTTGCGGCACCGGCAATGAAGTTACGCTCGTTCTTGCCCAACGCATTGGCGGGGGCGGCGGCAGAGATGGCCAAGGCAAACGCGGTGACCGAGGCGATGACGGTATTTCTGACAGCGGGCAGCATGTCGTATCCTTTCGGGTTTGGGTAAGCAGAAGGTTAGCTCGTTTCGATAAACCCAACATGTGCCCCGACCCTAGGATATGCAAAATCACCAGTTTGCTATCCGATAGCACGTTCCTAAGATATTGATTAAAAAAGTTATTAATGCGGGTTCCGTTAATTCGACCCGATCCGGTTTGCCGCTGCCTGCCCTGCCCAACGACCCGTCGCCCAGCATCCAGTCAGCAGATAGCCTCCTGTCGGAGCCTCCCAATCCAGCATTTCGCCACAAACATACACACTGCGAATCGCTCGCAGTTCCAGGTCAGCGGAAACAGCGGAATGCGTAATGCCGCCAGCCACCGAAATCGCTTCGTCCATGGGGCGCGGCCCTTGATGCGCTACCATCAACCGCTTGACCGTTTGCCCCAGCGGCAGACCGCGGCCAAACTCCATCACCAGTGCCACCGCTACCGGGGCGAGCCCCAGCTTGCGCAGCCGGTTCGCTGCCGTCTCGCCCGTGCGCATGCGGGCAAGCCGCGCCTCGACCTCCGCCGCCGCGATATCGGGCATCAGATCAACGGCAAGGTCCGCGCCATCGCGCAGGGCGCGGGATACGGCATAGATGCCGCCCCCCTCCAGCCCCCGTGCCGAAATCACGAATTCGCCGCGTTCGCGCTGCGCCCCGGCAATCAGCGCCGCGCCCTTGACCGGGGCTCCGTGAAAGCGCGACATGTGGCTTGACCAATCGACGCGAAGGCCAAAGTTCGCGGGTTTGAAGGGGGCGAGGTCAACGCCGCGGCCTTGCAACAGCGGCACCCAAGCGGCATCGGACCCAAGCCGCGCCCAACTGGCCCCGCCCAGTGCCAGCACGGTCGCCGCCGGCGTCAACACCTGCGGGCCAAGGGGGGTGTCAAAGACAAAACCGTCGCCTTCAAACCCGACCCAACGCCAGCGCGTGCGAATGTCCACGCCCGCCGCCGCCAGTCGCGCCAGCCAGGCCCGCAACAGGGGCGAGGCTTTCATGGCGCGGGGAAACACCCGCCCCGACGACCCGGTGAACACCTCCTGACCCAGATCGCGGCACCAGTCCCGCACCTGATCCGGCCCAAACCGGGCCAGCATCGGGTCCAGCCATCCGGTGTCATACCGGCGCTGGAAGTCTGTCAGCCCCTCGGCCTTGGTGACATTCAAACCTGACTTGCCCGCCATCAGAAACTTGCGCCCGACCGTCGGTTTTGCCTCGGCGACAATCACCTTGTGCCCGGCCAGTGCAAGTTGCTCGGCCGCCATCAATCCGGCCGGGCCCGCGCCGATGACAAGGGCACTTCTCATGCCCCCACCGGTGGCATGGTGCCCCTGATCTCGACCACCCGGTGCGGATAGGGCATTTCTATGCCTTCGGCCTTCAGCGCGTTCCAGATCGCGAACAACACCGGACTTGCGTACTTGTGCCGCCCGTCGTCAATGCCGCTGACCCAGTATTCGACCGCAAAATCGACCGCACTTTCGCCAAAGCCCTTCAGTTCGCAATCGGGCCCGTCGGGCACCTGCAAGATGAAGGGCAGTGCCGCCACCGCGGCTTCGATGATCGGCGGCACACGGTTGATGTCGGTGTCGTAGCTGACGGAAAACAGCGCCTCATAGCGGTTGGCCGAACCCTGATCGGAATAGTTCACCACCCGCGTGGTGATGAAATGTTCGTTCGGCACCACGATCCAGCGGCCATCAAAGGTTTCCAGCACGCAAGCGCGGGCGGTCATCCTGACGATGGTGCCGCGTTCGCCGCCATCAAGCTCGACATAATCGCCGACCGTGGTCTGGCCTTCCAGCAGCAGGATCATGCCAGAAACGAAGTTCGCCGCAATCTGCTGCAGACCAAGCCCAACGCCGACACCCAAAGCACCGCCCAATACGGCAATCGCCGTCAGATCGATGCCCATGATCGACATCAAAAGCAGGAACGCCGCGCCGAAAATGGCAATCTCGGCCAGTTTCACCGCCAACACCCGGGTCGCGGGGCGCAAAACCTCCTGTTTGCCGATGTAGGTCGCACTTTGCCGGTTTGACCACGCGCCAAGCCAGAACAGCAGCGCCCCGGCGATGACCCCGCGGATCAGCGCCAGAACCGAAAACCGGATATTGCCCAGCGCGATGATGGTTTCATCCAACTGCACCGCAATATCGTCAAGCACGCCAAGGGCATGAAGGGCGGCGATCGGGATCAGCACATAGCGACCGACCAGACGCAAGAACGGGTCTGTCACCACATCGCGCACCAGAATGCGCGCGGCCAGCAGCAGAAAGACCCGCTTGCCAAAGGCAATCACGTCGCCGGAACCAAAGATGGACCGGGTGATCCCTTCGCCCGCAGCAGTAAAGCCGTAGGCCAGAACCGGCATCAGCAACGGCAGGCACAGCAACCCCAGCCGCTGCACCCGTGCCAGCACGTGCATCTTGTCGGCAGCCGGGGTGATCAGTCGCGAAATCCGGGGGGAAAGCCAGCGGGCGGCAACCACGGCGGCGACATAGGCCAGTGCGAGCAAGGCAAACTGCGACCAAGCTGCCGGGCTTGCAAGCCATGCCAGTGCCGTCTCCCGGCCAAGGTCAATCCAGTCCAGCGCCTTCTCTGTCAGTTCGGATCGGTCTGCCATCTTGCGCCCCCGCCTTTTTGCTGGCCGTTGCCTACGCGCTTGATATGGCGGTGTCAAAGATCACTGGCGCTTTAAAATTCTGCACAGAATTTTGGCAAGGATTTTGCAGAAAAATTCTTACCCGCGCTCTTATATCAGACCCGCTGCCTGTCTTATCGTTTCGTCGCGCAGCGATATCTCCTGGCCAAGCCACGGGTCTGCGGCGGCGGTGCACATCCACAGCAACGCGCGCGCCGGCCAATCGGCCAGAATGTGCACCGACGGGTCAAGCTGACTGACCGGGTTGACGCCGCTTGCCTTGATGCGCACCTGCATATCGGTGGCCACGGTACCGGGCGACAGTCCCAAGACCCGCAGGCCATGGCCATTTTCCTCCAGATGGGCGGCGCGCGTCAACATCGCGGCCCCGGCCTTTGACGCGCAATAAGCACTCCAGCCTTCCAGCGGGGCATGGGCAGCGCCTGACGAGACGGTCAGGATCGTGCCGCTTCCTTGCGCGCGCATCATCGGGATGGCGGCGCGCATGCCGTGGAACACGCCCTTGAGGTTGATGTCGATCGCACTGCCCCAGTCGCCGGGTTCCGCATCAGCGATCCGCGCGATCGGGTCGATCACGCCTGCGTTGTTGATCAGCACATCGACGCGCGCCCACCGCGCCATGACCTTGGCAAGCGCGTCCGAAACCGACGCTGCATCTGCCACATCGCAGGGCAGGGCCAGTGCTGCGCCACCCAGATCGGCCGCCAAATCCTGAACCTGCGCGGCTGACCGCGCCAGAAGTGCGACCCGCGCGCCCGCTTGCACAAAAACCCGTGCCGTCGCCGCCCCTATGCCCCGACTGGCACCTGTGATCACCACCACTTTGCCTTGCATCGTCATCTTTCCTTCTGTCATTCACCTTGTTTTATGCCCTCTGCGTCGCCGATGGAAGCACTTGACCGCATGCCCCGGTCAAATGATGATGGCGCGGCAAAATCATATCCAAAGGTATCGTTATGAAAAAATGGCAATTGGCGGGATGCACCGCGATATTGGCGCTTGGTCTTGGTTTTGGGCCAGCCTCGGGGCAGGTTACGCCCGAAGAGGTCTGGCAGAATTGGCAAGACCTGAGCACGTCATCTGGCCAGACCATCACTTCAACCTCGGCCACGCGTGACGGTGACACGTTGCGCGTTGATGGGGCCGCAGTTTCGTTTGACGACGGCGCGGGGGGCCAGTTCGATGCCGAGATGGGTACCCTCAGTTTCCGCGATCTGGGCGATGGAACGGTAGAGGTTACGATGGCCGCCAGCTATCCGATCACGATCTCGACGCCCCCAAAGGATTTCACTGATAAAGTGACCAAGCTTGGTCTGGTCGTCTCGCAGCCGGGTTTGACGATCATCGCAGGCGGCAGCCCGACTGAAACACGTTATGCCATCGCCGCGCCCACGCTGAACATCAAAGTCAGCCAGATTGAAGGCATCGATGCGGCGGCGTTCGATCTGACCGGCGATATTACGATGACGGGCATGACCGCAAATTATCTGGTCGCAGGAGATGCGGCAGCCAAGACACTCGACAGCACGTTTGCCGCTGCGTCCATGGCAATGGTTTTTCAGGGCAAAGACCCGGACGCTGCGACGGACGTCAGCCTTACCGCCAATATCTCTGATCTGGCAGGCACCACCAACGGCACCTTCCTCGGGGTTGCTGCGATGGAAAACATGGCCGAAGCACTGAAGGCCGGATTCAATGCTGAGGGCGGATTTTCGTATGGCAAGACGTCTTTTGCGATGGACGTGACCGAAGTGAGAGGTCCGACCAAGGTGACCGGAACCGCGGACAGCGGCGATCTTACCTTTGCGGTCGACAAGTCCCGGTTGGCCTACGGCGTTGGCGGAAAAGGCATGGCCGTCACTGTCAGCAGCCCGGATATCCCGTTTCCGGAATTGAAGGTGACCTATGCGGAGGCGCTGTTCAGCCTGCTGATGCCGGTGTCCAAATCCGATGTTCCGGAAGATTTCGCCTTTACCACCAAGATTATCGATCTTGCAATATCGGATGAGGTTTGGGCGATGTTCGATCCGACCGGCGGCCTGCCGCATGACCCTGCAACCATCATCATCGATACCAAGGGCAAGGCCCGACTGGCCGTCGACATCACCGATGATACCGCAACCGCCGCCTTGGGCGACGCAGCCCCCGGTGAATTGCACGCGCTGGAACTGACCGAGTTGAAAGCAAAAATCGCCGGGGCCGAACTGACCGGCACTGGTGCCGTGACCTTCGATAATACCGACCTGACCACGTTTCAGGGCGTGCCGGTGCCCACCGGGAAAGTTGATTTGAAACTTGTCGGGGCGAATATCCTGCTCGACAAGTTGATTGCGATGGGGCTGGTGCCTGAAGATCAGGCCATGGGTTTTCGGATGATGGCGAGTATCTTCACGACCGTCGGTGAGGGCGAAGATGTGTTGACCTCGACCATCGAATTCAAGGACAAAGGCATCTTTGCGAACGGCCAGCGTCTGCAATAGTGTCAACGTTCAGCCAATATGGGCCCCCGGATTGTCGGGGGCCCATTGTATTTGCGGCCATGCCAAGCCTTGCACCCGACCGGTGGCCAGACTACCTCGGGGGTCAGCAAAGAAGGATTGATCCGATGACAGCACGCCTGCAGCAATTGACCGAAGCATTGTTGGACGCAGCGTTGCGGGCCGGGGCAGATGCAGCCGATGCGCTGGCAATGGATGGCACATCGATTGGTATCGACATTCGGGCGGGGGCACTGGAAAAGGCCGAACGCGCCGAGGGCATAGAGATCGGGTTGCGCGTTCTGATCGGCGGGCGGCAGGCTTGTGTTTCGGTTTCCGATACTTCGGCCGCCACCATTGCGGCAATTGCGGAACGCGCCGTTGCAATGGCGCGTGAGGCACCCGACGACCCTTATGTAGGCCTGGCGTCGACGGATCAGATCACGCGGGCCTGGGATCTTGCGGCGCTGGACCTGACCGACCAGACACCGGAACCGAGCGCCGCAGCACTGGAAGACACCGCGCGCCGCGCAGAGGCCGCGGCGCTGGCATCCGCCGGCATAACTCAGGTCGAAGCCTCCGCCAGTTATTGGCGACGTGATATGCATCTTGCCGCCACCAATGGCTTTTCGGGCGGCTACGGTCGCACCGGGCATTCGGTGTCTGCCGTGGCGTTCACCGGCTCTGGCACCGGCATGGAACGCGATTGGGCTGCCGAGGGGCGCACCTATCTGGCCGATCTTCCGTCACCCGAAGAGATTGGTCACCGCGCCGCGACCCGGGCACTGGAACGCGCGGGCGCTACCAAACCCAAAACCGGCACCTTTGCCGTGGTCTATGACGAACGGGTTGCGTCCTCGCTGATTGGTCACTTGATGTCGGCCATCAACGGCAATGCCATCGCGCGTGGCGCGTCGTGGCTTCGCGATGCGATGGATAGCCAGGTCTTGCCCGATGGCCTGTCGCTGGTGGAAGACCCGCACCGCCCCCGCATATCCGGCTCGCGGCCGTTTGATGCCGAAGGCCTGCCCACCGCACGGCGCACTATTGTTGATGCGGGCATGCTGCGGTCTTGGACGCTGGATCTGGCCACCGCCCGAAAACTTGGCCTGACCTCGACGGCCAATGCCGCGCGCGGGCCGTCTGCGCCGCCGTCACCGTCCACTTCGAATATCGACCTGACGCAAGGCACCGTCAGCCGCGAGGATTTGATCCGCGATATGGGCACCGGCCTGCTGATCACCTCGATGATCGGGTCCACCATCAACCCAACAACCGGCGACTATTCGCGCGGCGCATCGGGGTTCTGGGTGGAGAATGGGCAGATCTTATACCCCGTCAATGAATGCACCATCGCGGGAAACCTGCGGGATATGCTGAAACGCCTTATTCCCGCCAATGATGCCCGCGCGCATCTGTCGATGCGTGTGCCCAGCCTGCTGGTTGAAGGGATGATCCTTGCCGGCGCATGATCTGGCCCTGCTGACCCACGCCGCCCGTGCCGCAGGCGACATTGCCATGCGGTTCTGGCGGCAAACCCCGAAGGTCTGGGAAAAACCGGACGGAACCGGCCCGGTAACCGAAGCCGACCTTGCGGTGAACGCCATGTTGGCCGATACCTTGCGAGACGCCCGCCCCGATTATGGCTGGTTGTCAGAGGAAGACGAAGACACGACCGCGCGTCAGTCTACCCGGCGTCAGTTCATCATTGATCCGATCGATGGCACCCGCGCTTTCATGGCGGGCGAGGAAGGTTTCGCTCATTCGCTGGCGGTTGCCGAAAACGGCACGGTCATCGCAGGCGTGGTTTATCTGCCGGCCCTCGACCGTCTCTATACCGCCACTGCAACCGGCCCCGCGCTGAAAGACGGCGAGCCGATCTTCGCCAGCACACGGGCCGGTATTGACGGGGCCACGCTGCTGACCACCCCGCCGAACCTTTCGCCCGAACATTGGCCGGGCGGGGTGCCTGCCATCAAGCGCAGCTTTCGCACCTCGTTGGCGTACCGGCTGTGCCTTGTCGCCGAAGGGCGGCATGACGGCATGCTGACCCTGCGCGATGCTTGGGAATGGGATATTGCCGCAGGGGCATTGATCGCCGCCCGTGCCGGGGCGGTGGTGACGGATCGCCACAACGGGCCGTTGATTTTCAATACCCCGGATGCGAAAAGGCCGGGGGTGCTGGCGGCAGCCCCCGGCCTTCACGCCAGCCTGATGGCGCAGTTGTCAGGGTAGCGACGAAAATTTATCGTCGCGCCCTGCATCAACCCTTCTTCTTTGGTGGTACGAAACGCTTGCTTGTATCGGTCGCTGGTGCGCCCTTTGGCTTGGCAAAGGCCGGCTTGCCCGCTGGCTTACCAAATGGCTTGCCGGCGGGTTTGCCTTCTGATGCGTGCGATTTGAACCCGGCCGCCCGTGTAGGACGGGTATCAGACGCCGCCCCACCGCCATGCGATTTGAACCCTGCCGACCGGGGGGCCGCGCCCGCAGGCTTGCCGCCCGCTGCCCAGCGCGGCTTTGCCGCTGCATCACCGCCCGGTACCGCGTCGCGTTTGGAATAGGGCTTGGCCGCATCCTCACGTTTTACATAAGGCTTGGCCGCACTGTCTTCGCGGCGTGCATAGGGCTTGGCGCCCTCCTCACGTTTTGCGTACGGTTTCGCGGCACTATCCTCGCGGCGGGCATAAGGCTTTGCCCCTGCATCATCGCGCTTCGCATAGGGCTTTGCGCCAAAGTCTTCGCGCTTTGCATAGGGTTTTGGTGCGGCATCAGAACGAGGAGCGTAGGGCTTTTTCGCTGGTCCATCGTCGCGCTTTGCATAGGCTTTGCGTGGCGCGTCTTCGCGCGCCGCAAGGGGCTTTGCCTCTTGATCGTCACGCGGTGCCCACGGTTTGTCAAACCCGGTTGGCGGCGTATCTTCCACCAGACGGGGCGGCTTTGGCACATAAGCAGGTTTGTCTGCCCGCGGCGCGCGCGGGGGCTCGTCTGCATCGCGTCGCGGTGCCGGCCGAGGTTTAGATACAGGCCGTGCCAGTGCGCGGTCAAAATTCCGCTCCGGCCGGTCCATCGAAGGCTCGCCTTCGATCCGGGTCATCACCACGCCCGCTTCCAGTTCAAGCACCTTGCCGAACTTGGCGGCAACGGCCTTGCCGATCTGCACGAACGTTTCGTTTTCCTGCACCCGGATGGCACCGATTTCGTTCTTGGTGATGCTGCCCGCATCGCAGATCTTTGGCAGCAACCAACGCGCCTCGGCGCGGCCCGCACGGCCGACCGATACGGTAAACCAGACGGCTTCACCAAATTCGCCACGTTCCCGCGCGGCGGGCGCAGCCGCGTTCACGTCTTGCAGTACTTCGGGTGCTGACCGTCCTTCACGCCACAACCGCACGAATGCGGCTGCGGCCTGCGCTGGCCCGAACCGTTCCAGCACGATCGCAGCCATCGTCGCATCATCGCCAACATCGGCGGTCAGTGCCGGATGATCCAGCAAACGCATGTCATCCTTGGCAGATACTTCTTCCGCAGACGGCGCTTTCGCCCATTCGGCCACGACCTTGGCCCCTTGTAGCAACCGCTGCGCTTTCTTGAATTCCGCCGGCGATACGATCAGCGCCGAAACACCTTTCGACCCCGCCCGCCCGGTGCGGCCCGACCGGTGCAACAGCGTTTCAGAGTTGCTTGGCAAATCCGCATGGATCACCAGATCCAGCCCCGGAAGGTCAATCCCGCGCGCGGCCACGTCGGTCGCGATACAAACCCGTGCCCGACCATCACGCAACGCCTGCAAGGCATGCGTGCGCTCCTGCTGCGACAACTCACCCGACAGCGCCACAACCTGAAACCCGCGGTTGCCCATGCGGGCGAGCAGATGGTTCACCGCGACACGCGTCTTGCAAAAGACGATGGCCGAGCGCGCCTCATAAAACCGCAGCAGATTGAAAATCGCATGTTCGCGGTCGCGCACCGTGACCGTCAGCGCGCGGTATTCGATATCGACATGCTGGCGTGCCTCGCCCGCCGTCTGGATCCGCAAGGCGTCGCGCTGAAAATCCTTGGCAAGTTCGGCAATCGCTTTCGGCACGGTCGCCGAAAACATCAAGGTCCGCCGGTCTTCCGGTGCCGCCTGCAGGATGAATTCCAGATCCTCGCGAAAGCCCAGATCCAGCATCTCATCCGCTTCGTCCAGCACCGCCGCCCGCAGGCCGGAAAGGTCAAGCGAACGCCGCTCGATATGGTCACGCAATCGGCCAGGAGTGCCGACGACGATATGCGCGCCGCGATCCAGTGCCCGCTTTTCGGTGCGGTAATCCATCCCGCCGACGCAGGTGGCGATCAAGGCACCAGACTCCGCGTAAAGCCAGTCCAACTCGCGCGCCACTTGCAGCGCCAGTTCGCGCGTGGGTGCAACGATCAGTGCCAGCGGCACATCGGCAAACAGCAGGCGTTCAGACCCGCGCAGCAATTCGTCGGCAATGGCGATGCCAAAGGCCACCGTTTTGCCGGACCCGGTCTGCGCCGAGACCAGAAGATCGCGCCCCGACACATCGTCGCCCAGCATTGCGTCTTGCACAGGCGTCAAGGTCGAATAGCCCTTAGCAACCAGCGCCGCTGCCAAAGGCGCGGCGATTCCAAATTCGTTCATCAATTTTAGCCCATATAGGAGGCGCGTCTGTGCGCCAGTGGTGCCATGCTTGGCCGGCACCTCTTTTCCCTTTAGCGTCGTGGCCTCCCTGCCAGACACCCCGGAATCCTCGGGCCGTTGGGCGGCACATACAGACAAAGCACCCAGATGTATAGGGGCAGGCGCAAATGGGTAGGTAGTGGGTCCGGTCGCATTGGGGATGCAGTTAAACCGGGTCCGTCGGCTTCCAGCCGGGTTGCGCATCGTACGACTGAACACTGGCTGAAGCTGTATCCCAAGGCTGCCGTGTTCGCGTGAGTATCGCAACTTGCGGCAAAAGATCGCCAGTTGCGTCAAGCGTTCCCATTGTCACTGTAATGAACCCCGGCATTCCAGTATTTTTGCCAAAAAGAGGGCTGCCACAGATACCACAAAACGACCGCGTGACCGTGTTTCCAGCCTCGCTGCGCACAGCAAAAGTCGCGGGATTGCCCAAAATTCGGACGCCATCTTCAGCAAACATCGCGCCTGTAGTATGACCAGCTCCGCTCATCCGCTGGCAATCCAAGCAGTAGCACTCGGCCACTACAATCGCATCACCGTCAATCTCGTAAGTACATGCTCCGCACAAACATCGCCCTGACAACATTTCTATTCTCCATCACTTCAGTTGACCATGGAACATGGTTCAATGACCATTTTTTTGCGCCTCAACAACACGACTGGCAACATCGACCATCAGCCTGGTAAGTTGGGCAAGGCTGCCGCAGCGATTGCACAACAATTGATTTATGGCATGGCATTGGTCGGACTTCACTTCTAACTTTCAAACTGAAACACGATCCGCAAATGCCACATGCTTGACCCACGCCAGCCTTTCATTAGGGTGCGCTCCAGCATTTCCATAAGGATTCCCTCTCATGACCCAGCGCCTTCACCTTGTCTTTGGTGGCGAATTGGTGTCCCCCACCAAAAACGTCTTCAAAGACGTCTCCGCGCTGCATGTCGTGGGCCTGTTCCCCGATTACGCCACCGCCTTCATCGCTTGGAAGGCCGAGGCGCAACGCACTGTCGATGACGCCCACACCCGGTATTTCATCGCCAATATCCACCGTCTGCGCGATGCGGCCAGCCCTGCTTCGGGGACAGTCGAGGCAGAGGGCTGAACGGCAGAACCCGATGGCATATTCGCTTGGTCTGAAGCTTTACAACCTTGCCAGCAGGCGGGAACCCACTACTGCAACGCCGCGCCCTGACCGCCCGGCGGGGCGGCTTTTATGGCTGAATGTTCCGGCACCTGACCGGGCATCGCCATTGCTGGAATTGGCCCGCCGGCTAGTTGCGGATGATGGCTGTCGTGTGTTGATCACCTGCCCGGCTGAACTGGTGTTGCCCGGCGGGGCGATCCAGGATGCGGCCCCGCATGATACACCTGCCGATACGAAGGCGTTCTTGCAGCACTGGCAGCCCGAACTTGCCATTCTCGCCGATGGCGAATTGCGCCCGGCGTTGCTGAACGAGGCTGAGGATCGGGCGCTGCCCATTATCATCGTGCAGGGCCGCGAGCCCTATCTGCTGCGCGAACGCGAAGGTTGGTATCCCGGCCTTGCCCGCAGCCTTTTGCACCGTATCCCACATGTCCTGACGCTAGACGAAACTGCGGCGCGTGCCTTTCGCAAGGCGGGTGCTCTGCCGGAAACCGTCGAAGTTGCCGGCCGGATGGAGGAACAAAGTGCCGTCTTGCCGCATACCGAAGCGGAACGCGCGTCACTGGCCGAGATGCTGGCCGCGCGGCCGATCTGGCTGGTTGCGGGATTGGCCGAAGCCGAGGAGGACGCGGTTATCGTGGCCCACAGGCGCGCGCTTCGGCTGACGCACCGGTTGCTGCTGATCGTGGCGGCACAGGATACCGAACAGGCCGAGGCGCTGGCAAAAAAGATGGAAGACGGGCAGGGCTGGAACGTGGCCCTTCGAAGTTCCGAACAGGAACCAGAGCCGGAGGTTGAGGTGCTGATCGCCGATGGCCCGGCAGAGTTGGGGCTTTGGTACCGGCTTGCGCCCATCACTTTTCTGGGCGGCAGTCTGTTGGGGGATGGCTGCATTCGCAATCCGATGGAGGGTGCGGCGCTGGGATCGTCGTTGATCTGCGGGCCGCATCCCGGCAAGTTTGGCGCGGAGTTTGGCCGCCTTGGTGCAGCCCGCGCAATGCGTGCAGCGGCGTCTTCGGATGAATTGTCGGACGCGCTGTCCGAACTTCTGGCCCCGGACCGCGCGGCAAGGCTGGCCAATGCCGCGTGGTCGGTTGCTTCAGACGGAGCAGAAGTGACGAACAACGTCGTCGCCCTGATCCGCCGCATTCTTGATGGCGACCGCTGATGCGCGCACCCGCTTTCTGGAATGCGTCGCCAGATCAGCCGACGCTGCTGGCGCGGGCACTGTCGCCACTCGCTGCATTATACGCCATTGGCACAGCGCGGCGTTTGCGGGGGCCCGGCTACCGCGCCAAGATACCGGTGATCTGCATCGGCAACCTGAATGCGGGCGGTACTGGCAAGACCCCCGCTGTCATGGCGCTGGTCGGGCGGCTGGGGCAGCGTGGCGATGGCCCGGTCCATATCGTTTCGCGGGGTTACGGCGGGCGGCTTTCCGGACCGATCCTCGTTGATCCGGTGATGCACACTGCCGCCGATGTCGGCGACGAGCCGCTGCTGCTTGCGGCATTTGCCCCGGTCTGGGTTGCACGGGACCGCGTCTTGGGTGTGTTGGCCGCCGAGGCTGCGGGGGCGGTGGCCGTCGTGATGGATGATGGTTTTCAGAACCCGGGTGTGACCAAAGACCTGTCGATCATCACGGTGGATGCCCGTGCCGCCTTTGGCAATGGGCGCTGTATTCCTGCCGGACCCTTGCGTGAACCGGTACTCACCGGCCTTGCGCGCGCGGACATGGTGTTGTCTATCGGCACTGCTGAAGATCAGGCCCGTTTCACGACCATCTGGGGGGCCATGATCACGCGGCCAAGGCTGGAAAGCCAACTTCTGCCGCTTAAGACCGGCATGGACTGGCACGGGCAGCGTGTTCTGGCTTTCGCCGGTATCGGCTACCCCGAAAAGTTTTTCGCCACCCTGCGGGCAGAGGGGGCGGTTCTGGCCGCCACCGTTGCACTGGACGATCATCAACCCCTGTCAACCACCCTGATGCAGCGGCTGGACGTGCAGGCAAGATCGCTTGGCGCGCAGCTTGTCACCACCGAAAAAGACGCGATCCGCCTACCGGAAGAGTACCGTATGAAAGTGCTGACCTTGCCAGTGCGCCTGCATCTGGACGATTGGTCTGTGCTGGATGCAGCACTGGCGGGGCTGGGTCTGTGATGCAATAGGGATGATCCGCAGATCGCCCCAATGCCGCCTGGCGCCTCTGTCAGCTTACTTTGCCAGTTCCGCGTCCAGGATCACCTTCAGCTCCTCATAGGCCATGTTCGCGTGCTTGACCCCGTTGACGATCAGAGTCGGTGTGCTTTCGACCTGATCCGCTGCGGCATTGGTCTGGTACGCCGTAACCATCGCCTGCGCCATATCGGCATTGTCGAGACAGGCGCCTAAGGTCGCATCATCAAGGCCAGCCGTGCGCCCGATCTTCTTAAGGTTTTCGACCACGACCGTCGGATCATCGGACGCCGACCATTCCGATTGCGACGCAAACAGAATATCGGAAATGCCAAAATACCGCATCTCCCCGCCACAGCGCGCAACCATAGCCGCCCACAGCCCATAGCGATCAAAATACACCTCGCGGTAGACGAATTTGATCTTGCCGGTGTCGATGTAGTCTTTCTTCAGCGGCTTGAAGACTTCGGTATGAAATCGTGCGCAATGCGGGCAGGTAAAGCTGGCATATTCGGTCAGCGTGACTTTGGCATCCTTGTTGCCGATGACCATGTCGGGCACGACAATCGACTCGGCAGTTGCGGCGGTTTGCGCAGATGTCGGCGATCCTGCGACCATGAGGCCAAATGCCGATGCCAATACAAGGACCAATGCCGCCAACCCTCGTCTGTCGATACCAAACGTGCCAATCATTGCTTTGAACCTTCTGATGTTTTCGTTCGCGTTAGAACATTCTGTGCCAAAAGCGCAAGTGCGTCGCGCAGGCCGCTGTCTGTGACGCCACTTGCAGTCCGGGCGGCATTCGCCAAAACTGCCGGGTCGGGTGCCGGTTTTGCCTGTGCCGGTGCTGCGCGAAATTCTGCCTGTCCTTCGGCAAAGCCAGTGGATGCGGTCTGTGTCAGGGCGATGCGCGAAATCGCGGCATACCCGTAGCAGGCGTTGACCTTGGCCCTGATCGTATCTTTCCGCATCTCGACCATCGGTGCAACCGGCCCCGAGGTCAGCAGCGTCAGAGTGGCCCCCATGCCGCCCTGCGAATAGCCAACTTTCACGGGCCGTGTACAGCCCGCCAGATCTTCGCCGACAATCTCTGCCCAATGGGTCAGCAACCGGGCTACCGCAAAGCCACGCTTTTCGCCCGCCACCCTGATCGGGTCACGCACCAGCCCGCCTGCCGGTTCAAATCCGCGCATCCGGCGGATTGGCTTCGGGTTAGGGGCGGATGGGCGGGGCATCTGTTCCTTTCCAGGACGTTGACTTATGCATATCAGGTGCATGGCCCCGCATTCCAGTGCAATGCCCGCCTTGGGAGAATAAAGATTGCGTGATGCCGACCTCGCTTCCGATTTGCTGCGCTGGTACGATGCCAATGCCCGCGTCATGCCATGGCGCATATCGCCCGTAGATCGCGCGAATGGTGTGGTCCCCGACCCCTACCGCATCTGGCTGTCCGAGGTGATGCTGCAACAAACCACCGTTGCTGCGGTGCGCGCCTATTTCCACCGCTTCACCGCGCGCTGGCCAACAGTGCAGGATCTTGCCGCCGCCACCGATGCCGATGTGATGGCCGAATGGGCGGGGCTTGGGTATTATGCCCGGGCGCGCAACTTGCTGGCTTGTGCCCGCGCGGTTGTGGCTGATCACGGCGGGCACTTTCCGAACACATCGGCCACCCTGCAAACGCTGCCCGGCGTTGGCCCCTATACCGCCGCCGCCATCGCCGCCATCGCGTTTGACGAACCTGCAACCGTGGTTGACGGCAATGTCGAACGCGTCATGGCGCGGCTTTACAACCTTGAAACCCCACTTCCCGCCGCCAAACCCGCCCTGACCGCGCTTGCCGCCGCGCTGACCCCGCCCATCAGGCCCGGCGATTATGCTCAGGCGGTGATGGATCTTGGCGCTACCATCTGCACGCCGCGCAAGCCCGCCTGCAGTCTGTGCCCATGGTTGGCCGCCTGCCAGGCGCGCATCGCCGACACGCAAGCGACGCTGCCCCGCAAAACCGCGAAACCTGCCAAACCCACGCGCAACGGCACCCTCTGGCTTGCCCGCCGCCCTGACGGCACATGGCTGGTGGAAACGCGACCCGCAAAGGGCCTGTTGGGCGGCATGCTGGGCTTTCCCGGCACCGATTGGGATGGCGCGGGCGGGCCCGAACCATTGGCAGCCGACTGGAGACGACTGGGCGAGGTGCGCCACACTTTCACGCATTTCCACCTGATCCTTGATGTGCTGCTGGCCCACACTGCCGCCAGCCCCATTCGCGGCAGCTACACCGCCTTGCGCCCGTCAGACCTGCCCACCGTGATGCGCAAGGCCTACGACCTTGCGTCAGCCCATCAATTGCCGGGTTGAGCGGCCACGGATTTCCGCTATCCTTGCCCCTTGCACGAGGGACCCTATGCAGAACACAAAACACAGCCTGACCAATGCCCTGCCGTTCTGGCTGTCGCTTGGCCTGCTGCCGACCGGCATTTTCAGCGCCTGGTACGGCGGGATCGCCACTATTGCCCTGCCGCTGCTGACCTGGGGTCTGTTTTCCGTGCTGGATGCGCTGATCGGGCAGACCCGCGACAACGCCGATCCGCACACGCCCGAGGCTGATCTGTACTGGTACCGGCTGATCACCCTTGTCTGGTTTCCATTGCAGGCTGTGCTGCTGTTCGGCCTGATCGCCTATGTCACCCGCGCGCCGCATCTAGGCGGGTGGGAAAAGCTGGCGATTTTCTTTGGCATGGGCGTTGTGTCCGGGACCATCGGCATCACCTATGCCCATGAACTGATGCACCAGAAATCAAAGGCGGAGCGATGGCTGGGTGATCTGTTGATGGCGTCCGTGCTGTATTCGCATTTCCGTAGTGAACATCTGCGCGTGCATCACGTCCACATTGGCACCCCCAAAGACGCCGTCACCGCGCGCTACAACGAAGGCTTCCACCGCTATTTCCCCCGCGTGCTGTGGCAATGTGCCCGGTCCGCGTGGCATGCCGAGGCCGCAATGCTGGCGCGCCGCAACCTTCCCGTAACCCACCGCTCAAACCCGTTCTGGCGCTACGGCGCGCTGCAAGCGGGCATGCTGGCGCTCGCTTATGCCTTGGGCGGCTGGCAGGGCGTGGGGCTGTTCGCGGTGCAAGCCTTCGTCGCCGTCTGGCAACTGGAACTGGTGGATTACGTCGAACACTACGGGCTGACCCGCCGCCACCTTGGCGCTGGCAAATACGAACACGTCCAGCCCCGCCATTCGTGGAACGCCGCCCACAAGGCGTCAAACTGGCTGCTGATCAACCTGCAACGCCATTCCGACCACCACTACAAACCCGACCGCCGCTTCCCCCTGCTGCAAAGCCACACCGAGGACGCCGCCCCCCAACTCCCCTACGGCTACCCCACGATGACCGCCCTCGCGATGATCCCCCCCCTGTGGAAGCGCGTGATGAACAAACGAGTGCGGGCGTGGAGGAAACAGAACTATCCCGACATCACGGACTGGAAGGCGTATAACAAGGGGACGCATGTGGTGGGGTGAGGGGCAGTAACTGACACACTCCATGCTTTCGCTTGTGGGTTAATATGCAAATAAGTTAATCTCTGGATAGTTGTATTGCCTGTTGTAGGTCGCGCGCTTGCGCATCAAACTCACCGCCAAGCATCGCTTGCAATCTTTCAACTGAAGCGTCCCAGTCGAGAAACGGAGAAACAGTCGATTGTGATAGCGGATAATATACTTTGTCACTGATCATCCATCCCCGCATGCGTCTTAAAAGCTTTAAAAACTCGTGATCGGTCTTGCTGTTACTTTCCGCCCATGCTTTAGCATCATCGTTTCCGGCAATATTCATCCAACCGAATAGATATGACGGCAAGTCAGGAAGCGATGCTATCAGATCTTGAGTCCCTGTCTTAGCTAAACGTTCTTTCAAGATTTGTACCAATTGATCAAGTTCATCGTTAGTAAAGACCCATTCGTCCGAACTACTTGGTCTATCACCTACCCGACCATGAGTGAACATTTGGTTTCTGAAAAACCTCCCAATCAACCAATTTAAGGCCCTACCATCGCGGGCCATCCATTTTGCCAATTCTAATTTTTGGTGACCTGCTTTTTGACCAATCTCATCCAGACAGTTCTCGACTATCCATATCGCCCGTTGTTCAACTGACACGTCAAAGGCGCGTGGCCCAGTGTCCGCCGCTAAAACAGTATCCATAGTATCAGAAAAACCGTGAACAAGTCCTACCAGCGTATCTAATTCTAATCTTGATATAGCGTCCTTATCAAGGCGATTTAAAATATGCTCAAACCAAGTTTTACCAGAGGCCTTGGTCTTGACTGCATACTCATTCAAACGCGTAATTAGAGTTTCAGGATTATCTTTAGCTAAATTTAGGAGTTCACGAAATTTGGCTTCTGGAATAACAGTTTTTGGGCCAGTCAAAGCGAAATAGAATCTATAGTGCAGGGGACTCCCAAGTCTTCGTTGTTGAATTGAAGTATTAGTATCGCGCATAGACACTTCCCCAAAAACACATTTCTCGGGTTCGCTAACTCGTGAGACCCCCGGTATGTATTTTTTGAGGTGCCAAATTGAACGCAGAGATCCTACTTCCTCTGATGGCAATATCTCTTGCAATCGCTTGCCCATATCAGATTTGGTTTCTTTATAAATAACACCATCGCCAGTGACTAACACTGAGCGAGTGGAAAGATACTCTTCTAACCACTGATATAGCTTATAGTTTGCAATCTTAATCAAATGTAATCTGCAAAGATCAGGAAAGTAAACATCAGCAACGATACCCCGATAAACAAAGCGAATAGCGTTGAGTGCTAATTTTACTTCACGCGGCATAGATAAATTCATGCCTTCGAAGTCAACAGCCGATTTAAGATCGTCAAGAAGATCACCATCAGCAGGCTGGTTGTTTACTTCTTGGTATAATTCACTTGCACCTTTCAAGAATTGTTGTCGTAAGTCGAATGGCTCGGGAAGCGGGATTGCGAACGTTAACTGAACAATCTTTTGGAGAAACAAATCTCCGTCTTCAACGTTAAGTCCAGTCTTGAGCGCATTTGCAAGAACTGTCCGATCGTAGCACATTAAATATACTACCTTAGGAAAATCTGCAACGGAGCGAACCAATCGAACCACTTCTACAGCCTGTGATGGTTCTAACCTGTCTAGATCGTCCAGAATAACGACAAAACCAATATCCACCTGTTGAAGTTTCTCGATGATAGATTTCTTCAATTCAGTCGTCGTTACTCCTTTGTCGACAAACTGTTCTAATGCATCTGCCCCCGCGTCCATCATGTCACCCAAGAGTTGACCTCCGGGAACAACATAACCCGCAAAGCGGGCTAGTGGTGCAAAACGACGCGCAGTCTTTTGACCGTATGCAAGAACCATTTTGCTGACGTCTATAGCATCTGTATGTATCGCGTTTGACTCACCGTTCAGTCGCGATACTTTGTCTTGTTCGGCTTGGAGCGCCAGTGAAATAGGCGCAAGCAATGACATCACTAAAGATGACGCATCCCCATCCAGCCAAGGAGCGATTTTAATCGTATGGATGTTTTTCGACTGCACTTTTTCGAGTTCTGCAGTTAGAAAATTAAGCAAGGAAGTCTTTCCCGACCCCCACCG
This sequence comes from Pseudorhodobacter sp., assembly GCA_031406155.1. Taxonomy (GTDB): domain Bacteria; phylum Pseudomonadota; class Alphaproteobacteria; order Rhodobacterales; family Rhodobacteraceae; genus JACMNW01. Next base: position 79,763 of record JANOGW010000012.1, read on the forward strand.
CCCTTCCAATCCAATAACCATTCCGTCGCCTTGGGAGGCTTCTATGATAGCGGTTGCCAGTTGAGCAGCTATACCAACAAAGCCAAAATGGTCATCGTCACTGAGGACCAAAGCACGATCTGAGTCCAAGGCTTGCTTCACTATGATTCCACTTACTATTTGTTGTGAGTGTCGCATGGCTTTCGCCGTGGCACGACAGGATTGCTAACTTATGTACAAACTGCACAAACTATAAGACCTCGGTATCTATCGCATTCCAACCCTTAAAATTCCCTTAACACCCCACCCACATCCCAACGATATCAACCCATTACCCCCCGTAACACAGGTGATACCAACCAAAAAAAGCCCCATCCTGAAAACAGGATGGGGCAGGTATATTCCAGAATATCCAGAATACAGGCGGTCAGAATTCGGTGCGGACTCTAGTTTGGCCGGCCAGCCTGATCGGCCTCCATCTCGGCCCGAATCTGTTGGCGCAGGATATCAATCGGAACCATCTTCCCGTCCCGTTTGAAATGCCAATAAGTCCACCCATTGCAAGACGGCGCCCCTTCAAGATGCGCCCCCACCTGATGAATGGAGCCCTTCACATCGTTGCCGATCAACGTCCCATCCGCGCGGACCGTTGCCTTGAAACGGTTGCCGATGGAAAACAGCGCCTCCCCCGGCCGCAGCATGCCTCTTTCGACGACCTGCCCGAACGGAACCCGCGGCTCGTTTCGTTTTGATCCGGTGATTTCCAAGGCTGAGGCATCGAACTTGCGAACTCGTGAAAGCCGGTCCGCCGCCACCTTGCGGTAGCTTTCCTCGCGCTCGATCCCGATGAAATCGCGGCCGAGCATCTTGGCGACCGCCCCCGTCGTGCCGGTGCCAAAGAACGGGTCCAGCACCACATCGCCGGGATTGGTCGTGGCAATCATTACCCGGTGCAGCAGGCTTTCGGGTTTCTGCGTCGGATGCGCCTTGTCGCCCGCCGCGTCCTTGATCCGCTCATGCCCGGTGCAGATCGGCAGTACCCAGTCCGACCGCATCTGAACACCGTCATTCAGCGCCTTCAACGCCTCATAGTTGAAGGTATATTTCGAACCCTCGTCCCGCCCGGCCCAGATCAGCGTTTCATGTGCATTGGTCAGGCGTTTGCCACGAAAGTTCGGCATCGGGTTCGATTTGCGCCAAACCACGTCATTCAGCAGCCAGAACCCCTGATCCTGCAAGGCGGCACCGACGCGGAAGATGTTGTGATAAGAACCGATCACCCAGATCGCGCCATTCGGTTTCAGCAGCCGTTTGGCCGCCGCAAGCCAGCCTCGCGTGAACCGATCATAGGCGTCAAAACTGGTGAACTGATCCCAGTGATCATCGACTGCATCCACAAGCGAATTGTCAGGCCGGTGCAGATCGCCCTTCAATTGCAGGTTGTAGGGCGGGTCGGCAAAGATCAAATCAACCGACCCCGCGGGCAGGCTGTTCATCACTTCGATGCAGTCGCCGCCCAGTATCTGGTTCAGCGGAAGCACCGCCGGCACTGCCAGTGTAATCTTGCTCGTCATATCTGCCCTATCCCCGGCTTTAGTGCCGATTTGTTAGGCCAGAGGATGTTGCATTCGCGATTCGCCGTCAAATTCTTTATTGAATCAAAGGGTTATGAATTAGGCTTGCTACAACATCTGGTAGACGGGGGCAAACGAACGCCTATGGTGAGCGGTTATGCCAAGACTTAGAAGTGCTGCGCGATGCGCCGCAGTCGGATAGCCTGCATTGGTTTCCCACCCATAGCCGGGGTGCTGTTGCGCCAAATCCACCATCACCCTGTCGCGCGCGACCTTGGCCACGATAGAAGCGGCGGCAATCGACAGGCTGCGCATATCGCCTTTGACAATGGCCCGCGCATGGCACGGCATGTTTTGGGGGATCATAGTGCCGTCGATCAAGGCAAAATCAGGTCGCTTGGGAAGACCCCGGATGGCACGCAGCATGGCAAGATGGCTCGCCTGCAGGATGTTCATGGCGTCGATCTCGTCAACGCTCGCATGGGCGATGCTGATGTCGGCGACGTCATGCAGTGCGGCAGACAAGGCGATGCGCCGGGCCCGCGTCAGTAGTTTGGAATCGTTCAACCCGTCGGGAATTGCATCGGGGTTCAGCCACACCGCCGCCGCCGTGACCGGGCCGGCAAGCGGGCCGCGGCCAACCTCATCGACGCCAACCACCCGACAGGCGCCGGACGCAATGGCAATTGCTTCAAATTGGTAGTCCGGGACGCTGTGTTTCACCATCCTGGCAACAAAGCCCGCGCGCGGCCAAAACGAAAGACCAAAGTTTCGGGCCAAAAAGTTAGGGGGCGGAAGCTGCTCACCCTTCCACCCCCAGATAAGGCGCGACACCGCAGTCGGTATCCGCGCCTCGGACATCCGGGCCTCAGCGCGGGCGGATGTTGAACCCGGCGTCGCGCAGGCAGCGTGCCGGGTAGAACCGGTCGGCGCGTCCGTAAATGCGAATGTCGGTCGCGCAGCCGCGAGGCAACCGGTAGGTGAAGCCATGCCGTCGCAAGCACCGCTCTGAATAGCCAATAACCGCGCCACGCCCGGAGCCGATTTCGATGGCGCAGTTGCTTGGAACGCGCGGTGAGCGGCTTAGGCTGTGTTTACGGTCCTTCTTGTCCTTGATCACGTCACTGATGATCGCGATCGCCGCAATGGCCGCCAATGCCTTGAGCAAATCTTCGCCTTTGAGTTCGGCGTGGGCGGGCACTGCCGATGCGGTGATCATGGCAAGTGCTGTCACAGCGGCAACAAATGCAGACATCACGCGACCGCGCGCGGGTTTTTGAATTGCCAGCCCGGATGTACGCGCTGCGGGGGAAACATAGGCGGTTTCGGCGAGAGTCATGGATGTTGTCATGGCGTGCTCCTGTCGGTTTTTCGTCTCTGGCTGGATGGGCGAACCCACCGCCGATTTTTATGACCCAAGCTTGCGCACGTTGTGCCGGACAGGCAATAACAGCTGCCTGATAGGCGATAACATCAGCCAAAGCCCGCATGGTCATTGAATATCAAGCGCCCAATGCGCAATATGTAGTCACCAGTCAGGAGCTGAAAATGAAAGCCGCTTTCCTTGCCCCGTTAGTCATCGCCATGCTGGCTTGGTCACCTGCCGCGGCCGAGTGCTTTGCCGACTACAAGGCCAAGCAAGACGACCCGTTGCGTTTGCACTATGGCGTGGCGCAGGTGTCTGATGGCAACTGCGACAGACGCGGTGCCGCACGCGAACTTGCGCCGCGTCTGGCGGATGCGGGCTTTACCCTGCTCACTATTGTGTCCACATTCGGGCCGGAAGGTCTGGATGAAAGGAAAGCGAGTGCCGGGGACAATTTCCTCCGCTACTGACAGTCTTCGCGCGGGCAACCGTGTGGTGGCAGGTGGTATTGCGGCAATCGTACTGATCTTGCTTGGGGCAGCGGCATTTCTGTTCGTTAACCTGCCGGATGGCAACGCGTTTAATGCGCGGGTTGAACGGATATTCATCGAAAATAATGATCTGCGGGCAGGGGCCGAAATCAAGCTTCTGGAAATTCTGGCGCAATCGGGCACGTCTTTTTCCGAAGTGTTGAACAGCTATCGCAGTGTGATTTTTGTTTTGCTGGTTTTCTCGACCGCATTGCTGCTGTCTGCGCTGGTGTTTCTGGTGACCATCATCACATTGAACCGCCGGATTTCGGCGATCCAGCGGTCGGGCATTCAGGTGGCCTCGATGCTGATCAGCCGTGAAAGCAGGGCAGTCTATATCAACGACATGGAATTTGCGTTGACCGAGGCGGCGCTGGAAACGCTGTCGGTGCTGGCCGAGGCGCGGATGGACGACGAGGTGATGACGGGGGCACAGATCGAAGGCGTGATTTCCGGCCGGGACGCCGCCGATTGCGACGAGGCAGCGGGGGCGACCCGGATCAAACGGCTGCGCGATACGCTGGGCAACCAGTTGGTCAGTGAATTGCTGGTGAAGACCATCGCTCGTCGGGGTTATGTGTTGGCGGTGGGCAAAGGTGTGCTGCGGATGATTTGAGACGCAGCCCAGAGCGTGATCCGGGGCCTGCCGGGTGCGGGGAACAGGCCCCCGATCACGTCGGGGGCTGCGTCACCTCAAACCGTAATGGTCGCGGCAACCGCACGGCCCCAGCGCGTGTATTTGGCGGCGCGCAGGTCGCTGTTCATGCTGGGGGTAAAGCGCCGCTCCAGTGCCCAGTTTTTCGCGAATTCGTCGGGCCCGGGGCAGATACCTGCCTGCATGCCCGCCAGAAACGCAGCACCCAGAGCGGTGGTTTCGGTGACAACGGGCCGGTCTACCGGCGCGCCCAGAATATCGGACAGAAACTGCATCGCCCAGTCCGATGCGGTCATGCCGCCATCGACGCGCAAAATGCCGTCGGCGGCAGCGCCCCAGTCGGCGCGCATCGCCTCCAGCAGGTCGCGGGTCTGGAAGCCCACGCTTTCCAATGCGGCACGGGCCAGTTCGGCGGGCCCCGAATTGCGGGTGAGACCATAAACGGCACCCCGGCAGTCGGGCCGCCAATAGGGTGCGCCAAGGCCGGTGAAGGCGGGCACGAGGATCACGTCCTGAGTGGGGTCTGCGGCGTCGGCAAGCGCCTGGGTTTCGGATGCGGCGCGGATGATCTTCAACCCGTCGCGCAACCATTGCACGACAGCACCGGCGATGAAGATGGAGCCTTCCAGCGCATAGGTGGGCTTGCCGTTCAACTGATAGGCAATTGTGGTCAGCAAGCGGTTTTTAGAGGCGACCATTTCGCTGCCGGTGTTCAACAGGGCAAAGCAGCCGGTACCATAGGTCGATTTCATCATGCCGGGCTGAAAACAGGCTTGCCCGACCGTGGCGGCTTGTTGATCACCCGCGACGCCGAGGATGGGGATTTCGCGGCCAAACAGATCGGCGCGGGTCACGCCGAAATCGGCGGCACAGTCGCGCACTTCTGGCAGCATCGCCATTGGGATGTCCAGCTGGGCGCAAATCTCGGCGTCCCACTCACCCTTGGCAATGTTGTAAAGCATGGTGCGGGCAGCGTTGGTGGCATCGGTTGCATGCACCCGGCCCCCGGTCAGTTTCCAGATCAGGTAACTGTCGACGGTTCCGAAGGCCAACTCGCCTCGTTTCGCGCGATCCCGCGATTTGGTATGATCGAGAACCCACTTCAGTTTTGTGCCGGAAAAATACGGGTCCAGCAACAACCCGGTGCGCGCGGTGATCATCGGCTCATGTCCCGCGGCTTTCAGCGCGGCACAGGTGTCCGACGTGCGCCGATCCTGCCAGACGATGGCGTTGTAAAGCGGCTCGCCGGTGGCACGGTCCCAGACAACGGTTGTCTCCCGTTGGTTGGTGATGCCGATCGCGGCAATGTCCTGTGCCGTCAGCCCCGCCTTTTCAATCGCGTTCCGTGCGGTTCCCGCAACCGTCGCCCAAAGATCGGAGGGGTCGTGCTCAACCCAGCCAGAGGCGGGGTATGCCTGCGGAAATTCCTCTTGAGCCGAAGACTTCACGCGCAGCGATGCGTCGAAAATGATCGCGCGCGATGAAGTGGTTCCCTGATCTATAGCAAGGATATGGGTCATTGCACCGCCTCTGTTTGCAGTGCAGCTTGCATGAAGTCTTCCAGCACCTCAACCTGATCCGTCGTCATCCGCAAACCCAGCTTGCTGCGCCGCCAGACAACATCGGTAGCGTGGCGGGCGTATTCGCGGGTCATCAACCAGCGCACCTCTGCTTCGGTCAGCGTGGCACCGAAATCGCGGCCTAACGCATCAATCGATGTGGCGGCCCCCAGAATTTGCGCCGCTTCAGAGCCGTAGGCGCGGATCAGGCGGCCGGCCCAGTAGTCGGTCAGGAACGGATAGGCGGATTTCAGGCGTGAGATCAGCAAAGCGACATCGCCATGCGGGAAATCGCCGCCGGGGAGTGGCACGCGGGCGGTCCAGTCGGGCTTTGCTTTGGGGAAGTAGGGCAGCAGCTTTGCCAAGGCACCTTCAGCCAGGCGGCGGTAGGTGGTGATTTTGCCGCCAAAGACGTTGAGCAGTGGTGCACCAGCGGTATCGAGGGACAGGACGTAATCGCGCGTTGCCGCAGTCGCGGATTTTGCGCCGTCGTTATAAAGCGGGCGTACGCCGGAATAGGTCCAGACCACATCGGCTGGGGTGACAGGTTTGGCGAAATACTTTGAAGCAAAGGCGCACAGGTAATCGCGTTCTTCGTCGGTGCAGACGGCTTCTGATGGCTTGCCTTTGTGATCTTGGTCGGTGGTGCCGATCAGGGTGAAATCCTGCTCATAGGGAATGGCGAAGATAATGCGGCCATCCTCGCCTTGGAAAAAATAGCAGCGATCATGATCGTAGAGCTTCTTGGTGACGATGTGGCTGCCGCGCACCAAGCGCACGCCTTCGGATGAATTGATGCGGGCGACATTGCGGATGACATCTTCGACCCAAGGGCCACCCGCATTCACAAGCGCGCGGGCGGAATGCGTGGTTTGGCCGGAGGCGTTCTGCGTGGTGATCTGCCAAAGATCGCCAGCGCGGTCGGCACTGACCACGCGGGTTTGCGTTAGAATTTTTGCACCGCGAATTTCGGCGTCGCGGGCGTTCAGGGCGACAAGGCGCGAATCCTCGACCCAGCAATCGGAATATTCGTAAGCGCGCTGGAACTTTGGGTTCAGCGGTTTGCCTGCGGGATCGTTGCGCAGATCGAGCGTGCGGGTGGCGGGCAGGATTTTACGACCGCCGAGCGTATCGTAAAGGAACAGGCCGAGGCGGATCAGCCATGCGGGGCGGCGACCTTTCATCCATGGCATGAAGGTGGCCAGCAGTTTTCCGGTTGGCGTATCCCCCTCAAAACGCATGTCGGGGTGATAAGGCAGCACGAAACGCATGGGCCATGAGATATGCGGCATGGCGACCAGCAGGGTCTCACGTTCTTCCAGTGCTTTGCGCACAAGACCGAATTCGAAATACTCGAGATAGCGCAGGCCGCCATGGAACAGTTTGGTCGAAGCCGAAGAGGTGGCTTGCGCCAGATCGCCCTGTTCAACCAATAGCACGGAGAGGCCACGCCCTGCGGCATCACGCGCGATGCCACAGCCATTGATGCCGCCGCCGATGATGAACAGATCAACCGTGCCTGCTTGCGCCGCGCTCATGGAATTACCTCGTGATTTCACGCGGATATTGGCGCTTTTTCAGCAATTTTGTCAATTTCATTTTCGTTTTTGCGCGATGGACTATAAAACGAACATTTACGCGGGGTGGGCAGCGCGCATAACATAGGGCTAGGATCGGCTGATCACTGGGGCATTCAAGTGGCACTAAGCTTTCGGCAAACAGAAATACTTGAGATTGCACGCACCGATGGCCGCGTTGTGGTGGAAGACTTGGCCGCGCGCTTTGGCGTGACGCTGCAAACCATTCGGCGCGATCTGACGGAACTTGCCGATGCTGGTGTGCTGGACCGCGTGCACGGCGGGGCAATGATGCGCGGCGGCGTCAGCAACATTGGTTATGAGGCGCGTCGGCGGATGAATGACGCGAGCAAAGCCACGATTGCGCGGGCTTGTGCGCGGATGATCCCGGACAATTCATCGATGATCTTGAACATCGGGACGACAACCGAGGCGGTAGCGCGCGAGTTGCTGGGGCATCGGAATATCACCGCGGTGACCAACAACATGAATGTGGCGAACATTCTGGTGGCGAATGAAAGCTGCGATGTGATGGTAGCGGGGGGGGCCTTGCGGCGTTCTGATGGCGGGCTGGTGGGGGATTTGACGGCCGAGTTCATTGCGCAGTTCAAAGTGGATTATGCGGTGATCGGGGCGTCGGCGCTGGACCGGGATGGCGATCTGCTGGATTTCGATATGGCGGAGGTGCGGGTGTCGAAGGCCATTCTGCGGCAAGCGCGGCAGGTGTTTTTGGTGATGGATGGATCAAAGCTTGATCGGCCCGCGCCAGTGCGGCTGTTTTCGTTGGCCGAGATTGATGTGGTGTTTACCGACCGGGCGTTTCCTGCGGATCTGATGGCCAAGTGTGCAGAATGGCAGACTGCGGTGCATGTAGTCTGAGGTTTGGGGCCGAAAAGAAAACTCTCCGGGAGAGAGTTTTCCGGGCCATTGCTTGGAGGCGCGAGCCGGAGAGCAAGGGAGGTTGGGCCTGGTGCCTTGGTGGGAAATCAGAGCGCACGTGCTTGGGCAGGTGCGTGAAACACTCCTGCCGCGGGGACGCAGGCGCGGCCCGATTTGTCTGGAGACAAATCCGGCAGGGGGAAAGGTTGGAAACCCTTTGTTGAAAGCCCCCTGAAACCAGCGTAAAAGGCTAGCCATGATACGCTTTTTCAACATGGATGATCACGCGCGGATGCCGTGGCGTTTTTATGGTGCAGCCCGTTCCGTTTTGGCGCGCCTTTAGCCAGTTGCGACTGCGCGACCCATTTCAATCAGCTATCACGGGATAGAGCCATGACCGCTCCGACGACGCTTTATGACAAAATCTGGAATGACCATGTGGTGCATGAGGCCGCGGATGGCACATGCCTTTTGTACATCGACCGGCATCTGGTGCATGAAGTGACCAGCCCGCAGGCGTTTGAAGGCTTGCGGATGACCGGGCGCACAGTGCGGGCCCCGGAAAAGACCATCGCGGTGCCGGACCACAATGTGCCAACGACGCTGGACCGCGCCAATGCCGCAACCATGACTGAAGACAGCCGCATTCAGGTGGAGGCGTTGGACAAGAACGCCAAGGATTTCGGCATCAATTACTATCCGGTAACGGATGTGCGGCAGGGGATCGTGCATATTGTCGGGCCGGAACAGGGCTGGACCTTGCCCGGCATGACCGTTGTCTGCGGCGACAGCCACACGGCCACGCATGGGGCCTTTGGCGCGCTGGCGCATGGTATCGGAACTTCTGAAGTTGAACATGTGCTGGCCACACAGACGCTGATCCAGCGTAAGGGCATGAACATGAAGGTGGAAATCACCGGCAGCCTGCGCCCCGGTGTTACCGCCAAGGACATCACGCTGTCGGTGATTGGGGAAACCGGGACGGCGGGTGGCACCGGCTATGTCATTGAGTATTGTGGGCAAGCTATTCGCGAATTGTCGATGGAAGGCCGGATGACAGTTTGCAACATGGCGATCGAAGGCGGCGCGCGGGCGGGTCTGATTGCACCGGATGAAAAGACGTTCGCCTATTGCATGGGTCGGCCGCATGCACCGAAAGGGGCGCAGTGGGAGGCAGCACTGGCGTATTGGAAAACGCTGGTCACCGATGAAGGCGCGCATTTCGACAAGGTGGTGACCATTCGTGGCGAGGATATAGCACCCGTGGTGACGTGGGGGACATCGCCCGAGGATGTTTTGCCGATTACCGGGGTGGTGCCAAGCCCGTCGGATTTCACCGGGGGCAAGGTGGAGGCGGTGCAGCGCAGCCTGGATTATATGGGGTTGGTGCCGGGGCAGAAGCTGGCGGAGATCGCAATTGATACGGTGTTCATCGGGTCTTGCACGAATGGCCGGATCGAGGATCTGCGGGCAGCGGCGGGGATCCTGAAAGGCAAGAAAATCAAGGCCGGACTGCGCGCGATGGTGGTTCCGGGGTCGGGGCTGGTGCGGGCGCAGGCGGAAGAGGAAGGGCTGGCGCAGATTTTCATTGACGCGGGGTTCGAATGGCGATTGGCCGGTTGCTCGATGTGCCTGGCTATGAACCCCGATCAGCTAAGCCCCGGGGAACGATGTGCCGCCACATCGAACCGCAATTTCGAGGGGCGTCAGGGACGGGGTGGGCGCACGCATTTGCTGTCGCCCGTGATGGCGGCGGCAGCGGCGATCACCGGTCATTTGACGGATGTTCGCGACCTGATGTGATTCGTATCGCGTCGGGCACGATATGCTGTGGCGCAGTTATACAATTTAAAGTTGCATACTATTTTTTGTCACGCGCAAAAATGGCATGATTGTGGCGTATTTTGGGCAAATTGATGCATCAAAGCCTCATTTGAACGGAGTTCGCCACAGTTTTGCCCCAAGCCTTGAGCCATGGGCGGAAGTCCCGTACGTTATGGCGCGTGGAGTGTGTTGCGCTCTGCATCTGTGGCCCTGAACAGAAAAATGAGCAGTACCCCGACGAAAATCAAATGTCGGTTTCGGTTCAAGGTCAAAAAAACAGATGCAAGCGTTTGGTCATGGGCGTTGCCCCAAACAATGCAAAGTGTATGGAGAATTTTATGCGTAGTAAGTTGAATGGTGTGTTTGCGTTTGCCGCAGCGGCCGCAATCACACTGGGTAGTTTCGGGACTGTCCAAGCGGCAGTGGTTGATGTGTCCGGAGTAAGCGGCACTTGGACCGCGTTGGAGCCGCCACAAGGCCCAACCAATGTCACCGGTATCGGCACAAACAGTGTCTCATGGGGCACACCTCAACGCAGACAGCAAAGCGGCTATTCCTTCGTGGGTGCCGCCGCGGGCCAGATTGAAACCGGCGTCGATTTCAATCTGGGAACTTTCAACCATAACAACTTTGTCATCAATATTGGCACTTCGATCACTGGCGCGGGCTTGGGCGTTGCGGTCAATCTACTTATCGGCGGCGTAGAGCGCGTGGTTAGCGCTGGATTCAACTTCGCCCATTTGGAAACCAACAACGCGGGCGAAGGTAGTGGACGCCGTGGGAGCGGTGGTAGTTGTGCGAATGGCGGCGCGAACGGCTCTGGCGTGAACGTTTCGGGCTGTGCAGACCGTGTGACGATCCTAGACAACAAATCGTCGGACCAGAGTTTTGTGCTTGATGGCTTCCAGTACATTTTGGAGATCACGGGTTTTATTCGCGACGGAATCGCCTTCAGCGAATTCTGGACGGAAGAAAACAAAGCGAATTCGGCGATCCTGCGCGCCCGTTTCACGCTTGTCGGTCCGACTGCTGGCGAGCCTAATCCGGGTGGCGGTGGCGGTGGTGGCGATCCAATTCCTTCGCCGGTTCCATTGCCGGCGGCTGGTTGGATGATTCTGGCCGCACTCGGTGTACTTGCAGCGACACGTGCGCGTCGCAAAGCCTGACTTGAACGGCGTCAAGAATTGACCAAAGGGCGCAGCCATCTGCGCCCTTTTCGCTTATCGGTCAGCCAGTTGGTTGCAGCAGTCAAAAGCGCGCCCTATGATAAGGTCAGAATCTGAAAGGCCGATCATGGAAAAATTCACCAGAATAACCGGAATCGCGGCCCCCATGCCGCTTGTCAATATCGACACGGATATGATCATTCCCAAGCAGTTTCTTAAAACGATCAAGCGTTCTGGCCTTGGCAAAAACCTGTTCGACGAGATGCGCTTTACCCAAGACGGGGCAGAAATTGCGGACTTCGTGTTGAACCAACCCGCCTATCGCCATGCCGAGATTCTGGTGGCGGGTGACAATTTCGGTTGCGGCTCGTCACGCGAACATGCGCCCTGGGCGCTGCTGGATTTCGGTATCCGATGTGTCATCTCAACCAGTTTTGCAGACATCTTTTACAACAACTGCTTCAAGAACGGCATTCTTCCGATCGTGATGCCACAAGAGGTTGTTGATGTTCTGCTGGCCGACGCGCGCCGGGGGGCCAATGCCCGCATCAGCGTTGATCTGCAAAACCAGACGGTGACCACATCAGATGGTCAGGAATTTGCCTTCGACGTCGACCCCTTCCGCAAGCATTGCATGATCAATGGGTTGGACGATATCGGCCTGACGCTTGAAAAAGTATCCGCAATAGACACATTTGAGAAAAGCGCTGCGCTGCATCGGTCTTGGGTCTGACGGCCCGCCCCTCGCTACATGTTGTGCTGCTCCCGGTATAGCCTCGGTTTATTCTTTGTCTTGATGCAATCTGGCGACACATTCTCCGCATATCCGCCACAAAGTTTTCGTTTGTTTGTCTGAAGATTGCGGTGGATACCGAAAGAAGGCAGAATTTGGGCAAGATTGAGGCAATCCGCCACAAAGTGCGGAATAACGTTGGTCAAAGGGCATGGCAAAGCACCATGCTCGGCCAGTTTGAGGGTGGGAAAGCAGTGGTTTCGCGGCTATCAGGTGCAGCGGTCCGCGCTTTTCTTGTGATGGTCCTTGTGGCTACGCCGTCTGTCTTGCTGCCCGATGTTGGAACCGACACCAAGCAAATGGTGGCATTGGTTGCCCTGTTCGCCGGCCTTCTGACGCTTGTCGAGTACAACACGACCTATCCCGGCCTGATCGAGTTTCGCGACGCGCCACCCTTCAACAGAGTGCGCTATTTGATGCTGTTTGCCACAGTGTTCACGCTTGGCGTGATCGAACGCGGCATGACCGACCCGTCGACGCTGACCGAGTTGATGGCAGCGGTCGGGGGCCTGATTGGCGGGGCGATGGATTTTCCCTACAGCCCGGTGCGGCTGGCGACGCTGATGATGACCGATAACGCCCTGCCTGGCCATGTGGCCACAGTGCGCACCGGGGCCGGCATGGCCTATCTGATATCGTTGATTTCGCTTGCTGTTTTCGTTGCTCTTCTGAAAGCGGGCAGTTGGCCGAAGCGCGACGCCGCTTTCAACGTCTGGGTCAACCTGCCGACGTTTGATCCAACCGCAGGCGGCGATGTGGTCGAACGGCTTGAGCGGGATGCGCGCATCAACATCGCCTTGGGCTTCTTGTTGCCGTTTGTGATCCCTGCTGTGGTCAAAGCCGCCTCCGAAGGGTTCGAGCCGCTGACCCTGACCTCTCCGCAAACCCTAATCTGGACAATGGCAGCATGGGCGTTTCTTCCGGCAAGTCTGTTCATGCGTGGCATCGCGATGGGCCGCATCGCCGATATGATCCGCGAAAAGCGCCGGGCAACAGGTGTGATCGAGCGTTCAGAGTATTTGCCAGCCTGATTGCGGCGCTCTGTCTGGGATCATATCCCGCTATCGCCGAAACCCTCCGTGTCGCCACCTACAATGTCGAGATGAACCGGGCCGGCCCCGGCCTTCTGCTGCGCGATCTGCAACGGGGCGAGGATCCTCAGATAGCGGCATCAGTGCGGGTGATTGCAGCACTTCAAGCGGATGTCGTGCTGTTGACCGGGTTTGACTATGATCTTGATCAGCTGGCGCTGGATGCCTTTGTCAGTCGCTTGGCGCAAAAGGGTGCGATCTATCCCCATCGATTTTCAGCTCGGCCAAATACGGGGTGGCGAACCGGGCTTGATCTGGACCAAGACGGCGTCATGGGCGGACCAGGGGACGCGCAGGGTTATGGGCGGTTTTCTGGCGAGGGCGGCATGGCGGTGCTGTCGAGATTGCCGATCCTGAAAGACGAGGTGCGCGATTTTTCCGCGTTTCTGTGGCGCGATCTGCCCGGCGCATTGCTTTTTGACGGCATGACGCCTCAGGCCACGGCCATTCAGCGCCTGTCAAGCACGGCGCATTGGGATGTGCCTGTCACATTGCTGGATGGCACAGCGCTGCATCTGCTTGCCTGGCATGCAGCGCCGCCGGTGTTTGACGGCCCAGATGACCGGAATGGTCGGCGCAATCATGACGAGGCGGCGTTCTGGACCGCGTTGATTGACGGCGATCTGCCGATGCTTCCCCCCAAGCCGCCGTTCGTGGTGATTGGTGATGGCAATCTGGACCCCAGCGATGGCGACGGCGTTCCTCTTGGGCTTCTTCGCCTGTTGCGGCATCCCGGCCTGCAGGACCCCGCGCCGCGCGGCACTTCGGGGCGTCATGAGCCGGGTCATAGCGGAGACGCGGCCCTTGATACCGCAGATTTCAGCGCAAGGAACGGCCCCGGCGGGCTGCGTGTGGATTACATACTGCCCTCGACAGGGTTGCAGGTTGCGGGGTCAGGTGTGATGTGGCCGGTGCCGGGTGATCCGCTGGCAGCGGTGCTTGCGCTGGCCTCACGGCATCGGCCGGTCTGGGTGGATATCACCTGGCCGTAAACCGGTCTGCGGCCGGTACAACCGAACCACAACCGTCTTGCGCGCACTTGACCCCGCACTGGCCATTGGCTAGGCCACCGGGGAGTTTTTTCCGCATGAACCCCGAGGTGCATCTTGGCCAATCCATCCCTTCTTATTCTGGCCGGTGACGGTATTGGCCCCGAGGTCATGGCAGAGGTGAAACGCATCATCACGTGGTTCGGCGCCAAGCGCGGCGTGACCTTTGATGTGTCAGAAGATCTGGTTGGCGGCTGCGCTTATGATGCGCATGGAACGCCATTGCATGACGACACAATGGCGAAGGCACAAGCGGTGGATGCGGTGTTGCTGGGGGCCGTTGGCGGGCCGAAATACGACGGCCTCGATTTCAGCGTGAAGCCCGAGCGCGGGCTTTTGCGGCTGCGCAAGGAAATGGATCTCTTCGCCAACCTGCGCCCGGCGCAGTGCTTTGATGCGCTCGCTGATTTTTCATCGCTGAAGAAGGAAATCGTGGCCGGTCTGGACATCATGATCGTGCGCGAACTGACCAGTGGCGTCTACTTTGGTGAACCGCGCGGTATTTTCCCCGACAACGAAGGTGGCCGCGTGGGCATCAATACGCAGCGTTATACCACCAACGAAATCCGGCGGGTGGCGCGGTCGGCGTTCGAACTGGCGCGCAAGCGGAACAATCGGGTTTGTTCAATGGAAAAAGCGAACGTCATGGAATCGGGGATCCTGTGGCGCGAAGAGGTGACGTGGGTGCATGAGAACGAATACCCGGACGTGCAGCTTTCCCACATGTATGCCGATAACGGGGCCATGCAGCTAGTGCGCAATCCGAAGCAGTTTGATGTGATCGTGACCGACAATCTGTTTGGCGACCTTTTGTCGGATGCGGCGGCGATGCTGACCGGCTCGCTTGGCATGCTGCCCTCGGCCAGCCTTGGCGTGCCGATGGCCAACGGGCGGCCAAAGGCGATGTATGAACCGGTGCACGGGTCTGCGCCCGACATTACCGGCAAGGGGCTGGCCAACCCGATTGCCTGCATCCTTAGCTTTGCAATGGCTCTGCGCTATTCCTTCGACATGGGGGACGAGGCCGCACGGGTCGAGCAGGCGATTGAAACCGTGCTGGCAAACGGCGTGCGGACTGCCGATCTGATGGGGCCGGATGGTGGCACGCCAACGTCAACAACCGGCATGGGCGACGCGATTTTGGCGGCACTGGACGCGAGTCTCTGACGCATCGCGGCGCTGGCTGCCAGCCCCGCACCCATGTTTTGCCGGGGTCATCATCTTGCCACAACCATCTAACGTTCAGGGTGCACTGCTTGGGCTGCTGGCAATGGGGCTGTTTGCCTGCGCCGACATAACGATCAAGGTGCTGGGTGGTGATTACAACCCGTTCCAGATCATCTTCTTCGCCGGGCTGATGACTTTTCCGCTGATCGCTGGTCATATCATTGCAGACCCGATCACCGCCACCATGCGGCCGCGAAAGCCGGGACTGATGGCGCTGCGCTGCGTCATTGTCCTGCTAAATGGCATTTTCGGGACCTATGCCTTCGTCACCTTGCCGCTGGCGCAGTGCTACGCGATCTTTTTCATGATGCCGATCTTCATCACTCTGCTGGCCGTCCCGATCCTGGGCGAAAAGATCGACCTGCTGCGCGGGACGGCGGTGGTGGCCGGACTGATCGGCGTGCTGATCGCGCTTGATCCGGGTACCGGCAGGCTGCAATGGGGCCATGCGGCGGCGCTCGCAGGCGCGCTGGTCGGTGCCGGCAACTATATCATCATTCGCAAGACCGGCGCGGTCGAGCGGACCGCGGTTCTTTTGCTCTATCCGTTGATCTTGCAGGTGGCAGTGGCGGCGGCGGTGTTGCCGATGGTCTACCAACCGATGCCGTTTCGTGACCTTGCCTTGACCGCGTTGATGGCGGCGGTCACCTTTGTGGGCTATCTGGCGATTATCGCCGCCTACCGCCGCGCGCCCGGTATCGTGGTGGCCCCGATGCAGTATTCGCAGATCATCTGGGCGGCAGTCATGGGGGCGCTGTTGTTTGATGAACATATGAGCGTGCACACCGTGGTGGGCACCGCAATCATCATTGCGGCAGGGATCGTGATCGTGGCGCGGCCGGAACGCCCGGCCTGAAATTCGCTTTGCAGGGCATCGGGCGCTTGAATTTCGCCCGCCCACGGCGCAAAACGGCCAGACCGTCCCGTTACCGCCTACCGCCCGGACAAACCCCCGATGCCAATGCTGAATTCGAGTTTCAAGGGCGCGCTGCTGTCACTGGCTGCGTTCGGATTTTATGCCACGCATGATGTGGTGGTGAAATTTCTGGGCACCAGTTACACCTCGTTCCAGATCATCTTTTTCTCTGGCCTGATGGGCTTTCCGCTGGTCACCATGATGCTGATGGCGGACCGGTCGGATGGCAATCTGATCCCCAAACATCCGTGGTGGACAGCACTGCGAACGGTTGCTGCGGTGGCGACCGGGGCGATGGGGTTTTATGCCTTCTCGAAACTGCCTCTGGCGCAGTGTTACGCGATCTTCTTTGCGATGCCGATCCTGATCACGCTGATGGCGATCCCGATACTGAGCGAAAAGATCGGGCTGCGCCGTGGTCTGGCAGTGATCGTCGGGCTGTTGGGGGTCCTGATCGTGCTGCAACCCGCACAGGTCAGCCTGGGACTGGGGCATCTTGCGGCGCTGGGTGCGGCCACAACGGGGGCGATGACATCGGTGATCGTGCGCAAGATTGGCAATGACGAACGCTCGGTCGTCTTGATGCTGTATCCGATGGTGGCAAGCTTCCTGCTGATGGGTCTGGCGATGCCCTTCGTCTATGTGCCGATGCCGCTGGGGCATCTGGGGCTGCTGGCGGTGATGGCGCTGTTGGGGCTGATCGGGTCGATGTTGGTGATTGCGGCCTATCGGACGGCACCGGCGATCATCGTGGCGCCAATGCAGTATTCGCAGATCATCTGGGCTGTGGGTTACGGATACCTGTTCTTTGACGAAGCGATGGATTGGACCACTGCCATCGGAACCGCCGTGATCATTGCGTCCGGCATCTACATCGTCTTGCGCGAAGACACGCCCAAAGTGTCGGCCAACCGGCCCGTTCTCAATTCGCGATCACGGCTGGATACCGGTATGGTGCCGCGCGTCAGCTTGTGGTTGCGGCTGTTCGAAAGGCGGGACCGCGCCCGCTGACGGGCTTGCCAAATTCCGAACCAGCGGGTAATTCACGGCCACGGTCGGAGCGTAGCGCAGCCTGGTAGCGCACCTGCTTCGGGAGCAGGGGGTCGGAGGTTCGAATCCTCTCGCTCCGACCAATTGTAGGGCCCACCAATTGTAGGGCCGACCATACTCCCGATCTTTCTGATCTGGTCGGATGTCTGCGGCGCAAGTATTCTTGCGAAGAGGATGCGGTCAGCGGTTGCGCCAGGCGGTGGCAATATAGGTTGCCGTCATCAGATCCAGATGCGCGCCGCCGCCGTTTTTGGCGATGGTGATCTGATCGTCGCTGGTGCGAGTGAAGCTGCCCGGTGCGATGTCGTAGAAATCGGCGATGATGTCGGTTTCCTTGATGATGCCGCGCGCGATGGGGTCTTTCAACTCGCCTACGTGGTGGATGGTGGTGGCGCGGCTGTCTACGAAAATGGCGGCGCGGCGCAGGGCGTCATCATCAACTTCGCGCATGTCGGGGCGGTAGGCGCCGATCAGATCGAGGTGCTGGCCGGGGCGCAGCCATGCGCCATGGATCAGCGGTGTCGTGCTCATGGTGGCGGTGCAGATGATGTCGGCGTTTTCGACGGCAGTTTGTAGGCTTTCTGTGGCGGTAACGCGGGGGTCGTTGGCCATGGCGAGGGCCGCGCCGGGGCTGCGGTTCCAGACGGTGAAGCGGGCATCGGGGAACTGGCTGGAATAGGCCTCGATCATCGATCGCGCCACGGTGCCCGCACCGACCAGCAGGATATTGCGGCTGTCCTTGCGGGCAAGGCGGCTGGCGGACAGCAGGCTGTCGCCGGCGGTTTTCCATTTGGTAACGAGGTGAAAATCGACCAGCGCGTTCAACTCGCCGGTTTTGTCGTCGAACAGATTGACTGCACCGTTGACCGACGGTTTGCCGAGGGCGGCATTGCCGGGGTGGATGGTGGCGACCTTGACCAAGGACCCCAGCCCATCAATCCACGCGGCGCGGTCAAGGATGGTGTCTTTGCCGCGATATAGGAAAAGATCGGCGATTTCGGCGCGGGGCAGGCGGTGACCCGCCTCTATCGCCGCCATCAGGCCGGGCCATGTCAGGTGCGCCTCGGCATCTTTCGGGACAATCTCGATGGTCATAGGCCCGCCTCCGTGGGTGTCAGCAGCCCTGCGGCGACCAGCCTCTGCGCCCAACCTTTAGGGCCGTCGAACAGATGCCCGCCCCAACCGCGTGCCAACGCTGCATCGATGTTCTCGGCCTTGTCATCGACGAACAGCAACCGGTCGGGCGGAATGCCGCAATCGCGCTCTACGACCTCATAAATCGCTGGATAGGGCTTGATCACCCCCAGTTCGCCCGACACATAGGCGCGGTCGAACTCGTTCAGGAAATCGTACTGCGCGCGGGCGATGGTGATCGTCTCGCGGCCAAAGTTGCTAAGCGCGAAAACCGGAATGCCCTTGGCCTGCAAGGTTCGTAGCAAGACCACCGAACCGAGGATGACGGGCGTCACCATGTCGACCCAGTCATCATGCCACCAGCGGATCTCGGTTGCCCAGCCGGGATGCGCCTCGGCCAGATCATAGATGGTGGCGCGAAACGGCGCGCCTGCATCCACCGAGAGGTTGGCGGCATGGATCGCCACTTCGGCCATGAAACGCCGGCGGCGTTCAGGGCCGATACGGGCGTCATAGAACCGCTCTGGCTGCCATTCGATCAGCACATTGCCGATGTCAAAGATCACCGCTTGGGGCTGCAACATCCACGTCTTTCCTTCGAACGGTTTCACGCCACAACGTATAAAGACCGGCGCCGCAGATAAGCGCAATCCCTGCCCAGCCGATTAGGTCTGGCGAGGTCCCGAAGAACATCACGCCCCAGAAAACGGCTAACGGCATGCCGACATATTCAAAGGGCGCGACAAGAGATGCCTCGGTCGTGCGATAGGCCTGCGTGGTCATCATTCCGCCGATACTGACAGCCAGTCCCGTCGCCAGAAAAGCCCACCAATCCGCCTGCGCAGGAACGACCCAAGGTCTGAACAAGAACGCCAGGGATGCGTTTGAAGACCCGGAAAGATGGCCATCACCAACCCAGATACCCATGGTCGTGCTGACAACGATGAAACCTGTCTGCACGAAGAACGCCAGCGTCATGGCACTTTCCGTTGTCCGCATGTTACGGGTCATCATGTGGCTGCCCGCATAGCAAAGCGCCGAGATCAGCACAAGGATTGCGGCAGGCTGGATGACGCCGGTACCGGGCCGCACCATGATGATCACCCCCAGCATGCCAACCGCCACCGCAGCCCAGCGGCGATATCCCACGGTTTCGTGCAAGACCACCGCCGACATCAGGGTGACGAACAGCGGGGCTACGAAAGCGGTCGCGACGGCATCGGCCAACGGCAAGGCTGCCAGCCCCAGAAAGTAGGTTACGTTCGAAATCATGATGATGCTGACACGAAACAGATGCGCGCGCGGGCGGCGGGTCAGCAGTTGGGCAAACCCCGTGCCTGAAACCTTGATCACCAGAAGCACGATCGCCATTCCGACCATGGCCCGGGTCAGGATCACCTGATGCAGGGCGTAGTCGCCTGACAGGAACTTGATCGCAAGGTCATTCACCGACAACACGAGTGCGCCGCCGATGGCAAGCAAGATGCCCTTGATCGGGGCTGTCGGAGCGTCTGTCATGGTGCCATGTCGCCCGCACAACGGGCGCAAATCTGTCCTGCCGCCGACATGCGGCGGCAGGTCGTCGCCTGATTACCCACGCGCCGCCCGGATCACCCGTTCCAATACCTCCAAAAACCGCGAACGGTCGGCTTTCGAGTACGGCTTGCCGCCGCCCATGCGGAACGGATCTGCCTCGCGCAGGTCGGCCATCAGATCGCGGGTAGCAAGGACATTGCCGATGTTGGCTCGGGTCAGCTCTTCGCCATTGTGTTTCAGCACGCGGGCACCGGCGGCGACGCATTTCGCTGCCAGGGGAATATCGCCGGTGACCACCACGTCGCCGGGGCCGGCGCGTTCGGCGATCCATTTATCGGCCTCGTCCGGGCCGTCGGCCACGAAGACCGATTCTACCAATGGGTTGGGCGACGGGCGGATGCCGCCGTTTGACACCAGAACCATCCGCATGCGGTGCCGGGTGGCCACGCGTTCCGCCTCGGCCTTGACCGGGCAGGCGTCGGCGTCGATGTATATGGTGCCCTCAGCCATACAGCGCCTCGGAATGGAAGGTCATGTGATCTTCCATGAAGGTCGAGACAAAGAAATAGCTGTGGTCATAGCCCTTTTGCATCCGGAAGGCAGCGTTCTGGCGGCGGGCCATGATGGTTTCGGCCAATGCTTCGGGTTGCAGCAGGTCCAGGAACTGGTCGGCGGCCCCCTGATCAATCAGCATCGGGCCGTCGAAGCCGCGCTTTTTCATCAGCAGGGTTGCATCATGGGCCGCCCATTTCGCCTGATCCATACCCAGATAGGCGGTGAATTGTTTGCGGCCCCAGTCGCTGGTGGCCGGATGCGCGATGGGGGCAAAGGCTGAAACTGACCGGAAGCGGCCGGGAAAGCTCATCGCGATGGTCAGCGCACCATGGCCGCCCATCGAATGCCCGGTGATGGATTGCGCCTCTTCGGCCAGCGGAAACGCCTTGAAAAGGGTTTGTGGTAATTCTTCGGTCACATAATCCCACATCCTGAAATTTCTGGCCCATTGGCCCTCGGTGGCGTTCACATAGAACCCGGCCCCTTGGCCCATATCAAAGGCGGCATCGTCGGGCACGCCCGGGCCGCGCGGGCTGGTATCGGGAAACACGACCGCTACGCCATGATCTGATGCCCAGCGTTGCGCGCCGGATTTGATCATGGCGTTTTCGTGGGTGCAGCCAAGCCCCGACAAAAACCAGATCACCGGCACAGCCCCTTCCTCTGCCTCCTCTGGCAGGAACAGCCCGAAGGTCATTTCGCCACCACAAGCGGCAGAGCGATGCGAATACACGCCTTGCACACCGCCAAAGGCGCGGTTTTCCGAAATCGTCTTCATGGCATCATCCTTCATCGTCGGGGCAGTTGCGCGGGTCTTGTAATTCACGACGGCACAAGTATCCACGGGGGAAGGGGTGCGGGGAGGGGGCAGTCAGCCCTCTCCCCGCCGGCATCGGCCATCAACGGAAAATGGTCAGAATATCGTCCAGCGGTTTCTTCCGTTTTGCCACGGCCGGCACCGTCGCATCGGGGGCCGGATAGCCGACGGGCAGGATCATCACCGGTTTTTCCGACGCCGGCCTGCCGCACATTTCGCCGAGGAATTTCATCGGATTGGGGGTGTGTTCCAGACAGACCAGCCCGGCATGATGCAGCGCCGTGATCAACATGCCAGTGGCGATGCCAACGCTTTCGGGAACATAATAATTCTTGTAGCGGTTGCCATCCGCCGTCATGCCATAGCGCTGGGCAAAGACCACGATCAGCCAGGGCGCGTCGGTCAGGTGCGGTTTGTTCACACCGGTGCCGATGGGTTCAAGGGCGGCCAGCCATTCATCGCCGCCACCACCTTGATAAAACGCGCGCTCTTCGTCTTCGGCGGCGTCGCGGATGCGGGATTTCATCGCGTGCTCGGCGATGGCGACGAAGTGCCATGGCTGATGATTGGCCCCCGAAGGTGCCGTTGCCGCAGCCTGAATGCAGGCGGTGATCACCGCCTCGGGCACAGGGCGGATGGAATACTGCCGCACCGAATGGCGCTTTTTCATATAGTCGCGAAACGCCTCGGCGGCCGTTTGCGCGGCACCGTCGGGCAGTTGCACCCTGTCTGGCAACGGCAATGGCTGGTACGTTACTTCGCCTTTGCGATACATCTCAGCCGCCCCCGATCAATGCCCCTGCGGCAAAGACCAAAGCACCACCGACAACCACCTGCAAGGCCGCGCGCAGGAACGGCGTTTCCAGAAAGCGGTTCTGGATCCACGCGATTGCCCACAATTCGACAAACACCACCACCATGGCGATGGTTGTCGCCGTCCAGAAATCGGGGATCAGATAGGGCAGTGCATGGCCCATGCCGCCAAGCGTGGTCATCACACCCGAGGCCAGCCCGCGTTTCCACGGGCTACCCCTGCCAGACAACACGCCGTCATCATGCGCCGCTTCGGTAAACCCCATCGATATCCCCGCCCCGACCGAGGCGGCGGTGCCGACCAGAAACGTGGTCCATGTGTCTTGCGTGGCAAAGGCGGTGGCAAAAATCGGCGCGAGGGTGGAAACGGACCCGTCCATCAGCCCTGCAAGGCCCGGCTGCACCCAGGTCAGAATGAACTGACGCTTGGCACCCTTGTCTTCAGCGGCGCGTGTATCATCGCCCAGATGCTCGGCGGCAAGCTCGCCCGCACGGGTCTGGTGACCTGCCTCTGCCGCCGCCAGATCACCCAGCAATTTGCGGGTGGCAGCGTCGGTTGTGCGGGCCGCTGCCTGCTCGTAGAACTTGCGCGCCTGATCCTCCATCGCCTCGGCTTCTGACCGGATGCGGTCCAGCGACAGGTTTTCGACCAACCACACCGGGGAACGTGCGTAAAAACCCGCAACATGTTCACGCCGGATCAGCGGAATGACATCACCGAACCGCACTTGATGCAGATCGATCAGCCGATTGCGATGGCCGTCCTCCTCGGCAGCCATGCCGGTGAAGACGGCGGCTGATGACGGATAATCCGCCAGAAGCCGCGCAGCATAGCCCCGATAGATCCGGGCGTCATCCTCCTCCGACGAGATCGCAAGCGCCAGCACCTCCTGCTCGCTAAGATTGGCAAAGCGCCGCCTGTTGCCGAAGCCGGGGATCATGAAAGCCTCCGAGATTGGAATGGTTCTAATCTAGGGGACTGGCTGGGGGAGGCAAGGGCGGAGTTGGGGTGTCAGGGAGTTTTCAGGGTGACGAGAGTTGACTTACTTTGCCCGCTCAAGATGTAGAGATCAGACATTGACTGCAAGTAGGCACGCCACGTCGTTTTTCCTGTTTGCGCCTTTACAGTGCCATTTTTCATTTGGCAGCCAATCGCCTGTAGCGTCAGCCCTGATTTTGTTGATCGAAGAAGTCCGTGTAGTTTCTGGTCTAAATCAGACAGTGCCTTTGCCTTGATCACCCCAGTCGGCAGGCTTAGTGTTTTTGGGGCCGGCTTTGGCTTTCCCGCCCATTCAACCTGCATCCCGATTTCGCGCAAGTGTGCGACCAATGGGCCGAAATCCCGATCATCTGACATGATGAAAAAATGCGTTGCAAGGCCGCGATGCGCGATATCCATCGCACCGATTACAAGGTGTATGTCGGCGCGGTTCTTACCTGCTGTTGTGGTGCAATGGATCGCCAGATACTCCGTTTCACCAGCCCAGTCTTTGTGCAATCCAATATCAGCATAGACGCGGCGAATGACTGAATTGCCAAGGTTTGTCGCCTTTTCTTCGATCCAGGAAAGGGCGCTGTGAGGGACATTGTCGCCATCCACCAAAATAGCGACGCGTGGTCTTTGCGCGATGATTAAATGGAGGTTGGACGGAGTTGAAAGATCGTTCATGGGTAAACTCGGACGTTATTATTCCACCAAGTTTTTCTGACAACTAAGGCAGTTTGATGACTGCCCTACCCGTTTTCCCGCAACACCGATCCGGCGAGGTAGAGTGAGCCGCAGATCAACACGCGGGCTTGGGGCGCGTTGGCCGCGATGGTGGCCAATGCCGCGGCCACCGATGGGGCTACGGCGGCGTCCATGCCTGCGGCGAGTGCCGCGTCCCGCGTCACTTCGGCGGGCAGGGTGTTTGCCTCGCCGGGAATGGACACGGCGTACAGGCACACGGCCTGTGTGGCCATGGGTGCCAGATAGCCCGCGATATCCTTGGTGTTCAGCATGCCGCAGATCAGGTGGGTTTCACGCTTTGGCATACGGGCAAGCGTGGCGGCGATGGCCTGGCCACCGGCGGGGTTGTGGCCACCGTCCAACCACAGCTCCACCCCCGGTGCGGCATCAATCAGCGGACCATGCCGCAGGCGCTGCATGCGGGCGGGCCAGTAGGCCCTGGTCACCGCAGCCTCGGGGTCGCCCGTACCCAGATGGCGCAGCGCCATGATCGCGGCGCCGGCGTTTTCGATCTGGTGTGGGCCGGGAAGGTTGGGCAGGGGCAAATCCAACAGCCCGTTGTCATCCTGGAAGATCAGCCGCCCGCGATCTTCGAAGGCGTGCCAGTGCTGGCCGTGCACCAACAGCGGCGCACCAAGGCGCGCGGCACGTGCCTCTATCACCGCCAACCCATCGGGGTGCTGCGGGCCGACGACGCAAGGCACGCCGCGCTTGAGGATACCGGCTTTCTCACCGGCAATTTCGGGCAGGGTATCGCCAAGGTATTGCTGATGATCAAGGCTGACCGGCGTGATGATGGTCAGGGCGGGGTGATCCACCACATTGGTGCAATCCAAGCGCCCGCCAAGGCCCACCTCCAGCAGCGTCCAATCGGCCGGTGTCCGGGCAAAGGCCAGAAACGCCGCACAGGTGGTGATTTCAAAGAAGGTGATGTTGTCTGTGCCGTTTGCCGTCATGCACTCGTCCAGCAGTGCCGTAAGGGCGGGTTCCGAAATCAGGTCCCCGGCCAGCCGGATACGTTCATGAAATCGCGCCAGATGCGGCGAGGTATAGGCGTGAACGCGCGCGCCACCGGCTTCCAGCCCGGCCCGGATCATCGCTTGCGTCGATCCCTTGCCATTGGTGCCCGCAATGTGGATCACGGGCGGCACTGTGCGTTCCGGGTTGCCCAGAAGGCCCAGCAGGCGGTGGACGCGGCCCATGGTCAGATCGATGACCTTGGGGTGCAACGTCATCATGCGCTGCAAAAGTGCATCAGACCCGGTCGTCACGCCTTTGCGGCCTTTGGTGCCGGGCCAACCTCCACCGCATCAACCTCGGTGGGGGCGGGCAGATCGCCTTTGATCGCGGGCGGCATTGCCATCAGCATGCGGATCACGGTGATCAGGTCATCGCGCATCGCCTTGCGGTGGGTCACCCGGTCCAGCATGCCATGATCCAGCAGATATTCCGACCGCTGAAACCCTTCGGGCAGCTTTTCGCGGATGGTCTGTTCGATCACCCGCGTGCCGGCAAAGGCGATCAGCGCGTTGGGTTCGGCAATCTGCACGTCGCCCAGCATCGCATAAGACGCGGTAACCCCGCCGGTGGTGGGATGGGTCAGAACCACGATGTAAGGCAGCCCTGCCTCGTTCAGCATCTGCACGGCAAGCGTTGTGCGTGGCATCTGCATCAAGCCAAGGATGCCTTCTTGCATCCGCGCGCCGCCCGCTGCCGAAAACAGCACCAGCGGCCGCTTCAGTTTGACCGCTCGTTCAGCGGCGGAAAGAATGGCGTTGCCCACATACATGCCCATGGACCCCGCCATGAAGCTGAAATCCTGCGCTGCGGCAACAATCGGCGTGCGGCCTATTTCCCCTTCGGCGACCAGCATCGCCTCCCGCTCGCCCGAGGCTTTCTGCGCAGCCTTCAGGCGGTCGGGATACCTTTTCTGATCGCGGAAATGCAGCGGGTCGGTGACCGGGTCCGGCACCTTCACCTCGATGAAAATTCCACCGTCGAACAGCGCCGTGAAGCGGTCCCTAGGCGTGATTGCCATATGATGATCACAACTGGAACAGACGTTCAGATTATCGGCCAGTTCGCGGTGAAACAGCATGGTTCCGCATTCGGTGCACTTCGTCCACAGATTTTCCGGCACCTCGCGGCGCGAAAACAGCGAATTGATCTTGGGGCGGACGTAGTTCGAAATCCAGTTCATGCCGGTTGCCCTTTGCGCCTGTCAGTCGGCTTTGCAGATAAGCCGCGCCTTTGGAAAATGCAATGCAGGCCATGGGCACGCCTCAGCGCAGGCGCTTCAGGATATCGAGGCTGGGGTAGCCATCAGGCACCATGCCGATCGATCGCTGGAACGCCTTGACCGCCGCAATCGTGTTGGGGCCGATCTTGCCGTCCACACCACCGGGGTCAAATCCAGCCAGCGTCAGCCGTTCCTGCATCTCGATCCGTTCACCGGCCACAAGGGCGCGGTCGTCGCGCGGCCAACCGGCCCGGATTGCCGGTCCGCCTTTCAGCCGGTCGGCAAGATGACCTACACCAATGACATATGCATCAGCGGCATTGTACCGCTCGATAGCCTGAAAATTGCGGAAGATCAGAAAGGCCGCACCCCGGGCACCGGCGGGCAGAAGAACCGAGGCGGTACCATGGTCTGGAAGCGGGCCGCCATCCGCCTTGCGCACGCCCAAGGCCTGCCAGTCGGCCACCGGTTTCTTCAGCCTGTCACCGGAAATGGAGTAGTCATAGCCGGTTGGCAGCGCAATCTCCACGCCCCAGGGCCGCCCGGTCTGCCAGCCCGACTTTGCCAGATACGCGGCGGTCGAGGCCAGCGCATCCGCCGGATTGTCTGACCAAATGTCGCGTTTGCCGTCACCGGTGAAATCCACCGCAAAGGCCAGGTACGACGTCGGGATGAACTGGGTATGCCCCATGGCCCCGGCCCAGCTGCCAGTCATCTGTGCGGGTGTCACGTCCCCGTTTTGCAAGATCTTCAGCGCGGCCAGCAGTTGCTGTTCAAAGAACGCCCCGCGCCGCCCATCATACGCCAGCGTCGCCAGCGACGCGATCAGCGGGAAATCACCGCGAAAGCTGCCATAAGAGCTTTCCAGCCCCCAGACAGCGACGACAACTTCCTTTTCAACGCCGTAGGTCGCCTCGATCCGGTCAAGCAGTTTGCGGTTCTGCCGCAGGGCCTTGCGACCGTTTTCGATGCGGCTGTCCGAGGCGGCACTGTCGAGATAATCCCAGATGGTCTTGGTGAACTCGCTTTGATTGCGGTCCTTGGTGATGACCTCGGGGTTGTAACGCACGCCGCGAAAGGCGCTGTCAAACGTGCCTGCGGATATGCCGTTGGCTTGGGCGCGGACACGGAACCCGGCAATCCAGGCCTCCAGCCCCGCCTCGTTGCCGATCAGTTGAACCACTTCGGGGCCTCCTTGTGGCAACGATCCCGGATCCACGCGCGGCTGCGGCGACAGGGGCCCGCCAGACGCCGCATTTGCCAATAGAATGGCCCCTAAAGTTCCGATCAAAGCCTGCATGTCATCACCGCTCTTTTTTTGTCATTAAGCGCAGTCTAGCGGCATTGTTTCCGACGGGAAAGACTTGCGGTCGCGCGTCGGCAAAGAAGATGACAGACCACTTAACGCCTGTTACTTGCGCCGGCGGCTGACTTTGCGTTCGATCTTTTTTGCCCGGTCCGCTGCAGGCCCCGGTTTGCGTGGTGCAGACCGGCCCCGGCGGGCCTGACCTGCGGGCAGTGACGCGCCTTCGATGCTGAGCAGATCCAGCAGCAGGCCGCCGGTCACCGGCACCGCTTCGGCCAGACGAACCAGCACCCGCTGGCCAATGCCGATGATCATGCCGCTGTCCGCGCCCATCAGGGTCTGGCTGTTCTGGTCGTAGTGATAGTATTCGCGCCCAATCGACCGGATCGGGATCAGCCCATCGGCCCCGGTGTCGTCCAGCCGCACGAACAGGCCAAACCGCTGCACGCCCGAGATGCGGCCTGCAAAGTCGCCGCCCACCCGGTCTGCCAGAAACGCAGCAAGATAGCGGTCGGTCGTGTCGCGTTCGGCGGTCATGGACCGCCGCTCGGTATCGGAAATCAGCTTGGCGGTTTCGTCCAGCCGGTCGATATCAGAGGCCGACAATCCATCGCCCCCCCAGCCGTGTGCGGCGATCAGGGCGCGATGCACGATCAGGTCGGAATAGCGTCGGATCGGCGAGGTGAAATGCGCGTAGGACCGAAGGGCGAGGCCGAAATGAGCGAAGTTTTCGGGGTGATAGTACGCCTGCGTCATCGACCGCAGCGTGGTGATATTCATCAACTCGCCAAAGTCGGTATCCTTGGCCTGTGACAAAAGCCGGTTCAGATGGGCGGTTTTCAGTACCTGCCCCTTGGCAAGGGTAAAGCCAGACGCCTCGGCCACTTCGCGCAGCGCATCCAGCTTTTCCACACTGGGTTCTTCGTGTACTCGAAACAACAAAGGGTGCTTCAGGCGCGTCAGTTCCTCGGCGGCAGCGACATTGGCCAGCACCATGAATTCCTCGATCAGGCGGTGCGCATCAAGACGGTCGGGGAAAGCGACGGATTGCACAGTGCCATCATCGGCCAGAATGATCTTGCGTTCGGGCAAGTCCAGTTCCAGCGGCTGCCGTTGGGCGCGGGACAACTTCAACGCGCTGTAAGCCGCGTAAAGCGGGGCGATGACGTCGCCCAGCAAGGGTGCCGTCACAGCATCGGCACTGCCATCGACGGCATCCTGCACTTGCGCGTAATTCAGGCTGGCGCGCGACCGCATCAGGCCACGGGTGAAGCGGTGGCTGATCTTGTGCCCCTGCGCGTCGATCACCATTTGCACGGCCAGACAGGCGCGGTCCACATGTTCGTGCAGCGAACACAGATCGCCTGACAGGATATCGGGCAGCATCGGCACCACGCGGTCGGGGAAATAGGTGGAATTGCCGCGATGACGCGCCTCGGCATCCAAGGCAGAGCCGGGGCGCACATAATGGGCAACATCCGCGATGGCGACCCACAGCACGTGACCGCCGGGATTGGCAGGGTTGGGGTCTGGTTTGGCAAAAACGGCATCGTCGCGGTCGCGGGCATCGACCGGATCGATGGTCAGAAGCGCGATATCGCGCAGATCCTCGCGGTCGCCCAAGGGCACGGGTCTGGCGGCTTCAGCCTCGCGGATCGCGGCATCGGGGAAATGGTCGGGAATGCCGTGCTGATGGATCGCAATCAGGCTGACGGCCTTGGCCCCCGACGGATCGCCCAGCACCTGCGTGATGCGGGCCTGCGGCAGGCCAAGGCGCTTTGGCCCGGTCTGTTCCGCCTCGACCAGTTCGCCGTCTTTGGCCCCAAGCATCATGTCGCGTGCAACGCGCCATTCCTTGTCGGACCCCTTGTCGATGGGCAAGATGCGCCCACCATCGGAACCTGCACGGAAAACGCCCAGCACCTTTAACGGATTGGCACCGATCTTGCGGATCAGGCGCGCCTCGTAGGTATGATCGTGGGCGGTTACCTCGTTCAGCCGCGCCAGAATGCGGTCGCCGGCACCCAGCGCCTCATCCCCGGTGCGACCAACGAACAGGATGCGCGGGGCGGGGCCGTCGCCTGTCCACTCCATTGCCTGCGCGAACAGATCGCCCTGACTGTCGGGCGCGAGGATGGTCAGGATCGACACCGGCGGCAGCTTGTCTGCCTCGCGGTAGCTACGGCGTTTGCGCACCAATGCGCCGTCGGATTCCAGTTCCTTCAGCAGGCGTTTCAGTTCGATCTTGCCATCGCCCTTGATGCCAAAGGCCTTGGCAATGTCGCGCTTGGCGACAAGGCCGGGGTTTTCGCTGATCCATTGGCGGATCTGGTCTTTTGAGGGGATCGGGTTCATATGACGGCCTTATCACGCGTACGGGGCTCCGAAAAGCCCGGTCTTCGCAGCCTTGAACGGGGCGTTATCGCAGGAAGAAGATTGAGTATTTGGGCGAAAGAAAAATCATCAACGAAGAGGCACGGGCACCGGCCAATGAACGGTTGTCACAGGGCGAACACCATGTTGCGATGTTCGATCCCTGCATCGAGAAAAACCTCGCCGTACGGGCTGAAGCCGAGACGTTCGTAGAACGACAAAGCGTGCAGTTGAGCACCAAGTTTGACGTGTTTGATGCCCGGAATAGTGCGAAACTGGTGGATCGCCGTCTGCATCAGGGCGGCCCCAAGGCCCGCGCCGCGCATGTCCTTCAGCACGCAAACGCGACCCACCTTGCCGGTATCGCCCTGTACCATCAGCCGCGCAGACCCCACGGGCGCGCCGTTCAGCCGGGCCAGCAGGTGAATGCACCGATCATCCAGATCGTCCACTTCATCGACCTCTGACACGCCCTGTTCGTCGATGAACACGGTGCGGCGCAGAGCGCGGCAGATCGCAATATCGGTGGTGACGGCAATCGTGACGTTCATGCAAAATAGTCGCGCAGGATGCGGCCATAGATCGCCTTCAGCTGGTGGATTTGCCCGACCAGAACGCGTTCATCGACCTGATGCATGGTCTTGCCGACAAGGCCAAACTCCACCACCGGGCAGTGGTCCTTGACAAAGCGCGCATCCGATGTGCCCCCAGACGTGGAAAGCCCGGGCATGACACCAAGTTCTGCCGTGATCGCCTTTGCGATCAGGTCCGACAGCATGCCGGGTGGGGTGATGAAGCTTTCGCCCGAGATCGAGATACGCAGATCAAACGTGACCCCCGTCAGCGCCTGCACGCGCGCCGCCTCGGTTTGCAGCCATTCGGTCAGGCTGGCGCCGGAATGCGCGTCATTGAAGCGGATATTGACGGTGGCCCGCGCTTTGGCCGGGATCACATTGGTGGCCGGATTACCGCAATCGATGGTGGTGATGGCAAGGGTCGAGGCATCGAAATGCTGCGTGCCACTGTCCAGTTGATGCGCATCAAGATGGCGCAAAAGCTGCACCAAGGCCGAGAGCGGGTTCTTGGCACGGTCGGGATAGGCGGAATGGCCTTGGACGCCGGATGCGTTGACATAAGCGGTCAGGCTGCCGCGCCGGCCGATCTTCATCGTCTCGCCCATGGTGTTGGGGCAGGTCGGCTCGCCCACAAGGCAATGCGTCATCCGTTCGCCCTGCGTGGCCATCCAGTCCAGCAAGGCGACGGTGCCGTCAGTCGCCTCGCCTTCTTCATCGCCGGTGATGGCCAGGATCACCGCACCATCGGGCGGGGTTGTACGCACGAAATCCACCGCAGCCGCCGCAAAGGCCGCCACGCCGGATTTCATATCGGTGGCACCCCGGCCATAAAGCCAGCCATCGATGATCTTGGCCCCGAAGGGATCGTGGGTCCAGGCCGCCAGATCGCCCACCGGAACGACATCGGTATGACCGTTGAAGCCAAAGCTTTTGTTGGCCCCGCGCGCGCCCCAACGGGCAAAAAGATTGGGCGTACCGTTGCGGTCGACGCGCGTGCAGTCAAACCCGGCACCGGACAAAAGCGCCTGAAGCAGTGGCAGCGCGCCTGCATCCGTTGGGGTGACCGATGCGCAGCGGATCAGATCGGCGGTCAGGGCGACCGGATCAACCGCCTCAAATGTCGACGGTGCCGATTTTTGCATGTCATACCCCCCATGATTCAAGCTGCGTGCAGGGATATCGGCAAGCCAACCGCACCGCAACCCGAAGTCATTTGCGGTAAAACTGTGGCATCTGAGACACCCCTGTTGGCATCGTGCAACTATCGGCAGAGCGGCAGCGTGACAAAGCCAGGTGGGGTTTCTATCGTTGGTGTCAATAACATGTCCTGAGGCGGGGCAAACATCGGGCCAACGTGCCCGTCAGAGCAGTCTGAAAATCATCGGAACCGGAATAATCCGGGCCATGATTGGCGTTTGTCCGGCCCTCCAAAGGATGGAGAGCGGTTGATGGCGACGGGCGCCGAACTTACCTATCAGACCAACGCCACGGCGTTGCAGATGGCCAACAATATCTTTGGTGATGGCGCGACCGTGACGGGTGCCAGCTATACCGGGCCGAACGCCTCGAAGGCGATCTATTCCAACGGGCAACTGTCACCGGGCGTGGTGCCGTCGACCACCGGCGTGATCCTGTCCACCGGCAACGCCGCCAGCTTTACCCAATCGAACGGTGATCCGAACCGCGCGACGAACACCACGGCCAACACATCGGGCCAGGACAACAATGCCCAGTTCAATGCGCTTGCTGGCACCAACACCTTTGATGCGGTTTTTCTGGACGTCGACTTTATCCCGACCGGCGATACGATGACGATGCGCTTCGTGCTGGCATCCGAAGAATATCCGGAGTTTGCCAATTCGCAGTTCAACGATGTGGTCGGGGTTTGGGTGAATGGCACATTGGTGCCCATCGGTGTGGGCAATGGCCAGGCCGGCATTACCAATATCAACGCGACCAACCAGCCGAACCTGAACATCTCCAACACCAATGATGCCTTCAACACCGAGATGGACGGCTTCACCGTGACCCTGACGCTGAAGATGGCCGTCAATCCGGGTGTTGTGAATTCAATCCGCATCGGTATCGCGGATACATCGGATTCAGCCTACGATTCAAACTTGCTGATCGGGGCGGATTCCGTTCAGACCGTGCTGGTTGCCCGCAATGACACATCCGACATTTTTGCCAATGGGCAGAAGGTGGTCAATGTTCTGGGCAATGATGCGCGCGCAGTCGGCAGCACGCTGACGATCACCCAGATCAACGGGATCAATGTGGTTGCAGGCCAGACCATAACCCTGGCGAGCGGCCAGCAGGTCAGGCTGAACGCGGATGGCACATTCACCGTTATCGGGGACGGCAATGTCGAAACCGCGACGTTCACCTATACCGTAACGGACAATCTGGGCCATACGGATACCGCCTTTGTCACCCTCAATTCGGTTCCGTGTTTCGTGGCCGGCACCCGCATTCTGACACCGACGGGCGAGGTCGCGGTCGAAGACCTGCGACCCGGTGATCTGGTGTTCACCCAGGATGACGGCCCGCAACCCCTGCGCTGGATCGGGCGCCGCGAAGTGCCCGCCATCGGTGATCACGCGCCCATTCACATTGCGAAAGGCACGTTCGGCGCGCATGGCGCGCTGCTATTGTCACCGCAACACCGAGTTCTGATCCGAGATAGTCTTGCTGAGTTGCTGTTTGGCGAAACCGAGGTGCTGGTTGCGGCCAAGGATCTGGTCAACGACCGGACTGTCCGGGTGCAAACTGGCGGCACAGTGGACTATGTGCACTTGATGTTTGATCGCCATCAGGTCGTTTTCGCCGAGGGTCTTGCGACCGAAAGCTTCCTGCCCGGCCCACAAACGACACGGTCCTTCGAGGCGCCGATCGTGGCGGAACTGGTATCCCTTTTCCCCGATCTCGATCTAGATACCGGGCAGGGCTACAGCGCCGCCGCGCGCCGCACTTTGCGCGGTTTCGAAGCACGGGTTCTTTTTGCCGATGACAAGGCCGCCTGACCTTGGGCACAGGAATTGAGCCGGTGATCGCATTGCCCGTAAAGCCTGGCCGGTCGCAGGGCGATCAGACGGATCACCACTGGATCGCCCTGTCGGACCATGCCGGGCCGGTTGATCCTGCAGGTATAGCTGATCTGGTTCACAGCGGGTCGCTGGTGCTGGAACTGACGGCGCCAAAGCAGGGCGGATCGGTGCTGTTGGATTACCGGCGCGGTGATGGCTGGCCGCGTGCCTTTTCGATCTTTCATGATCCGGATGCAGGCATCGTGATCTTGCACCGGCAGGGGTCAACTGTGCGGCGCCACCATCTGCCCGGCCCTTTGCCGCAGGATTGGAATTTGGCGCGGCTGATCTATTCTTGGGACGGCCCGGCGCGCGAGTGGTCCTTGCGGCTGGAAGACACAATGGGTATTTGGGCGCATGCGGCTGCGGGCACCAACCCGATGCCGTTAGCGGGCGGCGATCTGCTGGCGTTTTGCGCAGGACCCAACGCCGCCCTGCGGGACGCCTCGCTGCACTGGTTCGGGTTTTGCCTAGACGGGGCCGGCACCGTGCCTGCCACATGGATCGGTCAGCGTACCCCGGTGGACACTGCGCGCGGCACGGTTGCTGCGGGTGATCTGGCGATCGGCGATCTGGTCATGACGCTGGACAATGGGCACAAGCCGCTGCGCGCCCTGCACCGCATGAATTTGCCCAATCGCGGCAGCTATGCGCCGGTGCTGCTGCGCGCGCCCTACTTTGCGCGTCATGCCGATATGCTGGTCGCACCGGGGCAACTGACGCTTCTGTCCGGGGCTGCGGTTGAATACCTGTTTGGCGAGGACGCCGTTCTGGCAACCGCCGCGTCCTTGCGGGATGGCAACTCCGCCCTGTCAGAGGCGCGCCGCGCCATGACCGCCTGCGTGGCGTTGGATCTGGGCCAACCGGAGTTGATCCTTGCCGACGGTTGCCCGCTGCTGGTTGGGCGCACGACGGCGACAAGCCCGCTGCCCTATCGGCTGCTGAATGATTATGAAACGCGGCCGTTGCATTCCCAGCTGGGCCGTGGTGGCCAGCGAACTGCAGCATGATCGGGGATTTTCTTCCCCCGCATGTCGCGATCAGTCAAAGAACGGCGTCATCTGGGCCACGATGACCGAGTTTTCGGCCAGCGCGCGGTCCATCAGCGCGCGTTCCTCGGGGTCGATTTCGTCCCCGCCAGCAATCCGTTCATCCAGTGTGCCATAGCCCGACACATCCAGCGGCGCCATATCCGCCTGCTTCAGGATCGCCACCGTTTCGCGCACCGCTTCATCCTCGTCCACCCCGCTGGCATAGATCATCAGCGCCGCGCCGGTCGCCGTGGCGGGCAAGCCATCGCCCACCTTGCGGCCCACCTCGACCACCAAGGTGAACACCTGCTGCGGGCGTTTCGGCTTTTCAGGCTTGAGAACAGGGGTATCGGGATCGTCGGTCATGGTTCGGCCCTTTTTGATGCGCCTGAATGGGGTCGGGTGCGGGGGTTTGTCAACACGGGGATAGAGGTGTTGGCATACCTGAAAGGTGCTCCCATACCACCAAAGCCGCAAAAGGCGTTTTCCGGGTAGAAGATGTTTCGGGTGAAGCCGGAGGTTCACCGCAAGGCCGCTTTGGCGGCGGAGTTGTCTGGGAAAAGCCTTAACCGATGGGCGGGGGAGGTTTATTGGAAGGCGGCGGGGTGAGGGGGAATACGCTCAAACTAGCGGCGCAAGCAGTTTGCCGTAGCGATTGAGATAGAAGATCGTGCCGCCTGAGTCTGCATCCACGCTACTTCCGCCATCAAAGCCACCATTTGAAAGGAAGCCTGCCGAAAACAACGCTTCACCACTCTCTTTATCTTCTGGGAGTCCGGCCTCAAAACTCTTAAGGAACTGCAGGTCTTGGAAGACGCTGCGGTTTACCATTAAGGACAGACGAAGGAATGTTGGGTAATCGAAATGCCCGCGAACATGTGCAACAAAAATTCTAGAGATTAGGGCAGGCTTATCAAGCTCGTCTGCTTTCTGAATGAGCAATAGTATCGTTTCGCCAAACTTCTGAGCCTCGTTACGCGCGTAGACGCCATCAGCAAACGCCTCTCGCTCTGCCTGAGAAAGTTCGCCAACACCTTGAAGGAATCTGGCGACTTGTCTCATAAATAGGACGCCGGAAAACTCTTTGCCTGCTCGGTAAAAACCAGTCAATGCACCTATGATTGGAACACCATCCAACGCGCCAGAGTTTATTGCTTGGTCGAAGCCTATGTCTGCCAGAATTGAAATCGCATCTGTCAGTTGCGCTCCCCGAAAGGAGGCAGGGACAGATTTTGCTAGGTCTTCTGGTTTGGTCTCCCTCAATGCTTCACCATCACATGCCGAACCACGGTGTAATCCTCCAACGCATACCCGCTCAAATCCTTGCCGTACCCCGATTGCTTCAGCCCGCCGTGTGGCATTTCGTTGACCAGCATGAAATGCGTATTCACCCAGGTGCAGCCATAGCGGAGCCTTGCGGCGGTGCTCATGGCGCGGCCTACGTCGCGTGTCCAGACTGATGAGGCGAGGCCGTAGTCGCTGTCATTGGCCCAGGTTACGGCTTGGTCGACGTCGGTGAAGGGGGTGATCGACACGACAGGGCCGAAGACTTCACGGCGGACAATCTCGTCGTCTTGGCGGGCACCTGCGACGACGGTCGGGCGGTAGTAATAGCCGTCGGGCATAACCTCGCCGCCCGTCGTGATCTCGATATGCGGCACATCGCGGGCGCGGTTGACGAAGCTGGCGACGCGGTCGCGTTGGCGCAGCGAGATCAGCGGGCCAATTTCATTGGTGGTATCATCGGCGTTGGACAGTTGGATGGTCGATACGGCGGCGGTCAGGTCGGCGACCAGGCGGTCATAGACCTTTTTGCCCGCATAAATCCGGCAGGCGGCGGTGCAATCCTGACCCGCGTTATAGAATCCGAAGGCGCGCAGGCCATCAACGACCTCGGCAATATCGGCATCATCGAACACGATGACCGGGGCCTTGCCGCCCAGTTCAAGATGCGTGCGCTTGACCGATTTCGCGGCGGCATCCAGCATTTTCTTGCCGGTGGCCACGTCGCCGGTAAGGCTGATCATATCGACGCCGGGATGGTTGATGAGGTAGCTGCCAACGGTTTGGCCGCGCCCGGTGACCACCGAAACCACGCCTTCCGGCAGTTCTTCCGCCAAGATATGCGCCATTTTCAGCGCCGTCAGCGGGGTTTGCTCCGACGGTTTGAACACCACCGTATTGCCGCCGCCAATCGCCGGACACAGCTTCCATGCCATCATCATCAGCGGGTAATTCCAAGGTGCTATCGACGCGATCACCCCCACCGCATCGCGCCGGATCATCGAGGTGTGGCCCCCAAGATATTCCCCCGCCAAAGCACCATGCTGGGTGCGCACGGCACCTGCGAAAAAGCGGTAGCAATCGACGATGGCGGGGATTTCGTCGTTCAACGCGGCGTTGATCGGCTTGCCGCAGTTCAACGCCTCCAGTGCTGCAAAATCGTGCGCTTCGCGTTCAATCCGGTCGGCAATGCGCAACAACGCGGCGGAACGCTCGGATGGCGTGGTGCCTGACCAGCCGTCAAAAGCCTTGCGAGCCGCAGCTACGGCGCGGTCAACTTGGGCATTAGATGCCTCTGGCACCTCCAGGATCAGCCCCCCGGTGCGTGGGTTCAGGATTTGTTCGCGCGCCTCTTGGCCCGCCTCGAACTTGGAGCCGATCAGCAGGGAAGTGGAGATTTTGGAATGTGCGGTGTCCATTTTGGCCTCCGTGGTTATTTGCCTGCGCCTGCGGTTTCGGAACCACCGCGCGTTAGGTAATAGGCGATAAGAATGGGGATGACGGTGGCCGCGAACACCACAATCGCCACCACGTTGGTGACAGGGCGTTGGCGCGGGCGCACCAGTTCTTGCAGCATCCAGATCGGCAGGGTGGATTGCTGGCCGGCGGTGAAGGTGGTGACGATAACCTCGTCGAAGCTGAGCGCAAAGGCTAGCATGCCGCCTGCAAGCAGGGCCGAGCCGAGGTTGGGCAGCAAGATGTAGCGGAAGGTTTGAAAGGCGTTGGCGCCAAGGTCGGCAGACGCCTCCATCACGCCCCCCGACAGGCGGCGAAAGCGGGCGACGGCGTTGTTGTAGACGATGACAATGCAGAAGGTGGCGTGGCCGAGAATGATGGTCAGGGTGGAAAACGGGATATCCATGATCGAGAACGCAGACCGCAGCGACATGCCGGTGATCACGCCAGGCAGGGCGATGGGCAGGATGATCAGCAAGGATATTTGCTCGCGTCCAAAGAATTTGGTGCGCGCCATGGCGGCGGATACCAGCGTGCCAAGGATCAGGGCGAGGACGGTAGAAATGGCCGCCACTTGCAACGACAGCACCATCGGCGGCCAGATATCGGCGCGGTTCCAAGCCACGGCGAACCATTTGGTGGTCAGGCCGGGGGGCGGGAACTGATAGCTGCGTTCCTCAGTCGTGAACGCGTAAAGGAATATCAGCACGATGGGCAGGTGCAGGAACGCCAAGCCCAAGGCGGCACTGATTTTGAGGCCGAGAGGGGCGCGGATTTCAGAGGGCATCGAAAGCCCCCGCGCGTTTGGCAAGCGCCAGATAAACCAGCATGATGACAATTGGCACCACAGCAAAGGCGGCGGCCAACGGTAGGTTCCCGGCAGTGCCTTGCTGCTGGTAGACGGCCAGCCCGATGAAGCGGGCGGATGTGCCGATGATCTGCGGGATGATGTAATCGCCCATGGTCAGCGAGAATGTGAAGATCGACCCGGCGATGACACCGGGCAGTGCGAGCGGCAAGACAACCGTCCGGAAGGTCTGCGCCCGGGTTGCGCCAAGGTCTGCGGATGCCTCCAGCATCGAGGTCGGCACCCGTTCAAGAGATGCCTGCATCGGCAGGATCATGAACGGCAGCCAGACATAGACGAAAACGATGAACGTGCCGATGTAGGATGTGGACAGGGAATTGCCGCCAACCACCGGGACCGCCAGTATGGCATTCAACGCGCCCCCGAGGCCAAGACTTTCGGCGGCCCAGGTGATGATGCCTTCCTTGGCGAGGATCAGTTTCCACGCGTAAACCTTGACCAGATAGCTGGACCATAGCGGCAGCATGACGCCCAGATAGAATACGGCTTTCCAGCGGCCGCGTGCATAGCGGGCGGCGAAGTAGGCGATGGGGAAGGCGATGATGGCCGAGGCGATGGTGACCAGCGCCGACATCAAAAGGGTGCGCACGATGATATCGAAATTCTGCGGCCGCAGCAGTTCGGCAAACGTCTTCAGGGTGAATTCCGGCACCACGAGGCCGGAAAATTCATCGATGGAATAGAAGCTTTGCAGCAGCAGCGCGAACAGCGATCCCACATAGACAACGCCAAGCCAGATCAGGGGTGGCGCGATCAACAGAACCAAAAGCACATTTGGCCTGCGCCAGAACAGGCCCGTCAGGCGGTCAGCCAGTCCGCGTTGGGGCATGATGGCAGGGGCTGCGGTCATGCGCCGTCCATCACATGCAGGGCGGCGGGATCGAACGTCAGGCCCACGGTCTGGCCTGCCGCTGGCACCGCCTGGCCTGCGGGGATCACCGCCGACACTTCGGCACCACCGGGGGCGGCGATCGTGATGCGGCTGCCTGCGCCCAGGTATCGCAGGCTGGTAACCGGACCAGAGAGCATCGCGCCACTGGCGGCAGTCAGGCGCAGCGCCTCGGGGCGCAGGGACGACCACTGGGCGGGGCCGCCAAGGCTGCGGGTGACTTCGGGGGGCAGCACGTTGGACGAGCCGACGAAATCGGCGACAAATCTGGTGCGGGGTTTGTCATAAACCTCTGCCGGGGTGCCGATCTGGGCGATCTTGCCGTCATTGAACACGGCAAGGCTGTCGGCCATCGACAGTGCTTCGCCCTGATCATGGGTGACGAACACAAAGGTGATGCCAAGCCGTTGTTGCAGGGTTTTCAGCTCATCCTGCATCGCCTCGCGCAGTTTCAGATCCAGCGCGCCAAGTGGTTCGTCGAGCAATAGAACGCGAGGTTCGTTGACTAACGCTCGCGCCAATGCAACGCGCTGGCGCTGCCCTCCAGACAGTTGCGAAGGTTTGCGGCTGCCGTAATCATCAAGCTTGACCAAGGCCAGCATTTCATCGGCGCGTAGGTAGCGTTGGCTGCGTGAAACGCCTTTCACCATCAACCCATAGGCGACATTGTCGCGCACGTTCATGTGCGGAAACAGCGCGTAATCCTGAAACACCGTGTTGACGTTACGCAGGTGCGGTGGAGTGTTGGAGACATCATCGCCAAAGATGCGGATCACGCCACGGGTCGGCTTTTCAAAGCCCGAGATCAGCCGCAGGCAGGTGGTCTTGCCAGACCCCGATGGCCCCAGCATGGCAAAGAACGACCCTTCCGCAATGGTCAGGTCAACGTTGTCAACGGCATGGACAGACCCGAAATGGCGCGAGACGGATTGGAAGGTAACAGCGGGGGTCATGCGAATATCCAGCAACAACCGTAGGGTGCGCATTCATTGCGCACCGCACCGGTCTTGGAGAAAAAGGTGCGCAATGAATGCGCACCCTACGACACGAAGTGCTTACCGCCCGCCAATCACACCGATGTAGTCAGACACCCAGCGATAGTAAGGCACGCATTCGCCTTGCGCGCATTTGCTGGTCGGTGTGGTCCAGAAGCGGATTTTCTCGAAGTTCTCGCTTTGGTTGCCAACGCAACCTTCGGGCGTCTGCATGCCTGAGCCGTTGGAACAGGCCGCCGGAACAACCGGAATACCACCGAACCAGACTGACAGGTCCGATTGCAAGTTTGACGAAAGCGAATGTTCGATCCACTTGTAGGCGCAGTTCAGATTGGTCGCGTCGGCTGCGATCATTGACGTATCGGCCCAGCCTGTCACACCTTCTACCGGGATGACAGAATCCACTTTCTGGCCGGCTGATTGCAGGACATTCGACATGAATTCCCAAGATCCGGACGCTGCGATGCCTTCATTGGTAAAGTCGTCAATCTGGATGAAGGCATCATGCCAATACCGTGCAACCAACTGTCGTTGCTGGCGCAGCAGATCAAGGGCTGCTTTGTATTGATCTTCGTTCAGCTCATACGGACTGGTGATGCCAAGTTCCGGCTTGTGCGTCATCAGATAAAGTGCCGCGTCAGCGATGTGAATTGGCCCGTCATAGGCCTGCACACGGCCCTTGTTGGATTTCCCGTCAGGAAGGGTCTGTTCCTCGAATACGACACTCCAAGAGGTTGGCGGCGTGTCGCCAAACACATCGGTGTTGTACAGCAGGACGTTTGACCCCGACATATAGGGCACGCCGTAGTGCACGCCGTCCACCGTATGCCAGGCGGCGTCTTTCAGGCGGTCATCAACTGTGGCCCAGGACGGGATCAGATCGACATTCACTGGCTGAACCCGCTTGCCCGCGATCAGACGCAATGACGCGTCCCCCGAGGCGGTAACCAGATCAAAGCCACCCTCATTCATCAGGGCAACCATTTCGTCCGAAGTCGCGGCGGTCTTGACGTTGACCTTGCAGCCCGAGGCTTCCTCGAACTTTGTCACCCAGTCGAAGTCCTTCACTGTCTCTCCGCGCTCGATATAGCCGGCCCAAGCCACGATATTGACCTGACCTTCAGATGCGCCAACTTCAGTCATTTGCGCGAAAGCGGGGGCAAGTCCGATCAGTGCGGCAAGCGCGGTAGTGCCCATCAGTTTCATTGTATTCATCATAAACTCCCTGAAGTTTGCGCTTTGCGGTCATGGCAAAGCCGCCGGTTTTCCGGACTT
Organism: Pseudorhodobacter sp.; assembly: GCA_031406155.1. GTDB lineage: Bacteria > Pseudomonadota > Alphaproteobacteria > Rhodobacterales > Rhodobacteraceae > JACMNW01. The sequence continues at coordinate 120,958 of JANOGW010000012.1, forward strand.
GATCGCAGCCTATGGGAGTGACGGCATTTCGCAATATCAAAACGCAGAAGGGGTGTATCGATTTTCCCGATGGGTCTTGGTTTGGCCCATGTCTGCCTCCGGCGGGAGTATTTTTACGGAGAAAAAGCGACTTCAGCGCGACGAGATGGCCGATTGGGCGGAACGGATGAAATTGAGGGCTGGCGGGGCCAAGGGCGCGCCGCGTCGCCATGCCAGGCCCACCTGCACCGATGGCAAATCGCCCGATACATCACGGATTTCGATGCGGTCGCCTTCCAGCGACCATGGCCGGTAGACCAGGCTCGGCAGGATGGCAAGTCCGGCACCGGTGGCGACGAGGCTGCGGACCGCCTCGACCGACCGGGTGCGAAAGGCGATCTTCGGTTTCACCGCCAGAGCGGCCATCAGATGGCGGGTACTTTCCTCGATCTCATCGACCATCAACTGGATCAGCGGCTGGCCTGCCAGTTCGTCCAGCGCGATGGCTTCTTGTTGTGCCAGAGGGTGGGCCAGCGGAAGCCACAACCGGTAGGGCGAGACCAGCAAGGTTTCGACATGCAACGCCATGCGGTCCTTGACCGAGGAGGTCAGCAGAACCGCCACGTCCAGCTCGCCGCCGATCAGCAGATGTTGCAGGTAATCGCCATTGTCTTCGATGACGTTCAGGTCCACCTGCGGGAAGGCGCGGCGAAAACGCGACAGGATATCGGACAGGACATAGCCTGCGACAAGCGAGGTCACGCCAAGCGACAGCCGCCCTGCTGCGGTTTCAGCCTCGTCCGTGAAGGTGGTACGCGCTGTTGCGACATCCGCCAGTATCTGGCGTGCATGGCGCAGGAACGCCGATCCCTTATGGGTGATGTCGATGCCACGCGCCTGCCGGTCGAACAGGGTGACGCCCAGATCATCCTCCAGCGCGCGGATGGCTTCGGTCACCGAAGATTGCGAAATGGACAAGGCCCGCGCGGCACCGGACACCGAGCCTTGTTCGGCTGCCGCGACGAAAAACTGCAACTGGCGAAGGGTGAAGGCCATTTGGGCAGGATCAGGCTGGCGGCGCGGTTGTCAAGCGGGCGCGATTGCCGCGAGGAGGGCTTGCTTGTGATCCGCAACCAGCACCTGATAATCCGAAAGTTTCGTAACGGTGAAATGCCCCGCCCCGGCCAGCAGGTTGACCGTTGCAAGCACGGTGCCGGATGCGTTGGCGATGGGGATGTTCACTGCCGACCCAAGCCCAAGCGACGTGATCAGGGCGTGGTCGAAGAACACCTTCTGAAACTCGGCGGGGGTGTTGGCGACGAAGGTTTCGCGGCGATTGACGACAAGATCATGCCACGCGTCATGGGTCAGCGGTTTTGTGCCTTGGGTCGGATATTCGACCGGATGCGATGTGTAGGCACGCCAGCACAGGTCACGCGCGGGGTCCAGCACGGTGACGGTGAACAGGATAGTGCCAAGTGCGGCGCAGGTCTGGTGCAGATCGGCATAGGCGGGCATCACGGCACCTCTTTGGGTTATTGCAACGCGCTATTGGGCCATCATGGCTCGGGCGAAAGCCGGCCGGTTGCGCATCCGTGTCAGGTAGTTGGCAACGGAACTGTCCGGCGCGGGAAACTTGATCGCAAGCCCCCAAGTCAAGCAATGCGCGCCGATGATATCCGGTACGGTCATCTGATCACCCATCAGGTAGGGCCCCCGCAGTCGCGCTGCCAATCGGGACAGGCTGCGGGCATATTCCCATTTCAGCGTTGTCTTGATCGCGGGCAGGCGCATTTCGTCGGGCAACACGAAACTGTGGCGTGCAGAGGTCCACAATAGGGCGTCAAACTCATCCAGCAGAAAATGCGTCAGACTGTCTTGTTCGGCGCGTGCAGGCGTGCCGGCCGGAGCGGTGAAAAGAGAATGCTTGTCGGTCAGATAGGTCAATATCGCGGTCGAATCCGTTATCGTGGCCGCGCCATCGATCAGAACAGGCACTTTGCCTGCGGGATTGAGGGCGCGCACTTCGGGCGACTGCGGCGCTGCGGTAATACTGGTATAGGGCTGGCCCAGTTCTTCGAGCAGCCACAAGACACGCGCAGCACGGGTCTTCGCAGATCCAACGACAGTATACATGCGCTATCTCCTCATCATCGCAAGCCGTATCAAGGCGCGTTCCATCAAGGCCATCGTCGGCGCGCGAGAGGTTGACCGCAGCGTCAGGTCGGTTTCCACCAGCAGCGCCAGCGCCTGTTCCAGCGCCTGCATCCCCCAGCCCGAGGCCTGCCGCAGCATCACATCGCGGCGCGGTCCAAACACCGGGGGCCGCGCACGGGCCAGGCCCGAGGCCGCACCACCGGGGTCTGCACATGCCGAATGCAGGGTACGAAAGTGGCGCAGGGCACCGATGCACAGACCCACCGCAGTGACGCCTTGACCCTCCAGCCGGCGCAGCAGCGGGCCGACAGCGGCACCGCGCCCGTCCGCCACGGCATTCAGCAGATCATCGAGTTCCGCCTCGATGGTGGCGGGGGCAAGCAAGGCCACTTCGGCAGGGGTCAGGGCGGTGCTGTCGCCCCATTTGTAAAGGGCGATCTTGTCCAGCATCTGGCGAAAATCGCCGGGATCGACCGCGCGGGCCAGCGTGGTAAGGTCGGCCATCGCATCGCGGTCGATGGCCGCAAGCCCCGCCTTCTTCAGCGCGGTCTCGATGTCTTCGCGCGTCGGCGGGTCGTCATAAAGCCCGGCAGAATAGACGTCGGGGCGGGTTTCGAACAGTTTTTTCAGGGTGGATTTGCCGGTCAGCCCGCCGGCCGTCACGATCAGGTGCGCATCGCCGGGGCGCCAGTCTTTCAGCGTGGCCTCCACCAGCGGGGTCAGCGCATCGGCGGCATCTTCCAGCAGGGCCACGCGCGGGCCCGGGAAAAACCCCTGCGCTTTCAGCGCATCCAGCAGCAGTGCGGGGTCTTTGCGCAGATCTGTTGCGGCGATCCGGGTCAGGCGCATTTCGCCCGCCCCATCGGGGCCGATCAGGGCGGCTATCACCTCGGCCCGCTTTATCGCCACGCGCATCGGATCGGCACCAAAGATCAACAGGCCCGCGCGGGACGGATCAGGTTTGGCGAAATAGCGCGATGCCTCGGCCCCGCGCAGGATCATGCCAGTGCCCACTGCCCCGATGTGGCGATCAGGCGGGTGACGATCTGATCGGCCAGAAGCCGCATCAGGCGCAGTGCTGCATCCCGTTCGGCGGCAAGACCTGCGACCGTGGACCCGGTCGCGGAATACGAGGTAAAGCTGTTCACACGCCCCCCGGTCAGCCGTGTTCCGGTCGCCGTGTCGGTCAGGCCCCAATCGATGCTGCCGGTCAGGTTGTAGCGCGTGATCGCGTTTTCGGGCGTGATGCCGACGCCGATCGCTTGCGTCCTGATGGTGTAGGACAGGGCGTAACGCGGGGCATCGGGGCGGCCAAGGCGTTCTTCCAACCGTTCCACCAGATCAAAGGCGTTCTTGTCATATGGGTCATCCACCCGGACGCGGCCCTGCAGGCCTGCTGCTGTGCCACCGGGGCCATAGGCGGGCGTAAACCCGCAGGCCGCCACGGGAAGGGCGACCATCAGTGCCAGAAATCGGCGGCGATCAGATGACGACATTCACAATCCGCCCCGGAACAACGATCAGCTTTTTCGGCGGCAGCCCGCCCAGAACCTTGATCACAGTCTCATCCGCCAGCACGAGTTTTTCAACCTCGGTCGCGGACATATCTTTCGGCACGCTGATTTCTGCCCGCCGCTTGCCATTGATCTGGATTGGCAGGATCACCGTGTCATCCACCTGCAGTGCCGGATCGGCCTTTGGCCAAGGTGCAGCGGCCACCAGCCCCTCGCCGCCGTGATAAGCCCATATTTCCTCGGCGATATGCGGGGTCATCGGCTGCATCAGTTGCGCCAAAGTGCGGATGGCGGCCCTCATGATATGGGTCGATCCGTTGGCGCGCGACAGGATGTTGGTGAATTCGTAAAGCTTGGCGATGGCCTTGTTGAAGGTGAAGCTTTCAATCCCGTGGGTTACATCCTGCACCGCACGAGCGCAGGCGCGGGCAATCGCGTCGTCATCCACGCCCTTGTGATCGGCGGGCATTTCGCCGATGCGCGAACACAAAGCCCAGACGCGGGCGAGGTGCTTGTGCGTCGCCTCGGCCCCCGATGCGGTCCATTCCACATCGCGTTCAGGCGGGCTGTCCGACAGCACGAACCAGCGCGCGGTATCGGCGCCGAAGCTTGCGATGATGTTCATCGGGTCGACGACGTTCTTCTTTGATTTCGACATCTTGGCCGATGGGATCACATCCACCGGCGTGCCGTCCGCCAGTTTTCCATCTGTCACGTCCTCGGGCAAATGATAAATCGGGCGGCCGGCAGCATCGCGGGTGAGGTAAATCTCATGCGTCACCATGCCTTGGGTGAACAGCGCGTTGAAGGGCTCGATTGCCGACGCGGGCAGATGTCCCGTCTTGTGCATCGCGCGGGCGAAGAAGCGACTGTAAAGCAGGTGCAGGATCGCATGCTCCACTCCGCCAATATATTGATCGACGTTCATCCAGTAGGCGGCCTCTTCGGCCACTGTTGGCGTGGTGGCATGCGGGGCGGTGAAGCGGGCGTAGTACCACGACGAATCGACGAAGGTGTCCATCGTGTCGGTTTCGCGCCGCGCATTGGCACCGCATTTCGGGCAGCTGCACTGCCGCCACGTCGGGTGCCGGTCCAGCGGGTTGCCGGGAATGTCGAAGGTCACATCATCGGGCAGTTTGACGGGCAGATTGGCCTTATCCTCTGGCACCACGCCGCAAGTGGCGCAGTGAACCACCGGGATAGGGCAGCCCCAATAGCGTTGCCGCGAAATGCCCCAGTCGCGCAGGCGGTAGTTGGTGACACCTTGACCAACGCCTTGTGCCTCGCAAAACGCGATCGCGGCGGTCACGGCGGCATCACCTGTTTGAACGTCATCGCCGGCGAAACCGCGGATGTAGCGCACCTTTTCAGATTTCATCGGCACGAAGGCTTCGGTCAACGCCACTTCATCCGCGCCTTCCGCCACAAACACCGAGGGGATCGGCAAGCCGTATTTCGTCGCAAATTCGAAATCGCGCGCGTCATGAGCCGGGCAGCCGAAAATGGCGCCCGTGCCGTAGTCCATCAACACGAAATTTGCAATGTAGACGGGCAATTCAACCGACGTATCAAACGGATGCAGCACCCGAATGCCGGTATCGAACCCGCGCTTTTCGGCGGTTTCCAGCGCCTCGGCAGTCGTGCCACCGCGCCGACAGTCGGCCACGAACGCAGCGACCGCAGGATCGTGCCGTTCCAGATGCTTGGCAAGCGGATGGTCGGGCGATATCGCCGCGAACGACGCGCCCAAAAGCGTATCGGGCCGGGTCGTGTACACCTCTAGCCGGTCAAATCCATCGGGTGCGCCTGTCGTTGTAAACGCAAACTGCAAGCCGCGCGATTTGCCGATCCAGTTCGCCTGCATCAGGCGTACCTTGTCCGGCCAGTTGGTCAGGCCATCCAGCGCGCCAAGCAATTCCGCCGAATAATCCGAAATCCTGAAGAACCACTGCGTCAGTTCGCGCCGTTCAACGGCTGCGTTCGAGCGCCAGCCCTTGCCGTCGATCACCTGTTCATTGGCAAGCACCGTCATATCGACCGGGTCCCAGTTCACCACGGCGGCTTTGCGGTAGACCAGCCCTGCGGCCATCATGTCGATGAACATTGCCTGCTGCTGGCCATAGTATTCCGGATCGCAGGTGGCAAATTCGCGGCTCCAGTCGATCGACAGGCCCAGCGGTTTCATCTGTTTGCGCATCTCGGCGATGTTGCCGTATGTCCAGTCTTTCGGATGCCCGCCCCGTTCCATCGCGGCGTTCTCGGCGGGCATCCCGAAGGCATCCCACCCCATCGGATGCAGCACCGAAAACCCCTGCGCCGCCTTATACCGCGCCACCACGTCACCCATGGTATAGTTGCGCACATGGCCCATGTGGATGCGTCCGGATGGATAGGGAAACATCTCCAGCACGTAATATTTGGGGCGTGCCGGATCGCGCCGCGCCAGAAAGGTGCCTGCATCATCCCAGGCGGCTTGCCATTTCGGCTCTATCTCACTGGGGTCATAACGCGACATATCCGGCCTCATTCCTGCAATTCCGGCACGGACTTACACCGATGCAGGGCTTAAGGTCCAGCCGTCAGGGCCAGCCGGTGCAGGATTACAGCTTTGCATCCTGAAGGCGCAATTGGCGCGCCCGGGTCAGGATCGCATCTTCGACCGCGCGCACTGTTTCGGGTGCCACCGCCCCGCCGCCGCGCGATTGCAGCGCCACCCGCAGCGACCGGGCATCAAGCGCGGGGTCTTGCACATAAATCGTCGCGCGGTAGGCACGGCCCCCGCCGGGAGGTGCGCCGTAGCCTGTCACCAGAACCCCGGTAAAGGGATCAACCGATTCGATGGGCAGGAAGTTCAGCACGTCTTGCGCGGCAAGCCAGAGGTACTTGTTCACCTCGACCGTGGTATTGGGATTGGCCGATTTCGCGAACAGATCCTGGATCTTGGTGCGCTGTTCCAGCTTGGCTTCGCGTGAAATGGCACCGGCGTTCGGATTGGTGCTGTCCTGAACCGTGCGATCCCGTTTGCCGCCGAAAAGCCCACCGCCGCCGCCGAATACGCCGCAGCCCGACACGCCGATCAGCAGCGTCAAGATCAGGCCACAATTCAACGCTCTACGGACAATATGACGCGTGACCATTCGGTTTCCCCACTCCATTTTGAAGTTGTTTAGCCCACGGGCCCCAGCGTGCCAAGGCTTTTCCCGCGCCGCCCATTATATAGAGGCAGGCAGCCAATGCCTTTGCAGGTCGCGGCGACCACCCGGCCCGACTGTGGCAAACGAGCATCATCGATTGCGTCTTTGCCCCGAAGCCGCCTCAGCCGATTGCATTCAAGGGCGTGGCGAGGGAAACAAGGGCATACCTAATTCCAGTTCGCTTGGATTGGGCCGCACACTGCAGATAAAATGAGGGAAAATGATGAAAAAGATTCTTCTATCTACCGCCATGATCGTTGCGACGGCTGGTGTTGCCGCCGCCGAAGTGACGCTGAGCGGCTCGGGCCGTTTCGGTATCGTGAATTTCGATGACGTTGCACCTGGTTTTGCCGACACCATCATCTCGGCTCGTTTGCGTTTCAACGTTGACGCATCGGTGGAAACTGACAGCGGCGTCAAGTTTGGTGGTCGTATCCGCTTCCAGCATAACCATTCCGGCAGCGGTCAAACTGCTGCTGAGTTCAGCCCGGCACTGCTGTACGCCGAGTTTGAAGGCTTCCGTCTGGAAGTTGGCAACTCCAACACCGCGTATGACTCGGTCGCGCTGATGTACAACCCAGAGCTTGGCTACCGTGGCACCAGCTTTGGTGACCCGCTTGGTTCTTACTACAGCTTCAATTCCGGCCCATACGGCGCTGGCGAAGAGAACCGCGTCGGTATCTATGTTGCTTACTCGATCTCGGGCGTTAACCTGAAGGCGTCGTTTGTTCAGACTGACCAGACCACCGACAATAGCGGACTGATCGCTGGCGACGACGATGAATGGTCGATTGCAGCCGATTACACCTTTGGTCAGGTTACACTGGCAGCTGCGTATGCAGAAAATGCAGCCGGTTTTGAAGGCAATGATCTGGTGTTCGTTGGTGCAGCTTATGCGTTCAGCGACGTTGGCAACGTAGGTATCAACTACAATGACAACGGCTTCGTGGCCGAAAGCGTCACCCTGTACGGCAACTACACCTTCGGTGCGACCACGGTTGGTGCCTATGTCACCGATCTGGATGAAGCTGGTGCAGATACCGCATACGGTGTTGGCGTAAGCTACGATCTGGGCGGTGCTGATCTTGCAGCGTCGGTCCAGTCCGGCTTTGACAGTGACATCACCACCGACGTTGGTGTGTCGTTCTCCTTCTGATCTGACTTTCCCCTCGGGGAAGGTTTTAAGGGGCGGTCCTTCGGGGCCGCCCTTTTGCATTGGGCTGGTGCCAATCTTTCGTGTCACTTGCCCCTGCTATCGCGCGCGCAGCACGGATTTGCTTTATGACCCGGGACGCGCCTGATAAAGAACGCGCAGATCGTCAAAGGCACAGTGAATGAACAAAGCCGTTCTTGCGTCTGCCCTTTGGGCCGCTACAGCCGGCTTTGCCGCGGCCAAAATCACACTGTCCGCCGATGCCCGTGTCGGGTTCGTGTCCGTCGATGGATCATCCGATACGACGCTGATCAGCCGGGGGCGGGCCATTCTCCGATTGTCGGGCACCACGGATACCGGGCTTCGCTATGGTGGTTTCATCTCATCCTCGGAAATAAACGAAACCTTCACCGGCAGCCCGTTTTCCCTGTATGTCGAAGCGGGGTTTGGCAGGCTGTCGGTCGGCAATGTGGATGGTGCTGCCACGGCGGCAATCGGGCACGTCCGCGGCGTGGGTCTTGTCAGCGCGAATGACCGCAACGAGGTGACCTACATCGCCAACGGTGGCAACGGCTTCCGGACGGCGCTGTTTGGCAACACCTCTGATCCATCGGCACTGCTAAGGCTGGATGCGCAGGATCTGACGTTCTATGCCTCGGTCACCCAGCCGGAACGTGCGGGCCAGAACGCCTATTCGGTTGCCGCCAAGCATGTTTCGGGAAATTTCACCTATGCCATTGCCTATGAACACGAAACCACGCCGACCACCCGGATCAAACATATCATCGCAGGTGTGACCGCAACCTTCGGCGATCTGACTGCCAAGGCCATCTACGGGACAATCGACCCGGGCACTGGCACCTACGGCACCGATCAGTGGGGCGTTTCGGCAACCTACGCGGTGGAGGATCTGACGATGATCGCCTATTACACCGATGACGAAGATCTGGGCACCGCGGCATCGAACGCGGTGGCATATGGTCTGGGTGCGAATTACCGTCTCGCGGACGGCGTTACGTTCATGGGCGGGCTGTATCACAATCAGACCCGCAACCAGACCGGGATCGATCTGGGGCTGTTCCTGTCATTCTGACCCGGTGCTCTTTCCATTCGGCCCCGGCTGTGGCCATGTGTGCCAAACCCTGCCGGAGCCTTGCGCGATGTCCCTTTCCGCCATAACCGCCCGCGTCATGACCGCTGTGGCCGCAGCTGGCCGCAAGGCCGATTCGGTGCATCTGATTGCAGTATCCAAGGTGCAACCCCTTGACCGCGTGCGTGCCGTGCTGACCCAGGGTCACCGGATATTCGGCGAAAACTATGTGCAGGAAGCGCAGGCGAAATGGCCGGACCTGCGGGCGGAGTTTGGTAATCTGCAGATCCACATGATCGGCCCGCTGCAAACCAACAAGGCCAAACCGGCGCTGGATCTGTTTCAGGCGATCCACACGCTTGACCGCCCGTCGCTGGCGGAAAAGCTGGCGCGGCTGGCCCAGGAACGCGGTGCCTGTCCCGATCTGTTCGTGCAGGTCAACACCGGGTTGGAACCGCAGAAGGCGGGCATTCTGCCAGAGGCGGCGGATGCCTTCATTGCCACGTGCCGCGCGATGGGCCTGCCGCTGGTTGGCCTGATGTGCATCCCGCCCGAAGGCGCGCCATCCACGCCGCATTTCGTGCAACTTGCCAAGATTGCAGCACGCAATGGCCTGACCGGCCTGTCGATGGGCATGAGCAGCGATTTCGAGGCGGCCATCGCCGCAGGCGCCACGCATATCCGCGTCGGATCGGCGATCTTTGGTGACCGTATCTACGCGTCGGCCTGACCGATCAGGTCAGCCAGACCCGCGCATAGGGTGGCAGAGAAAGCACGCCGCCGGGGGTGGCAACGGCGGTGTCTGACAAAGCATCGTGCATTGCCGCGGCACCGTTTGCCCGCGCCCAGTCCTCACGCAGGTCAACCCAGTGCTCGGTAACATTGCAAAGGCATAGCACCGTGCCCGCAGGGGCCAGCCGCGCGACCGCGAACACGCCCTGATGGCCGGCGTCAAGGATGCGCGTCGGTGACGCTGCATGCAGCGCTGGCGTCGCCCGCCGCCGCGCCAATATGTGCCTGATCCCGCGAAAGACGCGGCCTGACGGTGTGTTGGCCGTGGCCCGGTTTGCCGCCAGTGCCCAATTCATCATCGGCCGATGTATCCAGCGGCTGTCATGCGCGTGATCTGGCCTGTCCAGATAGCCGTAGTCGTTCAACATCGCCAGTTCATCCCCCATGTAAATCAAAGGGATCCCACCAAACCCGGCGATCAGCGCATGACCCATCAGAATACGGTGGACTGCCAGATCGATGCCACTTTCATGACCCGCTGCCATCGCGAGTTCAAGGCCGGCAAGCGACGCGAGGCTGCCGGAAATCCGCTTGTCCCCGGTGGCCTTGTTTTCCTGAAACACCGCCCCTTTGGCAAAGGACCCCGGAAAACCGCCCTCGTAAAAGTCCGACAGATATCGCCGGTGTGCCGCCCCATTCAGACCCATGGCCACGGCGTCTTCGTCGGTGATCGCCCAGCCGATATCGTCATGGCAGCGCAGATAGGTAGCATAGGTGGCATTGGTCAGCCGATCTGGAAAATGGCTGGCCAGAACATGCGTCATCAGCGCGGTATCGCGGGTTGCAAGCGCGCCCCAGAACTGGACCATCAGGGAATTGTGATAGGCAAGATTGCCCTCGCGGCCGTCATGCAGCCCACGCCCTAGATAGGGCAGCATTTCGGCAGGGGCCACAATCGCTTCTTCCAGATGAATGACCGCGGGGGCCGCTATCCTGCAACAGGCCCGCAGCGCCTGCAGCAGCATATGCACCTCGGGTTCCGACTGGCAGCGCGTGCCCATGCGTTTCCACATGAAGGCCACAGCATCAAGCCGCAGAACATCGACACCCTTGTTGGCCAGATGCAGCATGATCTTTGTGATTTCCAAAAACACCTGCGGATTGGCCCAGTTCAGATCCCATTGATGTTCGCTGAACGTGGTCCAGACCCATTTGCCGAAATCGGGGTAATGGGTGAAGTTACCGGGTGCGGTGTCGGGAAACACTTCGACCAGCGTCTGTTCATAGCGCTTTGGAAGATCGGGCGTGTCATACATCAGATAGTAACCCTGATGCTCGGCGTCGCCGTCCGCTGCCCGAACCGCCCAGTCATGTTCTTTGGCGGTGTGGTTCAGCACTAGATCGATGCACAGGCTGATGCCACGCGCGCGCAGTTCGGATGCCACATGTTCGAAATCCTCCATGGTGCCGTAAGCCGGGTTAATGGCGGTGTAATCCATCACCGAATAGCCGCCGTCACTGTCCCCAGGGCGCGGGCGCAGGCAGGGCATGAAATGCACGTAGGTGATCCCCAGATCCTGAAGATAATCCAGCTTGTCCAAGACATTGCGCAGGGTGCCCGCAAAGCGGTCTATGTAGAAGACATAGCCTGCCATGTCGGATCGCAGATACCAGTCCGGTTCCAGATCGCGCTTCAGATCAAGATGCTTCAGATCGGCAGGGCGAAGGTTCCATGCGTCGTGCAGTGCCGTTGTCAGCGCCAGCCGGAAGGCATCGTAGCCGGGCTGCGTGCCATAAAGTGCGTCAAGCATCGGCCAAAGATCAGGGGCCGATCGCGCCAGCCGCAGATCGAAGATATCGTCATCCGCGCGATGCGGCGTTTCGGCCATGCTGTCCCTCCCGCTTCGGTGCCGAGGTTACGGCGGCCAAAGCGGTTTGGAAAGGGTGTTCTAGGCGTTTACAATCAGCCGCGTCTGGTGACGGATGCGGTTTGCAATCCACAAAAGGTCGCCCGGCGCAAAGCCCACGCAGCCTGCTGTCGGGTATCCCGGCCTGCGCCAGCGGTGAATGAAGATGGCCGATCCCTTGCCGGGCACGGCATGTGGCCAGTTCCAGTTGGTGATCAGGATCAGATCGTACAACGGGTCTGCGCGGCGCAGGCGTTCATGGCCGAACCGGTGCGGCGTGGGCACCATGTGGTTGTAGTCCGGGTCATCGGGGTCTTCAGACCAGAAATCGCCCAATCCGATCGGTACCGCCCAATCGGGAAGTGCAGTCCGTGCAATCCGGTCGGGGCGGTACAGCAGGCCCACGATGGTGTGCGTGCCGGCGGGTGTGCAACCATCGCCTTCGCGCTTTTGGCGTTGGCTGGTGATGCCACCCCGCCCAACCGAACAGGCAAACCGCCGCCCCATGAACCGTGCGCCGGTGGCGGAAACGACGATATCGTGCGGCGTCACATCAAATGCCCGGATTTCGCGGCCTTGGTCGCCAGATAGTCGGCATTCTGCACGGTTTGCCCCACCTGTAACGGCACGCGTTCCACCACAGCCAACCCGCAACTTTCCATCATCGCCACCTTTTGCGGATTGTTGGTCATCAAGCGCACCGACGCAAACCCCATTTTTCGCAGAATGTCAGCGCCGATGCGGAAATCCCGCTCGTCATCCTCAAAGCCCAGCCGATGGTTGGCCTCGACCGTGTCAAAGCCCTGATCTTGCAGAGAATAGGCGCGCATCTTGTTGGCCAGCCCGATGCCGCGGCCTTCCTGATTCAGGTACAGCAGCACCCCCGCGCGTTGCGCCCCCATCTGCGCCAATGCGCTGCGCAACTGCGGCCCGCAGTCACATTTCAGGCTGCCCAGCACATCGCCGGTGAAACAGGCCGAATGCAGGCGCGCCAGTACGGGCTGGCTGCGGTCCGGATGGCCGATTTCAATGGCATAGTGATCCTCGCCGCCATCATCGGGACGAAACACATGCACGCGCCCGGCATTTGTTGCAGCCATGGGCAGGCGTGCCGAAGCGACGGCATGCAAGGGTGACAGGCGCAACAATTCGCGGCCCGCCTCCTCCAGCGTGATCAGGGTCAGGTTCATCTGACCTGCCAATCCGTAACCATCCTCCACGGGCACGACCAGCACCGCTGGCAACACATGCGCCGATTTTGCCAGTGCAATCGCCGCCCGGTGAAGATCGGCAGCCCCGTCGCGCAAGGATCGAAACGGCCCTTTCATCGGGGTTCGCAAATCATCCGACGGGTCGGCTACCGCTCGCAGCCATGCCGCGTCGCCGCTGCCCGGCACCGAAATACGGGCAATATCGCCGTCATAAGCCCGCGCCTTCAGCGTTTCAGCCCTGCGCGCCGTGATCACCAGTTCCGGCGCACCCAAGCGCCGCAGTTCCGTCAGCCGCGCTGCATCCAGCGCCTCGACAGCAACGATGACCACCGTTTGCCCAGCCCCAGCCAGAACCACCGGTACACCCATGCGCAAATCGCCGCGCGCGCGGGCAATCCGTTCGATGGGACTCGGGCCGAGTGTCATTTTCGGGCGCTCCTTGTTTCCCTATCTAGGCAAACTTCGCCAGAATTGAAACATATCCTGGTCCTACGACACGTCCGCGTGAGATTTTGTTGCATGCCTTGCCGAAACCGAAAACCGCGCGCATGTCATAGCCTAATCAAACGGAGGCGGCCATGGCATCCCTACGACGGATACTTCTTGTTGATGACGACGATGATCTTCGCGAAGCACTGAGTGAACAGCTGGTGATGACCGAAGATTTCGACGTGTTCGAGGCCGGCACTGGTGCCGAGGGCATGGAAAAGGCCAAGGCAGGACACTACGATCTGGTAATCCTTGATGTCGGCCTGCCCGATACCGACGGACGCGAACTGTGCCGCCGCATGCGCAAGCAGGGTGTCAAGTCGCCGATCCTGATGCTGACCGGGCATGACACTGATTCTGATACCATCCTCGGCCTTGATGCCGGTGCCAATGATTATGTCACTAAACCGTTCAAGTTTCCGGTGCTACTGGCCCGTATCCGGGCGCAACTGCGTCAGCACGAACAATCAGAGGACGCAATTTTCCAGCTTGGCCCCTACACGTTCAAGCCGGCGCAGAAGATGCTGGTCGATGAAAAAGACAAGAAAATCCGGCTGACGGAAAAAGAAACCAATATTCTCAAGTACCTGTACCGCGCCACGCAAAGTGTCGTTGCGCGCGACGTGCTGCTGCACGAGGTTTGGGGCTATAACGCCGGTGTCACCACCCATACGCTGGAAACCCATATCTACCGCCTGCGCCAGAAGATCGAGCTTGACCCGTCCAACGCCCGTTTGCTGGTGACGGAAAGCGGCGGCTACAGATTGGCCGCATAACGGTCTTAGTGTTGCCGAAATGATCGGCGATAGTTTGCATAAGCGCCAGATGACGGCGATCTTTGGTTCCCTTTGCTGCGTCGGGGTTATGGCACGGCACCCTCCCTGTTGGACCTGGCCGGGCCGTGTGCCCGGCCTTTTTTTGTTTTGCCTGACACGCCGTCAAACTGTGGTGTCAACGCAACGTTTCCGGGCAATGTTTGCGCAAACGAAAATCGGCCGCCCAACACCCCCCGGTTGTGCTATACATAAAACACCTCCCTGCTGGACTTGGCCCGGCGCTTTGCCGGGTCTTTTTTTGCTGATATCGGCTGCGCTCGAATTTCGCGGCATGCCGATCTGAACCGCTTTGCGATTGGCGCGACGTGCTTCATAGTCTGGGCTCTGATGTCGCGTCACTGCACAGGAAAGCCCGCGCCCATGCCCTTCACGCTTGCCACCTGGAACATCAATTCCGTCCGCCTGCGCGAAGGCCTTGTTGCGCGCCTGATGGCCGAAGAGGCCCCCGATATCCTGTGTTTGCAGGAATGCAAAAGCCCGGTGGAAAACATCCCCGTCGCGCAGTTTCAGGCGCTGGGCTATCGATACATGGTGGCGCGCGGGCAGAAGGGGTACAACGGTGTCGCCATCCTGTCAAAGTTGCCGATCATGGATGCAGGCGACAAGGATTTCGCCCGGATGGGCCATGCGCGGCATGTGGCGGCACGGCTGGAAAGCGGCATCACCATCCACAATTGCTATGTGCCCGCAGGCGGCGACATTCCCGACCGGACACAGAACGAAAAATTTGGCCAGAAGCTCGATTTCCTGACCGACATGCGCGACTGGTTCCACTGGGAAAGACCCGACCGATCGATCCTGGTTGGCGATCTGAATATAGCACCGCGTGAAGATGACGTCTGGAACCACAAGCAACTGCTGAAAATCGTCAGTCACACACCGATTGAGGTTGATCACTTGAACGCTGCGATGGAGGCGGGCGCCTGGATCGATATCACCCGCAAGGTTATTCCCTCAGGTCCGCTGTTCAGCTGGTGGTCGTACCGGTCGCCGGATTGGGACGGCGCCGACAAGGGCCGCCGCCTTGATCATGTCTGGGCCACCCCCGACATCGCGTCGGCGGGCCACGGCAGCCGCATTCTGCGCGGTGCACGCGGTTGGGAACAACCAAGCGACCACGCCCCGGTGTTCGCGACGTTTGATCTTTAGCAATTGCCTCCAGCGTCGATATTTTTGAACGGATGAAGTCAGCCGCTGGCCGTCTTGCCTCTTGGCCTTTTCGCGCAGCACCCTCATATAGGGGCGACACTAAACCAGATGAGGGTTGCAATGATCGGGTTGGGTAACACTTCGGCGGCGAACACGGCCGTCCCTGCGGGTGATGTGATCAAGGATGGCACAGAGGCCAGTTTCATGGCCGACGTGATCGAGATGAGCCAGACCATCCCAGTGATTGTTGATTTCTGGGCACCGTGGTGTGGCCCGTGCAAAACCCTCGGACCGGCGTTGGAGGCAGGGGTCAAGCGCGCCAATGGCAAGGTGCGCATGGTCAAGATCGATATCGATCAGAACCAGCGCATTGCCGCGCAGTTGCGCATCCAGTCCATCCCGATGGTCTATGCCTTCTGGAAAGGTCAACCTGTGGATGGCTTTCAAGGTGCCGTGCCGGGATCCGAGATCAAGGCCTTTGTCGACCGCGTTGGTGCTTTGGCAGGCGACGGGGGCCTTGCGGAAGCAATCGAGGCCGCCGAGGCCATGCTGGACGAAGGTGCTGCGGTCGATGCCGCGGAAACATTTGCCGCGATCCTTGGCGAAGACCCGACGAATGCCGCAGCATACGGCGGGCTTGCGCGCGCGCATCTGGCCATGGGCGAGGTTGATCAGGCGCAGGGATTGGTTGATGCGGCACCCCCCGAAATGACCCGGGCGAAAGAGATTGAGGCGGTGCGCGCCCAGATCGAACTGGCCCGTCAGGCCGCCAGCGCCGGGCCGGAGGATGAATTGCGCAGCGCGGTCGAGGCACAGCCCGACAATCTTCAGGCCCGGTTCGATCTGGCCCTTGCCTTGCACGCGGACGGCAAGATCGAAGAATCGGTCGATGCGCTGCTGGATTTGTTCCGCCGCGATCGGGACTGGAACGATGGCGCGGCCAAATCCCAGTTGTTCACCATTTTCGAGGCGCTGAAGCCGCAAGATCCGATTGTCCTGAAAGGCCGCAGAAAACTTTCGTCTATGATATTTGCCTGAAGGGTGAACTGACCTACGTTAGGGACATCATGAAAAACATCGATCTTCCCGAAACCATCCCCGTGTTCCCGTTGCCTGGTGCATTGCTGCTGCCACGAGCCAAGCTGCCACTGCACATCTTCGAGCCGCGCTACCTGCAAATGCTGGAAGACGCCATGAAAACCGGGCATCGCCTGATTGGTATGCTGCAACCGCGCGAAGTGCCCGGCAATGCGGAAAAGCGACTGCACTCCATCGGTTGCGCCGGTCGGTTGACCGGTTTTTCCGAAACCGAGGATGGTCGCTACATGGTCACGTTGACCGGAGTGTCGCGCTTTCGGGTTCTGCAAGAAATTACCGGCTTCAGTCCCTACCGCCGCTGCAGCGTTGATTGGGCCCCCTTTGCGCGCGATCTTGGAGCCAGCGAAGACGACACGGGCTTTGAGAGGGCGCAATTTCTGACTATTCTTGGCCGCTACTTTCAGGCGATGGAACTGTCGACTGATTGGGGCAGTCTGAAAGAGGCGGATGCCGAACTGCTGATCAATTCGCTGTCGATGCTGTGCCCGTTTGCGCCCGAAGACAAACAGGCCTTGCTGGAAGCGCCATCGCTGGAAACCCGCCGCGAAACGCTGGTGACGCTGTTCGAATTTTCCCTGCGTGGCGGCAGCACTGGTGAAGTGATGCAGTGACCGGCCCGGATCATCCAGAAAAGACCGCCGCCGGACAGGCTGCGTCCGACCGGATGGTCGCTGACCGGCGTATGCTTGAGGCGCTGGTCTGCCCGTTGACTCAAGGCCTGCTGACCTATGATGCCGAGCGGCAGGAACTTGTCTCGCGCGCGGCGGGATTGGCCTTTCCGATCCGCGATGGCATCCCGATCATGCTGGTCTCTGAGGCGCGCCAGGTCGATTGACTGCTTAAGTTCAGTCGGTTTTGTTGACCATTTGGGCGAATAGGAAACCGCTGATCAGATCGGTTGCCCTGCCAGCAATTTCGGCAAATCCCCGGTCAACCCCGCCGCCTGCCGAATGAAGATGCGGCGCAATCTCGGAATGGCGTTGACAATCCCGAGCCCCAAGTCGCGGCCGGCGCGCAGAACCGGGTTGTCATTGGAAAACAGTCGATTCACGGCGTCCATTCCCAGCGCCAGCGCGGTTGCGTCAAACCGCCGCCAGCGCTGATACCGCGCCAGGACATCCGGCGCCCCGATATCTTCGCCGCGCCGTGAAGCCTCAATCAGCACCTGCGCCAGCGCCGCCACATCGCGCAATCCGAGGTTCAGCCCTTGCCCCGCAATCGGGTGTACGCCGTGCGCCGCATCCCCCACCAGCGCCAGCCGGGGGGCCACGAAACTTTGCGCCAGACTTAACGACAGTGGATAGGTAAACCGATCCCCCGCCAATGAAATCTCGCCCAGAAAATCACCGAACCGGGGGCGCAAGGCGGCAAGATATTCCCCATCCGGCAAGGCTTGAATGGCCGCCGCCATCGCTTCCGTCTCGGCCCAGACAATCGACGAGCGATATCCACCCTGCAGCGGCAAGATAGCCAGCGGCCCCGCCGGCATGAAGAACTGGTGAGCAATGCCGTTGTGCGGCAGGGTATGCGCCACCGCCGTCACCAGCGCCGTCTGCCCGTAGCCCCAACCAACCCGCGTGATCCCGGCCCGCAGCGCCGTGCCTGAGTTGCGCCCATCGCAGCCGACCAACACACGTGCCGTAATCTGCGCGCCAGATGCCAATGTCACGCTGGTGCCCTGTGCTGTGGCCGTCTGCGCCACAACGCTGTCGCCCGACAGCAGCGTTATTCGCTTGTCCGCCTGTATCGCCGCCAGAAACGCAGCATACAAATGCCGGTCCTCCAGCATAAAGCCCATCGGGCCTTCCTCGATCTCTGCGTGATCAAAGGTCAGGAAAAACGGCGATGGCCCCATGCCCGCCCGCCCATCACTTGCCTTGATCTGCAAAATCGGCTGCGTCTTGTCGGCCACCTCGGCCCAAACCCCCAGCACCGTCAGCAACCGCTTTGATGCTATCGCCAGCGCATAGGCCCGCCCGTCAAATCCCGCCTCGGCCCGATCACGCGCGGGCCGCGCATCGACCACCGTCACTCGAAACCCGCCCTGCGCTAATGCCAATGCAAGTGCAGGCCCGTTCAGCCCGCCGCCTGCAATCACGATGTCGGTGTCATATTCCATTCCTCAACTATGCCGTCGCAGTCGGGATTGTCCATGCGCCGCCTTGCCGCTACCTTCGGGCAAACTCGGGGGGCGAACATGGCGGACAACTGGCTTTGGATGACAGCGGGCAATCTTGGCCGCGCAATTGGCGCCGGCAGGATCCACCCGGTTGAACTGACCGAGGCGTTTCTTGACGCTATTGAAGCCCATCCGCACGCCAACCTTATCTACACCCGTACGACCCCCCGCCGTGCCCGATCAATGGCCATGGCCGCGGCGGGCCGGGCGAAGCTGGGCAACCGGATCGGTCTGCTGGATGGCGTGCCCATGTCGTGGAAAGACTTGTTCGATACCTCTGGTGCTGAAACCGAAGCTGGCTCTGCCCTGCTCAAAGGCCGCATCCCGAACCGTGATGCCGAAGTGCTGACCACCGCCACTGCTCAAGGTCTTGTCTGCTTGGGCAAAACCCATATGTCGGAACTGGCGTTTTCCGGCCTTGGCCTTAACCCCATCACCGCCACCCCACCCAATGTAAATGATCCAGAGGCCGTCCCCGGCGGGTCATCCTCGGGTGCCGCCGCTTCCATCGCCTTCGGCCTTGCCCCCGCCGCCATAGGCTCCGACACAGGCGGTTCCGTCCGTATCCCCGCCGCGTGGAACGATCTGGTTGGCCTCAAAACCACCGCTGGTCGTGTGTCCTTGCGCGGCGTTGTTCCGCTGTGCGAAAGCTTTGATACCGTCGGCCCGATTGTCCGTTCTGTTGAAGATTGCGCGCTTTTGCTGGGCGCACTTGAAGGCGGTATCGCTGCTGATCTTGCTGGTGCCAACCTCACCGGAATGCGCCTCTTGCTGCTGGAAACCGTCGCAATGGATGATCTGCGTGATGCACCTGCCACAGGCTTTGATCAAGCCGTCCAACGGCTTAGCGCGAAAGGCGCAAAGATTGAACGCGGACGCATCCCAGAGGTGACCGAAGCGATGCCCCTTCGCGCTTTGGTCACTGCCGAAGCCTACGGCATCTGGTCCAAAACCATCGAGGCTGCTCCCGAAAAGATGTTTCCCCGCATTCTTGAGCGGTTCCGCATGGGTGGCAGTATGACCGCCGCCGATTTCGTTGCGGGCTGGCGGCGGCTACAGGAATTGCGCGCCCTTTATGCCAAGCGCACTGCCGGTTACGATGCTGTCATCCTGCCCACCTCCCCGATATTGCCGCCAGACGCTGCCCGCCTGATGACCGACGACGCATATTACGTGGCCGAAAACCTGCTTGCTCTGCGCAACACGTACATCGCCAACCTGTTCGGCCTGTGCGCGCTGACCCTGCCCACCAGTCAACCCTCCTGCGGTATCAGCTTCATGGCCGCACCGGGTGCCGAAGAACGCTTGCTTCGGCTGGGATCGGCAGCGGAAAGGGCGCTGGGCTGAACCCCGGCGAAAAAGCCACAGGTTCGCCTGCCAAACGCTTTGCCAATAAGCGTTTTTCTGGACCAACCGCCGATCTGGCGATAACGTAAAGATGAACGGGGCGTCATGACCCCGGAACATGAGGCATTTATGGCGTTTCCAGAGCGGTTTTCGAACCTGCCGGACTATGCGTTTCCGCGTTTGCGGATGCTGCTGGATGCGCATATGCCGGGCGGCGAGGTCATCCAGATGACCATCGGCGAGCCGCGCCATGCGATGCCGGATTTTGTCGGCCCCATCCTTCAGGACAATCTGGCAGGGTTTGCAAGCTACCCGATCAACGAAGGCGCGCCCGACCTGTTGGCCGCCATAACCGCGTGGATCGCCCGACGCTATGGTGTGACGCTGGCCGATGACCGGATCATGGCGCTGAACGGCACCCGTGAAGGGCTGTTCAACGCCTGCATCGCACTCTGCCCGGAAACCAAGAACGGCAAACAACCCGCCGTGCTGATGCCAAACCCGTTCTATCAGGTCTATGCTGTGGCCGCCCTGACCGTCGGCGCGGAACCGGTTTATGTGAACGCCACAGCCGCCACCGGGCATTTGCCGGATTTCGTTAGCCTTGATCCGGCATTGCTGGATCGCACCGCGGTCGTCTATATCTGTTCGCCCGCCAACCCGCAGGGTGCAGTTGCCTCGCGCGAGTACTGGCGCGGTCTGTTGGCCTTGGCCGAGAAGCACAATTTCCGCATCATGGCTGATGAATGCTATTCCGAAATCTGGCGCGCAGCACCGCCCGTTGGCATCTTGCAAGTCGCTGCCGAAATGGACATCGATCCCGAACGCGTGCTGGCGTTTCATTCGCTTTCCAAGCGATCGAACCTGCCGGGTCTTCGGTCTGGTTTCGTGGCAGGGGGTGTGCAAAGCATCGCCGCCATGCGCAAACTGCGCACCTTCGCCGGTGCACCACTGCCGCTGCCCCTGCAAAAGGTGGCCGCTGCCGCCTGGGGCAACGAAGTGCATGTCATTGAAAATCAGGCACTGTATCACCAGAAATTCCGCATCGCGGACGACATTTTCGGCGGCATGCAGGGCTATGCCCCACCCGATGGTGGATTTTTTCTGTGGCTGCCGGTCGATGATGGCGAGGCGGCAACGGTGAAATTGTGGACGCAAACCGGCGTCAAGGTTTTGCCAGGGACGTACCTTTCGCGGGATACCGCGACGGGCAACCCCGGCAAAGGGTATATCAGGGTTGCACTTGTGGCCCCAAAAGAAGAAATGCGGCGCGGGCTCCTCAGGCTTCGCGACTGCCTTTACGGTCAGGGACAGGGTTAGATGGCATCGTATCAGTCACGGCAGCGCGAGCCGCTTTTGGATCAGAATGTATCGGCAATGCTCGAACGGCGGGGGCGCGAACTGCTGGGTGTTGGCCTTGTGATTGCGGGCCTGATCTTTGTCGCGCTGCTGGGCACATATTCCCCCGAAGATCCCGGCTGGATGGTCGCCACAGATGAGGCCGCGCAGAACATGCTGGGCCGTTTTGGTGCGGCTGTCGCCTCCACCCTGATCATCATCGGGGGCAAGGGGGCGTGGCTGATCCCGGTGATCCTGATCGCCTGGGGTGTCCGCTTTGTGTTGCACCGCGGATCGGACCGCGCATTGGGGTGCATTGTGTTTGCCGTGATCGCCGTTGCTTTGGCCTCGATCTATGCCGCAACCCTGCTTCCCGGCGAAGACTGGGCGCATTCGTTCGGCCTTGGCGGGTTGTTCGGCGAGACCATCCTTGGCGCGCTGCTGAACCTGCTCCCGGTGCAAGCGGGCATTGGCTTGAAACTGATGTCGTTGATCATGGGCCCGGCGCTGATTGGCATGACGCTTTTCGTCACCGGGTTCAGCCTACCCGAACTGCGTGCCATTCGCCGGTTTCTGATGGTTGGCCTGATCGTTACCTATTCCAGGACGATGGACCTGCTGGGCATGGGGGCTGCCCGCACCGCGCGGGCGCTGGCCGACCGCAAACTTGCCCGCCGCTCCATGGCCGAGGCGATGCACGGTGACGCCCGGATCAGTGCAGATGGTCCGGGCAACCGCAAAACCAGTGATTGGGGCAAACCCGCCGCCCTGCGCGCAGAGACCCGCCATGCTGAAGCCCCTGTGCGCGAAAAGACCGGCCTTCTGGCCCGCATGCGTCGTGCCATCGCCGACCCCGAGCCGGAACTGCCTGAACATGCCCTCGCTGCTGGCGCGCTGAACGCCGGTCAGCCGTCCGAAGACCGCATTCGCAGCCGTATTTCCGATGTCATCCGCGCGCGTGGACAGGCGACCGATGCACCCGCCGCCCGCCGTGAGCCCCCTGTTCTGCGCGCCGCGACACCGCCGCAGGTAGCGGCGATTGCCGGTCATCTTGCTACCCCGCAGGTCTGGGCTGACGAAGCGGTTGTCGACGATTGGCCCGATGACGCGGCCATTGATGCGCAACTGTCCAGCCATCAAGACACCAGCGCCGCCCTGCCCGATGCGCGCCGCAGCATGGTGCAGCACGGCGCGCGCAAGACCTTGCCCTCACGTCAGGCGCAATCCGAGGCGCAACCGAGCCTGCGCTTTGATGACCCCGCTCTGGCCTATGATCTGCCGCCGCTCAATCTGCTGTCGGCTCCGTCCACCGTGCAGCGCCACACCCTGTCGGACGAGGCGCTCGAACAAAACGCCCGCATGCTGGAATCCGTCCTCGATGATTACGGAGTGAAGGGCGAGATTACATCCGTCCGCCCCGGCCCCGTCGTCACTATGTACGAACTGGAACCCGCCCCCGGCCTGAAAGCCAGCCGGGTGATCGGCCTCGCCGACGATATCGCCCGCTCCATGTCCGCCCTTTCCGCCCGCGTCTCCACCGTTCCCGGCCGCACGGTTATTGGCATCGAACTCCCCAACGCCACCCGCGAAAAGGTCGTCCTGCGCGAGATTATCTCGGCCCGCGATTTCGGCGATAGCACCATGCGCCTGCCGCTCGCCCTTGGCAAAGACATCGGCGGTGAACCCATCGTCGCCAACCTCGCCAAAATGCCCCACCTTCTGATCGCGGGCACCACGGGTTCCGGTAAATCCGTCGCCATCAATACCATGATCCTGTCGCTGCTTTATAAGCTGACACCAGAAGAATGCCGCCTGATCATGATCGACCCCAAAATGCTGGAACTTTCCGTCTACGACGGCATCCCGCACCTGCTGTCGCCCGTCGTCACCGACCCCAAGAAAGCGGTCGTCGCCCTGAAATGGGTGGTTGGCGAAATGGAAGACCGCTATCGCCGCATGTCGAAACTCGGCGTCCGCAATATTGAGGGCTACAATGGCCGCGTACGCGAAGCCCTCGCCAAGGATGAGATGTTCAAACGCACCATCCAGACCGGCTTTGATGAAGACACCGGCGAGCCCGTGTTCGAAACCGACGAATACCAACCCGTCACCATCCCCTACATCGTGGTGGTGGTAGACGAGATGGCCGACCTGATGATGGTCGCTGGCAAGGAAATCGAGGCCTGCATCCAGCGCCTCGCCCAAATGGCCCGCGCCTCCGGCATCCACCTGATCATGGCCACACAGCGCCCGTCAGTCGACGTCATCACCGGCACCATCAAAGCCAACTTCCCAACCCGGATTTCCTTCCAGGTCACCAGCAAAATCGACAGCCGCACCATCCTCGGCGAACAAGGCGCCGAACAACTATTGGGCATGGGCGACATGCTCTACATGGCAGGCGGTGCCAAAATCACCCGCATCCACGGGCCTTTTGTCTCCGACGAAGAAGTCGAGGAAATCGTCAACCACCTCAAATCCTACGGCCCCCCAGTCTACATGTCCGGCGTCGTCGAAGGCGTCGACGAAGACAAAGAGGGCGACCTCGACCTGATCCTAGGCATCGGCGGCGACGGATCAGACGAAACCCTCTACGACCAAGCCGTCGCCATCGTCGCCAAAGACCGCAAATGCTCCACCAGCTACATCCAGCGGAAGTTGGGGATTGGCTATAACAAAGCGGCGAAGTTGGTGGAACAGATGGAAGAGAACCACGTGATTACGACAGCGAACCATGTGGGCAAGAGGGATATTTTGCTGCCGGAGCATTAAGGGGGGACCTTTGTCCGAGTCCAGTAAGTTCCCTAGCGGAAGTCATGAATGAGGGTGCACGTGTAGCTCATCCTTTGGAGATCGTCCTAAGAATGAGTTTATACCGGCGCCTTATGAAAGATGGGACAGTATCCGAGCCGAACGGTATCCCAGATCCAGTCTTTGCTTTGCCAGCCACTTTGAATTGGCTACGTGCACTCTCGATTTGCCTGAAATGTCGGCCCATTGATTTTCAGGGTAGTCTATCTAATTATGTGAATATTGGAACTCGCAGAGCTTCGCTTCAAGAACAGAATACAGTTCTTGAACAGTTGCTTTTTGCACTTCATCAATGCTCCGCACTACAAGCACTTCGATCAGTTACAAGAAAATCTGACATAGTCGGAGTAAGTATTGTGGCGTGGTACTACGGGATTTACTCTGCGGCATCCGCGATGGTTGCGGCACAGGACGGATCAATGCAAGACGATCATGCTGGTACAGCAAGGGTTTGGGATCAGCAGATAGCGATGAAAGGTCTTGCATTCTTTCCCTTTGGTCACAGACTTTCATCGCTCGTCAAGATCACTACTGACAGTGAGTTGGCTAACTATCTCACTGGCCAGAAATTCAATCTTGCAGGGGCAGCGCCGGAAACAGAACAAGAAGCTAATGCAGCAAATATCGCCTATTTGTCTGGGAATGCCAATTATTGGCGAGATCGTATCGAAAACGATGTGCGAGACTCCAAGGAGTTTAAGGCTGAAGGTTTCACTGACTTCAGAAAAGTGGGGGCAAAGAAGTTGAGGGATGCACGGTTTTCCCAGAGGGGAATATGCTTCCTGCATCAGTCGATTCGCTATCGAGGAAAGGCGAATTATCGAGAAGCGCTCTACTTGGGTTATGGGAGCTCTCTTGAAGGAAAGCTAGAGCACTATATAGACGATCTTAGCGACGTTCTTGATGCCTTTACTTCCATGGCTGGAGCGTTCTGCTCACGACGGTTGGGTAAGTCAATCTGGAATGAATTTGTTAGCGATCTTGAGGTTAATCGATCGTTCGCTCTGAGGCCAGCATCGATCTGGACCGCACAGACATAACAAGTGAGCCCACATTGGTTCTCCTATGTCCTCGCCCGATTTGACACGCGTCAAATCGGGCCGCGCCTGCCTGCCCCCGGCAGGCGCGTTTCACGCACCCACCCAGGCAGCCGCGCCCCGATTTACCAAACACGGCACCCAGCCCAACCCCCCTTGCCCTACGGCTCGCGCCTTCAGGCAACGGACCGGGCAGCTTTCCACTGGAAAGCCGCCTGATCGGCCCCGGAAGCCCCGCCCAAAATATTTCGTTCATTCCCCGCGCGCCTCTCGCAGATTTGCGCGGCGGTTGATGGAACTCTTGCGCCCACTGCGCGTTATCTATTTAGCGGCTGATAATATCAGCCGCCGTAACAACCTGTTCCACCGAAACGCATCGGCAAAGACGTCACACGAAACGACCGTCAATTCCGCGGCTGAACGCATTTCACTAGGGGGCTATCATGGATAAAGATCGCATCGCCGGATCGGCAAAAGTCGTAAAGGGCAAAGTGAAGGTCGCTGTAGGCAAGGCCTTGGGCGACGCCAAACTGACTGCTGAAGGCCAATCCGACAAGGTGGCCGGAACCGCCCAAAACGCGGTTGGCGGCATCAAGGACGCGCTGAAGGGCAAATAACGCCGAACCACCATTATTAAAACGGAGGCAAACATGTCCTTGGGAACCATTCTACTTATCGTGCTGGTGATCGCTTTGCTGGGCGGGTTCAGCGGCAGGCTCGGCGGCTATGGCTACGGTTTTGGCCACGGCGGCGTCGGGGCAATCGGCGTGGTGTTGATCATCATACTGATACTGGTGCTGACCGGTCGACTATAATCACCCCGCAGCATCCCAGAGCGAACCGGCGCACCGGTTCGCTTGACCTGCCAGCCGAAGGCGTGTGCAACCCGGATTGGCGGACCGATCCAAATTGGGCTGACTTGAATGAATATGTCGCTGGTTGCCGCTCCAGTCGGCAAGTCTCTGCAACGTGACCATCCGGGGGATGCAAGTGCCGACCATCATCGCTATATTCGCGCCATGAATATCCGATCCGCCCTGTTGGCCCCGACCTTGATGCTTGCCCTTGCTTTGCCCGCGATGGCCGACAAAATCCCGCTTAAGGATCTGTCAGCTTACCTCAACAGCCTTTCGACGGCGGAGGTGGAATTTACGCAGGTCAATGCCGACGGATCGATCGCCACCGGCAAACTGTTCATCAAGCGCCCCGGTCGGGCGCGGTTCGAATATGCCCCGCCAGACAAGTCGCTGGTTCTGGCGGGTGGCGGGCAGGTGGCGATTTTTGATGCGAAATCAAACCAGTTGCCCGAACAATACCCGCTGAAACGCACGCCGCTGAACCTGATCCTGGCCGACAATGTGGATCTTGGCCGGGCGAAAATGGTGGTGGGCCACGCCGAGGATGGCACCTCGACCCGTGTGAAGGCGCAAGATCCTGACAATCCGGAATATGGCACCATCGAGTTGGTTTTCACGGCGGCCCCGGTTGAATTGCGCCAGTGGGTCATCACCGATGATGTCGGCAACCAAACCACGGTTATTCTGGGCGACATGGTGAAGGGCGGCAATTTGCCGTTCGCCTTGTTCAGCATCTCGGACGAGGTTCAAAAACGCGCAAAGCCCTGATGCCGGGGGAAAAGGCCCCGGCATTGCCCGCCGTCAGGTGCAAGTGCGAAGCTGGTCGCTGTAATTTTGCGCCCTTGCGCCAACCCGTGCGGCAACCTCGATCAGCCAGGGCTTTTCATTGTAGCTGCCCCGCGCATACCCGGTGCGGCCTTCGTGATAGGCAAGATACTGGCTTTGCGCATCGGCCACGGACAGGCCCAGCTTTTCTTGCGATTTCACCATGTACCAGCCCATGAAATCGGTGGCGTCATCGATCCGGTCCCGTCGCGCGCTGCGGCGGTTCTGGTCATCGCGGTATTCATCCCAGGTGCCATCCAGCGCCTGACTATAGCCATAGGCCGAAGACTGCCGGCCCATCGGGATGATCCCCAGCGCAAAACGATGTGGCGTGCGGGCGTTGCCGACAAATTTCGATTCCTGATGGATGATGGCCATCAGCACCGGCACTGGCACGCCCCATTTTTGCTGCGCGTCCTGCATCGCACTGAAATACTGCGGGCGCTCGTCGATGATATCGCAGGCGTTATCCAGATTGCGCGGCGCCGAAAACTTGCCACCCCCGCACGATGCGAGGAACGCCAACAGGATCGCCGCACGTAAGGTTCTGCTCATTTGCCCCTCGCACGTTTTGTTTTGCGGAAAGCTTACGGCAAAAGCGCCAGGTAGGAAATGGGCAAGGACCCGGTTTCAGATCAGAAAAGCGAGAGTAAGCGGAAGTGTGACGATCGACATCACAGTCGACACGATGACAAGCCCCGCTACTGCATCAGCATCAGCGCCGTACTTTTCGGCCAGCAGGTAAGATGTCACCGCAACCGGCGTAGTGACCTGTAAGATCAGGACGGCAAAGGCAACCGGTTCAAGGGCAAAACCCCAGCCCGCGAGTACCGCCACGCCGAGGCAGATGACGACCCGGCCGGATGACAGCCAGACCGCCCGGCCGAGCTGACCGACGCCCAAACGCGCAATGGCAACACCAAGCGTGATCAGCATCAGCGGGATCGCCATCTGCCCGATCAGATCCAGCGCATTGGTCAGCCAAAGCGGCGTGGTCCAACCTTGCGAAAGGAATAGCGCACCCAGCAACGTGGCCCCTATCGCCGGTTCCCTGATCACCCGCAGCACCGAACCGCCGCCCGATACCAGCCAGATGCCAAAGGTGAAGCTCCAGATCACCATCACCGCAAAAATCACCACGGCATAGCCAAGCCCCGCCTCGCCAAAGGCAAACAGCGCCAGCGGCAAGCCCAGATTGCCGGTATTGCCAAAGATCAGCGGTGCCAGATAGGTGCGCCGATCAAGCGCCATCCCCTTGATCAGCGCCCAGAAAATAACCGTCAGCACGCCGTATGCCATCACGGATGCCAACAAGACGGCTGTCAGCGCCGCCGGGTCGATTCTGGTTTTCATCAGGGCGGTAAAGATCAGGCACGGCACGCCAAGCGTCATCGATAGCCGGGTCACGAACTCCATTCGGTATTCGTAGCCCAGTTTGGCCCAGACAAAGCCGATGCCTGACAGGATGCAGACCGGGGCCACAATCTGCATGACTGTCGTGATGAGGTTCACAGACTGTTTCCCTAATTCTTAACCTGTTCGATAGACAGCCGATGCCTACACGGATTATTGTGCAAGCTGTAGGGGGTATTCGATCATGTTAAAGACGGCGGCCAAGTACCATCTGGGTCAGATACTGCGCCACAAGAAACATCCGTTCCGCGGCGTGGTGTTTGATGTCGATGCGATGTTTTCCAACACCGAAGCCTGGTATGACGCCATCCCCGAAGACAGCCGTCCGCGCCGCGACCAGCCGTTCTATCACCTGCTCGCTGAAAATGATCAAAGCTATTACGTGGCCTACGTGTCCGAACAAAATCTTGTGCCCGATGACATGGCCGGCCCGGTTGACCATCCGGATCTGGGCGATCTGTTCGGCGATTATGACAATGGACGCTACCCCTTGCAGTTTCAGTTGAACTGACCTCGGCACACCGCAGCGCCGGTTACCATTTGCTAAGCTTCTGTCCGTAACGTTCCGGGATGGGTTGACCCAAAGGAGCGGGCGAATGGATCTGAAGACAGAAGTGCAAGGCGATCTTCTGATTGTGCGGGCGATGGACGACCGGATCGATGCCGCAGGTGCCATCCAGTTCAAGGAAGATATGCGGGTGATCTGCCAGAACCCCCAACCACGCGTGATGCTGGATCTGTCGCGGGTGGCTTTTCTTGACAGCTCCGGGCTTGGTGCCGTTGTGGCGGTGATGAAACTGCTCGGTCCCGGGCGGCGCCTTGAACTAGCAGCACTAACGCCGACAGTTGCAAAGGTCTTTCGGCTGACGCGGATGGATACAGTGTTTACCATCCATGACAGTGTTGCCTTTGGCCCGCAAAGCGCCGTCTGACGTGACCAAGACCGCAACCTTTCGCGTCACCAGCACGCCGATCGGGGTGCGTGAAGCATTGAATTCCGTCTTGCGCCACCCCCTGATGACGCAACTGTCCGATGACGCGCGCGGCACTACAGAGGTGGTGTTGGCCGAGGCTTTGAATAACATTGTCGAACACGCTTACTATGGTGCCGATGGGTGGATCGAGCTGCGCCTGACGTGGCGGCCACGGCAGCTGCACTGCGACGTTCTTGATACCGGGGTTCCGATGCCAAACAACGATTTGCCAGAGGGTCTGGCGCAGAGTGTGGGCGATCACAAAGACTTGCCGGAAGGCGGATTCGGCTGGTTCTTGATTCGACACCTGACTGAAAACCTGAACTACAGGCGAATAAACGCCTGTAACCACCTGAGTTTTCAGCTTAAAACCGAACAGTGATAGTTTTCTTCGTTCGATTGTTTCCGATCAGTGCAAATTGTCACTGAATAGCCGCGTTTTTCCCTAATTCCAGCCGCAGCCCGGGTGCATCTTGGCATCGTAGCTGCACAAAGCTTCTCTCGGCGCTGCGATTTAAGTAGCCCCCACCCAGATTGTGGCGCCGAGATACCTTTCGCTTTTCATTCCCCCGACCACGACTTACGCTTTGCGCCTGAACAAAAGGCGGCTTCATGCGTGATTTCCAGCGTCCCGGCAGATCGGCGGTGTTTGCCAGCAACGGCATGTGTGCCACGTCACACCCATTGGCCGCGAAAGTTGCCGTCGATACATTGCAAACGGGTGGCAATGCGGTCGATGCCGCAATCGCGGGCGCGGTGCTGCTTGGCCTTTGTGAGCCGCAGATGACCGGACTTGGTGGCGACTGCTTTGTTCTGCTGAAACCCGCAGGCGAAGATCGGGTCATCGCCTTGAATGGCTCTGGTCGCGCACCGAAGGGGCTGTGCGCGGACACCATGCGCGCGACGGGAACGGCGTCGGTTCCGGTAAACGGGGTTGAAGCCATCACACTGCCTGGCGCGGTCGATGCGTTCTGCCGGCTGTCCGCAGACTGGGGCTGCCTTGATTTGGCGCAAACTCTGGCCCCCGCCATTCATTACGCCGTCGAAGGCGTGCCCGTGGCCCCGCGCACCGCCTTTGATTGGTCCAAAGCGGCGGATGGACTGCAAGGCGATGCGCGGCATTTCTATCTTTTGCAAGGCCACGCACCCAAGGCCGGCCAAGTGTTCCGCGCACCCGGCCAAGCCGAAGTTCTGCGTAAGATCGCATCGCACGGTCGCGCCGGGTTCTACGAAGGCGACGTGGCGGATGACATGGTCGCGTCGCTGCGCCGGCTTGGCGGCAGCCACCAGACCGAGGATTTTGCCGACGTCGCCTGTGACTATGGCGATCCGGTCAGCGGGATCTACAAGGGAACCGAGGTGCTGGAGCATCCGCCAAACGGGCAGGGCGCCACAGCAATCCTGCTGTTGAACATCCTGGCCGAGTTTGATCTGGCAAGCCTTGATCCCTTCGGTGCCGCCCGCGCGCATCTGGAGGCTGAGGCTACAAAACTCGCCTATGATGCGCGCAACCGGTTTCTGGCCGACAAAGATCACACCGTCCGGCTGGCACATATGCTGGCCCCCGACACGGCAAAGGCGCTGGCCGCCCTGATCGATCCGGCGCGGGCAATGCCTGCCGCCGCCCCGCTGACCGAGGCCGTTCACAAGGATACGATTTACATCACGGTCGTCGACAAGGATCGCATGGCGGTTTCGCTGATCTATTCGGTGTTCCTCAGCTTTGGGTCCGGTCATGCCAGTGCGCGGTTCGGGATAAATTTCCAGAACCGGGGGGCGGGATTTACCCTGGCGAAAGGCCACCC
The DNA here is from genome assembly GCA_031406155.1 of Pseudorhodobacter sp. Classification (GTDB taxonomy): domain Bacteria; phylum Pseudomonadota; class Alphaproteobacteria; order Rhodobacterales; family Rhodobacteraceae; genus JACMNW01. Next base: position 152,053 of record JANOGW010000012.1, read on the forward strand.
GAACGAGGCCGCCGGCGGCAAACGTCCGATGCACACCATCATCCCCGGAATGCTGCGCAAGAACGGCCGTGTGACCATGCCATTCGGGGTGATGGGCGGCGCGTATCAACCCAACGGCCACGCAAGGTTTGTGACCAACATGATCGATTTCGGCCTAGATCCGCAGGCGGCAATCGACGCGCCGCGCGCATTCGGTGCGGGCGAGACCCTGATTGTGGAGCGCGGCTATTCCACACAGGTTTGTGGGCAGCTTGCCGAACTTGGCCACAAGATAGAGCTGCCGGATGGCCCCCTTGGCGGTGCGCAGGCCATATTGATCGAGGATAGCGGCGTTCTGCAGGGGGCATCCGACCCACGCAAGGACGGCTGCGCTTTGGGGTATTGACTGCGATGAACTACGATAACTTGGCCACCAGCATTACTGCCTTGTGTAAGGGCGAAACCGACGCGGTGTCACTGATGGCGACGGTGGCTTGCGAAGTGCACAACAGCCATCCCCTGGCTGACTGGACCGGGTTTTACCGCGTCGTCGGCCCGGAGTTGTTGAAAGTTGGCCCCTATCAGGGTGGGCATGGCTGTCTTGTCATTCCGTTTTCGCGCGGCGTTTGTGGGGCTGTTGCGCGCACCGAAAAGCCGCTTATCGTGCCCGACGTGGATGCGTTTGCGGGCCACATCGCCTGTTCATCGACCACCCGGTCAGAGCTTGTGCTGCCGGTGTGGAACGGCGAAGGGCGGCTGATTGGCGTGTTTGATCTGGATAGCGATACACCGGCGGCGTTCAGCGAAACCGACGAGGCGCGGCTGACCGCGATTCTTGCCGATGTGTTTCGCAACGCGGCTTGATCTTGGGCATGGCACAGCTGATGGTGCCCGAAATTGCGAGGCACAGATGACGGTCATCACCCTACTTGACGGCGGCATGGGGCAGGAACTGGTGGCACGGTCCGGCGATGTGCCGACGCCGCTTTGGGCGACGCGGGTGATGCTGGATCACCCCGAAATGGTACGCGCCATCCATGCCGATTACTTTGCGGCGGGGGCCAGCATTGCCACCACCAATACCTACGCGATCCACCACGATCGGCTGGAACATGCTGATCTGGATGGACTATTTGAATCCCTGCACCGCAGCGCGCTATCGCAGGCAGCTGAGGCGCGGGCGGCGCATGGCAAGGGGCTGATTGCAGGGTCGATGGGGCCGCTGGTGGCCTCTTACCGGCCCGAGGTGACGCAGCCATTGGAGGAAGCGGCACCCAAGTATGCCGAGATTGCCGCCCTGTTAGGCCCGAATGTCGATTTGATTTTGCTGGAAACCATGGCGTCAGTTCTTCAGGCCGAGGGTGCCCTGGAGGGGGCACAGGTGGCGGGCAAACCGGTGTGGTTGTCGGTGACTGTGAACGATCACGATGGCCGCTTGCTGCGGTCGGATGAGCCGATATCAGACCTTCAATCCATCATCGAAACCTACCGTCCGGCGGCGGTTCTGGTGAACTGCTCGGTTCCCGAAGCGATGGCGACTGCTTTGACCGAAGTCGCTAAATTTGGCCTGCCATTTGGGGCCTATGCCAATGGTTTCACGCATATTTCCGGCAACTTCCTGAAGGATGCGGCGACAGTTTCCGAACTGACCCACAGGCACGATCTTACGCCGGCGAAATACACCGAATTTGCCATGGCTTGGGTGGCGCAGGGGGCAACGATCGTGGGCGGGTGCTGCGAGGTCGGGCCCGCGCATATCCGGCATCTGCACGACGCGCTGATCGCTGCCGGTCATCAGATCGTATGATCGAATTTCAGTACGATCCGCCGACTGGTCCTTTGGTGATTCTGCATCAGGACGACCAGATCATGGTGCTGGACAAGCCGCCGGGGCTGTTGTCAGTGCCAGGCAAGCTGGAAGGGCGGCGCGACTGTCTGGAGTTGCGGTTGCGGGCGGTCAATCCTGAAACGCTGCTGGTGCATCGGTTGGACTGTGACACTTCGGGCGTGATGATCTTTGCCCGCAGTAAGGCTGCACAGGGGTTCCTGGGGCAGGAGTTTGAAAAGCGCCGAGCTAATAAGACCTATATTGCAAGGCTTTGGGGGCGATTGACGCCAGAGGCCGGGCGCGTCGACTTGCCGCTTTGCACCGATTGGCCGAACCGGCCGCGACAGCACGTGGACCATGAGAATGGACGGCCGGCGCAGACGGATTGGCAGGTTCTGGGATATGAGGGTGACACGACCCGTGTGCGGCTGCACCCATTGACGGGCCGCAGCCATCAGTTGCGGGTGCACATGCTGGAACTGGGGCAGCCGATTTTGGGCGATCCGATCTATGCGACAGGTGCGGCGCTGGCGTTTCCCCGATTGATGCTGCATGCGGAAAGCCTGACGTTGCATCATCCGGCGACGAACGAGCTAGTGACGTTTTCAGCGTCTTGTCCGTTTTGAACTACAGGTTCAGGGCGGTCTTTCGGCCTTCGTGAAACGCATAGGCGGCGAGGCGGGGGGCGGCGCAATCACCGATGCGGTGAGCGATTTTGCCCGGGAAAGTTTCGGGGAACGGGTCGAAGGCGACATTGGTTGTGGCCATGACCAAGGCCGAGGCGGGTAGAGTGGTTTCCTCGCCCGTCAGGAAGGATCGAACAGTTACGCCATTGCCATGCCAGCGGGTAATGCAATGTTCTGCATAGGTTTTAACCCCCAGCTTGCCCAAGGTGCGGCGCACCGGGCCGTCGGCGGCAGTGCGGGTGATTTCTTTGCCGATGTAGGGGTCTGGTGTGACGATGATCACTTGTTTACCGTGTTCGGCCAGATACCAGGCGGTGCCAACGCCGCGCCAGTTGCCGCCTTCGTCGTAAACCACGACGGCGTCGCCAAGGTGGGCTTCACGGCGCAGGACGTCTTCGGGCGACCAGACATTACCGAGATCTAATCCGGGCAGATGGGGTTCGGATGGCAGCCAGCGCTGGCGGCGGGTCTCGTCGGGTAGCGACCCGGTCGCCAGGATGACAATGTCGGCGGGATGGGCGTTAAGCTCTTGTTCGTCAAGGTAGGAGTTCAGGCGCAGGGTGACGCCAAGTTTTGTGAATTGATGTTCGTACCAGTCTAACAGATCAAGGATTTGTGCCCGGCGCGGCTGCAGGCCAGCGAGGCGAAACTGACCGCCGATATGGCCAGACGCTTCAACAATTTCAACCGTATAGCCACGTTCCGCGGCGACCCTTGCGGCCTCCAGCCCCGCTGGTCCGGCACCGACGACCAGTACAGAGCGTGGGGTTTCGGCGCGCACAAACCGATCACCACCCCATTCCCATTCCCGCCCGACCGATGGGTTGATCAGGCACGAAATCCAGTAATCGCGGCTGCGCCGACCCCAGCACATCTGGTTGCACGAAATACAGCCCCGAACATCATCTGCCCGGCCTTCCATTGCTTTGCGCGCCAGATGCGGATCGGCGATCTGGCCGCGCACGATGGAGACAAGGTCAGCCTCGCCCGCGCTAAGCACGGTTTCAGCGTTCCCGGGCGTCCTGATGCCTGCCTCTGATGTGATCACCGCATGTTTGACGATGGCTTTCAGTTGCGCCGTAAGCGGCGTTGTCAGCTTTTCGGCATGGGTGAAGGGCGGGATTATGCTTTCGAATTCGAGGTAGCTGCCAGAGCCGACGGTGACGTAGTCCACGTCACCGGTAGCGTCATGCAAAGCGACGATTTCGCAGAGGTTTTCGGCGGAAAGTGTCACCGAGTAAGCGGTTGAATAGCTGATGGCGATGCCGATGACGAAATCCGGACCGCAGGATTGTCTTATGTTTTCAATAAGGTTACGGGAAAATCGAGTGCGGTTTTCCAGACTGCCGCCCCACTCATCAGTGCGCTGGTTCGACCACGGGGTCCAGAACTGATCAAGCAGGGAATGATAGGCGGCCCACACCTCGACCCCTTGAAATCCGCAGGCTTTGGCGCGGATGGCGGCGGCGACGTGGGCGTCAAGCAATTCTTGCACTTCCGCCCCGGTCATGGCGTGCGAGCCGTCACTATCATGGTAGCTGGGGCCACCGGACGGCGACCAATGCGGGGCAAACGACAGGTCGGCGTCACCATGTGCACCGATGTGGTAAAGTTGTTGCAGGATCACCGCACCGGCGGCTTTGACTGGTCCGGTAACGGCTTGAAAGTGTGGGATAATGGCATCGTCTGAATGCAGAAAATTACCGCGTGTCAGAACGCAGGTTCTATGTACCGGAACGGGTTCGGTGACGATCATCGCGGCACCGCCAAGGGCCCGTTCCAGCAGGTAGGCGGCGTAGCGGGGCCCGGGCAGACCGGCCTCTGCCATGTTGGCAGTATGGGCCCCGAACACCACGCGATTGCGCAGGGTATGACCGCGCAATTGCAGGGGCTTCATCAGGTTTGGATGGCTGGTCACTCAGCCGCAGCGTCCCGCCTGTCGTCCTGTTCGTTATCCCAACCGGAGATTGCCTTGACCTCGAGAAATTCCTCGATGCCCCAATGGCCGCCTTCGCGGGCGCGGCCCGAGGCTTTGATGCCGCCGAAGGGGGAACCGGCGCTGCGCGATTTGCCGTTCATCTGCACCATGCCGGACCGCAACAGGCGGGCAAGGCGGTTGCGGCGGGCGCCGTCTTGCGATTGCACATAGTTGGTCAGGCCGTAAGGCGTGTCATTGGCGATATGTACCGCTTCTTCCTCGGTATCGAAGGCCATGATCGACAGTACTGGTCCGAAGATTTCCTCGCGCTCGATGGTCATGCCCGGGGTGACATCGGCAAACACCGTGGGTTTGACGTAGAAGCCGCGGTTCAGGCCATCGGGGCGACCCAAGCCACCGGCGACAAGGCGCGCGCCTTCGTCGATGCCCTGCTGGATGTAGCCTTGGATCTGGTCCCATTGGCGTTGATTGACCACGGGGCCGATGTGATTGCCGGATTCGGATGCAGGGCCGACTTTGATCGAGCTGGCAACTTTAGCGGCGGTTTCGACGGCGCGGTCATAGACCGATCGTTCGACCAACATCCGCGACGGCGCGTTGCAGGATTGACCCGAGTTATCCATCATCTGGCGTACGCCGCGTTCAACGGCGCGGTCATCGGCATCGGCGAAGATCAGGTTGGCACCTTTGCCACCGAGTTCCAGTGCCACGCGTTTCAGCGTTTGCGCGGCTGCGATAGAAATGGCACGGCCAGCGCGGGTGGAGCCGGTGAAGGATATCATCTCGACATCTGGATGCGCCGATAGCTGGCTGCCGACACCGGGGCCGTCGCCGTTGACGAGGTTGAAGACGCCGGGGGGCAGGCCCGCGTCGTGGCAAAACTCGGCGAACACGAGCGATGACAGAGGGGATTCTTCGGATGGTTTCAGGATGCAAGTGCATCCGGCAAGCAGCGCGGGGATGACTTTGAGGGTGACTTGGTTCATCGGCCAGTTCCATGGCGTGATCAGACCGACGACGCCGATGGGTTCTAATGCGATGCGGTCATGCGGGGTGTTGTCGTTCAGGGGCCTGATCCATTGCATCTGATCGAACGCGGTGAGGAAGTTTTTCAGGTGCCACGGCAGGCAGGGGGCTTGGCTATTGCGGCTCATGTCGATGGGGGCGCCCATTTCCATGCTGATGGCGCGGGCCATGTCTTCGACGCGGGCTTCGTATTGGGCGAGGATGGCGGCTACATAGGCGCGGCGGGTGGCGCGGGGCGTGACGGACCATGTGGCGAAGGCGGCTTTGGCGGCAGCGACGGCGGCGTTGGTGTCAGCTTCGGACCCCAGGCTGATGGTGGCGCAGGGTTCTTCGGTGGAGGGGTCGATCACGGCGCAATCGCGCGGGATGGCGGGGGCGACCCATGCGCCGTTGATGTAGAATTTGCGAGCGTCGATCATGGGGTCCTCCGGGGTTTCGCCGCTATACGTGGCATCTGCGGCAGGGTGCTGCAAGCCCGGAACCGACGATGGATGTCGCGGGTGTGCCGGTAGTTCTGGGAAAATCGGTCGCTGCGGCTGGCACTGCCGGAACGTCGTTCCGATCTTGCACTGCAAGCTGGCGGGGGGATGAAACTTCGTTCCAGTTGGACTAAGTTAAATGCATTGAAAATCCAACCGACGGAGAACACCATGTCGATCCGCATAAACGATATTGCCCCCGATTTCACGGCGGAGTCTACGGCCGGGACCATCCATTTTCATGACTGGGTGGGCGACAGTTACGCCATTATTTTCAGCCATCCGCGCGATTTCACGCCCGTGTGCACGACCGAATTCGGTGCCGTGGCGCAACTTTCGCAGGAATGGGCCAAGCGCAACACCAAGGTGATCGGTGTGTCGGTCGATTCGGTTGCCGATCATGAAAAGTGGAAGCGCGACATTCAGGCCTTCGGTGGCGCGCCTGCGGATTTTCCGATCATCGACGATTCGTCGATGACGGTGGCCAAGGCTTATGACATGCTTGCAGCGGATTACTATCTGCCCGCCGAAGGGCGCACGCCCGCGCATTCGCAAACCGTACGGACGGTGTTCATTGTGGGGCCGGACAAGAAGATCAAGCTGACGATGAGCTACCCGATGACGGTGGGGCGCAACTTTGCCGAGATCTTGCGCGCGCTTGATGCGGTTCAGGCAACCGACGGCGTACCGCTTGCGACGCCTGCGAACTGGCAACCGGGGCAGGATGTGATCGTGGCACTGTCACTGGACAATGCGGCGGCGGAAGCGCGCTTTGGCAAGCTGGACATCAAGCTGCCCTATCTGCGGTATGCCAAGGCACCGACGTAGCGGCTTGCGGCAGGTCAGCGGGGGTTTCACACCCCGTCGCCTTTGGGCTAGAACCAACGGCGCCTCAATGGCGACTTCCGTGGGATATCTGCGCCAAAATGAACAATCACGAAACCGGCTGACGCACAGGCGATGCCGCGCTTCATGTCGTGGTGTTGACTGTCGGCCTTGGCGGTGATCAGGCCTGCGATCGTTTGGCGTAAAGCACCACGCGGCTGCCGATCGGGACAGTATCGTAAAGGGCTGTGACGTGTTCGTTGACCAGTCTGACGCAACCGTTGGACACCGCCGAGCCGATAGTCCATGGCTCCGGCGTGCCGTGGATACGCAGGAAGGTGTCGCCGCGCACATCGTCGAACAGGTAAAGCGCGCGCGCGCCCAGTGGGTTGGTGGGGCCGCCCGGCATACCATCCGCGAACTGCGCGTAGCTGCCCGGGTTGCGCGCGATCATTTCCTTGGTGGGCGTCCAGCTTGGCCACTCCTTCTTGGCGCCGATCTTGAAGATACCGGGGATATAAAGATCACCGCGGCCAACGCCGACGGTGTAGCGGATGGCCTTGCCCTTGGGCAGGGTCCAGTACAGTGAATAGGTGTTCGGATCGACGTGAATCTCGCCGGGTTCGACCTTGGTCTTCAGGCGCACCGGAGTCGGAAGCTGCGCCTCTGTCAGCGCCCAGTCTTTGGGTTTGGGGCCTGCGAGGGCCGGCGCCGCCAGCAATACCGAAGCGGAAAGGGTGGAGCCGATGAAGCGGCGTCGTGAAAGGGCGGGGGAGGGCAGCATTTTGCGCGAACCTATATGTTTGAATGAGTGAAGGGTTTCCGGTTCGTTGATTCGAGGCCAGAGTATGAATTATCAAGACCTGCAAATGGTGCAAAAAAGCCCCAGGTTTCCCCGGGGCTTTGATTATTTTGGCATCACGATGACGTTTAAGCCTCCGCCGTTTCCGCAATCTCGGCGCCGGTTTCCTGATCGACCATCTTCATGCCGAGGCGCACCTTGCCACGGTCATCGAAGCCCAGAAGCTTAACTTTCACTTCCTGGCCTTCCTTCAGAAATTCGTTCGGGTGGGTCAGGCGCTTGTTGGCGATCTGGCTGACATGCACCAGACCGTCACGCTTGCCAAAGAAGTTCACGAAAGCGCCAAAATCGACCAGTTTCACAACGCGGCCGGTGTAGACCTTGCCTTCTTCCGGCTCTGCCACGATCGACCAGATCATGTCATAGGCCTTTTTGATATTCTCGGCATTATTCGAGGCAATCTTGATGACGCCTTCGTCGTTGATATCAACCTTGGCACCGGAAACCTCGACAATCTCGCGGATGACCTTGCCGCCCGACCCGATGACTTCACGGATCTTGTCGGTGGGGATTTGCAGGGTTTCGATCTTTGGCGCGTATTCGCTGAAGCCTTGCGGGGCTGACAGCGCCTTGTTCATCTCTTCCAGGATATGCAGACGGCCTTCGCGGGCTTGGGCGAGGGCTTGTTCCATGATCGCGGGCGTAATGCCTGCGATCTTGATATCCATCTGCATCGTGGTGATGCCGTTGGCTGTGCCTGCAACCTTGAAGTCCATGTCGCCAAGGTGATCTTCATCACCAAGGATGTCGGTCAGAACGGCAAAGCGACCGTCCTCTTCCAGGATCAGACCCATGGCCACACCGGCGACCGGGGATTTCAGCGGAACGCCCGCGTCCATCATCGACAGCGATCCACCACAAACCGACGCCATCGAAGACGAGCCGTTGCTTTCGGTGATCTCTGACACCACGCGAATGGTGTAAGGGAAGTCGGTTGCCGCTGGCAAAACTGCCTGCAACGCGCGCCATGCCAGTTTGCCATGGCCAATCTCGCGGCGACCGGGGGAGCCTACGCGGCCAACTTCGCCAACCGAATAGGGCGGGAAGTTATAGTGCAGCAGGAAGTTGGAGCGGCTGTTGCCGTGCAAGGCGTCGATGATCTGTTCATCTTCGCCCGTACCCAGCGTGGTGACAACCAGCGCCTGAGTTTCGCCGCGCGTAAACAAGGCGGAGCCGTGCGTGCGAGGCAGGATGCCGGTTTCGCCGATGATCGGGCGGACGGTCTTGTTGTCACGCCCGTCAATGCGCGCGCCACCATTGATGATGTCACCACGCAGGATCGAGGATTCCAGTTTCTTGATCGCCGAACCAAGGTTGGCATCGGCCAGATCGTCTTCGCTAAGGGCTGCTTTGATGGCTGCCGAGGCATCATCAATTGCATTCGTACGCTGTTGCTTGTCACGAATGGCAAAGGCCGCGCGCATTTGCTTCTCACCAGCTTTTTTCACCGTTGCATAAAGCTTGGAGTAGTCTGGCGGGGTGAAATCAAACGGCTCTTTGGCGCAGTCTTCGGCGAAGTCCATGATCAGGTCGATCACGGGTTGCATCGCATCATGGCCGAACTTCACAGCACCCAGCATTTCGGCTTCGGTCAGCTCGTACGCCTCAGATTCCACCATCATCACGGCGTCTTTGGTGCCGGCGATCACCAGATCAAGGCGCTGGTCAGGGTTGGAACGCAGCTTTTGCATATCGTCAACGCAAGGGTTCAGAACGTATTCACCGTTCGAGAAACCAACACGGGCAGCCCCGATCGGGCCCATGAACGGCACGCCGGAAATGGTAAGGGCCGCTGACACGGCGATCATGGCCAGAATATCGGGTTCATTCACCAGGTCGTGGCTAAGGACAGTTGCCATCACCAGCACTTCGTTGCGGAAACCTTCAACAAACAGCGGGCGGCAAGGGCGGTCAATAAGGCGCGAGGTCAGCGTTTCTTTTTCCGAAGGCCGCGCTTCACGCTTGAAGAAACCACCCGGCACTTTGCCGGCTGCATAGTATTTTTCCTGATAATGCACGGTCAGCGGGAAGAAATCCTGCCCGGGCTTGGCACTTCGCGCATATGTTACGTTGGCCATCACGCTTGTATCGCCCAAAGTGGCGATCACCGTGCCGTCAGCCTGACGGGCAATCTTGCCCGATTCGAGTGTCAGCGTCTCACCGCCCCACTCGATTGTCTTCTTGGTCACATTGAACATCTATCGTTCCCTATATGGAAGCACCCACAGGCCCCTTGCCCGTGTCTTCCGTTTGCATGGCGGCCCCATTGCCGCCGCCCCCCTATCCTTCGCATGCGGCCGGGGGCATGGCCTCACATCGCAGATTGCGGGCGCATACAGGAAAATGGCGGGGATTGGAAGCGGGGTGTTGGTTCGATGGCGGCCCGAGGTTTGGCGCAGGGGTCGGCAAAGCGGGCCGCGACGTAAGCCATGACCCCAAATTATCAAAAGCCGCGATACGTCCAAAAGGCAGTTCCGTCCGCGGTACCGCCGTTGCTGCGCAAAGCACCCGGCGGTTTACTTAAGCAGAGGCTGGCTTTGGTCGTGCGAGTCCTGCAATCAACCGCCGTGCGGCCGTGTAAAAACGATTGTGATCACCATGCAACCTCGCCAACACCATTGCACCCTCTAGTGCTGCGACTGAAACCTGCGCAACTTCGCGCGCCGTTTCATCGAAACTGAATTCGCCGTTCCGCCGACCTTCTTCCAGAACAACTTCCAACCAAGCTTCAGTCACCTCGAAGAAATGATCAAGCGCAGACCGCATCGGTTGCGGCAAAGTTTCGAATTCGGCGGCCAACATGCCGCAAAGGCACATGTGATCAGCCGCCAGGACATCGGCATAGATCCGGACGAATGCGCCAAACCGTTCCGTCACTGTGCCGCCACGTTCTTCAATGGCGTTAAGTCCCTGCAAAAACTTGTCTTCGTAGCGCGCGATCAACGAATTTCCCAGATCGGCCTTTGAAGGGAAATGATAATGCAAGCTGGCGTTGGACATCTTCAGCGCCTTGGCAATGTCAGCATAGCTGAAGGCGTTGTAGCCCCGGGTCTGGACCAGATCCTGAGCTAAATCAAGGATTTGCTGCGCCGTGTCGATTTTGATGGAAGTCTTATTCAAGGCAAACTCCGAAACTCTTTTCCACTAACTGCCACGGACGGGCGTGCATGGCAATTGACTTCTACTTACTAGTAGGTAATACTATCTAGGGTCGGGCAGGCGACACATGGCTTGCCTGGCGCTGTAATCCAGCAAGCAACCTTTGGTAATTTCAAAGGAGCCCGCCACGACAACCAACAATCTCGCCATACCAGGGCTAAAAAGTGCGGTTGAATCGCGCAATTCTTTCGACCTGCAAGCCTACTATGCCGACAATGCGGTGCGGACGATTATCGACAGCGTCAATCCGCCCAGCAAACCGCGGAGAATAAACAGCAAACCAGACATCGACGTGGTCCTTGATGATGTTTGCGGTCGCGACATGGTGCACGCGATCGACATCGGCATCGTCGATGGAAAGACGCTGGCCTATGTTAAGCGCTGCCAATATGCCGACGGCATTCGCGTCGTCGCTTCTAATACCGCTGTACTTAGCCCGAACGGTATCGTCCCGCAGACGATCGTTCAGGCTTGGGACCGATGAACCTGCTTTTTTTGATATACCAGAAAGGAGACATGCCATGAAGACATCTGTGTCTTTCGTGATGGCGGCAGCCTTTGCCATTGCATGGACAACAACGCAGGCCTTTGCGCAAAGCGAGGCCGAAATGATCGCCAGCGCAGAATCGGCGGCGCCCGCCGCAGTCGGTTCTGCGGCAACCATCTTTGGTTTCGACAAATCCGGCGCGATGATCACACTGCGCGAAGGTGGTAGCAACTGGTGGTGCATGCCCGACACGCCCTCAACGCCCGGACCCGATCCGATGTGCGGCGACGCCAACGCGATGGAATGGGCAATGGCCTGGATCAACAAGACCGAACCGCCCAAGGACAAGGTTGGTTTCATCTACATGTTGTCTGGCGGATCCGACGCCAGCAACACCGACCCCTACGCAACGGGGCCGCAAGAGGGCAACAACTGGGTCACCACCGGGCGTCACGTCATGATCATGAATGCCAACGATATGATGGCGGGTTACCCGACTGACCCAAATCCCGATACGTCAAAGCCTTACGTCATGTGGGTGGGCACGCCCTATGCACATCTGATGATCCCGGTCGAATAGCACGGTCGCGGGACCGGGTAAGTACGGCGACCGGGCCCGCGACTACGACCCCCCCACCGCCCTGATCGGGCAAAACAGTCCGTTGCTCCAACTGGACCTGCGGCAGCCACCCAGGGCGTAATTTGGAAATCTGGACGGACGTCAATCGCGAAACCGCCCATCGAGAAACCGGATTACGTCTGTGACGTAAATTCGAAACGCCACACCAGCCCCAGACCACCGCCAATGCAATCGGCCTTTCGCCGATGGAAACGCCCGCCAAAGTCACCAAGGCCAGCCGCGCAGGCCCTGTACCGCCCGGCCGCTTTGTCACCGGCCTGTGCATCAGTCAATATAGTTACAACGGCGCGATACCCGTAATATTCACCGATTATGCACTCGTCCAAACTCTCTTCCGTTGTGCCCGAATATCGGTGACATTCAGAGGCAATAAAATTTCGCACAAGCGATGGGACTGGAATTTCGGCGTCGGGCCAGACGATCTTGCACGGGCCGGGCTGGGCTTGCGACGCAAGCAACAGTGACAGGATCGAGGCCAACCGAAGGGACATTGCGTTCTTCCGGGATCGTACCGAGAAACTATAGCATGATTTCGGGGTTAACGGAACGCTGCTGTTGGCCGTGGCAACAGGCGCGAAACCGCACCAAAAGCGGGCGCTCCCACACAAACCAAATGCCCGCTCCTTTCGGTGCGGGCATTTGGTAGTAGTATAGCGATTTGCTTAGCGGCGCAGGCCCAGACGCCCGATCAGGGCGGTGTAGCGCGCGTCATCTTTGCCTTTGAGGTAATCCAGCAGCTTGCGGCGCTGGGCAACCATCATCAACAGGCCACGGCGGGAATGGTTGTCCTTTTTGTGGCCTTTGAAATGTTCTGTCAGGGTCGCAATGCGCGAGGACAGAATGGCAACCTGCACTTCTGGCGAACCAGTGTCGTGTTCCTTGGTTGCGTATTCCTTGATCAGTCTGGCTTTTTCTTCAACGGTGATCGACATCGGGATCTCCTGTCTAAAGGGTTATGGCGCAAGCCGGGATGTCGTCCAGCAGGGCCCTTGGAGGTGTCCGCGACGCAGCGGATGCGGGCGTATAAGGTGAATTGGCGCAAAAGGAAAGCGGCAAATAGGGGCGGCAGCCTGGTCCCGAACTGTTCCATTTGATGTTTATCTTAAGTGTTTTGTACCGCATTCCCCTAGCGACTTGCTGGAAAAATCTGTCATTTGGTGCCATACTGATCGACGAATTGTCGTGTTGACACATATGGTTAGCGGAGTTCCTGGTTAACGCCCGGTGTCCAGCCGCGATGCATGGGAGGACGGGTTCATGTTGGGATTGTTCGGGCTGTTCGGTGCGCTGCTGGCAGGTATGGCCGCAGATGCGTTGATGAACGGTATGGATGCAAAGTCAGATACCGATGATGACGCGGTGCCGCCTGATGGCGCTGACGAACCCGAGGCAACAGACGATGCATCCAACATGCTGGATTGGCTCGGGTTTGACGAAGACATGGGTGATACAAAGGCAGAGGTTGCGTCACCTGAGAATTTCAAAACGGTTGGGCCGGACGATCCAGATTATGTAGCGCAGTCAGGCTATCAAGGCCAGACGGCTGAGCCGGGGATCGAACAACAGGGCGGCGATCTAAACGATCTACTCTCTGGCCTTGGCGGCGAAGATACGCTTTCCGGTGCGGGTGGCGACGATCAACTGACCGGGCGCGATGGCCACGATTTCATTCAGGGTGGTTCGGGTGACGATATAGCCCATGGCGGTGCCGGTGCGGATACGCTGCAAGGGGGCAGCGGCAACGACCTGTTGGTGGGGCAGGATGGTGATGACAAGCTGGTTGGCGGTGCGGGCGCCGATACGCTGCTTGGCCATGAAGGGGATGACAGTCTTTATGGTGGCGCCGGGGCCGATACGCTGACCGGCGGCGGTGGCGCGGATCAACTGGTGGGCGGCGATGCGGATGACTGGCTGGCCGGTGGTCTGGGCGATGACGCGCTGGTCGGGGATGCGGGCAGCGATACACTGGACGGCGGCGCGGGCAATGACGTGCTCGATGGGCGCGACCCCGTCGATGCATTCCCCGAGATGGATTTTCTGAACGGTGGCGAAGGTGACGATGTCTTGCGGGTTGGTGCGGGCGACCATGCGACAGGCGGCGACGGGTCTGACTGGTTCGAGCTATCAGATATGGCGACTGGTGACGCGATTGCGAACATCGCGGATTACGATGCGGCAGAAGACAGGCTGGTTGTGGTCTTTGATCCGACCATGCACCCCGACCCACATCTCAGCCTTCAGACCCAAGACGACACGGATGATGTGATCGTACTGCTGGACGGCGTTCCGCTGGCCACGGTTCAGGGCGGCGCGGGCATGACGCTTGCCGACGTCTTGCTGACCCCGGCACAGGCGGCGTGACGGCCAGGATAAGGCGCCAGCTGCGCTCATCAGCCCTTACGGGTATTCTTTGCTCGCACACCAGCGAAGAACTCCCGCAAGGGCTGATGAGGAGTGTGACCTGGGTCAGATGTCGTTCAAACCACCCCGGACAGTCCACAGGACAGGCTGGCAATCATAGCCGATGTAGAGGGGGTGTTTGGGTTGGCCGGCCTGAGTCACGCCAAGATGCCAAAGCGGTTTTGCGACGCTGCGCAACAGATGTGCAACGCTGGCGCCACGGTTCAGATGCGCGCCGTGGCTGCCCCAGGCGCAAATGATGCGATCGGCCCAGTCGGCACCGGCGGCAATGGCGGCGTCATTTTCCGGACCAATGGGATCAGCCATAGCGCGCATCACTTTCGGATCAGTGGCACGGTAGGCAAAGATGTTGGTCACGCGGAAGGCGCCGTAACCCAGGGCACGCGCCCGCCGTTCGCAGCGTTCGACCGTGGGATCGTTCTGGTATTCGGTCGCGGTTGACGGGTTCAGCATGACGAACAGCGCCTTCTGACCCGCAGCATCCCAGATGCGGGTCAGTTCATAGCGGTAGGCCTCGCAATCCGAATAGACCGCAACCGAGGCGGCATCGCCTTTTTGATGGGCCTTCGTGATCATTCCGTGTCTTGGTTAAAGACGCGGGAGGGGTGCAATTCACCCGCCTTGTAGATGCCAACAGCAACGGCGCGGCCCTGATAGCTGGCCCAGGCCTCGTCGCCGTATTCGGCGGAGGAGGAAATGACCATGCCCGGATTGCCGTTGCGCAGGCGCGCGGCCCCCTCGGGCGTCGCCGGCAGTTCGGGCAGATCATGCAGGCCCTGTTCCAGCGGGCGCAGGTAGCCCAGCAGCGCATCGGTTTTCGCCAGCGCGTCCAACGTTTCAAGACTGATGCCGTCGTTGGCGTCGAAAGGCCCCGACCACACGCGGCGCAGCCACGCGACATGGCCAAGGCACCCTAATGATGCCCCCAGATCGCGGGCGATGGCGCGCACGTAGCCGCCTTTGCCGCAGACCATTTCCAACTCGACATGGTCAGGGTCGGGACGGGCGATCATCGCAAGACTTTCAACCCACAAGGGGCGCGCAGCGATATCGACAACTTCGCCTTCCCGCGCCAGATCATAGGCGCGTTCGCCGTCGATTTTTACGGCGGAGAACTGCGGTGGCGTCTGGAGGATTTCGCCACGAAACTGCGCTAGCGCAGCCTCGATCTGGCCGTCGTCGGGGCGTTGGTCGGACGTGGCGATCACAGTGCCTTCGGCGTCATCGGTATTGGTGGCGGCCCCAAGGCGCACCACAAAGCGGTAGCATTTCAGCGCGTCGGTGATGTAGGGCACGGTCTTTGTCGCCTCACCCAAAGCCACCGCCAACACGCCGGTTGCCGCAGGATCAAGCGTGCCAGCATGGCCCGCCTTTTGCGCATTGAACGCCCAACGCACCTTGCCAACCACGGCAGTCGAGGTGATGCCAGCGGGTTTGTCCACCACCAGCCAGCCCGAAATGGCACGGCCTTTTTTCGTTCGTGCCATTGCGGTCAGCCTTTCGGAACAACGGTGCCGATGATCGGCCCCATCGAAAAGCCAAAATCATCACGGCCAAGTTCAGGGGCATAAAGCCGCGAAATCTTGCCATCGAAATAAAGCGCGTTGGGTAGCTGTAGCGCATCGCGAAATAGCCGGGCGAAGGTATGAAAATTGACAGGATCGTTGGCGATGGCGAACACCGCCTGCGATCCATCAGCACTGACACCCACACCGTTGCGAATGAATTTGGACGGCGAGCCGGGCAGAAACTTCGGGTGCAGCTTGCCGTCGATCACCAGCATCGGGCCGGATTGGCTGGCGTAGCGGCAGGTGGGCTTTGTGGCGGCGAAGGCACGGCTTTCGACGATGCTGAAGGTGTCACCGACGCAGAACACCCCGTTGGGCAGCAGGCCAAAGTTGCCCGGCCCATCAGAGGTTATCAGCCGGGACTTCGCTTTGCCCTCTTGCACCAGAAGGCCAACCGGCGCGCGGTCAGGGTGATACATGCCAGCGTTCATCGCGAAGCCAAGCCTCTGACCCGTGGTGGCAAGGGTACTTTCGACACTGGTAAAACTGCCCAAAACCCCGTCTGGGCCGGAATGAAACAGCCGCAAGTCATCGGCCTTTCCCACGTCGCACAGGGTGTAGCCGATCCCGTCAAACACTTTGTCACTGCAAGCGGCCATGCCCCGCACCGGCACCAGTGCCAACAGCACCGCGATCAGCAGGCCGAAAAGCGCCGGAATTTCAGGCGTCGCTCGCGTCATCATCATCGTCGCCTGCCGCTATGTCGCGCTGAACGGTGGGGTTTGAGAAAAGCCTGCGGGTTTCTTCAAGGGCGGAAAACGTCTCGTCCGGGCGAAACCGCAGGTCGGGCGCGTATTTCAGCGTCAACTCTTTGGCGACGCGGCGGCGCAACTCGTACTTGTTGCGCGCCAAGGCCTCGATCGCGGCCTCGATGTTCGCGCCACCCAAAGGCATGATATGCACGGTCGCAACCTTCAGATCATTGGAACAACGCACTTCGCCCACGGTGATCGACATGCGGTTCAGATCGGGGTCGTGAATCTCGGACCGGTTCAGCACATCGGACAGGGTGCGGCGGATCAGTTCGCCGACGCGCAACTGGCGCAGTGCCGTGCTTTGGGAAGGTTGTTTTGCCATCTTGGTCATTTAGGCGCTTTCGACCGCCGCTGCAACGGTGGGCTTTGCGCTATGCCACCAAAGCGGCTAAACGCGGAGTGTAAAGGTAGGGGGTTGGGATGACAGAGCTGCCGGGTATCGTGATTACGGGCGCTTCGGGGCGCATGGGGCAGATGCTGATCCGCACGGTGCTGGCATCGGGCAAAGCGCGGCTGGCGGGGTGCGTTGAACGCGCGGGCCATGACTGGATCGGGTGCGATGTCGGGGTTGCGATGGGCGGCGCACCCGTAGGGGTGATTGCCACCGACGACCCGCTGGAGGCGTTTGCCAAGGCGCAAGCGGTGATCGATTTTACCGCGCCAGCGGCGACGGTGGAATTTGCCGGGCTGGCAGCGCAGGCGCGCGCGGTGCATGTTATCGGCACCACGGGGCTGGAAGAGGCGCATCTGGCACGGATTTCACTTGCCGCCCATCATGCCGTCATCGTGCGGGCGGGGAACATGAGTTTGGGCGTGAACCTGCTGGTGCGGCTGACGCAAAAGGTGGCGCAGGCGTTGGATGCGGATTGGGATATCGAGGTGGTCGAGGCGCATCACCGCATGAAGGTGGACGCGCCGTCAGGTACGGCGTTGATGCTGGGGCAGGCGGCGGCCGATGGGCGCGGGGTGTCGCTGGACGAGGCGCGGGTTTCGGGGCGTGATGGCGTTACTCGGGCGCGGGCGCGGGGCAGCATTGGTTTTGCAGCGGTGCGTGGCGGCGATATTGTGGGTGAACACGACGTGATCTTTGCCGCCGATGGCGAGCGGATCGTACTGCGCCATATCGCGACGGATCGGGCGATCTTTGCGCGCGGCGCGTTGCGGGCGGCGCTGTGGGGGCAGGGGATGAAGCCCGGCGAATATGACATGATGGATGTTCTGGGGCTTTAGGCAGTTTTGCCGTTTGGAAAAAATTCTGATCCGAATCCGGGCTATCGGCGTAAGCGAATTAGTTATATCGGAGATCGACCATGATCCGTTCCGCCATTGTGCTGGCCTTGACCTGCATCGCTGTCAGCCCGGCGCTGGCCGAGCCGACTGCACCGGTTCGCGAATTGCCAACATTCATGCAACTGATTGAAGGCCGTGAGTTGCGCATGGGTATTTACAACCTCAAGCTCAACGTGTCACCGGACGGGCAAATTTCCGGCTCGGCACTGGGATGGGATGTTACCGGATCTTGGCGCTGGGAAGACGGCTATTTCTGCCGCTCGATGGATTGGAGCGGCTACGCCATTCCCTACAACTGCCAATTGGTCGAAACGGTTGGCCCCGACAAGCTGCGCTTTACGGCTGACCAGGGCAGTGGGCGATCGGCGATCTTCAAGGTGCGCTAACGCCCCGGCCTTAGAAATCTATTGCCAGCCCCTTCTTTTCCCAGTCGCCGTAGCGCACGGGTTCCGGGCCATCGCGCCCGCCCAGTTCTTTGGGCATCTGCTTGATATCCGCCAGTTTGCGGCGCGCTTCCGCCTCGGCCAACGCGCGCTTGGCGGCTGGGGATAGATCGAGCTTTTCGCTTGCCATAATGGGGCTTCCTTGTGCCTTGATGCTTGGTGATATACGCCGATCCCGCAATGGGGCAAGCGGCGAAGGGGCGGTTTATGGCGGCGGAAGGTCTGGCGGCACGGGCGGCGGCAGTGGGTTTGCTGGGGCTTGTGCTTGAGACACGCGCAATGCTGTCGGAGGCACTGGCCGATCCTTCGGGACCAATTGCCAAGCTGGGGCCATCAGACCGGGCACGGGCGCAACGGCTGGCCACGGTTACATTGCGGCATCTGGAACAGGCGGATCGGGTGCTTACACCGCATCTGCGCAAAGCGCCGCCGCAACTGGTGCATGATGCGCTGCGGTTGGCAGTGGTGGAGATTGCCGTGCTGGGCGGGGCTGCGCATGGCGTGGTGAACGCGGCGGTTGATATCGTGCGGCATGGCAATCGGACGGGGCATATGACCGGGCTGGTGAATGCCGTTCTGCGAAAGGTTGCCGCGATGGAGGCGCCGTTTGCAGCCCTGCCGCCACAGCGCTTGCCGATGTGGTTGCGCAAGCCGATGGTGGCGCGGTTGGGCCGCGATGTGGTGTCGGCAATCGAGGCGGTGCAGGCGCAGACGCCGCCGCTGGACCTGACGTTGAAGCCGGGGGTTATGCCCCAGATCGTCGGGGCGGAAGTGCTGCCGACCGGGTCCTTGCGGTTGGTTGATCCGGGGCAGGTGTCGAATTTGCCGGGATATGCGGAAGGTCAGTGGTGGGTGCAGGACGCAGGGGCGGCACTGGCGGCGCAGTTGCTGGCCCCCACGCCGGGAATGCGTGTGCTTGATCTGTGCGCGGCACCGGGTGGCAAGACGATGCAACTGGCGGCGCTGGGTGCCGATGTGACGGCGGTGGATATTTCAGGGCCGCGCATGGCAGTGGTGGCGGAAAATCTGGCGCGCACCAAGTTGGCGGCCAAGCTGGTGGTAGCCGATGCGCTGGTTTGGGACAGTGACGGCGGGTTTGACGGCGTGCTGCTGGATGCGCCCTGTTCGGCGACGGGTACGATCCGGCGGCATCCCGATTTGCCGTTCGTGAAGGATGGTGACGAACTGCCGGTGCTGATGGACCTGCAGGCCAAGCTGTTTGATCGGGCGCTGGAATTGCTGAAACCCGGCGGGCGGTTGGTCTATTGCACCTGTTCGCTGCTGGCAGAGGAAGGCGAGGATCAGCTTGCGGCGGCATTGCTGCGGCATCCGGGGCTTACGGTTGTGGCTCCAGTGATCGAGGGTGTTGATCCTGCGTGGATAACACCCGAAGGGGCCTTGCGCCTGCGCCCGGATTATTGGGCGGACAAAGGCGGAATGGACGGCTTCTTTATGGTTTGCGTCCAGAAATAGGGGCGAACAGGCGGTAGTAGGCCCAATCGGGCAGGAATTGCGACGCCCGGAAGATCAACGAAAAGACTGTTGGGAAGCTGACCTTGAAGTGATCGGTGCCCATGTGCTCGAACATGGTACGGGCGGCGGTGTCAGCCTCCATGATGAACGGCATGGTGAAATCGTTCTTCGCGGTCAGGCGGGTTCTGATGAAGCCGGGGTTGGCAAGTTGCACCGAAATGCCTGTGCCACGCAGGTCGGCGTGGAGTGATTCCGCAAGGCTCATGGTGCCGGCTTTCGATGCGCAGTAACCGATGGCACCGGGCAGGCCGCGAAATCCTGACAGGCTGCCGGTGATGACGACATGGCCGGTACCGCGGGCGACCATCGCGGGTAAGGCGGCCCCGATAACCCGGGCGCAGCCGGTCAGGTTGACGTTGCACATCGCCTCGACTTCATCGGCATTCCAGGCCTGTGCTGTGTTGGGCCAATAGACGCCCGCGAGGAAAACCACGCCGTCAATTTCGCCCACTTCGGCGGCGGCTTTGCGCACTGACGCGGTATCGGCAACATCGCACACCACTGGGCGGGCTGGACGGGCCAGGGTGGCTGCGGCTTCGGTCAGGCGGTCTGCTGACCGGGCGGATAGGATAAGATCAACGCCAGCGCGGCTCATCTGTTGGGCCAATGCCAGACCCAAGCCCTCGGATGCGCCGACCAGCCAGTAGCGTTTGCCTTGCCAGACCCTCATGCCGGTACCTTTCGCATGGTTGCGATCAATTCGGCAACTGGAAAGCCGAACTTGCGAAACTGGCTGCGATTCATGATGGTGCCGTTTTCCATAAGATACATCCAGTCCACTACATCGAGCACATGCCCGCCTGCTGAGGCGTCCAGCTTGATGCGGTATAACATTTGCACGGCTGGCCCCTGTTGCGTGCCGCTGCCAGCGCCAACCAGATCGGGCGCATCGGCTTGGATCACGCCCAAATCGTCAACGCGCAATGTCCAGCATCGTTCCTGCACGGCACCGCTATCATAGCGGAATGTTTCAGCCAGCGTGCCAGTGTTGCCATTCCACGTACCAAGCATGTCGGCCACGAAACGCGACGAGACCCGGCCAAGTGGACCATAGATCACGCCTTCGCATTGGACCCTGCCATTCAGGTGCTGGCGCATGTCGAACGCTGTACCAGTGGCCGCGAAGTCGCCGGGCTTTTGCGTGCGAAAGCCGATCAGGCGCGAGGCGAGCACCAATAGGGCGAGGGTGATCAGAACCCCAAGCAGAATGCCATAGACCAGTGACATGGGGATCAAGCCTTCGATGTGGGGGTTCGGGCCAGAACGGCCATGGCGACGAGTTTCAGCGCGCAGGGGACCAGCGCGTAAAGGATGGTCAGGGTTCGTAGGGCGGTTTCAGGGTTGGAATGGCCGGACCGAAAGCCTGACGCATCGAGGATCGGCAATAGCGTTCCCGCCGCAATGGCGAGCGATAGTTTGGAGACGAACGACCAAAGGCCAAAGGCTACAGCCTCGCCGCCTTTGGTATCAAGGGTGGCAAGGCGGCGGGCAAAGATCGCAGGCAGCAGTGTCATGTCAGCACCAAGGGCGGCACCGGACGCGATGCAGATGGCGGCAAAGCCCAGCAGATCGCCGGCACCTAGGGTGGCGGCGAAGATGAAGGTGATGATCGACAGGGCCATGGCGGCCAGCAGCACTGGTTTTGCGCCATAGGTTTGGGCCAGCTTTGACCATGCGAAGGATGACAGGGCGGCAGAGAGGAAGAACAGCAAGAGGAACGCGCCTTCATAGCCGGGGGCGGCCAGGCGGCTTTCGACGAAGTAGAGAAACAGGGTTGAAGTGACGGCGACCGGCGCGCCGTTGAACAGCGCGACCAGCAGCAGATTGCGCGCCGGGCCGTCGCGCAGGGCGATGGCAAAACCTGCCAGGCTGGGGGTCTTTGCGGCGTGCGATGTGTCGATCCATTCATGGCGCATCAGGGCAACGGCAACGACGGCGAACACCGCAAAGCCAATCGCAAAGCCGGTGTAGGGGTTGGGCATTGCTTGCGACAGCGCCGTTGGGGCAACGGCGGCGACGCAAACGCCGATCAGCCCGCCGGTTTCACGCCAGCCTGCCAGCCGCAGATGGCCTTCGACCCCCAAATAAAGTGCTCGTGCTACGCCATTGGCGTAAAACGCGATGGTCAGATACGAAAACGCGGAGAACAGCACAGTCAGGGTCAGCGCGAACCACCAGATTGGCGCGATCGGAGGGGGTACCGCAAACAACCCCAGCATGGCCGCCGCCATCAGACCAGCGGCAAACGACACCATTGCGCCGCGATAGCGCTGCGTCACTCCCGCCAGCCAGCCCAAAAACGGGTCTTGCACCACGTCGATCAACCGCAGCGCCGCCAAAACACCGCCGAGTGTGGCAAGGCTGACGGCATAATTATCGACGTAAAACTTCGGCGCGTGCAGATAAATTGGCAGGCCGGCAGCACTCAGCATGGCCCCGAATGCCGCCCAAGGCCAAAGCCCGTTGCGGCCTCTCAGAATGGGGCTGGCTACGGCCATCAGGTAATCTCATCCACTGGCGGTTCTGGCCTTGGGCGATAGCGTGCGCCCTTCATTGCCAGTTTCACCGCCTGCCAGTGGATCAGCGCCAGCACGCGGCGCGACCCGAACGGGCGGCGCAGGCAGGCCAGCAGAATTGCCGCGTTGGTCAGTGGCTTGCGTGGCCCAGTCAGCGTCGCATATAGCCCGCCATCGCCGGCGGAATAATCAATCCAGATGCCGATTTTGTCAGGCCCGATGTCGAAGCGAAACTTGTAACCACCTTCGACCGGCTGAAACGGCGAGACATGGAATATCTTTGTCGCAGTCAGCATATCTTCGCGGGTAATCGTACCCTGATCATCGCGGTGGCACAGATACGAATGCCTGTCGCCAAAGGTATTCGACACCTCGGCGATAACCGCGCGCAGGCCACCTGCAGCATCGTGGCACAGCCAGAAACTTACCGGGTTGAACACATGCCCCATGACGCGCGGCTGTGCCAGCAACAGGATGCGATCCGCCCCCGGCAAGGCGTGGGTTGCCAGCACATCGCGCACCCACTGCACGCCAGAACCGTGTTTTGGCACGCCGCCATGATCGGCATCGTAAAGCGACGTCAGATTGCGCCGGTTGCGCGAAAACAGACGCGGGCCCTTGGCGGTCTCGGTATTCAGCAACAGATAATCCACACCGTAGCGAAACTGGTTCTTCACCGCGCCTTTGCGGCCGTGAAACGTCTCGCCCCGGATATGATCAACGCGTTCGGTCATGCGACCAGTTTCACCTCGGGCTGTTGGGCGCGCAATGCATCCACGACATCGACGGCGCTAGCAAAACCGTCTTCGTGAAAGCCGTTCTTCATCCAGGCCCCACAAAACCAAGTGTTCCGCGTACCGTTGATGGCCTTGATGCCGGATTGCGCGGCAAGTGCCGCCAGATCGAAAACCGGGTGGCGAAAAGTTGCGACATCGTGGATCAGCCGGTCATCGATGGGGCGGTTGCTGTTCAGCGTGACGAACAGCGGGTCATCATGCGGGATCGGTTGCAGCGAGTTCATCCAGTAGGTCAGATCGATTCGGTCGGGGCGCGGGCCCGCCGGCTCGGTATAAACCCAACTGGACCAGACTGCTTTGCGCTTTGGCATCAGACTGCTGTCTGCATGCAGTACCGCCTCGTTTGGTTGGTAGCGGACGGCGCCCAGTAGACGCGTCTCATCAGGTGATGGATCGGCAATCAGGGAAAGGCTGTCATCGGAATGGGTGGCGAAGATGACCTCGTCGAACGGCTCCCATTCGCCGCCCGTGCAGCGCACCTTGACACCATCGCTGTCGCGCCGAACCGCGGTAACGGATGCGCCAAGCCGCAGATCAACGCCTTCGTGGATCAGGACCGACTGCAGGCGGCGGACATATTCGATCGACCCGCCATCCACAGTGTACCACTGATGCTGCCCCGTCAGGCTGAGCAGGGCGTGGTTTTTCATGAACCGAACCAGCGCCTGCGCGGGAAAATCCAGGATGCCTTGCGTCGGCGTTGACCAGATCGCACCGGATAGTGGCAGAATGTAATAGTCACGAAACCACGCCCCGGTGCCCAGATCGCGCAGCAATTCGCCCACCGTCAGGCCGGGGTTTTGCGCCGCCTGCTCGGCGCGGGCATTGAACCGCAGAACATCGCGCATCATGCCCAGAAAGCGGGGGTCGGCAAGGCGGCGCTTTTGAGCGAAGACCGCGCCCAGATTGCGCAGCCCGTATTCCAGTTTGCCGCCCGCAATGGAAGCACCGAAGGTCATGCTGCTTTTCACCACCGGCACTGACAGCTTCTCGAACAACCGCACAAGATGCGGATAGTTGACCCTGTTATACACGATGAAGCCGGTATCGACCGGCTGATCACCGCGCTTGCCCGCCACTTTCGTACGGGCATGTCCACCGAGACGGTTTGCGGCCTCGAACAGAACGACCGCGTGGTCAGTTGCCAAAAGATGCGCTGCTGCCATCCCCGATATTCCGCCTCCAATCACGGCAATGCGCCGCGATGCGGAACTTAGCGTTTCAAATGGCATGCAGATTGCGCTCCTTGACTGCGTTTTTTGTAACTAAGTTACGCAGGATCTGGCGCAGCAGATCACGTTGACGAATTATTTTCGTGCAACTGTCGCCAAAGTGATCCACCTCATATGGACCGGCGTAACGCTAACATGATGATCGAAGGGCAAATCCTTGAAAAAATGGATGCGTGGGCTGGCCCGCGTGGCTATGCTGCACTTGCAAAGGCAATGTCGCCTGCTCTGGGAAGATCATTTGTGAGTTTCGGTCACGACGATGTAGATTGGGTGGCCCTGCTGATTGCCGTGCGGGATCGTCAGGACAAGGCGGCGTTTGCGGCGCTGTTTCGGCATTTCGCACCGCGCATCAAGGCGTTCTTGATGAAGTCCGGTGCCAATGCGGCACTTGCTGAAGAATGCGCGCAAGACGTGATGGCAACGCTTTGGCAAAAGGCGCATTTGTTTGATCCGGGACGGGCGTCGGTGGCGACATGGGTGTTCACCATTGCCCGCAACCGCCGCATTGATGCCTTGCGCAAATCGCGCAGGCCCGAACCCGAAGATCTGCCTTGGGGGCCGGAGGCTGGGCCGGACCAGGTCGAAGTGATGGAAATGCAGCAAGAAACAGATCGTCTTGGTGCTGCGCTTGCCCTTTTGCCTGCAAAACAGCGCGCCCTGATCGAACGCGCCTATTACGGCGATCTGACGCATAGCGAGATCGCGAATGAAACCGGTCTGCCGCTTGGCACGATCAAATCCCGCATCAGGCTGGCGCTCGAACGGTTGCGCCACCACATGACTTGACGTGAAGGCCGAAGACGACATGACAATAAAGCATCACCTTTCCGATAGCCTGCTGATCGCGTATTCTGCCGGTCAGTTGCCCGAGGCTTTCAACCTTGTGGTCGCAACCCATGTATCGATGTGCGATGACTGTCGTGCCGCACTTGGTGCATTTGATGCAGTGGGGGGGGGCATGGTGGAAAGCGCGGGCGAGGTGGCGGTATCGCATGACAGTCTTGCAGCGACGTTGGCATTGATTGCCGCGCAAACACCTGTGGCTGACGCGCCTGCACGGCCCGCCGGTATATTCCCGGTGCCGCTTGCCAATTATGTCGGCGGTGATCTGGATGCCGTGAAGTGGCGCAGCCTCGGCATGGGTGTGCGGCAGGCCATCCTGCCCACGGCTAAAGGCGCATCGGTTCGGTTGCTGCACATTCCGGCGGGGCAGGCGATGCCCGATCATGGCCATCGTGGCATGGAATTAACGCTGGTTTTGCAAGGCGCGTTCAGTGACGGCGTCGGGCGCTACAACCGCGGCGATGTCGATGTGGAAACAGAGGCCACGCGACATACACCCGTGGCCGAGGCTGGTCCGCCCTGCATCTGTCTGTCGGCGACAGACGCGCCGCTGCGATTTACCAACTTCGTGCCGCGCATGCTGCAGCCATTGTTCAGGATCTGATCCGGGCGATGGGCGAACCCGCGCGGATGCGCGGAACCGCCCATCCTACGGGGTTACACCCGTAGGATGGGCAATCTGTCCATCACGCCGGGTGAACAGGCCCACCAGGACGAATGGCCCGCCTGAGAGGTGGACAGTTTCATCCGTGATGATCAGCTCGTGCTGGCCAACGGTGTGGCTACCCACGCTGCCTGCAGACACAGCAAAAACCGCGATGAATCCGCCCGGTGGCGGGGCCGCATCGCTGTCCGCCCTTACCCATACGTCAGGCAGGGGCAGCGCGCGCGCCGTCATCACGTTGAAATCTACCGAAGGTGCGGCGACACCCGTTGCCGCGATCGGCACATCACCCGGGAAAGCGACAGGGCGCAGGGGTGCCGCTGTGATCCGGGTTTGCCCCAACAGACCAAAGCCGGGGCCGCTAATCACGGTCAGGTTCCGCTCGACTCCCGGGAAGATCGAGAAGGGTCCATCCTCGACAACGCTTGCCATCGACAACCGCCACAGAAGCGTACCGTCTAGGCTGTTTTCGCGGATCAGCTCGGTCGTCGTGCCGCGTCCATTGACCCAGGGCATCACGGTATAGTCGGCGGGCGTCAGGTGCCGGATCATTGCAAGGTCATTCGGCGGCTTGCCCACCAATAACCGGCACTACTGGCGTTGCCTCCAGTTCCTCGAAATCGAAATTATCCAGCCGCGCCGCGCGTTTGCCGGCCCGTTCGGCGGCGGTGGAAATACCGTCCAGATCGGCGCGCGCCTGATTGAAATGGCTGTTCAGCTTGTCCACCCGTTCGACCACCAGTTCGACATCGCGGTGCAGCATGCGCAGGGTGGACCGGATCACCCCGGCCTGTTCGCGCATCCTTGCATCCTTCAGCACCGCCCGCATGGTGTGCAGTGTGGCCATGCAGGTCGTCGGCGACACGATCCAGACCTTTACACCAAAGCCTTCGCGCACCAGTTCGGGAAAGTTCGCGTGCAACTCGGCATAGACGGCTTCCGAGGGCAGAAACATCAACGCGCCGTCAGCGGTTTCACCTTCGACGATGTACTTTTCCGCAATCGCCTTGATGTGGGTCTTCACTGATACCCGAAACATCCGCTGCGCCTCGGCCAACGCAAGCGGCGTCTCGGCACGGCGCAAAGCCTCATACGCCTCCAGCGGGAACTTGCTATCGATCACGATCGGCCCCGGTGGGTTGGGCAGGTGGATCAGGCAATCGGCGCGCTTGCCGTTACCAAGCGTGGCCTGCATGGTGTAGCTATCTTTCGGCAGCGCCTTCAGCACGATATCATTCAGTTGTATCTCGCCAAACGCGCCACGGGTTTGCTTGTTTGACAAAATATCCTGCAACGACAGAACGTTACCGGACAGCTTTTCTATGTTGGCCTGCGCGCGGTCGATAGTTTCCAGCCGTTGCTGTAATTCACCCAACGACCGCGCGGTCCGGGTCGAGGTGCCGGTCAGGCTTTCGGTCATGCCGCGCTGCACTTCGGAAAGCCGCTGTTCCATCACCTTGAGCATCGCCGATTGGCTGACCGCCTGCGCCTCTGACACATGGCTGAGGCCGCCGGTCAGCCGTTCCTGCCCTTCACCAAGCAACTGCACGCGGTCGCCAAGCCAGCTTAGTTCATTCATCAGGGGTGCCGCCATCGTGGCAGACCTGCCCGCCGCGCGCAGGATCAGAACCAGCAACAACACCAGCACCAAGACAGACCCGCCAATCAGCAGCACTTCAGGCGCGTTCCAAGCGTAAGTTTGGCCGAAAAGTGTGATCATCTGCGTCCGAACAGCCGTTCGATATCGGCCAGTTTAAGTTCTACATAGGTCGGTCGCCCGTGGTTGCATTGCCCCGATAGCGGCGTCGCCTCCATCTCGCGCAGCAGGGCGTTCATTTCCTCGGCGCGCATCTGGCGGCCGGAGCGTACCGATCCATGGCAGGCCATGCGCGACAGAACCGCATCCATCTGACTTTGCAGGCGGCTGCTATCCCCCAGATCGGTCAGATCATCGAGGATGTCGCGGATCAGGGCGGTGGCATCGACGCGCCCCAGGATCGCAGGGGTTTCACGTACCGCGATGGCGCTGCCGCCGAACGCCTCGATAACTAGGCCAAGGGCGGCAAAATCATCTGCCATGTCCAAAATACGGGCGGCATCCAGCGGGGAAAGATCGATGATTTCGGGGATCAGCAGGGCTTGCGACGCAATCCCCGCACCATCGCGTTGCGCCTTCAGGCGTTCATACACCAGCCGTTCATGGGCCGCGTGTTGATCGACGATCACCATGCCGTTGGCGGTTTGCGCGATGATGTAGTTCTGATGCACCTGCGCGCGGGCAGCCCCCAAAGGCAGTGCCTCGGCGTCCGTGGCCAGTGTCGGCGCTTCGTAGCGGGCCGACGGGGCTTCGGCAAAGCCCGGCGCTTGGAATTGATAGGCGCGGGCAAGGGCAGGCTGCGAGGGGCGGTCCATCTGGTAAATGCGCGCCTCGGACCGGAAGGCTTGCACAGTTTCGCCTGCCACGGTGGTGGATGCGCGGTGGCCAGCCCCCGCCAAAGCCTGCCGCAGGGCCGATATGATCAGGCCGCGCGCCGCTGCGGGTTCGCGAAACCGCACTTCGGATTTGGCTGGATGCACGTTCACATCCACCCGTTCGGGATCGCAGATAAGGTTCAGCACGGCGGCTGGGTGACGATCACGCGACAGTACATCCATATAGGCGGCACGCAGCGCGCCAAACAGCATGCGGTCCAGCACGGGGCGGCCGTTCACGAACAGGAACTGCGCGGCAGACGACCCACGCGAATAGGTGGGCAGGGCAGCGTAGCCGACAAGGTGCAGCCCATCGGTGCCTGCATCAATGCGCAGGGCGTTCTCGGCAAATTCCGCGCCCAGAACCTGAGACAGCCGCCCATGCAGCGCATCGAACATATCGCCAGACATCGGATCGGCGCGAAACACCACCCGCCCTTCGCCACCGCCGGACACATCGCGCAGGGTGAACCCGACATGTGGCTCGGCCATCGCCAGCCGCTTGATCACGTCCCCTATCGCCTGCGCTTCGGCCCTGTCGGTGCGCATGAATTTCAGCCGCGCCGGCGTGGCATAGAACAGATCGCGCAGATCGACCACAGTACCACGGGTCAGCGCGGCGGGGCGCACCTGCCCCATACGGCCGCCTTCCACCGTCAGGCTGACGCCATCGGCACCTTTCGCACGCGAGGTGATGGTCAACCGTCCCACGGCACCCAATGACGGCAGCGCCTCACCCCGGAACCCGAACGAGCGGATGTTCAACAAATCGGAGCCGTCGATTTTCGAGGTCGCATGTCGGGCCAGCGCAAGCGGCAGATCGCCCCCCGTCATGCCGCAACCATCATCCACCACGCGGATCAGGGTCTTGCCACCATCCGCGTAATCGACCGAAATGCGCGTGGCGCCCGCATCAAGGGCGTTTTCCACCAGTTCCTTGACGGCAGATGCAGGTCGTTCCACCACCTCGCCCGCCGCTATCCGGTTCACGGCGGCTTCGTCAAGCTGCCGGATCACCGGGCGTGGTGCATGTATATGGGTGGCCTCTGCGTTCATCCCACCATGGCTAGCATGGCCGCGCCGATTCTGCCAGCGGTGGCGACGGCGTCAGTCCGTCGGAGCGACGCCCGCAGGCTGGCCCACAACGACAAAATGCAAATCGTCCGGCTGCAGCAATCGGGCGGCCACACGCTTGACGTCATCTTCGGTCACAGCCTCGATCTGCGCGTTTCGGGTGATGGCGTAGTCGATCGGCAGGTCCTGCATCTGCAGGCCGACCAGCAGTTGTGCGATCTGACCATTGCCATCAAACCGCAGCGGGTAAGACCCGGTCAGATAGGTTTTGGTGGCGGCGAGTTCTTCTTTCGTCACGCCTTGTGCGGCCATTTTCGCCCATTCATCGCGCACCACCTGAATGGCCTCGGCCACCTTTTCATTGGCCGATGCGAACTGCCCAATCATCATTTCGGCCCGGTCCATTGGTGCCAGATACGTGCTGATACCATAGGTCAAGCCGCGCTTTTCGCGCACCTCGGTCATCAGCCGCGCGGTGAAACGCCCGCCGCCCAAAATCTCGTTCAGGATGAAGGCGGCAAAGAAATCAGGGTCTTCGCGCTTGATGCCCAGCTGGCCGAACAGCACGGTGGATTGCGGCGTCGGGAAATCCTTTATCGTGACACCCCCGGTCAGGGCCCACTCCGCGCGCGGCGGTAAGGGTGTGCCTGCGGCGGGCAGTTCGCCCAGCAATTCGTCCAGCAGCGTGCCCAGATCGGCGGGCGAAATATCACCCGCGGCGGCAACATAGATCCGGTCGCGCGCCAAAGCCCCCTTGTGGGCGGCAACGATGTCGTCCCGAGTCAGTGCGGTAACACTTTCAACCGTGCCATCGCCCGAACTTCCGTAGGGATGGTCGGAAAATGCCAGCAGATTGAACGCATCGCCAGCAAGCGTATCGGGGTTTTTTTCGTCTGCACGTAAGCCGGTCAGCACCTGCCCGCGCACCCGTTCCACCGCAACGGCGTCAAACCGGGGGGCTATGATGGCCTGCCGCAGCAAAGCCATCGACGCATCCCGGTTTGCCGTCAGGAACTTGGCGGACACACCGACCGAATCCGCACTGGACCTGAAGCGCAATTCCGTCGCCAGACTGTCGCGTGCCGCAGCAAAACTTTGGGCGTCCAGATCGCCCGCGCCTTCCTCGATCAGCGCCGTCATCAGATTGATCGCACCGCGTTTGCCCGGTGCATCCAGCGAGGTGCCGCCGCGAAACTGAATCTCCAGCGCGGTAAAGGGAATGCCGCTGTCCTGCACCAGCCAGGCCGTTATGCCGCCCGGCGACGTGACGGGAACGATCTTAATGTCCGCCTGCACTGGCATCGCCAGCAGGATCAGGGCCAAGGCAAGCCGGATCATTGCGCATCCTCTTCGGTTTTCATCAACCAGCCGGTCACGGCATTACGTTTGTCGAACACTTCGACCGCCGCTGCCATCACGTCTTCCACGGTAACAGCCTGCAAGACATCGGGCCAGGCCTGCACGTCTTCGATCGACAGACCGATCGCCAATGCCTCGCCGTAGGTATTGGCCAGACCGCTGACGTTGTCGCGGGCATAGATGTTTTCAGCGGCGATCTGCGTCTTGATGCGGGCAAAAGCATCAGGCTCGACCCCGTCTTTGAGAAACTTCGCGATGACGTCGTCCATCGCGGTTTCGGCAGCTTGCAGGCTGATCCCCGGCAATGGCACGAGGGCCAGACCAAAGGTTGCGCTGTCAAGCGAGGTGCCGTCGTAATAGGCGGTCGAGTACACGGCGGTCTGGGTGTCGAACTGCAACGCACGCGCCAGAACCGACGTCGTGCCACTGCCGCCCAGCACCTGCGCCAGTATCACCAGTGCCGCCGCCTTTTTCTGATCGCCGGTGTTGCGTTCGGGGGCAAGATAGGTACGCGAGACATAGGGCTGTGACACCCGGTCATCGGTCAGCGCGATGCGCCGTTCCGCAAGTTGGGATGGTTCAGTCGGGCGCTGGCGCGGGGTCAGGCCGGCGGTCGGCTTCAACGCGCCATAATGCGTCTCGGCCAGTTTGCGTACATCGTCGGGCAGCACGTCACCGGCCACTACCAGTATCGCATTGTTCGGCGCATAAAAGCGTTCGTACCATTCCAGCGCATCGGTGCGCGAAAGCGTCTCCATCTCGTGCCGCCAACCGATGATCGGCACGCCGTAGCGCAGGTTCTGGTACAGTGCGGCATTGACCTGTTCGTTCATCAGCGCGCCCGGGTCGGAATCGGTGCGCTGGCTGCGTTCTTCCAGGATCACTTCGCGTTCGGTCAGCACATCGGCCTCTGACAGGACCAGATCGCGCATGCGGTCGGCCTCCAGCTTCATCATCAGATCAAGGCGATCTGCGGCGATGCGTTGAAAATACGCGGTATAATCCCAGCTGGTGAAGGCATTGTCTGTGCCGCCCTGTGCCTCGACAATCGCGGAAAATTCGCCGGGTCCAATATCATCGGTGCCCTTGAACATCAGGTGTTCCAGAAAATGCGCGATGCCGGACTTGCCGGGCATTTCGTCCGCCGACCCCGCACGATACCACATCATGTGGGTCACGACCGGGGCGCGATGGTCCTCGATCACCACCACATCAAGGCCATTTTCAAGCTGAAAGGCAGTGACGGTATCCGCCTGCGCGGAGGTGGTCAAAATGACAAAGGCAAAAATGCTGCCAAGGCGGCGTCGCATGAACATCTCCCGGTATATCTATGTAGGCAGCTATTTCCGGCGGGGCCGCATTCAAGGCCTGCCACGCAGTTGTGACTATTCGCCTCGGTTCGGTGGCGGCGCAGAGGGCGTGCGCAGACCCGCCCTGCGCCAACGCAGCAATTCCGCGTGTTGATCCAGCGACTGCTTCTTGTAGGCCCTGAAATAGACATTCAGATTGAAAATTCGCTCCAGCACCCGGCCGTTGTTCTTGCGCCGATATTCCAGATCCTCGGCCGCCAGCGTTTCACGAATGCCGGCAGTGACGCCGTAGCGTGATCCGTGATTGACCAAGGCACTGTCAGCCGCCGGGATGCCGCCTGCCGCGCGTGGGTTGCCGCCGAGGGCCACAATGGCATCCGCAATCGGGGTCGGATCGGTCAGGTTGCTGCCGCCCAGCGTGGGTTCCGGCAAGGCGGTCAGGTCTTCCGGCAATTCCAGTGCTTTTGGTGGCAGGATGCTGAATTCATCGGGCCCGTTGGTAGAGGACCGCAGGTTCATCAGGCTCGGCACTTTGTCGCTGCCGCAAGCCGCAAGCGCCAGCATTGCCGCCATTGCGACCGCCAATGCGCTTCGATTTGCCTGCATCCCGAAAACTCCCACACCTGTTCGTATTGTCTTTAACGCAAGAACTTCGCCCCGTCACGGAGTCTTTGAACGCTTTGTGCCC
The DNA here is from genome assembly GCA_031406155.1 of Pseudorhodobacter sp. Taxonomy (GTDB): domain Bacteria; phylum Pseudomonadota; class Alphaproteobacteria; order Rhodobacterales; family Rhodobacteraceae; genus JACMNW01. The sequence continues at coordinate 184,928 of JANOGW010000012.1, forward strand.
TGATCCGGACTGCGCCCTGAAAAGATCACCAAACCGATTGCACCCGCGAAGATAGCGATATCGGCGATGTTGAAAGCATAGGGATTTTCGATGCCGCAGCAGGACATGTTCAGAAAATCGGCCACGGCACCATACGCCACGCGGTCCACCACATTGCCAAACGCGCCGCCGATCAACAGACCCGCTGCGATCTGCACGAGCTTGGAGGAGGCCTCGCGCTGCGCCCAAAGCCAGACCCAGGCCGATATCGCCAGTGCCACGGCGATCAGCACCCAGCGCATGACATCGGCATCGTGGGAAAACAATCCAAAGTTGACGCCAGTGTTCCATGCCATGCGAAAGGTCAGATAGGGCGGGATCACGTCGATCACGCCGACATCAATCAGCCGCAGGCCGAAGACCACGCCCAGCTTGGTGGCCTGATCCAATGCAAAGGTGGCGAGAAGGGTCCAGATCGCGATCCGCATGTCAGTGCCGGAAATGCCGCTGGCCGGTGAACACCATGGCAAGGCCGGCCGCATCTGCCGCTGCAATCACCTCGTCATCGCGCAGCGATCCGCCGGGCTGGATGACCGCCGTGGCCCCAGCAGCGGCGGCAGCATGTATCCCGTCGGCAAAGGGGAAGAACGCATCCGATGCCACCACGGAGCCCTGGCTCATCGGCTGGCTTGCACCAGTCGCTTGCGCCATGTCCATGCTTTTGTGCGCGGCGATCCGCATGCTGTCGATCCGGCTCATCTGCCCCGCACCAATGCCGACGGTCGCGCCATCCCGCGCATAGATGATCGCGTTTGATTTCACATGCTTGGCAACGGTCCATGCAAACAGCAGATCGGCCATTTCGGCATTGGTCGGCGCGCGCCTCGTCACCACCTTCAGATCGGACGGTGCCAAGGCCGCGCCGTCGCGGTCCTGCACCAGAAAGCCACCCGCAACCTGCCGGAACGCCAATCCCGGCGCGCGCGGGTCTGGCAAATGGTCAGTCGTCAGTAAACGCAGGTTCTTTTTCTTCGCAAAAATACTCATCGCGTCAGCATTGGCCCCGGGGGCGATCACCACTTCGGTGAAAACCTGCACGATCTGTTCTGCCGCTTCGCCGTCAAGTATCTGATTAAAGGCGACAATACCGCCAAAGGCTGATGTGTGGTCACAGTCGTAGGCCCGCGAATACGCCTCGCGCAGGGTTGCCCCGCGAGCGACACCGCAGGGATTGGCGTGTTTGATGATGGCGCAGACGGGGCCGTCCTGAGGGCTGAACTCGGCTACCATTTCGAACGCGGCATCGGTGTCGTTGATGTTGTTGTAGGACATTTCCTTGCCCTGCCACTGGCGCGCCGTTGCCACGCCCGGGCGGGCCGATCCATCGCGGTAGAACGCTGCAGTCTGATGCGGGTTTTCGCCGTAGCGCAGGGTTTGGGCCAATCTACCGGAAAAGCTGCGCCGCGCCGGCGTGGTGACGTGCAGGGCTTGTGCCATCCAGGTTGAAACGGCCACATCATAAGCGGCGGTGCGCGAAAACGCGGCGAGTGCCTGCTTTTGGCGATATCCAAGGCAGGTGGCACCATCTTGCGCGCGAAGCTGGTCCAGCAGCGCGGCATAATCTTCGGGGTCGGTCACAACGGTGACAAAGCGGTGGTTCTTCGCCGCCGCCCTGATCATTGCGGGCCCGCCGATATCGATGTTTTCGATGCAATCGGCAGTGCTGGCACCACGGGCGACAGTTGCCTCGAACGGGTAGAGGTTGGAGATCAGCAGATCAATCGGCTCGATCCCATGCGCGGCCATTGCCACCAGATGTTCGTCGTCATCGCGCAGCGCAAGCAACCCGCCATGTACATTCGGGTGCAGCGTCTTGACGCGGCCATCCATCATTTCTGGAAATCCGGTAACATCCGACACATCGCGAACGTCCAGCCCGGCATTTCGCAAGGATTGCGCCGATCCGCCGGTGGAAATCAGTTCGACCCCATACCCCGCCAGTGCACGCGCCAGATCGATCATGCCGCTTTTGTCCGACACTGAAATCAGCGCGCGCCCGATGGGTACAAGGTTAGTCATCGCATCTCTCCTCGGCCCTTGCGCGTCAGACCTGCGGGGCCATGGGATCGTCCCGGTCCAGATCGCGGATCGCCTGCGGAGTATCCTGTGCCTTCGCCAAGGTCCAGCCGATCCGGGTTTGATTTGTTACCATCCGCCCGGAAAGGACGATCTGCTGGGTTCCGCGCGGCTTCAGGCGGCCTTTTTCCAGATAGACCGAGGCTTCAAGTGTCAGGTCCGCCGGCCCGTCATAACGGAACACCCATATTTCAGAGCTTTTCAGAACCATCGACACCGCCTTTCCACCCATATCGAGTGCGGCGTCTGTATCGGGATGCAGATGAAACCGGATCGCGAAGTGGACGCCGTTCAGTGCAGACCGCGTCAACATCGCGTTGAACCTCGCCTCGGCGGCCGGGCCTTGCGCCAGCAGCGCATCCTCGCCAGCCAGTCGGCGACCATCCGCTGAAAGCATCAAAGACCGGCTGTGGGTCAACCCATGTGACGCCGACCAGCCTTCATGGGCCAAATGAATATGGCTGCCTTCAGATCCGATTCCGCGTTGCTCGGTATCGGTGTCGGCCAGATCGATCATCAACTCTCGTCCGGCATGGCTGGCACCCAGCCGCGACGACGAGTACCCCTCGATAGCAAGCGTCGAATGCGATGGTGTCGCCCGCCCGGCACGGTTCCATTCCGGCCCGAACGGCGCGCCGGATCCACAACTGACGATGAGCGGGCGGCGGCCCGATGTCAGCTCAAACGCCAGTGTCGACGCATGTGCCGCGCCGCTGGCCCGCCCGCCTGGCGGCGGTGCTGCATCCACGATCACCGTAGTGCGCCCGGTGGCAAGCCGTGCATAGCCCATGGACAAGCCGGGATTGGGCAGCGATTTCACCCCCGAACTGGCCAGCGCATGATCAAGCCGCCCCTCCAGCCCGCGCCCGCCGCCGTGGAACCGGGCCAGCCCGCCATCGGCATGGCGCAGTGCGCGCAGGGTCGGTGCGATGCGGCCGATAGCGGCCAGATGTTCGGGTGGCACCCGTTGCCCGGTTTCGGACAGGGCCTGCGCGGCCCATGTCAGCAGGGTGAACACCTCTAGCAGTTCTTCCGGGTTGCGGGTGGGAATGCCACCCTGCGCGTCCACCTCGCGCGCGCATTCGTGGGCAAGGGCGGCAACGGCCGGGGCGACGTGGCTTTCCATGCCGGTCAGGGCAAGGCCCGCATAAATCAGGCCCGACAGTGCCTCGAATCGCGGCAATCCCGGTTCCGCCGCCTTCCAGCGCCGCGACAGGAACACGGTCTGGCGTGACAGCGCGCGAAAATACACCTCGGACTGTTCGGGGCTGCGGGCGCTGAGCAGGAGCAGCGCGTGATTGATCCACCGGATCAGCCGCCGCCCCGCCAGATCGGGTGTCCAGCCCGGACCCCGACCGCGCCCGTAGCGCGCGATCCAGCCCCATGTCCATTCCTGTGCGCGCGCCCGCGCGGCACCGGACCCGACCGCTGCCAGATCGTCCAGCCAGGCAAAACCATGGGCTTCGGCCTCGAAGGATGGGTCGGGTGCGGCAATATCCCAAAGTGAGGTGTCTTTCACCTGGACCAGAAAACCCGCCAAAAGGACATTGCCGGCAATCAGCTGCCGCCCGCGCGCGAACAACCCGATGGTGCGCGGTTCGGGCTGCGAAACGAAGGCCGAGGCGGGTTTGATCAGACCGGAACGCCAACTTTCCAGCCGGTTCAGCAGCCGAACGTGCAGCACTCCGATGCCATTGCCTTTGGTCACGCCGCGGTGCCTCGCCTGTTGTCCGTTGATCGGATCGTTCAGGCAAGCATAGCGCCCCGCCAAACCCGTGTCACCCCAGACACGCGGGCGCGACATGTGGTGCGGAGTTTTCCCGCCGTATCCGGCACGCGGCGTGAAAAGTCGTAAAACCGTCTGGGACTGGCCACAATCCTGCGCTATACGCGCGTGAAAGACGTAACAAGTTCCAAGGCTGTCATTCAAGATGCAGATAGACAAAACGCCGCTTCCCGATGTTGTGATCCTGACCCCGCCGCGCTTCGGTGATGACCGGGGCTGGTTTCTCGAAACCTGGAACGGGCCGCGTCTGGCGAGCCTGGGAGTGGCCATCGATTTCGTGCAAGACAACCATTCGATGTCGGTGCACGTGGGTACGGTGCGCGGACTGCATTACCAATCGCCGCCCCATGCGCAGGATAAACTGGTGCGCTGTACACGTGGCGCGATCTACGATGTGGCGGTGGACTTCCGGCGTGGATCACCAACCTTTGGCCAATGGACGGGGGTGGAACTGACCCCGGAAAATGGCAGGCAAATGCTGGTGCCTAAGGGCTTTTTACACGGCTTTGTCACCCGCATGCCGGATACCGAGGTGCAATACAAATGCTCCGACGTCTACGCTCCAGATTGCGACGGCGCGGTGCGCTGGGACGACCCCGCCATCGGCATCTACTGGGGCCTGACTGGCAGCCCGGTGCTGTCTGCGAAAGATGCCGCCGCACCTTTTTTTGCCGCTGTACCTTCGCCCTTTGAATGGAGCGCCAGATGAAGCTTCTGATCACTGGTGGCGCAGGCTTCATCGGGTCTGCGGTCGTGCGCCTTGCCGTCGCGCGGGGACACGAAGTTATCAATCTTGATGCTCTGACCTATGCGGCTTGTCTGGAAAACGTCGCCGACGCCGCCAAATCCAACCTTTACAGCTTTGAGCAGGCCGATATCCGTGACCGGGCGTCGCTGGACCGGATATTCGATCTGCACCGCCCCACAGCCGTGATGCACCTCGCCGCCGAAAGCCATGTTGACCGGTCCATCGATGGGCCGGGCGATTTCATCGAAACCAACATCACTGGTACTTATCACATGCTGGAAGCCGCGCGCGCCCATTGGGTGCGGATGGGCAAGCCCGCCGCTTTTCGGTTTCACCATATTTCGACGGATGAAGTATTCGGCACGCTGGGCGAAACTGGCCAGTTCACCGAAGACACGCCCTATGCCCCGAATTCTCCCTATTCGGCATCGAAAGCCGCGTCCGACCATCTGGTACGGGCATGGGCCGAAACTTACGGCTTGCCGGTGGTAATGACCAACTGTTCCAACAATTACGGGCCGTTCCACTTCCCCGAAAAGCTGGTGCCGGTGGTGATCTTGAATGCTTTGGCTGGCAAACCAATCCCGGTTTACGGCGCGGGCCTTAACGTGCGCGACTGGCTATATGTCGAAGATCACGCCGATGCACTTCTGACCGTGCTGGAAAAAGGCGCGCTGGGGCGCAGCTACAACATCGGCGGTGAAAACGAGGCGAAGAATATCGACCTTGTGCGCATGATCTGCACGCTATTGGATGAAATGCACCCCCAAGGTGCCCCCCACGCGCGGCTGATCACCTATGTCACCGACCGCCCCGGCCATGACGCCCGGTATGCCATTGATCCGACCCGCATTCGCGACGAACTCGGCTGGTGGCCATCGGTCACGCTGGAACAGGGCCTGCGAAAGACGGTCCGCTGGTATCTGGATAACGAGGCATGGTGGAAGCCATTGCAAGCGCGGGCAGGGGTGGGAACGCGGCTGGGTGTGAAAGCATGAAACTGCTGGTGTTCGGCCAAACGGGGCAGGTCGCCCGCGAACTGATCCGCCGCGCACCTGTTGGCGTTGTGATAGAGGCTTTGGGACGAGACCGGGCCGATCTGTCGGACCCGTTTGCCTGCGCGGATGCCATCATGCTGTCGGATGCCGACGCGGTGATCAATGCTGCCGCCTGGACGGCAGTGGACAAGGCTGAAACGGTGGAAGCCGACGCTACCGTCGTGAACGGGGCCGCCCCCGCCGCGATGGCGCGCGCCGCCGCGAAGCACGGCCTGCCGTTTTTGCACATTTCCACCGACTATGTGTTTGACGGGGCGGGAAACGTCCCCTTTGCCCCGGATCATCCTACCGCACCTCTTGGGGCATATGGCCGATCAAAGCTCGCCGGCGAACATGGCGTGCAAAGTGCGCGCGGCGCGCATCTGATCTTGCGCACATCCTGGGTGGTGTCTGCCCATGGCGCGAACTTCGTGAAGACCATGCGCCGTTTGGGGAGGGAGCGGGAAAGCGTGAACGTGGTGTCTGACCAGATCGGTGGTCCAACGCCAGCGGCAGATATCGCTGATGCGTTGTTTGCCGCAGCCCGTGCGATGGTTGATGGACACACGGGCGGTACATACCATTTTGCTGGCGCGCCGGACGTGTCATGGGCCGATTTCGCCCGCGCCGTCATGGCGGGCGCGGGGTTGGCCTGCGACATCAACGACATTCCAACATCCGCCTATCCGACCCCCGCAAGACGCCCGCAAAACTCCCGCCTTGATTGCAGCACATTCATGCAGGATTTCGGTATATCCCGCCCCGACTGGCGCATTGGTTTGACCCAGATATTGAACGAGTTGGAGACAGCATGAAACGCAAAGGCATTATCCTGGCAGGCGGGTCGGGGACGCGGTTGTGGCCCATCACCATGGGTGTGTCGAAGCAACTGCTGCCGATTTATGACAAACCGATGATCTATTATCCGCTGTCGGTGCTGATGCTGGGCGGCATTCGCGATATTGCCGTGATCACAACCCCCGATGACCAGATCCAGTTTCAGCGCCTGATGGGTGATGGGTCGCAGTGGGGGCTGAACCTGAAGTGGATCGTGCAGCCAAGCCCCGATGGATTGGCGCAGGCGTACCTGCTAGCCGAGGAATTTCTGGCAGGCGCGCCGTCTGCAATGGTGCTGGGTGACAACATCTTTTTCGGCCATGGCCTGCCAGAAATGCTGGACGCCGCCGACGCCCAAATCCATGGTGGCACGGTATTCGGCTACCGCGTTTCAGACCCGGAGCGGTATGGCGTGGTCGATTTCGACGCCGATGGCAACGTCCGCGCGATCATCGAGAAACCTGAAAAGCCGCCGTCAAATTTTGCCATCACCGGGCTTTACTATCTTGATGCCCGCGCGCCCGATTTTGCCCGCGCGATCAGGCCGTCGCCGCGTGGCGAGCTGGAAATTGCCGATCTTCTGGAGATTTACCGTAAGGACGGCAACCTGAAGGTTGAACGCATGGGCCGTGGTTTCGCATGGCTTGATACCGGCACCCATGGCAGCCTGCTTGACGCCGGAAACTTTGTGCGGACTTTGCAGGCGCGGCAAGGTCTGCAAGTCGGCTGCCCGGACGAGATTGCCTTTTCCAAAGGCTGGATCGACCGGGATGCGTTGGCCAAACGAGCCGAGACTTTCCGCAAGAATGACTACGGGCTTTACCTTGCCGGACTGCTCTCCGACTGACCCGTTGTTTCGATTTTTGCAAAACAGCCTTATGGTCGCGAAAAGCGCCGGCTGCATAATGCCGCCTATTCAAAGAAAAAACAAAGTTTCCGCTGGCATTGTTTCCAAAACGTGCAAAATTAAATGTGGGACAAATGACAGGCACACAAAAACAGCCTGCAACACGAGGGGAATTGTTATGGCCGTTGGGATCATGATGGCGGGGTTGATTGCCGCAGTCTTGGGCACTGTGCTTGCGATAGTGATGGGGTTGAACCTGAGTTCAGCGCTTATCATCTACGGCGTGTTTGGCCTTTGCGGTGGCAGCATTGCCTGCATTGGCAGCTTGCCGGCAATTCGCAATTCGGCGCGGCATAGATCGCCCCGCAACAGGACTGCCGGCTGAGTTCAGCATAAATTCTTTAACAATTAGACAGTTGTCGTATTGACTGATGTCGGGAACCGGCAATTGAGGCGAAAAGTCTGGCATCGCCCGCCCCACGTCTGTCTTTGCTGCGACGCAGAAACGAAGGCAGATACCGCCGAGACGAGCAATCGTCAGAATTGTCATGGATCAAGGGGTTGCAGCCAGTTCCTCAACTGGAGCGCAGCGTATTTTTTTTGCTGCGGCGCGATGAGACGACGGCTCAGGTCGATTGAGGTTTTGGTCAGCCGCTGATCTATCCGATTCGCTGAAGTCTGCTGCTATGCGTCCGCAACCGGTCGCCGAATCGAGGCCGCCGCCTCAATCAGCAAAGATTTAAATCCGGCACCGCCGCCATCCAGCAACACGAACAACTGCCGCCGCATCCGCGGCTCCCAAAAGGCATTGATGTGGTCGGCCACACCCTTCACCCCTTCGGCATGCGGTTTGGACTCGAAAAACGTGGCGATTTGATTGGCCATGTAGATCAGTTTGTCAGGCGACATTGGCGGCCTCGTTCATCAAAATCCTGTCGGTATTGCTGAATGCCTCGAACCGGTCGGCGCGGGCGAGGGCGATCAGTGTGATCCCGCAACTATCGGCCAGTGTAACAGCGGCTGTTGTGGGCGCGGATACGGCAATCATCACAGGTGTGCCCATCATAGCGCATTTCTGCACCAGATCGATTGACAGGCGCGATGTCAGCACCACGGCACCAGACTTGCAGTCGCGCCCAGCCCGGATCATTGCCCCGGCAAGCTTGTCCAATGCATTGTGCCGCCCGACGTCTTCGCAAACCGCGATCATGCCGTGGGCGGGCGTCCAGAACCCGGCAGCATGGGCCGCACGGGTTGCATCGTGCAGCGGCTGGGCTCCCGGAAGTGCCGCCATGGCCGCCAGCACCTGCGCCGGTGTCAGCACCAGATCTGACGCGGGCACCGGTGGCAAGACACGCGTTGCTTCGGCAAGACTGTCGATGCCGCACAGCCCGCAACCAACCGGCCCAGCCATGGTGCGCCGTCGAGACGTCAGCCGCGCCTCTGCTTCGGCGCGCAGCCAGATCTGCACATCGATCCCGCCGGTCGCTTCCACGACGGCGATGCTGTCAATCTCAGCTTGTGTCGCGATGCCTTCGGTCAACGCAAAGCCAAGCGCGAAGTCTTCAAGGTTTGCAGGCGTTGCCATCATCACCGCCTGTGTGGTGCCATTAAACGACAACGCAACCGCCACCTCGGCGGGCAGGCGGCGGAAGCCCGGCACGGCACCATCCGGCCCGAAGGCCAGCCTTGGCAAGGGGAGGCTTACGTCCATCATTCCGCTGCGGGCAGGATCCGACGTGCCAGCGCGGCTTGCGCGTTGTAATCCTGTTGCCATTCGGTCGGGCCGTTTGACGGGCTGACCTGTACCGCTGTCACCTTGTATTCGGGGCAGTTCGTCGCCCAATCCGAATAATCGGTCGTAATCACGTTGGCCTGCGTATCGGGATGGTGGAAGGTCGTGTAAACCACGCCGGGCGAGACCCGGTCGGTTATCTGCGCCCGCAGGCTGGTATCGCCGGAACGGCTGGCCAGGCGCACCCAATCGCGATCTTTCACGCCACGCACTTCGGCGTCATGTGGGTGAATTTCCAGCACGTCTTCGTCATGCCAGACGACGTTAGCGGTACGGCGTGTCTGCGCGCCCACATTGTATTGTGACAGTATCCTACCGGTCGTTAGCAAAAGCGGAAAGCGCGGGCCTGTCTTCTCATCCGTCGGCACGTATTCGGTGACGATAAACTTGCCCTTGCCGCGTACAAAGCCATCGATATGCATCAGGGGCGTGCCTTCCGGGGCCTTGTCGTTACACGGCCATTGCACCGAGCCCATGGTTTCCAGCTTTTCATACGACACGCCTGCGAAGGATGGCGTCAGGATCGCGATTTCATCCATGATCTGGCTTGGATGGGTATAGGTCCAGCCTGCACCCAGCGCATTGGCCAGCATTTGCGTGACTTCCCAATCGGCATAGCCGTTGCGCGGGGCCATCACCTTGCGCACGCGGTTGATCCGGCGTTCGGCATTGGTAAAAGTGCCATCCTTTTCCAGAAACGTCGATCCGGGCAGGAACACATGCGCGTAATTTGCGGTCTCATTCAGGAACAGGTCATGCACGATCACGCAATCCATCGCCGCAAGGCCCGCCGCGACGTGTTTGGTATCGGGATCGGATTGCAGGATGTCTTCGCCCTGAATGTAGATGCCGCGGAACGTGCCTTCGACCGCTGCATCCAGCATATTGGGGATGCGCAGGCCCGGTTCATTGTCGATCTTAACACCCCAAAGGCTTTCGAACACATCGCGCACGGCGTCATTGCTGACATGGCGGTAGCCCGGCAATTCGTGCGGGAACGAGCCCATGTCGCAGGACCCCTGGACATTATTTTGTCCGCGCAAGGGGTTAACGCCCACGCCGGGGCGACCAATATTGCCGGTCAGCATTGCCAGATTGGCAATCGCAATGACAGTGGTGGACCCTTGCGAATGTTCCGTCACGCCCAAACCATAATAAATCGCGCCATTGCCGCCCTTGGCAAACAGACGAGCAGCACCGCGCAGTTCTTCCGCGTCAACGCCCGTCAGCAACTGCATCGATTCCGGGCTGTGGCGCATGTCGGAGACGAATTCGGCGTAATCCTGGAATTCATCCCAGTCGCAGCGGTCACGAATGAATGCCTCATCATACAGGCCCTCGGTCACGATCACATGCGCGAAGGCGGTGACTACGGCCACGTTGGTACCCGGGCGCAAGGGCAGGTGGTGGGATGCCTTGACATGCGGGCCATCCACCAGATCAATCCGGCGCGGATCGATCACGATCAGCTTGGCCCCCTTGCGCAGACGCTTCTTCAAGCGGCTTGCAAACACCGGGTGACCATCTGTCGGGTTCGCCCCGATCACGATCACCACATCGGTGTGTTCAACAGAATCAAAATCCTGCGTGCCGGCTGAGGTGCCAAAGGTTGCCCCAAGCCCATAGCCGGTCGGCGAATGGCAGACCCGCGCGCAGGTATCCGTATTATTGTTCATAAAAACCGCGCGGGTCAGTTTCTGAACGAGATACGCCTCTTCATTGGTGCAGCGCGACGATGTGATCACACCCACCGATTGCCGCCCGTGCTTGGCTTGGATGCCGCGCATTCTCGCCGCCGAAAATGCCATAGCTTCGTCCCACGAGACTTCTTGCCACGGATCGTTGATGTTTTCACGGATCATCGGATTCAAAATTCGGTCTTTGTGGCTGGCATAGCCGTAAGCAAACCGGCCCTTGACGCAGGAATGGCCGCGATTGGCCTTGCCGTGTTTGTACGGCGTCATACGAACCAGTTCGTCGCCGCGCATTTCGGCCTTGAAGCTGCACCCAACGCCGCAATAAGCGCATGTTGTTATCACAGAATGCGACGGCGTACCGATCTCGATGATCGACTTTTCCTGCAAGGTCGCTGTGGGGCAGGCGGCAACGCACGCGCCACAGGACACGCAATCGGATGCCAGCGCGGTGTCGGATTTCATGCCGAAGGAAACGCGGCTGTCAAACCCACGGCCTTCAATCGTCAGCGCGAAGGTGCCCTGCACTTCTTCGCAGGCCCGCACACAGCGGCTGCACACGATGCATTTCGCCGGATCATAAGTGAAATAGGGGTTTGAATCGTCTTTCGGCATCCATTGCTTATTGGATATGCCGCTGGTGTCTTTGGCCCTGAAGTGAGTATCGACCGCCTCGTATCGCACATCGCGCAGGCCGACGGCGCCCGCCATATCCTGCAATTCGCAGTCGCCATTGGCCGAACAGGTCAGACAATCCAGCGGGTGATCAGAGATATACAGCTCCATCACTCCGCGCCGCAGCTGCTTCAGCCTGGCATTCTGGGTATGCACCTTTAGCCCCGATGCTACCGGAGTTGTACAAGACGCAGGCGTGCCATTGCGCCCTTCGATTTCCACCAGACACAACCTGCACGATCCGAACGCATCAACGCTATCGGTGGCGCACAACTTTGGCACCTGAATACCAGCCTCCGCAGCCGCCCGCATGATCGAGGTGCCTTCCGGAACAATGATATCAAAACCATCAATGGTCAATGTGACCATCTGTTTGCTTTTCGCCGCAGGCGTTCCAAAATCACGATCTGGAATGATGAAATCTTTCATTCTGCGGCTTCCTTCATGGGTATGAAATCGTCAGGAAAATGCGCCAACGCCGACATCACCGGATAAGGCGTAAAGCCCCCCAGCGCACACAGCGAGCCTGCCTTCATCGTGGCGCAAAGATCGGTCAGCAGTGGGATTGCAGTGGCATCGCCACGTGCGATCCTGTCAATCGTTTCCGTTCCGCGCACAGCACCAATCCGGCAGGGCGTACATTTGCCACAGCTTTCAATCGCGCAGAATTCCATCGCGAACCGGGCTTGTTTCAGCATATCTGCGCTATCGTCGAACACCACGATCCCGGCATGGCCAATCAGCCCGTCGTTGCCGGCATATTCCTCGTAGCCGAACGGCACGTCAAACATCGCACGCGGGAAGTAGGCGCCCAACGGTCCACCAACCTGCACGGCTTTCACCAGGCGCCCAGTCGCGCAACCCCCCGCAATGTCATCAATAATCTGGCCCAACGTTAACCCGAACGCCGCCTCATAAAGCCCGCCCCGTGCCACGTTGCCGGCAATCTGCAAAGGTATCGTGCCACGCGACCGTCCAATGCCGAAATCCTTGTAGAACGGCGCCCCACGTTCCATAATCACCGGCACTGTCGCCAATGAGATGACGTTGTTCACCACGGTCGGCTTGCCTAAGAAGCCCTCCAGTGCCGGCAGTGGCGGTTTTGCCCGCACCACGCCGCGCTTGCCTTCAAGCGAGTTTAACAAGGATGTTTCCTCGCCGCAGACATAGGCCCCTGCGCCAACGCGAATCTCGATGTCGAACGCGTACGCGGTACCCAGAACCGACGTACCCAACAGCCCGGCCGTGCGTGCAATCGCCACCGCTTTTTGCATCACGTCTATCGCATCCGGGTATTCCGAACGAATGTACACAAATCCCTTGACAGCACCCACCGCAACGCCGGCAATGATCATACCTTCGATCAGGGTGAAAGGATCACCTTCCATCAACATCCGGTCGGCAAAGGTGCCACTATCGCCTTCATCGGCATTGCAGACGATGTATTTGCGATCTGCCACAGCCCCGGCCACAGTTTTCCACTTGATGCCAGTCGGGAAGCCTGCGCCGCCACGCCCGCGCAGGCCACTTTCGGTAACCTCGGCCACAATCGCCTCGGGGCCCATCGCCAGGGCTTTTTGCAAGCCCACCAGCCCGCCATGGTCGCGGTAATCAAGGATCGACAGCGGGTCGATCACGCCGACCCGTGCAAAGGTTAGCCGGGTTTGGCCGCGCATCCACGGCAGGTCATCGGTTGGCCCTAACGCCTTTGGGTGCAGTGCGAGATCGCCGAACAAATCCGCCACATCGCCGACGTCCAGCGGGCCAAAGGCCATCCGGCCCGCGTCGGTCACCACTTCGACCAAGGGTTCCAGCCACACCATGCCGCGCGATCCATTGCGCACCAGATCGACCACAACACCGCGCCGTGCAGCCTCGGCCACAATCGTCGCCGCCACGTCATCGGCACCCAGAGCCGTTGCGGCAGCATCACGGGGGATGTAAATCTTCATTTGCCCACCTCGGCCATCAATGCGTCAAAGCGGGCCTCATTCACCCGGCCTACAAGCCTGCCATCCACCATCGCGGCGGGCGCGCAGGCGCAAAGACCAAGGCAAAAGATAGGCTCCAGCGTCACGGCGCCATCGGCGGTGGTGCCATGCCAATCGACGCCCAAGGCTGCCTGCGCATGTGCCGCGACCTGGTCTGCGCCCATCGCCTGACAGGCCTCGGCGCGACACAGTTTGACCACGTGCCGCCCGACAGGTTCTTCGCGGAAATCATGGTAAAAGCTCATGACGCCATGCACTTCGGCGCGGCTCAGGTTCAGAGATTTCGCGATCACTGGAAGTGCCACTTGCGGAACATAGCCAAATTCGGCCTGTACCGCATGCAAGATGGGCAAAAGCGGGCCTTCCATGCCGTCGTGTCCGGCAAGGATATCTTCCACCTGCGCAAGTTGACTGGCGTTGCCCTGCATTGTTACCTCCGGCTGGTTACCGGCGTTTTACGCGGAATGATTGATAAATCAATAGTGATAAGCCGTCTATTGATAGAAAAAACCTATTGATTTTTGACCTCTGCCATCCGTCGCGCCGCATCAAGCAGTGCCGCAAGAATCGGGGTGTGCGGTTCGCGGTGGGCGGCGATCAGGCCCACCAGATGCTCGGCCTCGGGGGCGACGATGGGGATCGCGCACAACTGTCCGCCAACCGCAAACAGATCAGCCAGCTTTTTGGGCAGAATGCTGGCCCAATGGCCAGACATCACATGTGCAATCAGGGTGATGGTGGAATTGCTTTCCACCGATGGCTGCACCGTGATCCCGGCCTCGGTCAGGTGTTGGCTGACGATCCGGCGGTTCTGCATATCACTGGTCAACAGGCACAGGGGCAGCCCGCCCAGTTCGCCCCACGTCACCTGCGCACGGTCCGAAAACGGCGTGCCGGGCGCGCACAAAAGCCGGTAGAATTCGACGTAAAGCGGCACGGTGGTGACCCGGCCAAGCGGCTCGTTATCCAGATAGGTGATGCCTGCGTCCAGTTCCAGCCGTTCGATCCCTGCCAGAATTTCCGCGCTGGTGCGCGACAGGACCGTGACCCGCACATTGGGGTGGCGCGCGATAAACGGGGCTGTCAGGTCGGCCACCATTGGCAGCGCGGTGGGTATCACCCCCAGCCGCAGATTGCCCGACAGCCCGGTGCGCACGGCGCGCATCTCATCGCGCAGCGCACGCGCGTCGCCCACAATGCGCCGCGCCCAATCCAGAACGCGCAGGCCCTCGGGCGTCAGCCCCTGAAAACGCGATCCGCGAAACACCAGTTGCACGCCAAGCTGATCTTCAAGCTGCTTGATCGCAGAGGAAAGGGTTGGTTGCGTGACGCCGCACGCCTCGGCTGCGCGGCCAAAATGACGTTCATTGGCAAGGGCGATGAACATTTCCAATTTGTCGATCATTGCAATCTTGTGCCTGCAAATGCGCGCATCGGCAACACGGGCTTGTCCAGTGTGGCTTTGCGCCCTAAGTCCGATCTTATGATGCGCTTAATTCCCTTCCTGAAAAAGCTGCCCCTTGTGCCGGTGATCCGCCTGCAGGGCACCATTGCTGCGGGCGCGCGTGGTGGCCTGTCTGATGTGTTGCTGGCCCCGATGATTGAAAAAGCATTTTCGCGCGGAAAACCTGCCGCTGTGGCCTTTGTAATCAATTCGCCGGGCGGATCGGCTGTGCAATCGTCGCTGATCGCGGCGCGCATCCGCCGACTTGCGGATGAAAAGGGCATCGAGGTGCACGCCTTTGTCGAGGATGTCGCCGCATCCGGCGGCTATTGGCTGGCCTGCGCTGCCGACAGGATATGGGTGGACCCGTCATCCATCATAGGCTCGATCGGGGTCATCTTTGCGAGTTTCGGTTTTCCCGAACTGATGGCCAGACAGGGTGTCGAACGGCGGGTGGTCACGGCGGGCAGATCGAAAAGCCTCGCCGACCCGTTCTTGCCGCAAAAGCCCGAAGATGTGGACCGTCTGCGCGCCTTGCAAACTCCGATCCACAACGCATTCATTGATCATGTGAAGGCGCGGCGCGGCAATCGTCTGAACGCGGATGCCGATCTGTTCAATGCCGATGTCTGGGTTGGTCAGGGCGGGGTTGACGTGGGGCTGGCCGACGGCATCGGCCATGTGGTGCCAAAACTGAAGCAGCTTTACGGCGACAAGGTGCGCCTCGTGCCTTATGGCCAGCGCCGGTCACTGGCACAGCGGTTAGGCGCGCAGGTGACAGATACCGCGCTGTCTGCTATCGAAGACCGTGTGCTTTGGTCGCGGTTCGGGTTGTAACATGCTGGTGAAAATCGTCCTGCTGTTTCTTGTCGCGATGGGCGTGGTCGCGATGATCGGCCGCTTCCGGTTTCCGGGCGCGCTTGCCAAACAAGTGAAACTTCGACCCAAGACCTGCCCGAAATGCGGGCGGCACCGGATCGGTGTGGGCGAGTGTCCCTGCGGCAATAAGGTTTAAGCGATGCGCGCATTGATCACCGGGGCTGGAAAACGGCTGGGCCGGGCCATGGCACTCTATCTGGCGGCGCGCGGCTATGACGTGGCGGTGCACTACGCCAGTTCCAGATCCGAAGCCGAGGCGGTAGTGGGTGAAATCGCCGCCATGGGTCAACGTGCCGTGGCGATCGGGGCGGACCTACTGATCGAGGCGGAAACCGCAACTCTGGTGCAGCGCGCGACCGAGGCTTTGGGCGGGCCGCTGACCGTGCTGGTCAACAATGCGTCGATCTTTGAATATGATACGTTGCAGTCGGCAACCCGCATATCGTGGGATCGCCATATCGAAAGCAACCTACGCGCGCCCTTCGTGCTGATCCAGGATTTTGCGGCGCAAGCCCCGCAAGCTGTGGACGATGCCAATGGCGAACCCGTAGCGCAGGCCATGATTCTGAACATGATCGATCAGCGCGTCCTGAAACTGACGCCGCAGTTCATGTCTTACACGCTGGCGAAAATGGGTCTTTGGGCGCTGACCCGCACTGCCGCTCAAAGCTTAGCCCCGCATGTCAGGGTCAATGCCATCGGGCCGGGCCCGACGATCATCGGCCACCGGCAACCCGAACTGCACTTCGCAAAACAACGCGCCGGAACGGTCTTGCACCGGGGTGCAAATCCGGGCGATATCACTGCGGCACTGGGGTTTTTCCTTGATGCGCCCGCCGTTACGGGGCAATTGATCTGTGTCGATGGTGGTGAACATCTGGGCTGGAAACTGGCGGATGCTTCGGACCTTGACTAATGCCCGCTCAGGTGTCTCGGCGAAGTTGTGCACGTTTGTGTTCGCATTCACAAACCCGTCATAGAAACCCTTGATTATTCAAGCATTTCTGACATATGTGACAATCTTAATAATGAAATCAATATGTTGTTAAATCGCCTAAAAAATAGGCAGATCGGCGAAGGGGGCCAAAAACAAGGAAAAATCCCCGCTCCCAGAATGTTTTGCGCAGACTTATCCACAGAAAAAGTGGACAGCTTTTCACTTGCCAGCGGTCGGATATCATTGCAGCGACGGCGGGGAATCGATGGTATTCAATAGGGCGATACAGGCGTGCAGGAAACGGAAAAAACATCAGGTAATGCGGCCACTGGGCACGAGGTTATTCAGGCCTATCTGAAAACTTTGGATGGCTCTCCGGGGGTTTACCGGATGCTCGATGCCACCTCGCAGGTGCTTTATGTCGGCAAGGCGCGCAACCTGAAAGCGCGGGTTTCCAACTATGCGCGCCCCGCGGGGCATTCCGGTCGTATCGCGCGGATGATTCGCGAAACAGTCTCGATGATGTTTCTGACCACGCGCACCGAAACCGAAGCGCTGCTGCTGGAACAGAACCTGATCAAGCAGCTGAAGCCGCGCTACAACGTGCTGCTGCGCGATGACAAAAGCTTTCCCAACATCCTGCTGCCCACAGATCACCCGTTTCCGATGATCAAGAAACATCGCGGCAAGAAATCCGAAAAGGGTGCCTACTTCGGCCCGTTCGCATCGGCGGGTGCCGTCAACCGAACCATCAACCAGTTGCAGCGCGTGTTCCTTTTGCGCACCTGCACCGATGCAACGTTCGATAGCCGTTCCCGGCCTTGCCTGCTGTTCCAGATCAAGCGGTGTGCCGCCCCTTGCGTCGGTAAGGTTGGCGTCGACGATTATGCAGCCTTGGTCAGCGATGCGACCAAGTTCCTGAACGGCAAAACCACAACCGTGCAGGCAAACCTTGCGCTGTCGATGAATGCTGCATCCGATGCGATGGAATTTGAGCGGGCGGCCGCCCTGCGCGACCGCATCAAGGCCCTGACGCAGGTGCAGCAAACCCAGGGCATCAATCCGGCGGGGGTGGCCGAGGCAGATGTGATCGCCCTGCATCTGGATCAAGGGCAGGCCTGCGTGCAGGTGTTCTTCATCCGCGCCAACCAATCCTGGGGCAATCGCGACTTCTATCCGAAAACCGGGGCCGGGGCAGAGGCGCCAGAGATCATGGAAGCGTTCATTGCGCAGTTTTATGATGACAAGGAACCGCCGCGCCTGATCCTCTTGTCGCATCAGGTCGATAACCCCGATCTGGTGACCGAACTGCTGTCAGACCGCGCAGGCAGGCGCGTCACCATCGGCGTGCCAATGCGCGGCGAAAAGGCCAATCTGGTCGAAAACGCCGCTCGCAATGCGCGTGAAAGTCTGGCGCGGCGCATGGCGGAAAGCAGCACGCAGACCAAGCTGCTGCTGGGCCTTGCTGAAGCCTTCGATCTGGAGGCCCCGCCAAAGCGGATCGAGGTTTACGACAACTCCCATATCCAAGGCACCAATGCCGTCGGTGGCATGATCGTTTCGGGGGCTGACGGGTTCCTGAAATCGCAGTACCGCAAGTTCAACATCAAATCGGACGCCGGGGCGAATTCGGATGACTTCGGCATGATGAAAGAGGTGCTGACCCGCCGCTTTGAACGCTTGCTGAAAGAAGACCCGGATCGCAAATCCGAGGCCTGGCCAGACCTGTTGCTGATTGACGGTGGGGCAGGGCAGGTCTCGGCAGTGGCGGGCATCATGGCCGATCTGGGCGTTGATGACATTGCCATGGTGGGCGTCGCCAAGGGGGTGGACCGCGATGCGGGCAAAGAGGAGTTCTACCGCCCTGACCTACCTGTAATGGCCCTGCGCATGAACGACCCCGTGCTGTACTTCGTTCAACGCCTGCGGGATGAGGCGCACCGCTGGGCCATCGGTGCCCACCGCGCCAAACGCGCCAAGGCGATAAGCGCCACACCCTTGGACGATATTCCCGGCATCGGTGCCACCCGCAAACGCGCGCTGCTGGCGCATTTCGGGTCTGCCAAAGCCGTCGCCCGCGCAGGCCTTACCGATCTGACCGCTGTCGCCGGCATATCCGAGGCGATGGCAAAGACCATCGCGGATTATTTCAGTGAGCGGGGCTGACCAGCCGTTCAGTTCGGCTGAGCGCGGTGCCGTGCCCAAACCTGGAATGGCACCCGAAAGGCGTCGTCGCGGCTGTCATACACATAGCGCGGCTTATGGCTGCGGCCTTGCAGCGCGTCCCAGGTGCGGGTCGGAAGGCACCAGATCGGGGCACGGCCAAGGGTGGCCAGATAGTCAATGGTGCGGTCCAGTTGTGTGCGTTCCCGCACAAGACCGAATTCGGCGCTTTGGTAGTGGCCTTTGGCAAATCCGGCCTCGATCCTGTCGAGCAGGTCGATCATTTCGGGGAACATCGCGCGCGGGTTGCCGCCAAGGGATTTGCGCCCCTCGTAATAGGTCACGTCCAGGTCAAGCAGCATGGCCAGAATGGTTGCCCGGTCGGTATTCGGCTGGTCGGCGATAAACAACATTGGCGACAGATCATCGCTTTCCCAAGTATAGCCCTTGACCAGTTCGTGCCATTCGGCAGGGCTTTGGCCGCGCAGCCAGGCTACGCTATCTGCCCCGCCGTCGCCCAAGGAATAAATGGGTGGCACGGCCCGCCATGCGGCCAGATGTTCCCGCCGTGTGTCTTTGGTTTGTGTCCGCGCAAATTCTGACCGTTCAATCAAGCCCACTTTACCGAATCCCCGCGCTCTGAAACTGAGCCTGCGGTGTGCCGTTCGAACCCGGTAAAATTGTGGTCAGACATGGCATTTTCATGACCATTGCTTTCAACCGGAAACAGACGTTTTCCGGCACCGACATAGCCACGATTTGCCGCAACAATCGGGCATCAAGGTGCTATGACGATGCGACGGGACGTTGCGCGGTAAACCCCGATCTGCGCGGAAATCAGCACCCTGAAATTCATGTTTAACAACAATTTACTCGCGACAGCAGGCGGGTCGCGGCACGTCGCAACACGCCCCTTCCCCCCAGCCCGCCCATCGGCTACGACTTCACCATGAAGTGGACGATCCCGAACATCCTGACTGTCGTTCGATTGGCCGCCGCCCCGGGCGTAGCTTTGATGTTTCTTTATTTTCACCGCCCCTTCGCGGATTGGCTTGCCTTGACCCTGTTCATCGGGGCAGCCGTGACCGACTATTTCGATGGCTACCTCGCCCGGCTTTGGAAGCAGGAATCGAAATTTGGCACCATGCTGGACCCGATTGCCGACAAGGCGATGGTGGTGATCGCTCTTCTGATCATCACTGGCTACTCGGGGATGAACCCGTGGCTGATCCTGCCCACGACCGTGATCCTGTTCCGCGAGGTTTTCGTCGGCGGTCTTCGCGAATATCTGGGTGCCAAGGCTGCGCTTCTGAAGGTGACAAAACTGGCGAAATGGAAAACCACGGCGCAGATGGTTGCCATATCGGTGCTGTTTCTGGGAACCGGCCTTGAACATATCGAAGGCATCGCCCGGCAGGGCATGACAGCCGAACAATACGCCGTTGCGGTCAGCCAGGGCCTCGCCGACCCGATCCGGTCTTGCGGCGCGCGTGGTTGTTCGTCATGGGCGACATTTGGCGGGCTGGTCCTGATCTGGATCGCCGCTGCGTTGACTGCCGTCACCGGGTGGGATTATTTCAACAAATCACGCCCTTTTCTGCGGGATGAGACATGATCGATGTTCTGTATTTCGCCTGGGTCCGCGAACGGATCGGGTTGCCTCGTGAAACGGTGGAAACGGGCGCCGAAACAGTGGCGGGGCTGATTGCCGAACTGGTGGTGCGCGAAGAAAGGTATGCTTTGGCGTTTTCTGATCTTGCCAGCTTGCGGGTGGCACTGGATCAGGAACTGTCCAGCTTTGATGCGCCCTTGAAAGGCGTGCGCGAGGTCGCGTTCTTTCCGCCGATGACGGGGGGCTGAGATGCGCCTGACATTACAGGAAGCAGCGTTCGATCCGGGGTTCGAAGCGAATGACTTTGGTCGTGGAGTCGCCGGGGCCGGCGCAATCGTCACTTTTACCGGGCTGGTTCGCGGAGACGTGACCGCCACCTCGGGGATGGTGATCGAACATTATCCCGGCATGACGGAAAAGGCGATTGCGGCGATCATGGAGCAGGCCGCGCAACGGTGGTCACTGATGGACAGCCTTGTCATCCACCGGTTCGGCAAGCTGGCGGTGGGCGAGCCGATCATGATGGTTGCAACGGCATCCCTGCACCGCGCAGATGCGTTTCTGGCGGCGGATTTCCTGATGGATTATCTTAAATCGCGCGCCCCGTTCTGGAAAAAGGAAATGGGCCTTGATGGGGAAACCTGGGTCACGGCGAAAGACGATGATGAGGCCGCTTTGAAGCGGTGGTAACCCACGGTTTGTGCTATATCTTTCGGTATTGCAAGATCAGGGCGCGGTCATTTGAATGGTCGTGGCCGTCCTTCGAATAGATCTTGATCTCGGTCATTTCTACCGGCGTTACCGCGCCCCCGGTGACCATAGCATCCAGCACGCCCGCAAAATCCTGTGTCTGGAAATGATGCTGATTTACGCCGATAATAAACAACGCGCCGGGGCGGGCGATGTGCAGAAGACCGCGCAATGGCTCGGGGCCCAGATGGCCATGGGTGAATGTTCCCGCACTTAGCACCGCGCCATAGGTATTGGCGAAGACGTCCAGCGGGGCGGTCAGATCGGCAATGAGCAGCGCGCGGTAAAGCGATTTTTGTGCCGCAACCGCCAGCATTTCGGATGAGATATCGATGCCGTCAATAGCGGTGTCGGCCAAAGCCAGTTCGACTGCAACACCGCCGGTACCACAGCCGATATCGGCGACCGGGGCGTCACCCGGGGCGGCCAGACGATGATAGGCCCCGGCAATTGCCTTGGGGTACTGGTAGCCCATTTGTTCAATGAAATCGGTGTCATAACTCGCAGCAAAGGCGTTGTAATAGGAAGCATTGTCGTCCGGGGTTGCCAGCCTGTAGGCGTTTTCGAGGATGGACTGACCGGGGGTTCTGGGTGGCATAGAGGCCTCCGGGGATGAGCGCGGGTGGCGTGGATTCAAAAGCACCATACGTCATCGGCCCCAGAAAGGGACATGCTTCTTTTCGGCAGGCAGCGGGGCGAACCCTGTCCTACGCGGTACGCAGGGGCCGAGATGCACCCTCATCCCATCGGGGGGACGGGGTGACCGGTTTGCGAGGGCGGTCTTGGCGCGGTGGTCGTGCGATCAGAAATCGAAGATATCGCCCAGAAAGCTTTCCCGGCGCTTTCTTTTGTGGCCGCCTCGGTAGTCGTCATCATCGTCGTCATCGCGGCGGCGGGCACGGTCGGGTTCGGCGTAACCTTGCGGTGTACGCGGCGGCTCAGGCTGGTAGACGGGTTGTGCAGCAGGGCGCGGCGGCGCGGCCGGTTCGGCCCCCAGAGAACGCTCGATGATCTTGTCCAGTTCGCCCCGGTCCAGCCAGACACCGCGGCATTTCGGGCAATAGTCGATCTCGACCCCGCCACGATCCGCCATCACCAGAGTTTCGTTATCGACCGGACAGCGCATTTTCTTCTCCCTTGCCTGTGCTGCCGCTTTACATGGGGTCGCATTCATTGCCTGCAAGGGTCGCAAAGGTGCTTGCGCGGAATGTTGCAAAACCGCACAACGGGAATGAGCCGTGGCGATGGCGTCGCCGCAGGGGTTCCCCCGCCGCTTGCAGCATGCGCTGCGTCCGTCCTGTACGCCGGGACCTTTCGGGGTCCTGTTCGCACCCCATGACGGAGGTCTGAAATGTCGTTGAACCGACCCGAGATGTACCGCTTTCACAATGGCGGCAAGAAGGACACCCTGCCCTTCGCCGATCAGGAATATCATGACCGGCTGGCCGGCCTGCGCGAGATCATGGAGCTGCATGATC
>JANOGW010000047.1:0-8120 GCA_031406155.1 Pseudorhodobacter sp.
GACCGCGGATGTGCTGACACTGGTGTCGTCGGTCAACCGCCTGGAACTGCGTATCAATCTCGATCTTTACCACACCCAGATCGGCGAGGGCGATTTGATCCGTTGGTGCGAAAAGTGCCTGCCGTGGATCGGTGAGGTGCAGGTGGCCGACAATCCCGGCCGCAACGAGCCGGGCACTGGGGAAATCAGCTATCCGGGAGTCGCGCGGGCGCTGAAGGCGATGGGTTACAGCGGTCCGGTCGGTCTTGAATCCTTTGCGGCTGGTGATCCCGAGGCCGCGTTGATGGCCTTCCGCACAGCATTCACGGTGTAGTCATGGTTCACAAAACCAACCGCCCCACGGTCCAAGACATGCGCGCCATGAAGGCACGCGGCGAAAAGATCAGCATGCTCTACGTCACCTCACTGGACGAGGCCGCTGCCGCCAATGCCGCAGGCATCCACATGCTGTCCATCGAGAGCCGTTTCTTCACCCCCGACATGCGCGAGGCGGCCGGACAGTGTTTCGTGCAGGTCGGCCTGCCCTTTGGTCCCTACGGAACACTCGCCGTCGCCGAGGACTACTTGCGCGCAGCCTTCAAATTCACCGCTTTGGGCGGCGACTGCTTCTACTGCGCTGCCAGTTTGGACATCCAGAAGGTGCTTTGCGACAACCATATGCCGGTGGTGGCGCATGTCGGCCTGATCCCGAGCTACATCACATGGACCGGGTGGCGCGCTGTCGGCAAGACCGCGACCGAGGCGCGTGCCGTGTGGGACCATGTCAAACAGCTTGAGACGATCGGTTGTTTCGGCGCAGAATTGGAGGTCGTCCCGGACCGTCTTGGCGCACTGATCAGCCAGAACACCCCAATGATCATGCTGGGTAAGGGGGCGGGGCCAGGGGCCGACGCGCAGTACCTGTTCGCCGAGGATGTTCTGGGTTGCACCGATGGCCACAAGCCCCGCCACGCAAAGACCTACCGCAACTTCGCCGCCGAATATGCCCGGTTGCAGACCGAACGGATCAACGCCTTCCGAGAATACATCGCGGATGTGAACAGCGGCAACTATCCGCAGCCGCAGCACAATGTCGCCATGACGGATGCCGAATTCACCACTTTTAAGGCTGATGTCGGCCTGTAAATCAAAGGAAATACCATGCTAAACGTAGGCCTTCTCGGCGCTGGCCGCATTGCGGGCGTCCATGCCACTGCTATCACCACAAACGCGGGCAGCCGACTTGTCGCCGTGTCAGACATCAACACCGACGCCGCAGGTAAACTTGCCGCCCAATACGGAGCCGAGGCATGGACCACTGACGCGATCCTGGCCGGTCCGCAGATCAACGCGGTGCTGATTGCCACCTCGACCGACACCCATTCAGACCTGATCGAGCGTGCCACTGCGGCGGGTAAAGCCGTGCTGTGTGAAAAGCCGGTCGACCTAAGCCTCGCCCGCGCCCTGGCGTGCCAGAAAACGGTTGGCAACAGCCCGGTGATGATCGGTTTCAACCGCCGCTTCGATCCCAACTTTGCCGCCCTGAAGGCCGAGCTGGACAAAGGCGAGATCGGTAAGTCGGAACTGCTGTCGATCACCTCATTCGACCCCGCCCCGCCGCCCGTGGCCTACATCAAGGTATCCGGCGGACTGTTCCGCGACATGATGATCCACGATTTCGATATGGCGAACTTCATCATGGGCGCGGCTCCGGTCGCAGTATCGGCGGCAGGCTCCAGCATCGTTGATTGCGCCATCGGGGCTGCGGGCGACGTCGATACGGCCGTCGTCACGCTAACCTACGCGGATGGCCGCCTCGCCGTGATCAAGAACAGCCGTCGCGCTGTTTACGGCTATGATCAAAGGGTTGAACTGCTGGGGTCCGAGGGCCTGTTGCAGGCGCAGAACATGCTGGAAAACACCGTGGTGAAATCCACCACGGCAGGAGTAACGGCGGCCAAGCCCACCTACTTCTTCCTTGAACGGTACATGCCCGCCTACGCGGCGGAATGGGCCGCCTTCGTGACATCGATCACTGAAGGGCTTTCGCTGCCGGTCACGCTGGCAGATGGCATAGCTGCGCTGGCTATGGCCGAGGCCGCAACTCTTTCCGCAAAATCAGGCGCACCGGTAAGTCTTTCGAGTGTTCTTGGCTGACAAATTTTGGCCGTTACAGGGGCGATGCCCGATCCGCTGACCAAGCCAAGGGCTGGTGATTTGAAGGGGCGAAGGCAATCATGGGGTGTTATCAGAAATACCCGGCTTTACTTGAGATGGACGTCCAGCCAGCCTGCGGGCATGACAAAACCTTTGTCCTTCCGCTACTTCAAGACGAGCCCAGAGACTATCCGCTTGGCGGTGATGAACTACATCCGGTTCCCGCTGTCACTTCGAAATGTTGAAGATCTGCTGCATGAACGCGGGATCGAGATCAGCCATGAAACCGTGCGGTACTGGTGGAACAGGTTCGGCCCGATGTTGGCAGGCGAGATTCGTAGCAAGCGTGTCGAGGCTAGGGGAAACAGAGACTGGTTCGCATTCCTCTGTCAGCACCAGCACTTAACCGACGTGACTCAACTGGGGGTAAGTGTAGCCAGCCAGTTGCAGATCAACCACCTCTTCTTATTCGCGCATATAGTCATCGATTGATTGGGTGCGTCCAGACCCTTCGCAGGACAGGTCGAGCATCTGAGAAGCGGGGGCCGTGGCTTTAAATGCTAGGCTGATAACTGAATCCGCGTCGCCTGCATTCCTATTGGGCGCCGTATTGAACCGCGATTTTGCAAAGTCGATGTTCCGT
Source organism: Pseudorhodobacter sp. (assembly GCA_031406155.1). Classification (GTDB taxonomy): domain Bacteria; phylum Pseudomonadota; class Alphaproteobacteria; order Rhodobacterales; family Rhodobacteraceae; genus JACMNW01. The sequence continues at coordinate 2,780 of JANOGW010000047.1, forward strand.
GATTTTCCCCAAGAGAATTCGCGAACTTTTTCCGCGTGGCAGGGAGACCGAAACCCTGGTGGCCGATTTCAGCCTAGTCCAGCAGCCCAATCAACGATTTGCGCCGATGCAATCGCTCCGGCCTGCCGCTTGATTTCCTGCCCACTTCGAAACGCAATCAGCAGCGGTATTCCGCGAATTCCGTATCGCCCACCTGCTTGGGGATAGGTCTCGGTGTTCAGTTTTGCAAAGCGTGCGCGGCCCTTGAGTTCCTTGGACGCTTTGGCAAATTCGGGCGCCATCATCTTGCATGGTCCGCACCATGCTGCCCAGAAGTCCACGACAAGCGGCAGGTCGTCGATCCGTGCGGCTTTCTCTAGAATGTCGAAGGAAATTTCAGATGGTTTGTCCGCAATCAAGCCAGCGCCGCAGGTTCCACATTTGGGACCGGAGCCCAGTCTGGCCTCCGGCACGCGGTTGCCTTGACCACAGATAAGGCAAGCAAGTTTTACGCTCATTTCATGCTCCCAACTGTTTCTGTTCGTTATCGTCTCTCATAGCAGGCTTGGCACTGCCTTGATCTGTATCAGCCGACGAGAGTGACCGCCTTATCGAGTCACCGATCGCTTTGTTTGAAGCCGTCCGTCATTCCGCCGCTATCAGGTCTTGAGCACCCGGTAGATCGCTGGGATCACGAGCACTGTGAGCAGCGTCGAGGATAACAACCCGAACAGCAGCGAAATAGCCAGCCCCTGAAAAATCGGGTCCGACAGGATCACCACCGCCCCGATCATCGCCGCAACGGCGGTCAGCAGGATCGGTTTGAAGCGGATGGCCCCCGCCTCGATCAAGATATCCACCGGTGTTTTGCCTGCCGGGTCGGCATGGCGGATGAAGTCGACCAGCAGGATCGAGTTGCGCACGATGATCCCGGCAAGCGCGATAAAACCGATCATCGATGTGGCCGAGAATGGCGCGGAAAACAGCCAATGCCCGGCAACGATGCCGAGAAACGTTAGCGGGATCGGCGTCAGGATCACGAGGGGCAGGCGGAACGAGCCGAACTGCGCGACGACGAGAATGTAGATGCCCAGCAGCGCCACGCCAAAGGCAGCGCCCATATCGCGGAAGGTGACGTAAGTCACCTCCCACTCGCCGTCCCACAGCAACGTGGTCACGGATTCGTCTGCCGGCTGGCCGTAAAGGCTGATCACCGGTTTGGTGCCGGGGGCCCAGTCCATCGCATCCAGTGCCTTGCCCACCGCGATCATGCCGTAAAGCGGTGCCTCGAAGGCACCGGCCATCTCGGCTGTCACCATTTCCGCATCGCGTCCGTTGTGGCGAAACACCGGGAAAGAAGCACGCTCTTCGGCCACGCGGATCACGTCGCCCAGTTCGACCACGCCCCGCGCGCCGGGCAGGACGTTGGCCGGGATCGGGGTGGAGAGGAACCGCTCGTCCAGCACCCGGTCGCCAGGGCTGCGCTCAACGCGGATCGGGATTGGCGGGCGGCCGTCCCCTCGGTGCGAATAGCCCACCGTGCGTCCGCCATTCAGGATGGCCAGCGTGTCGAACACATCGCTTTCCTCGACGCTGAAGAACTCCAGATCGTCGGTGCTGATTGTGGCGCGCAGGCGGCGCGGCTGGGTGCCGAAGCTGTCATCGATATCGACGACAAAGGGCACAGATTCAAATGCCTCGCGCACCTTGGTGGCCGCAGTCCGGCGGGCGTCGGCATCGGGGCCGTAGACCTCGGCCAGCAGGGTTGCGATCACCGGGGGGCCGGGCGGGGGCTCCACTATCTTTAGGCTGGTGCCATCCGGCAGGGCCAAGGCTGCCAGCCGGTCGCGGATATCCAGCGCGATGTCATGGCTGGGCCGGTCGCGGTCGGCCTTGGGCGACAGGGTGATCTGCACCTCGCCCAAATGCGCCGCCCCGCGGAGGTAATAGTGACGCACCAGACCGTTGAAGTTGAACGGCGCAGAGGTGCCCGCATGGGTTTGCACCGACACCACCTCGGGCAGTTGCAGAACCGCTCGGGCCACGTCCTGTGCCACGCGGTCTGTCGCCTCGACCGCAGCACCTTCTTGCAGGTCGATGACCACGGACAACTCGGACTTATTGTCAAAGGGCAACAGTTTGACCGTCACGTCCTCGGTGTAAAGCAGGCCAAGCGAGCCGAAAGACAAAACCACCGTCACCACCAGGAACAGCAGACTGCGGGTCTTGCTGGCAAGCAGGGGCCGCGCCACCCGCCCGTAGAGCCGCCCCAAAACCCCGCCCGGATGGCCGCCATAGACATCGTCATGCCCATGCGCTGCCATCGGCGCGCGGCCTGCCACCTTCACCATCAGCCAAGGCGTGATGATCACGGCCACGAAGAACGAAAAGATCATCGCCGCGCTGGCATTCGCGGGGATCGGGCTCATGTACGGCCCCATCAGGCCCGACACGAACAGCATCGGCAACAGCGCGGCGACCACGGTCAGGGTCGCTACAATCGTCGGGTTCCCGACCTCCGCCACCGCCTCGACAGCGCCGGTCAGCCGGCTGCGGCCATCGTTCATCCCCCAATGGCGCGCGATGTTTTCGATCACCACGATCGCATCATCGACCAGAATACCGATGGAAAAGATCAGCGCGAACAGCGACACCCGGTTCAGCGTGTAGCCCATGACCCAGGCCGCAAAGAGCGTCAGCAGGATGGTGACCGGGATCACCACCGCCACGACAATCGCCTCGCGCCAGCCGATGGCAAGCCAGACCAGCGCCACGATGGACAGAGTGGCAAGGCCGAGGTGGAACAGCAGCTCGTTGGCCTTTTCGTTCGCGGTTTCGCCATAGTCGCGGGTGACGATGACGGCGATGGTGTCCGGGATCAGACTGCCCTCCAGCGCCTCGACACGGGTCAGGATCGCCTCGGCCACGATCACCGCGTTGGCCCCGGCGCGCTTGGCCACAGCCAAGGTGACGGCGGGTGTGCGGGTGATCGTGCCATCCGGCGCGCGGCTGACATTGGCCACGATCATGTCGGCACTGTCGGACACAAAGCTTACCTCGGCCACATCGGCCACATAGACGGGCCGCCCGTCCCGGGTCGTCAGCAAGAGGTTGGCAATCTCGGCCGGGTCGACCAGTGTTTCGCCCACCACCAGATCTATCTGTTCGCCGTTGTCGCGCAGCGGGCCGGTGTTCTGAGACCGGTTGGCATTGGCCACCTTGGCCGCGAGTTGCTGCAAGGTAACACCGTAGAGCGCCAGCCGTTCAGGGTCGGGCGCGATGCGGATCATCTCGGGCACCTCGCCCACCAGATAGGTCAGCCCGACATCCGTCGTCTTGGACACTTGCGTGCGCAATTCGCGGGCGATGCGGGTCAGATCATTCGCGCTGATCCCTTCCACCCCCGGTTTGGGTGCCAGTGTCAGCGACACGATGGCAACATCATCAATTCCGCGCCCGACGATCAGCGGCTCGGGGATGCCGACAGGGATCCGGTCCATGTTGGCACGGATCTTGTCATGCACGCGCAGAACGGCCTCATCCGACGAGGTGCCGACCTGAAAGCGCACCGTAACCAGCACGTTGTCGTCATGGGTCGAAGAATAAACATGTTCGACCCCGGCGATGCCCTTGAAGATGCCTTCCAAGGGTTCGGTCACCAGCTTAACCGCATCCTCGGCCCGCAGGCCCGGCGCCTGCACGTGGATATCGACCAAGGGAACTGAGATTTGCGGCTCTTCCTCGCGGGGCAGCGAGGTCAGCGCGACCAGCCCCATCGCCAGCGCCGCCAGAATGAACAGGGGCGTCAGGGACGAGGCGATGAACGCCCGCGTCAGCCGCCCGGCGATGCCGAGGTTGACGGTCTCGGGCGGCTTACTCATGCCCGGTCACGACCCGGTCACCGGCCACAAGGCCCGACAACACCTCGATCATCGGGGTGCTCTCGACTGTCTGGCGCTGGCCCAGCACGACCGTGCGCAGGACCAAGCCCTCGGGCCCCGCAACCTCGACGAAATCAAGGCCGGTCCGGGTGATCACGGCGGCCTCTGGCACCATCATCGCGCTGCGGGTATCGACCGGAAGGCGCACCAACACGCGGGCGTCGATAAAGCTGTCGGGCAGGTCGGGCACCTCGACATCGGCAATGACGCGCCCGTTTTCGATCAGCGGATAGATGCGCGCAAGGGTACCCTGCGCCGGACCGTTGGCGGTTTCGATCTGGATCGCCGCGCCTTCCTTCAGGAATGCGGCATGACGCTCGGGCACCGCGATGCGCAGGAAAATCCCGCCGCCGCCGATTGTGGCCACAGCCTCGCCCGGCAACACCACCGCCCCCGCCGCCACTGGCACCGACAGCACCCGGCCCGCAATGGGGGCCAGCACCGCCCCCTCCAGCGCAAGCTGCTCCACCACCTTGCGGTCGGCCCCCACGGCCGCGATCTGGCCCGTCAGCACATCGACCTGTGTGCGCAGCGCGTCCAGCCTTTGCGCGGTGGTGACACCACGCGCCAGAAGATCCTCGCCGCGCGTCAGTTCGACCTTCGCGTTGTCCATCTGGGCCGCCAGTGCCTGCAACTGGGCATCGATGGCGGCAAGCTGATAGCCAATCTTGGCATCGACGATCTGCGCTAGAACCTGCCCCGCAGTCACCATATCGCCTTCACTGACTTCAAGCGACACCAGCGTGCCGCCCAGCCTGGCGCGGGCCGGAATGCGGCTGCGCGCCTCGATCCGGCCATAGACCGCCTTCCATTCCGTAACCGATACCGGGACCAGCACCAAATCCTCGGCTAGCGATGCCAGCGGCAAAGATGCGGCCAAGACGACGATGGCAATCAAAGCTCGCATGCTCATTCCAGTTCTTTCGCTGCGGCCGAGGCCGTCACAGGCCCACGACATTGGATCTGTTAGGATCAGAACGCTGTACCGGGTCTGGCACCGAGGGATTTGAAGACCATCGCCGCAGGGCAAAATCCCGTAAAGGCCGACTGGATCTGATTCACCCCTACGAAAACCGTCAGCCAGACGAAATAGGGCGAGACCCAGAGGGTCAACGCCAGTGACAAAAGCACCATGCAGCCTGCGAAGGCCATCACCATACGATCAAGCGACATTTTGTTCTCCATTTTTTTCACACCATCACTCGATGGCGGCGGGGAATTGCGGTTTCTGCAGCCGGGTGAACGACCCTTGCAGGCTTCACGCGTCCGTATTGAATTCCACCTTCTTCAGCTTTTCGATTCCCAGCGCCTGCATCGCCAGCCGTTCATAGAACGGTTCGGATTTGCCGCTGCGGATCTTGTGCAGGAAGTATTTCTCGAAGGCGATCTTGGCCAGATGCACCCATTTGCCTGATGACGAC
>JANOGW010000075.1:0-5177 GCA_031406155.1 Pseudorhodobacter sp.
CCACGACCGAACGCTCTCAATCCGCGAAAACTACAAGACCGCCCGTGACACCGCTCTCACCGAATGGCGCGGCCTTTTTGCGGCCTGATCGATTGAGCGGTCAGCAAAACTGAGATGAGTTCGCATTAGTCTGACAGCACCCGCCAGCGGCCTGATCAGTAGGTGGGTCTGGGGCAATGGTGACTGGTTCGCATTCGTCTGACAGCACATTCCCATCCGGCTGTCACGAGTTTCTTGTCGGACAGTTAGTGCGGTCCTATCTTGCCGATCTTCGAATGGTGGGACTCACGCAGCAGGCCCCAGCTCTGCGGGCGATCCGGTCTTATCGTGAGGTCGGTTTGCGGGCGCTGGCCAGCAAAATGACAGCCATGATGATGGAGCCGGTCATGATCATCCGTACCCCGGCCCCAAGGCCATAGGTGTTCAGCATGGAGACGACCAGAAACATGAAGAGCGACGCCCCCCATATGCCTGGCACATTACTATCGCCGCCCGCAACAGCGGTGCCGCCGATTACCACTACGGCGATTGACATCAGCAGATACTCTGTCCCCATGTTCAGTGCTGCGCCCCCAGAAAAGCAGGCGAGGAGATAGCCGCAGACCGCAGCAAGGATTGCGCAAAGCAGGTACGTGACAAAGCGGTTACCGTCGACGGCGATGCCTGCCATGCGGGCGGCGGGCAGGCTTTGACCGATGGCGGCGATCCAGCGGCCGTAAGGGGTGCGGTGAAGCAGGACCCAGGCCGCGACGGAAATCAACAGCGCGATCAGGGCGATGTTAGGGATGCCGAAACTGGGTGACGTGGTGAAGTCGGCCAATGCTTGCGGCGGCTTGATGCGGAGACCCCGGTTGGTCCAGATCGCGGCGGACTGCACGATGAAACTCATCGACAAGGTAGCAATAATTGGCGGAATACGCAGCGCCTTGATCAGTGCGTAGTTTAGCACTCCGACGCCAACGCCTACCGTCACGGCGATACACAAACCTTGCAGGATCAGGCTGTTTGCCCCGTCCATGTACTTGAGCGCTACAGTTCCGGACAGCGTCATGGTTGCGGGAACTGACAGGTCAATATTGCCGGGCCCAAGGGTGATTACGAACATCTGGCCGATGCCAACCAGAACGGAAAATGCGGCAAAGGTCAGCGCGGCTTGGGACAGCCCCACCGTCGATGCGCCGCCGGTGACTGCGATGGTCGCGAGCCAGACCGATAGCGCGGCTACGAATGACCAAAACCAAGGCTTTGCAATGAACTTCTTCATCCTTCAGCACCTTTGCTTTCCAGGCGTCTGAAGAACAATCTCAGAGCGAGTACGATGATCAGGATCCCTCCTTGCGCCCCGATCTGCCAATCGGGGGAGATGCGCAGGAACGACAAAAACGACCCCGCCAACGTTAGCGTCAGAGCGCCGATTACTGCGCCGACCGGGGAAATCCGGCCGCCGGTAAACTCACCTCCGCCAAGTATCACGCCTGCAATCGACAGCAGCGTGTAGCGCAGCGCGATGTTGGCATCGGCGCTTGTGGTCAACCCGATAAGGCAAATGCCTGCCGCCACGGCAAAGGTCGCGGCGAGTGCATAGGCCGATGCACGGGCAGTGAGGATTGACCATCCCGCGCGCTCAACCGATCGCTGGTTGCCCCCGACGCCGCGGATCAGCACTCCCAACGAAGAGCGCATTAACAAAAGATGTGCAAAGACCGCCAAGAGCGCACTAGCAACAATCGCCATGGGGACAAAGGGTGGTTTGGAGGTCATTACCGCACGCGCCCATCCTGGTGCCGCACCGCCTGGCGCGGGCAGGATCAGCACGGCAAGCCCCGCCCAAACAAAGCTCATACCGAGGGTGACGACGATGGACGGCAGACCGCGCAGATGGATGATCACGCCAAGAGCCGCGTAAACGCCGATGGCAGCAAGCAAGATCAGCCCCCCCAACAGCGGAGTGTCGTGCAGAAAGGTCGCGGCCACGCAAGCGACAAAGCTGACGAATGTGCCCATCGATAGATCGAGGTCGTTCACTGCCATGATCAGCATCTGCGCGATGGTCGCCAACGCAATCGGCACCGCAAGGTTGAACAGCAGGTTCAAGCCCGTGTAACTCATTGTGCGGGGCTGCAAATAGAAGACACCCCCCAACAGCAGCAAAAGCGATGCAACCGGGACGATCAGGCGCAGGGTATCGGCGGAGATCTTCATGCGGCGTCGGCTTCGAATGAGGCGCGCAGGATGTTATGTTCGGTGATCGCATCGCCCGTCAGTTCGGCCACGATGGCACCTTCGCGGAAGACATAGACGCGGTCGCAAAGCTGCATCTCGTCCATCTCGGTCGAATACCAGACGAATGTCCGGCCTGCTTCGGCCTCGGCGCTGATCATTCCGTAAACCTCGTGCTTGGTCCCTACATCCACTCCGCGCATAGGATCATCCATCAGCACGACCGGCGCTCGGGTTGACAGGGCTCGCGCGAACAGCACCTTTTGCTGGTTGCCGCCCGACAACGAAAGGATCGGGTTGTTCATGTCAGGCGTGCGAATTTCAATCCGTGATTTCCAAAGGGCCCCGCGCGCAGCCTCGGCCTTGTCTTGCAGCAGGCCCCGTTGCGAGAGATCGCCAAGGGCCGCTACGGTCATGTTCTTCAGGATGCTCCACAACTCGAATATCCCGTTCTCGCGGCGGTCACCGGCCACGAAGGCGACGGTAGGGTCGCGGCGTGGCCACCATTGCGGGCTATGATTGTCGAAAAGCGCCAGCAGCATCCGGGTCTGACCGTGGCCGCCAAGACCCGCCAGCCCCACAACCTCGCCCTTCAGGGCGCGGAAAGGCTGACCTTTGGGCAAAGCCAGTTCCAGTACCGGATGCCCGGCATCGGTTCCTCGCCGGTCTTTGGCCTGATGCCTGCCAGTGCTGCCCATCGCCTCAACCAGACCTGCATAGTCAAAGCCGCCCGCCCCGCGCTCTGCGACGATCTTGCCGTCCTTCATCACGACAATGCGGCTGGCGGTTTCAAGAATTTCGTTCAGAATATGGGAAATCAGAACTACAGCACCACCTGCGGCCACAAAACGGCGAACATGCGCCAGAAGCTGCGCCGCAAGACCGGCATCGAGGGAGGAGGTCGGCTCATCCAGGATCACGAGCCGCGGCGGTTGGCCTGCATCGGAAAATGCCATGGCGATCTCAACCATCTGGCGCTTTGCGATGGATAACGCTCCAACCTGCCCGCCAACATCAATGCCATGACCGGGGAAAATGGCGTCAAGGCTGGCGGCGATGATAGAGGCGGCACGCTCCCGCCACCCAAGACCACCCAAAGTGCGGTGCATGATGCGGGTATTCTCGACGATGCTAAGGTTCGGGCAAAGCGACAGTTCCTGAAACACGCAGCGCACGCCGCGACTGCGCGCGACGCCGATGCCGTAAGGCAAAAGCTTGATGCCGTCGCTGAATATTTCGCCTTGCTGTGGTGTCAGGCCGCCGTTGATCACCGAAACGATCGTGGACTTGCCGGCCCCGTTGTGGCCGACGAGGCCAATGCATTCGCCCGGCAAAATCGCCAGCGACACGCCGTCAAGCGCACGCACTTCGCCGAACTGTACAGCAGCATTTGCGACGTCCAGAACGGCAGGGGGCAGCTGTGGTTGCATGAGTGCTATTCCGGAAGTAAGAAAAGCGACCTGCCCCGAGAAAGATCTGGGGCAGGTCTGGAAGTCCGCGCGACACGGACGCGCATGCAGGGTCTGGCGTTACTTCGCTCCGTCGATCACAGCAATCGCGTCAGCTTGGCTGTATTCGACGTTGGCCACACCGCCGGCCTGCGTGCTTGCGAGGTTCGCCTCCAGATTGTCCTGATCAATCCGTAGGAACGGCACGGTCAGGTCTTTTGGCACGTCCTTGCCATCGAGGACCTGCTGAGCGACCCAGAAAGCCAGAGTCGAAACACCGGGCGCAATCGACACCGACATCGTGGTGTAGCCGTTCGCGTCTTTCTGCTCTTTCCACCACTTCAGCTCGTCTTCCCGGTTGCCCATGACGATGGTCGGCATCTTGCGGTCAGCAGCTGCAATGGCCTGGGCAGCGCCATACCCGTCGCCACCCTGGGTCACGACGCCGACAATTTCGGGCAGAGACGGCAGGATACCGGCCACGGCCTTTTGCGCCACGTCTTGTGCCCAGTCGCCGTGCACTGAACCCGCGATCTTGAACTGCGGGAATTGCGCCACGCCCTCATGGATGCCGGCAGAGATCTCATCGTCGACGAAGACCCCTGCAAGGCCACGGATTTCCAGCAGGTTGCCGCCCTCGGGCAGTACGCCCGCAAGGTATTCCACCTGACTGCGGCCCATTTCCTTGAAGTCCACCGCAATGCGCCAGGCGCAGGGCTCGGTGACGATGCCGTCAAAGGACACCACGGTAATTCCTGCATCGCAGGCCTCTTTCACAGCGCCGTTCAGTGCAGTGGGCGAGGCTGCATTGATGACGATCGCATCATAGCCTTGCAGAATCATGTTCTGTATCTGCGCGGCTTGCTCGGTTGCCTGATTTTCAGCAGTTGTGAAAGCGTCAGCAGCCGCGACTGTACCGTCGGCCACCGCCGGACCGGTGATCTTTTCCCAGCTGGTCAGCATGGCCTGGCGCCAGGAGTTACCAGCATAGTTGTTTGAAAGTGCGATTTTTTTTGCAGAGGTTTCTGCCAAGGCGGGTATTGCCACGGCAATGATCATGGCTGAGGCCATCAACATCGATCTGGTTTTCATGTCTCTCTCCCTAACTGTGCTGCACGCTTTGCAACGTTGCATAGTCACCAGACACGGTGATCGTCTTCCGCGTCTGATAATGCTGAGGTTCCTCCACTCAGAGCCGTCAGGATGTATGAGAAGGTCCAGCATGTATAGGGTTTTTCAGCAATGAGTTTGCGGGAACGGCCCAAAACACGGTTCGGGTTCCCGCAATGGCCATGCGCATGATGATGTGAATCTGTCGGAGCGTTACAGTCATGTTCCCATTGCGGTTGCACCACGAAAGATGCCTTGGCGAAGGTCCTGTCAGAGGACCTTTGCTTGAGATCGGCAGGGCGGTCCGCTGGCCTGCCGGGATGACCCAGCGTTCCCCTTTTCGATACTTCAAGACCAGCCCCGAGGTCATCCGCTTGGCGGTGATGCTCTATGTCAGCG
>JANOGW010000067.1:0-53617 GCA_031406155.1 Pseudorhodobacter sp.
GGCCTTCCATGGTGATCAACTTACCCGCCAGCAGTTTCGACAGCGTCGATTTGCCCTTGCCGTTGCGACCAAGCAAGGCGATCCGGTCGTCCTGATCGATGCGCAGTGACAGCTTGCGCAAGACCGGCGGCCCGCCGTAGCCGACTGCCGCGTTGTCCATATTGATGATGGGGGGCGACAATTCTTCCGGGGCCGGGAACGTAAACACCTGCTTTCGCGCCTCTTCGGGCGCTGTAATCGGCGTCATCTTTTCCAGCATCTTGACGCGGCTTTGCGCCTGCACGGCTTTCGAGGCTTTCGCCTTGAACCGGTCGACAAAGCTCTGCAGATGCGCCCGCCGCAAATCCTGCTTTTTCGCCTCGGCAGTCAGCACTGCCCGGCGTTCGGCGACCTGACGCGCGAACTGGTCATACGGCCCCGACCAATAGGTCAGCTTCTTATCGTCCAGATGCAAAATACCCTGCACCGCGCGGTTCAACAGACCACGGTCGTGGCTGATGATGATCACCGTATGGGGGTATTTTTGCAGATAGGCCTCGAGCCAAAGTGCGCCTTCCAGATCAAGATAGTTGGTCGGTTCGTCCAGCAGCAGCAGATCAGGCTGCGCGAACAACACGCCTGCAAGCGCCACCCGCATACGCCAGCCGCCGGAAAAATCGGAACAGGGGCGCAACTGCGCCTCGGCATCAAAGCCTAAGCCTTTCAGAATGGTGCTGGCCCGCCCTTCGGCAGACCAGGCATCTATATCGGCCAGCCGCGTCTGGATATCAGAGATGCGGTGCGGGTCGGTGGCTGTTTCAGCCTCGGCCAGCAATTCGGTGCGCTCGGTGTCCGCCTCCAGCACCGTGTTCAGCAGCGACATTGATGATGATGGCACCTCTTGCGCCACGCCGCCGATGCGGGACCGGCTGGGTAACGATATCTCGCCCCCCTCCAGTACCAATTCGCCGCGGATCAGTTTGAAAAGCGTTGTCTTACCGGTGCCATTGCGCCCGACGAGGCCGACCTTGTGGCCCGCAGGTATGGTTGCCGATGCCCCCACGAACAGGGGACGGCCTTCCACCGAATAACTGATGTCTGAAATTCTGAGCATGTGGCGTTCCCTGCCTCAAGCAAGGCCCCGCGTCAACCGTGCATCCCCGCTTTTCAAGGCCGCGCCCCCGTGTTAGCAGGGCCGCGCAATTCAAGGGTGCGGGCAGGGGCCGGTGCCCGGTTTCAAGGAAAGACAGACACATGGCCATCGAGCGCACCCTTTCGATCATCAAGCCGGACGCAACCAAGCGGAACCTGACCGGTAAAATCAACGCTAAGTTCGAACAGGCGGGCCTGCGGATCGTCGCCCAAAAACGCATCCATCTGTCGATGGCGCAGGCGGGTTCGTTCTACGCCGAACACAAAGAGCGCGGGTTTTACGGCGAATTGTGCGAATTCATGGCCTCCGAACCTGTCGTGGTCCAGGTTCTGGAAGGCGAAGGCGCCATTCTGAAGAACCGCGAAGTGATGGGGGCGACCAACCCGGCAAATGCCGCCGATGGCACCATCCGCAAGGAATTTGCCCTGTCGGTCGGCGAAAATTCGGTCCACGGGTCCGACAGCGAAGGCGCTGCCGCGCGCGAGATTTCGTTCTTCTTCTCAGGCCTTGAACTGGTTGGTTGAGCGCGCCCAAGGATTTTCTGAAAATCCTTGCTAAAATTCTTTGCAAGAGTTTTGGGGCGGCACCTTCAGGCGCGCCGTTCCACTACCCCGAACAGATCAAGGGCCGTGTCCAGTTCGGACCGGCCCTTTTTCTTTGATCCTGCCTTGATCGCATCAAAGCGCGCACGCAGTGCTTTCTTCTCGTCGCCTTGGCAGTCGTTCCATGGCCGGCCCTGCAGGCCCATGACGATCACGTAATAGCCGATGAAATGGGGGGACGATCCGCTTTCCAGCAATCGTCGATACGCCTCATCCGCACCAAGCGCACGCAGATCTTCGGCCGAATGAATGCCCGCACGGGCAAACGCGGCTTCGGATGCGGGGCCGATATTCGGGATGGCGGTTATGGGCGTGGGCATGTTCGAACCAACTGCTGGGCTGCATGAAGGCTACAGCGCGTACGCCCGGTTTCAAGTAAAATACGACTTCAGGCGAAAAACCTGGGTCTCAAATCGCGGCCCAATCGCGAAATACGGTCTGACCCTGCTGCTGGCTTGGGGCGGTGTCTTGACCCTGCTGCTGCGCGGGCGAGGTGCCGCCCGTTTGCTGGGTCGGTGTCGGGATCGGTTTGGCCATCGGTCTGCTCCGTTTGAGTTGGCTCTTCTGATTTGAAAATCTGCCAGTTTTCCAACTTAACACATTTGTATCAACTTTGAGTCTTGCAGCACTGAATGGCAAGGGGATGACGAAAAGTTGTCGTCTTTTTGGTCGGTTAGCGCGAACATGTGTTTTCGCGACAACATCTGACGCTACGTAAATGGTCGTTCTGCTCGCCCGTTTTGGCAATTGTGACGCCGGCAAATTGCTGCGTCACTGCGCCATTGGCATAAATACGGCTGATACCATGGTGCATTTCTCCATCCGCCCCGGGATTGAAAGCGATTTGGATCAGAAGATAGTTGATTAACAGACCAAAGATGCGGCACTTTCACCATAGGTCCGCGGATAGTACAAAGCGGTTTGGAGATTTCGCCAGGATTGAGGGCCGGACCGCAGTGGTTTCCTTGACCTTGGGGCCGAGAGTGCCGACAGTGGCGTTCAACGCACATGCGCCGGAGCGTCGCCCCGACGCCTTTGCCACCCATAAGACGGAAAATGACCTCGTGAATGATCTGAGCCTGACCCCGAACCTGCTGCAAGCCGATATTCAGCGGCACCTGACCTTTACGCTTGGCAAGGACACGCCAAATGCCAGCGTCTATGACTGGCGCATGGCGCTGTCATTTGCGATCCGGGATCGCATCGTGGGGCCGTGGTTCGCCTCCACCCGCCGGACCTGGGCCGAAGACCGCAAGCGGGTTTACTATCTGTCGATGGAATACCTGATCGGGCGCATTCTGGAAGATGCGACGATCAACCTTGGCCTGCGTGACATGGCGGAAGAGGCGATGACCGGGTTCGGGCAAGATTTCCGGACCCTGATCGAAGACGAACCTGACGCTGCCCTTGGCAATGGCGGGTTGGGACGGCTTGCCGCATGTTTCATGGAATCCATGGCGACGCTGGGCTGCCCCGCCTATGGCTACGGCATCCGCTACGAGCATGGCTTGTTTCGGCAGCGATTTGAGGCCGGCCAGCAGGTCGAGACGCCCGAAGACTGGCTAAGCCAGAACAACCCGTGGGAATTCGAGCGGCCCGAGGCCAACTACACGGTCGGCTTCAAGGGCACCGTCGAAACCCGCGATGGTCGCGAACGATGGGTTCCGGGCGAAACCGTGCTGGCCTCGGCGCATGACACGCCGGTGATCGGCTGGCAGGGCAAATGGGCCAATACGCTGCGGTTGTGGGCGGCAAAGCCGACAACCCTGTTCGACCTTGCGCGGTTCAATCGCGGCGATTATGCCGCAGCGGCGGAGCCGGAGGCACTGGCGCGGACACTCAGCCGCGTGCTTTATCCGGATGACACCACGTACCAGGGCAAGGAACTGCGTCTGAAGCAGGAGTTTTTCCTGACCTCGGCCGCCCTGCAAGACATCTTGCGTCGCTATCTGGCAACGCATTCCGATCTGCGCGCCCTGCCAAAGCATGTAGCTATCCAGATGAACGACACCCATCCCGCCATTGCCGGGCCCGAACTGGTGCGTCTGCTGACAGATGATCACGCAATGCCGTTCACCGAGGCGCTGGAAACGGCACAAGCTTGTCTCGGATACACCAATCATACGCTGCTGCCGGAGGCGCTTGAACGCTGGGCGACGTACACATTCGGCAACGTGCTGCCGCGCCACATGCAGATTATCGAACGAATTGACGGCTGGCACCGCCGCACCTACCCGAACCGGCCCCATTACGTGGGTATCGTCAAGCACCATGAGGTTCGGATGGGCGAGTTGGCCTTCATCATGTCGCACAAGGTGAACGGTGTCTCGGCGCTGCATTCCGATCTGGTCAAGAAGAACCTGTTCCCGGAACTGAACCTGCTGCATCCGGGCCGCATCATCAACCAGACCAACGGGGTGACGCCGCGCCGCTGGTTGAAAATGGCGAACCAGCCGTTGTCGGCGCTGATTGCAGAGACCATCGGTGCGGGTTGGGAAGCCGACCTTGACCGTCTGCGCGGGCTGGAGCCGCATATTGGCGATGCAGGTTTCCGCGATGCCTTCGGTGCGGCAAAGCGCGCCAACAAGGTGCGGCTTGCGGGGTGGATCAAGGATACCATGGGCGTTTCAGTCAGCTCGGACGCGCTGTTCGATGTGCAGATCAAGCGCATCCACGAATACAAGCGGCAATTGCTGAACATCCTCGAAACCATTGCCCGCTGGGATGCAATCCGCCGCAATCCGAACGGGCCATGGGTGCCGCGTGTGAAGATTTTTGGTGGAAAATCTGCGCCCGGCTATGCCGTGGCAAAGGAAATCATTTACCTTATCAATGACGTAGCAACGACAATCAACAATGATCCCATCGTCGGCGACCGTCTGAAGGTGCTGTATCCGGCCAATTACAATGTCTCGATGGCGGAACGGCTGATCCCTGCTGCCGACCTGTCCGAACAAATCTCGACCGCCGGAAAAGAAGCGTCGGGGACCGGCAACATGAAGTTCATGATGAACGGCGCGCCAACCATCGGCACGCTCGACGGCGCGAATGTCGAGATTTTGCAAGAGGTCGGGGCCGAGAACTTTTTTCTGTTCGGCCTGACCACCGACGAGGTCGAGAAGCGCCGCACCGATACCGACCATTCCCGCAAAGCCATCGAGGCCAGCCAGACCCTGCAAAACGTTCTGCAAATGATTGCCGAAGGCCTGTTTTCGGCCGACGATCCTGACCGCTACGATGGCCTTTTGCACCGTATCTGGCACAGCGATTACTTTCTGGTCGCCGCGGATTTTGATGCCTATCTGCAAGCGCAGGACCGCGTTGATGTGGCATATGCTGATCAGCGGCAGTGGGTCACGATGGCTGCGATGAACACTGCTCGGTCAGGATTTTTCTCGTCTGACCGCACGATCCGTGCCTACATGGCGGATATCTGGTCAGTTACGCCGGCCCTGTAGCGGAGGTTGCGATGTCTGACACCCCATTGGTAGACCGGTTCGCCGCCGAAGCGCTGGCAAATGGCTCGCATGGTGATCCGTTTTCGGTGCTGGGCCCGCACAAGCGCGGCAAGCAGTGGGTTGTCACCGCTTTTGTTCCTGGGGCAGAAAAGTTGTGGATGCTGACGGGGAAAGCCGGCAAGGCGCACGAATTGTCCCCGATCAAGGGCGCGCCGGGCCTGTTCTCGGGGGCCGTCACCAAAAAGACCGACTACCGGCTGCGCGCGCTGGGGCACGGTGTCGAGTGGGAATTCGACGATCCGTTCCGCTTCGGCCCGGTGTTGGGCGAGTTGGATGAATATCTGTTGGGTGAGGGCACGCACAAGCGGATTTGGCACGTCCTTGGCGCGCATCTGATCACGCATGAAGGGGTGTCCGGCACACATTTCGCCGTCTGGGCACCGAATGCGCAGCGGGTTTCGGTGGTGGGTGACTTCAACATCTGGGATGGCCGACGCAATCCGATGCGCAGGCGCGGTGCCACCGGGGTCTGGGAAACCTTCATCCCCGGCCTTGGCGAAGGCAGCAGTTACAAGTACGAACTTCGCGGTGCAGATGGTGTGTTGATGCCGCTGAAGGCTGATCCGGTTGGCTTTGGGTCTGAACATCCGCCGGCCAACGCGTCTGTCGTGCGCAGGATCACGGGTGATTGGCACGATGCCGACTGGATGGCACGGCGTGGTGCTGCCCATTCCATTGATGCCGCCATTTCGGTTTATGAAGTACATCTGGGTTCGTGGCGGCGCGCAGCCGACAACCGGATGCTAAGCTACGCCGAACTTGCCGGGCAACTGGTCGATTACGTCGCTGACATGGGCTTCACCCATATCGAGTTGATGCCGATATCTGAGTTCCCGTTTGATGGCAGTTGGGGCTATCAGCCCGTTGGTCTGTTCGCCCCCACCATCCGCCATGGCACGCCAACCGAATTTCGCGCCTTCATGGATGCTGCGCATGCCAAGGGCATCGGCGTTTTGCTGGATTGGGTGCCGGGGCATTTCCCGACCGATGCACATGGGCTGGGCCGGTTCGACGGTACGCCGCTATACGAACATCAAGACCCGCGCGAAGGCTTTCATCAGGATTGGAACACGCTGATCTTCAACTATGGCCGGGTGGAGGTATCCAACTACCTGACGTCGAACGCGCTGTACTGGCTTGAGGAATTCCACCTTGACGGTCTGCGCGTCGATGCGGTCGCCTCAATGCTGTACCGCGATTACAGCCGCAAAGCTGGTCAATGGGTGCCCAACCGCGATGGCGGCCGCGAGAATTATGAGGCTATCGCCGTGCTGCAACGCATGAACACCGTGGCTTATGGGGAAGTGCCGGGGATCATGACGATTGCCGAGGAAAGCACCGCCTTTCCCGGCGTGTCGCGGCCCGTCAATCATGGCGGGCTTGGCTTTGGCTTCAAGTGGAATATGGGCTGGATGAACGACACCCTGTCCTACATGCAAAAGGACCCGGTGCACCGCAAGTATCATCATCACCAGATGACTTTCGGGCTGCATTACGCATGGTCGGAAAACTATATACTACCGATCAGCCATGACGAAGTGGTGCATGGCAAGGGGTCGATGCTGGCAAAAATGCCGGGGTCGGGCGCGGAAAAATTTGCCAACCTGCGTGCGTATTACGGCTTCATGTGGGCGCATCCCGGCAAGAAGCTGCTGTTCATGGGTCAGGAGTTTGCCCAATTTCAGGAATGGAACCACGACCAGAGCCTTGATTGGCACCTGCTGGATGACCCCGCCCATCGCGGCGTGCAGTCTTTGGTGCGCGATCTGAACCGGGTTTACCGCGAAAACACCGCCCTGCATCTGAATGACGCCCGCCCCGAAGGCTTTGCGTGGCTGGAAAGCAACGATGCCGAAGCGTCGGTCTACGCTTGGGTGCGCAAAGGCGCGCCTGATGACCCGGATGTTGTGGCTGTCATGAATATGACCCCGGTTGACCGGCAATATCGCATTGGTCTGCCAACGTCCGGCCATTGGGATGAGATTTTGAATACCGATGCGGCCATCTACGGCGGCGGCAATCGCGGCAACCCGGGTGGCGTCGCGACCGAAGCCAAGGCGTGGCACGGGCAGGCGCATTCGGCACTTATCGCGCTGCCGCCACTGTCAGCCGTGTACCTGCGCAAGGCCAAATGAACAAAACCCGGCGCGAGCCTTGGGTTCAGGAAAAATCAAAGCCGGGGGCAACCCCGCATCAGGGAGGACGGAATGCAGCCAAGACCGAACGCGCGGCTTTCATCGCAGGCCATGGCCTTTGTGCTGGCGGGCGGGCGCGGCAGCCGCCTGAAAGAACTAACCGACAAACGCGCCAAACCGGCGGTGTACTTCGGCGGCAAGACCCGGATCATCGACTTTGCCTTGTCGAACGCGCTGAATTCCGGCATCCGCAAGATGGCCATTGCGACGCAGTACAAAGCGCATTCCCTGATCCGGCATTGCCAGCGCGGCTGGTCATTTTTCCGGGCGGAACGCAACGAATATCTGGATATCCTGCCCGCCTCGCAGCGCGTCAGCGAAAACAAATGGTACCTTGGCACTGCCGATGCTGTGACGCAAAACATTGATATCGTTGACAGCTACGGCATCCAATACGCCATCATCCTTGCCGGCGATCACATCTACAAGATGGATTACGAGGTGATGCTGCGCCAGCATGTCGAAAGCAAAGCCGATGTCACCATCGGCTGCCTGACCGTGCCCCGGATGGAAGCGGTGGCCTTTGGTGTGATGCATGTCGACAAGAACATGCGGATTACCGATTTTTTGGAAAAGCCGAAAGACCCGCCCTCAATTCCCGGCGATCCGAAAAATGCGTTGGCGTCAATGGGCATCTACATTTTCAACTGGACCTTCCTGCGCGATCTGTTGATCAAGGATGCCGAAGACCCAGACAGCAGCCACGATTTCGGCAATGACATCATCCCGCAGATCGTGAAAAACGGCAAAGCCGTGGCCCACAAATTTGCTGATAGCTGTGTGAAAAGCGGGTTGGAGACCGAGCCCTACTGGCGCGACGTGGGCACCATCGATGCGTTCTGGCAGGCCAATATCGACCTGACCGATTTCGTACCCAAGCTTGATCTGTATGACAACGCCTGGCCGATCTGGACCTATGCCGAGATCGTGCCGCCCGCGAAATTCATCCACGACACCGACAAACGCCGTGGCATGGCGGTGTCGTCACTGATCTCGGGCGATTGTATCGTATCTGGGTCGGAGGTCAGGAATAGCCTGCTGTTTACCGGCTGCCGCACGCATTCGTTTGCAACGCTCGATCATGTCGTGGCACTGCCGCAAGTCATCGTGCACCGCAAGGCAGAGCTGAAAAACTGCGTTATAGATCGCGGCGTGATCATTCCCGAAGGGTTGGTTGTGGGCCAGGATGCGGAAGACGATGAAAAGTGGTTCCGCAGGACCGATGCAGGCATTGTGCTGATCACCCAGGATATGTTGGATGTGCGGGCAAAAGCGTTGTCCTGACGCGGGTTTTTCCTGAAAGGGCGGGGGGCCGACTGCCTCCCAGTCCCGGCCCGTCCACGGGACGGGCGTTCTTCGCGGAAAACCTCCACTGGAGGTTTTCTTATCGCTCATTTCCCCCCCGTGGGATACTTGGACCAAAATGAAAGGCGAAGTGGCATGGATATTCGTGGGCGGGTTCTTTCTGTCGCATCCGAATGTGTGCCGTTGATCAAGACCGGCGGGCTTGCCGATGTCGTGGGGGCATTGCCGGGCGCGCTGGCAGGCCATGGCTGGGATATGCGGGTCCTGTTGCCTGCCTATCGGCCCTTGCTGGAAGTCATCAAGGATTGGCCAGAGGTCTTTGCCGAGCCCGATCTGTTCGGTGGTCCGGGCCGTGTTGTAGCAGGCGAGGTTGGGGGCATGTCCATCCTGCTGTTGGACGCGCCGCATCTCTATGACCGCGAAGGTGGCCCCTATTCCGATGCTGCTGGCGATCACGAGGATAACGCGCAACGCTTTGCAGCACTTAGTTGGGTTGCGGCGGCAATCGCGCGCGAAGGGTTGAGCGATGGCTGGCTGCCCGATGTACTGCATGCCCACGACTGGCAAGCGGGCTATGCACCGGCCTATCTGGCGTACGGCACCGGGCGCCGGGTAGCGACGGTGATGACCGTGCACAACATCGCCTTTCAGGGCTGGGCGGCCGCATCGCAACTCGCCTTGCTGCGCCTGCCGCCTGCCGAGTTTCATCCCGCTGCTCTGGAATACTACGGTGGCCTGTCCAGCCTGAAGGCGGGCCTCGTTACCGCCGATGCCATCACGACCGTCTCGCCGACCTACGCGTCCGAACTGATGCGCCCCGGTTATGGCATGGGGCTGGAAGGCGTGATCGTGGCCCGGGCGGACCGTGTCAGCGGTATCCTGAACGGCGTTGATACTGCCGTCTGGTCGCCTGAGGCGGACAGCGCGATCACGCCCTATTCCAGCAAATCGCTTGCGTCAAAAGCCGTGAACCGCGCCGCCTTGCAGGCCGAGTTCGGCCTTGATGTGCCCGGCCCGCTGGCAATCGTGGTCAGCCGGATGACCGACCAGAAGGGTATCGACCTGTTGCCCGCCGTGATCCCTGAATTCGTCGAGGGCGGCGGCGGATTGTTGGTGCTTGGCTCTGGTGATCCCGCACTCGAGGCGGCGATGCGGGGCCTTGAGAAACGCTTTGCCGGACGTGTCGCCGTGCGCATCGGCTATGACGAGGATCTCAGCCACCGCATGTTCGCGGGCGGTGACGCCGTTCTGGTGCCATCGCGGTTCGAGCCTTGCGGGCTGACACAGATGTACGGGCTGCGCTATGGCACTTTGCCGGTGGTGGCGGCGGTTGGCGGGTTGGCCGATACCGTGATCACCGCCAATCCGGCAGGTCTGGCGGCGGGGGTTGCGACCGGGATCACCTTCCATCCCACGGATGCTGCGGCCTTTGCCCAAGCCTTGCGCCAGTTGCTGGCACTTTACGGCGATCCGAAGACCTGGGCAAAGCTGCAACGCAATGCCATGGCACAGCAGGTCGGCTGGGAACGGTCGGCCGCGGCCTATGCCAGCCTTTATGTAAGCCTGTTGACATGATCGCCGCACCTGAACACTTGCCGGCGCGGCTACCTGGGCACAGCACCGGGCCGGGCCGGCCATGGCCGATGGGTGCCACGTTCGACGGCGAGGGCGTCAACTTCGCCGTCTTTTCCGCCCATGCCGAACGGATCGAGTTGTGCCTGTTTTCCGCCGATGGTCGCAAGGAAGTGGCCCGCCTGGCATTTCGGGATCGCGATGGCGACATCTGGCACATGCATGTGGCGGGTCTGATGCCGGGCACGCTGTACGGCTTTCGTGCGCTTGGCCCCTATCAGCCAGAAGCCGGGCACCGCTTCAACGCGCACAAGTTGTTGATCGACCCCTACGCCCGGCAGTTTGATGGCCGCCTGCGCTGGTCGGATGCGCTGATGGGCTACAAGATTGGCAGCCCGCGCGGCGATCTGTCGTTCGATACCCGTGACAGCGCCTTTGCGATGCCGAAATCGGTGGTTGTTGATCCGTCATTCAACTGGGGCGATGATCGCGCGCCGCAAACCCCGCTGTCGCAAAGCCTGATTTACGAGGTGCATGTGAAGGGGGCGACCGCCCTGCACCCGCGCATCGAGCGCGGCCTTAGGGGCACCTATCTGGGCCTGTCGTCGGACCCGATGCTGGATCATTTGCTGAAGCTTGGCGTTACAGCCGTCGAACTGCTGCCGGTGCAGGCCTTTGTCGATGACCGGTTTCTCGTGGCCAAGGGGTTGCGCAATTACTGGGGCTATCAAAGCATCGGCTTTTTCGCGCCCGAGCCGCGCTATATGTCGAAGGGGGCGATCTGGGAATTCCAGTCCATGGTCCGCCGGTTTCATACGGCGGGGATCGAGGTGATCCTGGATGTCGTCTACAACCACACCGGCGAGGGCGACGCGAACGGCCCGACATTGGCGTTCCGGGGCCTCGACAATCGCAGCTATTACCGGCTGCTGGAGGGTGGCCGTCACTATGTCAATGACGCGGGCACAGGCAATAGCCTTAATCTGACGCATCCGATGGTGCTGCGCATGGTGCTGGACAGTTTGCGTTACTGGGTCGAGGTGATGCATGTGGATGGTTTTCGGTTTGATCTGGCGACGGCCTTGGGGCGTGAGGCGCATGGCTTTGATCCGAACGGTGGCTTCTTTGATGCGATAAGGCAGGACCCTGTTCTTGGCCGCGTCAAGTTGATTGCAGAGCCGTGGGATATCGGTCCCGGCGGGTATCAGTTGGGGGCCTATCCGCATCCCTTTGCCGAATGGAACGACAAGTTCCGCGACGGTGTGCGCCGGTTCTGGCGCGGCGATGCGGGCGTCGTGACGGATTTTGCCAAACGCCTGTTGGGGTCAGCCGAAAAATTCGATCACTCGGCACGTGCGGCGACATCGTCGGTAAACTTCATCACCTCGCACGATGGCTTCACGCTGGAGGATCTGGTCAGTTTCACCGTCAAGCGCAACTTTGCCAATGGCGAAGAAAACCGTGACGGGCATGACGAGAATTACTCCGACAATCTAGGGGTCGAAGGCCCGACCGATGATCCGGTGATCCGCGCCGCCCGCGATCTGCGCAAACGCAACCTGCTTGCCACCTTGATGCTAAGCCAAGGCGTGCCGATGCTGCTGGCGGGTGACGAGTTGGGCCAGACCCAGGCCGGCAGCAACAACGCATATGCGCAGGATAATGAGACAAGCTGGCTGAACTGGGAAAACCCTGATCCCGGTCTGGCCGATTTCGTCGCCGAACTGGCCGCCCTGCGCCGCGCGCATCCGGTCTTGCGGCAACGGCGGTTCTTGCATGCGCGGCCGCGTGCCAGTGACGGGTTGCTGGATGTGATCTGGCGGCGCGCCGATGGATCGGTGCCCGGCGCGCACGACTGGCACGATCCGGCGTTCCGCTGCGTCTGTGTTGAACTGCGCATGGCCGCCGAAGGCCGCGCGCGGTCGGATGCGGTGTTTCTGGTGTTCAACACTGGCCCTGCGCAAAGCCTGACCCTGCCTGACACCGCGCCGGCCTGGCAAATAATCCTTGATACCACCAAACCGCGCCTGGCCCCGGTCCTGTCGAAACCCGTGATGGATCTGGCCGCGCAATCCGTGCTGGTGTTCATTCCCGTTCCCGCTGCCATCGGAGGCCCCAAATGACCGTGCTGACAATTGCCACAACACCCTTCAGCGATCAGAAACCCGGCACCTCTGGCCTGCGCAAGAAAACCGCCCGGTTCATGGGGCATCACTACCTTGAAAATTTCGTGCAGGCGATTTTCAACGGCATTGGCGGTGTGGTGGACAAGACACTGGTTCTGGGCGGTGACGGGCGCTATTTCAACGACCGCGCGGCACAGGTAATCTTGCGGATGGCTGCTGCCAACGGGGCTGCGCGCATGATCGTGGGGCAGGCCGCAATTCTGTCAACGCCAGCCGCCAGCCACTTGATAAGGCTGAATAAAACCGATGGTGGCATCATCATGTCGGCCAGCCATAACCCTGGCGGGCAGAACGAGGATTTCGGCGTTAAGTTCAACATGGCGAACGGCGGGCCGGCTACCGAAAACGTGACCGAGGCGATGTACCGCGAAACCTTGTCGATCACCGAATACCGCATCTTGCAGGCGCATGACATCGATCTTGGCCGCCTTGGGCAAAGCCAGTTGGGCGACATGATCGTCGATGTGGTGGACCCGGTCAGCGATTACGCCGCCCTGATGAAAACTCTGTTCGATTTTCCGGCCATCGCCGCGCTGTTCAAATCCGGCTACCGCATGCGATTTGATGCGATGTGTGCTGTCACCGGCCCCTATGCGCAGGAGATTCTGGAGCAGCGCCTGGGTGCCGCACCCGGGACGGTGGTCAATGGAACACCGCTGCCAGATTTCGGCGGCATGCATCCCGATCCGAACCCGACATGGGCCAAGTCGCTGATGAATGAAATGTTTGCGCCGGACGCGCCTGATTTCAGCGCGGCATCTGACGGCGACGGCGATCGCAACATGGTGGTTGGGCGCGGCATCTATGTCTCCCCCTCCGACAGTCTGGCGGTGCTGGCGGCGAATGCGCATCTGGCGCCCGGTTACAGGGATGGGCTGAAAGGCGTTGCGCGGTCCATGCCAACCTCTGCCGCGGTGGACCGGGTGGCCGACGCCTTGGGCATTGCGAAATTCGA
This sequence comes from Pseudorhodobacter sp., assembly GCA_031406155.1. Taxonomy (GTDB): domain Bacteria; phylum Pseudomonadota; class Alphaproteobacteria; order Rhodobacterales; family Rhodobacteraceae; genus JACMNW01. The sequence goes on from JANOGW010000067.1 coordinate 13,466, forward strand.
AACCCCGACCGGATGGAAATTCTTTGGCAATCTGCTGGATGCAGGCCGTGCCACCATATGCGGGGAAGAAAGCTTCGGCACCGGGTCCGACCATGTGCGCGAAAAGGACGGGCTCTGGGCGGTGCTGTTGTGGCTGAACATTCTCGCCGTGCGCAAAGAGCCTGTGGCAGACCTGCTGGCGGCGCATTGGCTGCGCTTTGGGCGCAACTACTATTCGCGCCATGATTTCGAGGCGGTGGAAACGGCGGGTGCCGATGCCATGATGGCGGCCCTGCGCGACAGTCTGTCCGGCCTGCCGGGGCGGCAGATCGAAGGCATGACCATCAGCGGCGCCGATGATTTCGCCTATGCCGACCCGGTCGATGGCTCGATCAGCCTGAAGCAGGGGGTGCGGATCTTGTTCGAGGGTGGCAGCCGGATCGTGATGCGGCTGTCGGGCACCGGTACGGAAGGTGCCACGCTGCGTCTGTATCTGGAACGCTATGCGCCGGGGCCGGATGGCTTGGATCTTGACCCGCAGGTGGCGCTGGCCCCGGTGATCCGGGCCGCACATGCGCTGGCGGGAATTGCCGCCCACACCGGACGGGTTGCACCCGATGTGGTCACATGAACGGGCGACAGGGCGGGAACTGACATTCATTCGTCGCCCGTGTCGCGGACGGTATCACGGATTGGTCGTTTTCTGGCATCTTGCGGCGCATTCGCTGCGGGAGGCATGCGGAATGAACGAGGTTCGGGCAAGATCGGGTCGTCAGGCGCGCCATGTGTCACGCGCGCAGAAGGGCGGCGGCATGGGCATGCCCTACATCATCCGCAATATTCCGACCTATGACATTCTGTCTGACGAGAACCTGCTGAAAATCGAGGCTGCCGCAGACCGCATCCTGTCTGAGACTGGCATTGAGTTTCGCGATGATCCGGTCGCACTGGATCACTGGCGACGGGCGGGGGCGGACGTGCAGGGATTGCTGGTCAAATTCCCGCCCGGCCTGCTGCGCGAGGTTTTGAAAACCGCACCATCCAGTTTCACCCAACACGCCCGCAACCCCGCCAATTCGGTGGAAATCGGCGGCAAATCCGTGGTGTTCTCGCCCGCCTACGGATCACCCTTCGTGATGGACCTTGATCGCGGTCGCCGTTTTGGCACGCTGGAAGACTTCCAGAACTTCATCAAACTCGCCCAATCCAGCCCAAACTTTCACCACTCCGGCGGCACCATTTGCGAGCCGACCGATATCGCCGTCAACAAGCGCCACCTTGATATGGTGATGGCGCATATGACGCTGTCCGACCGCCCCTACATGGGGTCGGTCACGTCCGAAGAACGGGCCGAGGACAGTATCGAGATGTCGCGCATCCTGTTTGGCCGCGATTTTGTCGATCAGAACTGCGTCATCCTCGGCAATGTCAACGTCAACTCGCCGCTGGTCTGGGATGGCACGATGACCAATTCCTTGCGCGCTTATGCCCGCGCCAACCAAGCCGCCGTCATCGTGCCCTTCATCCTTGGGGGTGCCATGGGCCCGGTCACCAACGCCGGTGGCATCGCGCAATCGCTGGCCGAAACCATGGCAGGCTGCGCGCTGACCCAACTGGAACGCCCCGGCGCGCCGGTTATCTTCGGTAATTTCCTGTCGTCGATGAGCCTGCGGTCAGGCTCGCCCACCTTTGGCACGCCAGAACCTGCCATCGGGTCGATGGTCATCGGCCAGCTAGCCCGCCGCCTGAACCTGCCGCTGCGTTGTTCGGGCAATTTCACCACCTCGAAACTGCCTGATGCGCAGGCGATGATGGAAGGCACCATGTCGATGCTGGCCGCCATCCATTGCGGTGCCAACTTCATCCTGCATTCCGCGGGTTTCCTCGACGGGCTTCTGAGCATGTCCTACGAGAAATTCATGCTCGACGCCGATCTGTGCGGGTCTTTGCACAAATACCTCGCAGGTGTTGTCATCGACGACGAGCAACTGGCCGTCGATGCCTTTGCAGAGGTCGGCCCCGGCAATCACTTCTTCGGCTGCGCCCACACCATGCGCCATTACGAAACTGCATTCTGGGACAGTGACCTGTCCGACAACGAACCCTTCGAGAAGTGGGAGGCCGCCGGTTCCACCGACGCCGCCACCCGCGCCAATGCTTTGTGGAAAAAGCGGCTGGCGGAGTATGAAGCCCCGGCTTTGGATCAGGGTCTGCGTGATGGTTTGCAGGAGTTCATTGACCGCAAGAAGGCCAGTATGGCGGATGCGTGGTATTGATCCGCGCCGGGGGTAATAGGTGGAGCAGTCGTTGGGGTCAGGGACGGTTGTGATGCAACGCCTATGTTGGTCGCTGTGAGCCCTTTTTACCGAGACAACCCAGTGCGGCGGATCGCCGTTAACCTCAGACCAAGCCCGCTAGCTTTGCGAAGGGATCACGGCTGGCGTCCTTGTGCCATTCGTATTCACAACCTAGGGCCAATCTGTCTGCCATTTCCATTCCGAACAAATCTGCCATCACCGCAAGCGCCATATCCATACCAGCTGACACACCGGAAGACGTAAAAAACTTGCCGTCTTCTACCCACCTTGCTTCCTTCACCCACTCTACGTGCGGCGCAAGATGGACTGTGTTTTTGAAATCGCGTTTATTGGTGGTCGCTTTGCGCCCTTCCAGAACGCCCGTCATCCCCAACAGCACGGTGCCGGTGCATACAGCCATCACCCTCTCTGCAGTCGCAGAACACTCTCTGATCCATTGAAGCAAGTCTTCGTCTTTGCCCTCAACTAAGGCTGCATCGCCACCGGGGATGAACAACAGGTCATAGTCGTTCTTTTCAAATATGGTCTTGTCCACAACGATCCGCTGACCATGACAACTTGGCACCGGATCGCGTCCTTTTGCGACAGTAATGATGTCGGTCTCTTCTCCAAAACCACCCAACATTTCCATGGGACCAAAGAAATCGAGTGTGTCAAAACCGGGAAAAACCAGTGCGGCGAGTGTTCTCATGAACTGCATCCTTTGCGAAACGTGACGGCCCAGAAAGCGGTTGAGTGGAAGCTCTTACACCAAACGGTTTTCAGCTCCCCTCACTTGCAGCTGACATTCTCACTCGGATAGTCAAGGTCTCCAATGTTCCGCAAAGCCGACATCCGCCCCAACCGACTCCGCCCCTTACGTCCGCAACCCCGTTTCTTCCAACAACCCACGCCGTTTCGCCTCGTAGTAATAGCCCTTGGCGTACCACATCACCGCGCGGTCTTCGCTGCCGTCGGCAACCAGCCACGCGCCGCGCAAGTACCGCACCGCATAGGTCAGGTTGGTTTCCGCATCCAGCAGGCCTGCCGGGCTGCCCCGATACCCCATTGTCCCAGCCGTCTGCGGCAGGATTTGCATCAGCCCGTAATAGGGCCCGTTGCGCGCAGCCGGGTTATAGCCGCTTTCACGCTGCACCACGCGGTGAACCAGCGATGCCGGCACCGCATTCTCCGCCGCAGCCCGGTTGATCAGTGCGCGCAGTTCTGGTGTTTCGCCGGGAAACAGATCGCTTCGGCTTGGCACTTCGCGCCGGGGTTTGTCGCCGCATGACGCCAGAGACAGGGCCATCAGGCCCAACACTCCGCGCCGGGAAAAATTCTGCATTTACCGCTCCTGCAAAGCCCACACCGGATATTGCGCGTTTTGCGGGCTCGGTAAACCCCACGCCGTTTTCGGTGGCGGATATGGTCACGGCTTTTGGTCGCGAAGAATTATTGTAACGTTGTGTTGAAACGCTTGCCGAAGCGCCAATCGTTAGATGATAGTTGGCAGGTGGATCGAGGGGGACGAATGCAGCTTTCAGACCAGCGTGATATCAAGGCCGATCCGGCCACGGTCTGGGCGGCGCTGCTGAACCCCGAGGTGCTGATGGCATCTGTGCCGGGTTGCGAAAGCATGACCGGTACCGCCGAGACCGGGTTCGAGGCTGTGGTCGTGCAAAAAGTTGGGCCGGTCAAAGCTCGCTTTACCGGTGTGGTGACCTTGTCAGACCGGATCGAAGGCAAAAGCCTGACCATCAGCGGCGAAGGTAAAGGTGGGCCAGCGGGCTTTGCCAAGGGTGGTGCCAAGGTAACGCTGGAGGCCATCGAAGGCGGCACGCGCCTTGGCTACACGGTAGATGCGAATGTCGGCGGCAAGCTGGCGCAGCTTGGCAGCCGCATCATCGACGGCTTTGCCAAAAAGATGGCTGACGAATTTTTCACCCGGTTTCAGGACAGTGTCGAAGATGACGGCGATGATGTTGAAGATGTCGCCAATGCCGAGGCACCGGAAAAGAAGAAGGGATGGTTCAAGCGCTTGATTTCGGGCTGAACCAAAACAATTATAGATAACTGGCGGTCGACGAAGGTCGGACCAAGGGAGGATAGGACAAGATGACGAAAGTCACCGTTACCGTGAATGGAAAATCCGTATCGCGTGATGTCGAAGGGCGCACTTTGCTGTCGTCGTTCCTGCGCGACGGCTTGGGGTTGACCGGCACCCATATCGGCTGTGACACCTCGCAATGCGGCGCTTGCGTCGTGCATATCGACGGCCTCGCCGTCAAAGCGTGCTCGGTCTTCGCGGTCGATGTCGCGGGATCATCGGTCAAGACCATCGAAGGCATGGCCAATGCCGATGGAAGCTTAGGTACCATTCAGCAAGCGTTTCAGGATCATCACGGGTTGCAGTGCGGCTTTTGCACCCCCGGCATGGTGATGAGCACAGCCGCCCTGCTTGCCGAAAACCCAAAACCAACCGAAGCCGAAGTGCGCCATTACCTCGAAGGCAATATCTGCCGCTGCACCGGCTATCACAACATCGTCAAAGCGGTGCTGGCTGCATCCGGACAGGACGTGCCTGCCGTAGCCGCCGAATAAACGTATCCATTCTGGGAGGAATGACATGCCCAAAGACAGTGGTATCGGTGCCAGCTCCAAGCGGCGCGAAGACGTGCGGTTCCTGACGGGACGCGGTCGTTACACAGCTGATATTCAACTTCATGGCCAGACCTATGCGGCCTTTGCCCGCTCGCCCCACGCCCACGCGCGCATCGTGTCCATCGACACGAAGGCAGCCGAGGCGATGGACGGCGTGCTTGCCGTCTTCACCGGTGCGGACTTCGCCGCCGTTGGGGGCAACCCTGCTGGCTGGCTGATCCAAAGCCGCAATGGCGAGACGATGAAGGAACCCAAGCGTCCCGTTCTGGCCCATGGCAAGGTGCGTCACGTTGGTGATGCCTATGCTGCCGTCATCGCCGAAACGGTTGAAATCGCGCGGTCCGCCGTCGAGGCGCTGGACGTGGTGTTTGAAGAACTGCCCGCCATCGTCGATATGGCCGCCGCCGTCGCCGACAAGACCAACCGCGTGCATGACGAGATTGCCGATAACGTCTGTTTCGATTGGGGCTGGATCGAGGATAACCGTGCCGCCGTTGATGCGGCTTTCAAATCCGCCCCGCATGTGACCTCGCTGAAGCTGATCAACAACCGCCTTGTGCCCAATGCAATGGAACCGCGCGCCTCGATCGGCGTCTACGATCCGGGCACCGAGGATTACAAATTGTACACCACCTCGCAAAACCCGCACCTGACACGGCTTCTGGTCGCGGCCTTCGTGATGGGCATCCCCGAGCATAAACTGAACGTCATCGCACCGGATGTTGGCGGTGGGTTCGGATCGAAAATCTATCACTACGGCGAAGAGGCGCTGGTTCTGGCTGCGTCACGCCGCATTGGCCGCCCGGTCAAATGGGTCGCCGACCGGTCGGAAAGCTTCCTGACCGATGCACATGGCCGCGATCACGTCACCACCATCGAACTTGCGTCCGACAAGCAGGGCAACTTCCTGGCGCTGCGCACCGAAACACTGGCCAATGTCGGCGCGTATCTGTCGAACTTCGCCACCGTAACGCCAACTTTCCTGCACGGCACCTTGATGGCGGGCCCCTACAAGACCCCGCTGGTTTATGTGAACGTCAAAACCGTGTTCACCAACACCGCCCCCGTTGACGCCTATCGCGGGGCAGGGCGGCCCGAGGCCACTTATTCCATCGAACGTGTGGTCGACAAAATGTGCCGCGAGCTAAACCTCGACCCGGTCGAAGTGCGCCGCAAGAACTTCATCCAACTCGACCAATTCCCCTACACCACGCCAGTGGCGCTGGTCTACGACACCGGCAACTACCAAGCCACGCTGGATAAATTGATCGACATCGGCGATTTCGCCGGTTTTGAGGCTCGCCGTGCCAAAAGCGCCAAAGCCGGCAAACTCCGCGGCCTAGGCCTTTCCACGTGGATCGAGGCTTGCGGTATCGCTCCATCCGCCCTTGTCGGCGCCCTTGGTGCTCGGGTCGGCCTTTATGACGCAGCAACCGTGCGGGTCAACCCAACGGGCAATATCTCGGTCATGGTCGGCGCACATAGCCACGGCCAAGGCCACGAAACCGTCTTCGCCCAGATCGTGTCGTCCAAACTCGGCATCCCCGAGGCGAACATCGACATCGTGCATGGTGACACATCGAAGATTCCGTTCGGCATGGGCAGCTACGGCTCGCGCAGCTTGGCGGTTTGCGGGTCCGCCATGGACCGCGCCCTTGATAAGGTCATCGCCAAAGGCAAGAAGATCGCCGCCCACATGCTGGAAGCCGCCGAAGGCGATATCATCTTCGCCGATGGCAAGTTCAGCGTCACCGGCACTGACAAAGCGAAAACCTTTGGCGAGATCGCGTTTTCTGCCTACGTGCCGCACAACTATCCCCTTGAAACGCTGGAGCCTGGGCTAGAAGAAACCGCCTTCTACGATCCCGCCAACTTCACCTATCCAGCCGGGGCCTATGCCTGCGAGGTCGAAGTTGACCCAGACACCGGCCGCGTCGAAATCGCAAGCTTCACCTGCGCCGACGACTTCGGCAATGTGATGAACCCGATGATCGTCGAAGGCCAAGTTCATGGCGGCGTCGCCCAAGGCATCGGTCAAGCCCTGCTTGAAGGCTGCACCTATGATGCCAACGGTCAGCTAACCTCCGGCTCTTACATGGATTACACCATGCCCCGCGCCGACGATCTGCCGATGTATACTGTCGATCATAGCTGCATCACCCCCTGCACCCACAACCCATTGGGCGTCAAAGGCTGTGGTGAGGCGGGGGCCATCGGCTCGCCCCCGGCCGTGGTCAACGCGGTCATCGACGCCCTGCACCGGGCTGGCAAAAACGTAACTCACATCGACATGCCACTGACGCCATCGCGCGTCTGGTCGGCGATGAACGCGTAACGCGAGGGAGAAAGACCATGTATAACTTCGACTTCGTGAAGCCATCCAACATCCCCGACGCGGCAAAAGCGATGGCAGCCGATGGTGCGCAAGCCCTGTCCGGTGGCCAAACGCTGCTGCCCACCATGAAGCAGCGGCTGGCCTCGCCTTCTGTGCTGGTCAGTCTGACCGGCATTCCGGAAATGCAGGGCGTCTGCATGGCCGACGACGGCGTGTCGGTGGGGGCGGCCACCATCCATTCGAAAGTTGCGCAAGAGGCGGCGAAGCTTTACCCCGCCCTTGCAGCCCTTGCCGGTGGTATCGGCGATCCGGCAGTGCGCAATCGCGGCACGCTTGGCGGCTCGCTTGCCAACAACGACCCCTCGGCCTGCTATCCGGCGGCGGTGCTCGGGTCTGGCGCCACCGTACACACCAACAAACGCAAGATCGCCGCTGATGCCTATTTCAAGGGGCTGTTTTCGACCGCACTGGAGGATGGCGAGTTTATCACCTCTGTCACCTTCCCGGTGCCGCAAAAGGCGGCTTACGTGAAGTTTGACCAACCCGCATCGCGGTTCGCTCTGACGGCAGTTTTCGTCGCCAAATACGCGAACGGTGTTCGCGTAGCGGTAACCGGGGCGTCGGAAAACGGCGTTTTCCGTTGGGCCGAGGCCGAAGCGGCACTGTCTGCCAATTTCAGCGCCGCTGCGATTGCAAATCTGTCAGCGTCGTCGAAAGGCATGATCAGCGATCTGCACGGCACCCCGGCTTACCGCGCAAATCTGGTCAAGGTGCTGACCGGGCGGGCGGTTTCAGCGGCACAATAACCTATGGCTGTGCGGCGAAAATTGGCCCCCCGGGCAGCCGGGGGGCTTTGTCATTTTTCGGTTTTGCGCCATTGTCATGCAGCCGTCACTTGGTCGGGTTACTGCTTCGGTGCAAAGAACGTATATCCGGGGGGTTGCGCCTCGCAAAACGCCAGATATAGTTTCGTGCAGCAGATCAGCCTGGCAGTCGCCGAGTCAGGCATCGGGAAATGTGAAAGGGTGGGCCTTGGGCATAGAAGGTGATTTCAGGTCGGTATTCGTGCGTGAACCCGCAGGCTTGCGGCATTATCCGGCGCTTGTCCTGAATGCTGATTACCGCCCGTTGTCCTATTACCCCTTGTCGCTATGGCCGTGGCAAGAGGCAGTCAAGGCCGCGTTCCTCGACCGCGTAACCATCGTTGCCGAATATGATCAGGTAGTGCGCAGCCAGCGAAGCGAGTTGCGAATACCCTCGGTTGTCGTGCTGAAGGACTATGTCAAACCTCAAAAGCGCGTAGCCTTCACGCGCTTTAATCTTTTTCTGCGCGACCAGTTCTGTTGCCAGTATTGCGGTGCCAAGGGCGATCTGACCTTTGACCACGTCTTGCCGCGGTCGCGCGGTGGCATCACCTCGTGGGAAAACGTGGTTGCCGCCTGTTCGCCGTGCAACCTGCGCAAAGGATCCAAAACCCTGAAGCATTCGGGCATGCATCTGGCCCGCATGCCGCGCGTTCCCAGTGCCGAGGAAATGCAGGCGCATGGCCGGCGTTTCCCGCCAAATCACCTGCATCACAGCTGGCTTGACTACCTTTACTGGGATGCCGAACTGGAGGCCTGATGCACGGCATGCATCGGCATCGTGCGTTACAGTCCTTGCGTCATGGGTTGACAGCCGCATCACCGCGCGCTTCCTATCGGCAGGTCCGGGTGCGGCTGGACTTGTTCGGTGCAAGCCGTTAGACACCCCCTCGTTAGCGCTAACACCGAAATTGAACAGCCCGAAGCGGAGAATGAAGCCATGGTTTCACGCGTCATCCCGGTTGAAACCTTTGATCTGGTAATCTTCGGAGCCACTGGCGATCTTGCCCGACGCAAAATCCTGCCCGGGCTTTATAGGCGATTTCTTGCAGGCCAGATGCCTGCCGACAGCCGTATCATTGGCGCAGCCCGCAGCTTGATGACGAACGAAGAGTTCAGGGTTTCCGTCGGTGAGGCAATTGAGGAATTCGTAGCCCCAGCTCGGCAGGATCCCGCCACGATTGCGAGGTTTCTGGCGCAGATCCACTACATATCCATCGATGCGAAAGGTGACAGCGGCTGGCCTGCCTTGCACGAACTGGGCCGCCCGAATGTCGTGAAAGCGTTTTACTTTTCGGTGGCTCCCGCGCTGTTTGGCGACATTGCAGAACGGCTGCACCTGCATGGCATCGCCGATCCCGCCTGCCGTATCGTGGTGGAAAAACCGTTCGGTCGCGATCTGGCTTCGGCCCGTGCATTGAACCAGGTTCTGGCTGCCCATTTTACTGAACAGCAGATTTACCGCATCGACCATTACCTCGGCAAGGAAACCGTGCAGAACCTGATGGCTGTGCGTTTTGCCAATATCCTGTTCGAGCCGATCTGGAAGGCGCAGTACATTGATCACGTGCAGATCACCGTGGCGGAAACCGTCGGCGTCGACGGGCGCGGCGCCTATTATGACAAATCCGGTGCGATGCGCGACATGGTGCAGAACCACATGATGCAATTGTTGTGCCTGATCGCGATGGAACCGCCCTATCATTTCGATCCGAACGCGGTGCGCGATGAGAAACTTAAGGTCATCCGCGCGCTGGATCCCATAGAACGCAAGGACATCGTGCGCGGCCAGTATCTGGCGGGGGGCGGACAGGCGAGCTATGTGGCGCATAGCGAAAATCCGGCAACGCTGACGGAAAGCTACATCGCACTGAAGGTCGGCATTTCCAATTGGCGCTGGAAGGGCACGCCGTTCTATTTGCGCACTGGTAAACGCCTGCGCTCTCGCGCGTCGGAAATCGCGATCACCTTCAAGGCCCCGCCACATGCGATCTTCGACAATCCGGGCGGCATTCATGAAAATGTTCTGGTCATCCGTCTGCAACCGAACGAAGGCATGACCCTGACCGTGATGATCAAGGAACCGGGTCCAGGTGGCATGCGGCTGACCGAAGTGCCCCTCGATATGTCGTTTGCCGAAGCGCTTGGCGATGATCACGCCGAGGTGCCCGATGCCTATGAGCGACTGATCATGGATGTGATCCGTGGCAATCAGACCCTGTTCATGCGCGGCGACGAGGTCGAGGCGGCCTGGGCCTGGACCGATCCGATCATCAACGGCTGGGAATTGCGTGGCGATAAACCGCGCAGTTATGATCCCGGGTCCACCGGCCCCGATGATGCGCTGATGCTGATGCACCGCGACGGGCGGCGATGGCGGGAGGTCAAGGAATGAAATTCTCGGAATACCCCGACCGTGAAATGATGATGTTGGGTCTTGCCAACATTCTAGCGGGCGAGCTTGCCGATTTCATTCGCCGTGACGGGCAGGCCAGCTTTTGCGTCCCCGGTGGGTCCACCCCGGGGCCGATCTTTGATATCCTGTCGGGTGTCGATCTGGATTGGGCACATATCGCCGTTTTCCTGAATGACGAACGCTGGGTACCCGAAGACAATCCACGTTCCAACACCGCGCTGATCCGGCAACGCCTGATCCGGGGCTACGCGGCGAAGGCCAATTTCGTGCCGCTTTACGCGCCGACCAGCCAACCCGAAGACAGCCTTGATGCCTCATCCGATGGCATTGCCCCGCATCTGCCGATCTCGGTCCTGCTGCTGGGCATGGGCACCGACATGCATACTGCGTCGCTGTTCCCCGGGGCGGATCGGCTGGCCGATGCCTTGGCGTATGACGCCCCCATATTGCTGCCGATGCGGTCCGAGGCAGCGGCGGAGCCGCGCATCACATTGTCCGCCCGCGTTCTACGCGATGCAATGTCGTGCCACATCCTGATCACCGGTGCCGAAAAACGCGCGGCACTGGAACGTGCCCAGCAGCTGACCGACCTTGAAGCCCCGGTAAAGGCCGTGCTGGCAAACGCAACCGTGCATTGGGCGGAGTAGATCCGAATGACCGATCCTTGGCAAACCCTCGCCCGACAGCACGCCGCCGCAAAAGACCGCAGCATTCTTCGGCTGTTCGATGTCCCCGGCCGTGCGGCTGATTTCTCGGCCCGTCTGGGAGACATGCTGTTTGACTACTCAAAAACCAACATCGACGCCGAAACGCGTGACACGCTGCTCGCACTGGCCACCGATGCAGGGGTTGCAGTCAGGCGTGACGCGATGTTCGCGGGTGCCGTGATCAACGAAACCGAAGGTCGTGCAGTTCTGCACACGGCGCTGCGTAACCTGCATGATCCTGTGGTTGTGAACGGCCGCGATGTGATGCCCGCTGTGCGTGCCACCCATGCCCGGATGGCGGCGTTTTGCGATGATGTGCGATCCGGCCGGATCGTGGGGCAGGGCGGCCCGATCACCGATGTGGTGAACATCGGCATTGGCGGGTCGGACCTTGGCCCCGCCATGGCCGTGCTGGCGCTGGCACCGGCGCAGGACGGCCCGCGCTGTCATTTCATCTCGAATGTCGATGGTGCGCATGCCCATGACATTCTTGCGCCGCTTGATCCCACGACCACGCTGATCATCGTCGCCTCGAAAACCTTTACCACCATCGAAACCATGACCAATGCAGACACAGCCCGACGGTGGATGGCAGCAAAGGTTGCCGATCCGGGCGCGCAATTTGCCGCCGTGTCTACCTCTGCCGATAAAACTGCCGCCTTCGGTATCGATCCGGCCCGGGTCTTTGGATTTGAGGATTGGGTTGGCGGGCGCTATTCGCTGTGGGGGCCGATCGGGCTGTCGTTGATGCTGGCGATCGGGCCGAGGGGCTTTGACGATTTTCTGGCTGGTGCCGCGGCGATGGACCGCCACTTCCGCGACGCACCCTTTGGCCAGAACCTGCCGGTGCTGCTGGCGCTGGTCGGCATCTGGCACAACCAGATCTGCGGCTATGCCACCCGCGCCGTTCTGCCCTATGATCAGCGCCTGTCGCGCCTGCCGGCCTATCTGCAGCAACTGGAAATGGAATCAAACGGCAAACGGGTGGCCATGGACGGCACTGATCTGCCGCGCAATTCGGGGCCCGTGGTCTGGGGAGAGCCCGGCACCAATGGCCAGCATGCGTTTTACCAGTTGATCCATCAGGGCACCCGCATTGTGCCATGCGAGTTTCTGGTGGCGCGCAAGGGCCATGAGCCTGACCTTGCGCATCAGCACCTGCTGCTGGTGTCGAACTGCCTTGCGCAGTCCGAGGCGCTGATGAAGGGCCGCTCGCTGGCCGAGGCGACGGCCATCATGGCGAAAAAAGGCCTGAACGGGGCAGAACTGGATCGTCAGGCGCGCCACCGAGCCTTTCCCGGCAACCGCCCGTCCACCACGCTGGCTTACCCGCAACTGACGCCGTTCACCTTTGGCCAGATCATAGCACTTTACGAACACCGCGTGTTTGTCGAAGGGGTGATATTGGGGATCAACTCCTATGACCAGTGGGGCGTCGAATTGGGCAAGGAACTGGCTCTGGCGCTGCAACCGATCCTCGAAGGCACACAGGACAAAACCGGGAAGGATGGATCAACCCGGATGCTGGTTGATTTCCTGACACAGTGAGCACAGCCGCACTGCTTCAGTCATTTTCGCGGTTGAAGTCGAGCCGCGGATCGAGTTGCCCGCATACTGTGTAGGTTGCGACAGCATTCGGTTGTCCGATCTTTGCCCTGACCCAGGCAATGGCACGGCGCTCTTTGAAGGCCGTGCCAATCGTCAAGCCGTCTTCACCGATCGGGAAGCTGTACTGTTCGGACCCGAACTTGGCCGTCAGTGTGGGCTTGAAAGTGCTGCCAATCTGGGTCGAGCACCGATCAACGCGCAGCGTTGTCGCTTGCGCCGCTACAGCGGAACCGACGGCGACTGAACATACCAATCCGATCAGAGAATAGCGCAGTGTTGTGTTAGCCATCATAACCTCCGCTTGAACGGCCGTTCCGCATCGGGATGACCACATTCTAAGGCGACGGCGACGCCTTCGCAAAATCAAACGCGGGTGTCCGGAACACTTATGCGTGTACCGGACCCGCCGGTTTTACTTCAGCGCCGCTGTGACGATGACCTCGACAAGATAATCGGGCGTTGCGAGCCTGGCTTCGCCGGTCGCGCGGGCGGGGGTGTGGCCTTGCGGTACCCAGGCATCCCAAACCGCGTTCATGTCGGCAAAAGACGCCATATCGGCCAGCCAGATCTGTGCGGACAGGATACGGGTCTTGTCGGTGCCCGCTTCGGCAAGAATCCGGTCAACCTCGGCCAGGCAGGTCGCCGTCTGATCCGCGACAGTATCGCCCGGATTGCCGACCTGACCCGCGACCCAGAGGATGTCGTTGTAGCAAACCCCCTCGCTCATCCGTTTGCCGGTGCCGATGCGGGTGATGTCGGTGTTCATGATGATCCCTTTCTTGCTGATCATGCTTGCTACCGCACCCCGGATCAAAACGAAAGGGAGGGAGATCAAAGCGTCAGGGATGGAGCGGGTGAAGGGAATCGAACCCTCGTCGTAAGCTTGGGAAGCTTCTGCTCTGCCATTGAGCTACACCCGCGTAGCTGTCCAGGTAAGCCAAGAGATTTCACCCGTCAAGCCCGATCCGGGAAAAGCAAAGGGCCCTCGCGTTGGCGAAGGCCCTCCCCGATCCGGACTGGGGGACTGAACGCACCGGAGCGGGGGCGTCAGGGCTGCGAGGCCGGGGCTGTGACACGTCCCCTGCGCCGCAACTGGCTGATGTCAGGACGCGGGCAGCATGACGGTGTCGATCACGTGGATCACACCATTCGATTGCTTCACATCCGCGATGGTGACCGACGCCACATTGCCTGCCTCGTCGGTCAGCTTCATCATGTCGCCTTCATAGGTCGCCTGCAGGGTGCAGCCACCCAGCGTTGGCACCGGATGCTTGCCGCCATCGTCCTTGATCATGCCTTGCAGGGCATCGGCGAGCACCGCCTTGCCAACCACGTGGCAGGTCAGGATCTTGGTCAGCATATCCTTGTTTTCCGGCTTCAGCAGGGTTTCGACCGTGCCTGCGGGCAGTTTGGCAAAGGCGTCATTGGTCGGCGCAAAAACCGTGAACGGCCCGGCACCCTGCAGGGTTTCAACAAGGCCGGCGGCCTGCACGGCTGCGACCAGCGTGGTGTGATCGGCGGAATTGACCGCGTTTTCGATGATGTTCTTATCTTCGAACATGGCGGCGCCGCCGACTTTCGGGTTTTCGGCGAATGCGGCACCGGCAAACAAGGCGACGGCTACGGTCAGGGTTGCAAAGCGCACTGAACGGTTCATGTGGGTTTCTCCGGGTTGACGGGCAGGGCTTGTCCCGGCCTCATGATTTAGCAACGGACCCATGTGACGATAAGTTTCAGATTTGCGCAGGGAGTTTTGCGGTGACGGGTTAAGCTTGTCCGACAAAAGTCGATACCGGTTCTGTCGCAATACAAGCGTCAGACAAATTTGCCAGAGTTTGTCTGGCAATACTTTGATTGCCCAACACGCTCTAGATTGTCGTGGTGACGCCCGTCACCAGCACCGCCCCGGTGGGCGCACCTGTGGTGGACCCGCCGACCGGCTCATCACTCACGGCCAGTACCGCACCGGCGGCCAATCCTTCGCGGGCATGGGTGGATCTGGCGTCCCGGATCAGGCCAAGCGATACCGGGGCGGCGTCGCCGACGATCAGCCACAATTCGTAGTCGCGCCCAGATGCGGCCCCTGATCCGGAGGTTCGCTCAACAGTCAGGACGCCATCCGAATAACTGGCGGCAAATGCCAGATCCTGTGCGTCGGCGGCAAGCGACGCCGTCAACTCGGGGCCGGGACTGCCCGCGGGCAGCAGAATTGCCAGTGCTGTGATGGCAAGTGCGGCGGCGACACCGGCACCGATGATAAAACCCCACCAGCCGCGTTTTTGGGTGTGTTGTCGCCCAAACAGCCGCGCCTCGATCTGCGGCATCAGGTTGGGGGCGGGTTCAGACTGAAATTCGTCATTCAACGCCTCGAAGTGGGTTTCCCAGCGCTGGACCCGCGCCGCAAAATCCGCATCAGACCTGATGCGCGCCTCAACCGCCAAGCGGTCCGCAAGTGGCAACACGCCCAGAACATATTCTGCGGCCAGCAGGTCAGCACCGTCATCGGGCGAAGGGGCATGAAGGTCTGTCATTTTTCCAGACACTCTTTCAGCTGCAACAGGCTGCGCCGCAGCCATGTCCGCATCGTGTTGAGCGGCACATTGAACCGATCCGCCAGATCAGCATAGGACAATCCGCCAAGATAAGCACCCTGCACGGCCCGCGCGCGGTCTGGCTCCAGTGCCGACATGCAGTCGACGATCCGGCGCGCCTGACCTTTTGCGATTAGCGCTGCTTCTGCGCCGGGGGCGGTATCGACCAAGCTATCGGCTTCATCGACTGTTGCGGTGGTTGCCTCGACACGGGCGCGCAGACGGTCGATTGCGTGATTGCGCGCCACTGAAACCAGCCAGGTCATGGCCCGGCCTTTGTCAGGATCAAACCGACCTGATCGCAGCCAAACGCGTGTGTAGACCTCTTGCAACGCATCCTCCGCTTCGGCGCGATTGCGAAGAATACGTAACACAACCCCAAATAGTTTCGATGACGTACTTGAATAGAGGTCGCGAAACGCCGCACGATCTTGCTGTGCCACCTTGGCAAGCATCTGGGCTACTGGATCGTCGCTCATTCTGATGGCAGCCCCCGTGAGTCCCGCCACCTGACAATCAAGTGCTTGTGCGCCATTGGCAAGCCCGGTTTCAGTCACGTTTGCGACGTCGCCCGCCTTCGCCTCCGCCGCCGGTGTTGAAGCTGACGTTTGGCAGGGTCACGATCCTGGCAAGTTCGGGGAACGGATCGGTGGCATGCGGAATGGCATTGGCATTGACGAAATGTTCCTGAAACTTCGGCTCGATGGCGGTTTCGACCTTGTGGATCTGGCCAACCGTCGCTTCGATGGCGTCGCGTGCCGCGACGGAACACAAAGCGATGCGCGCACCGGTTCCGGCTGCATTTCCGGCCGAGGTGACCTTGTTCAGCGGCGCGTCCGGGATCATGCCCAGAACCATGGCGTGTTTCGGGCTGATATGCGCCCCGAACGCGCCAGCAAGGATGACGCGGTCAACGGTATCGATGCCGATCTCGTCCATCAGCAGTCGCGCGCCGGCATAAAGGGCGGATTTCGCAAGCTGGATCGCCCGGATGTCGCCTTGGGTGACCATGATCCTTGGCCCGCCGTCGGCCGTGCCATCATGTAAAAGGTAGCTGTGCGTGCGGCCTTCCGGGATCAGGCGGCCAGTTCCGGTCTGTTCTGCCGAACCGATCAGGCCCTTGGCATCAACCAGCCCGGCCATGCGCATCTCTGCCACCGCCTCGATGATGCCGGACCCGCAGATGCCGGTCACACCGGTGGAGGCGACGACATCGGCAAACCCTTCCTCGTTCGACCAGACATCAGACCCGATCACCCGAAAGCGCGGCTCTTTGGTCGCGACGTCAATCTCGACCCGCTCGATGGCGCCGGGGGCGGCGCGTTGCCCGGAACTGATCTGCGCACCCTCGAACGCGGGGCCGGTGGGCGAAGAACAGGCCAGAACACGGGTTTCATTGCCCAACAGCAATTCCGCATTGGTGCCAACATCGACAATCAGCACCATATCTTTTGATTTGCCGGGCTCTTCTGACAGCGCGACGGCGGCGCAATCGGCACCGACATGGCCCGCTATGCAGGGCAGGATATAAATCCGCGCCGATGCATTGATGGCGTGCATGTCAAGTTCGCGCGCATCAAGGCTGAGGCTACCGGAAAGCGCCAGCGCAAACGGTGCCTGCCCCAATTCGACCGGATCGATGCCCAACAGTAGATGATGCATGACCGGGTTGCACACGACGACCGCCTCGTAAATAGCTGTCGGCGCGATGCCTGCCTCGGCGGCGATCGAGATCGCCAGCGCATTGATCGCCTCGCGCACGGCGCGCGTCATCTCGACATCGCCGCCGGGGTTCATCATGGCGTAGGAAACCCTGCTCATCAGGTCTTCGCCAAAGCGGATCTGCGGGTTCATCAGACCGGCCGACGCCAGAACCGCGCCATCGCGCAGATCGCACAGATGTGCGGCAATGGTGGTGGAGCCCAGATCGATGGCCAGACCGTAAAGGCCGCCATCATGAAAGCCGGGCCAGATATCCAGAATGCGCGGGGCCGCATCATGATTGCCCCGGTGAACGGCGACGGTGACCTTCCACTCGCCCTTGCGCAGGGCAGGCTGCAGACGCCGCATCAGCGCGAGGTCTGCGGTGACCGCAGCAACCTGCCATTGGTCCAGCAACGCGGCGGCCAGACGTTCAAAATCGCCCGATGGCTCGTGCATGTCCGGCTCGGCCACTTCGACGTACAAAAGCCGCGTGGCCGGGTCCATCACGATATCGCGCTGGGTGGCCGATTTTCGGATTACCTGCTTGTGGACCTGACTTTCGGGCGGCACATCGACCACCACATCGCCCATCACCCGCGCCTGACAGCCCAGACGACGACCAGCGGTCAACCCGCGAATAGATTTGTAGCGTTCCTCGACCGCGTTCCAGTCTGACAGTGCATCGGGCGAAACCGTCACGCCGTGCTTGGAAAACTCGCCGTATCCTGGCGTGATCTGGCACTTGGAACATATCCCGCGCCCGCCACAGACGGAATCGAGGTCCACTCCCAGCTGCCGCGCGGCGGTCAGGATCGGCGTGCCAAGCGCAAAGCGCCCGCGCTTGCCGGAGGGGGTGAAAATCACAAGAGCGTCGGTCACGGGCGGTATCCTTCAGATTGCAGCATGGGCTTGCGTCGCGGTACCGGCGTCAGCCCCGCGCGCGCCCCGCACGGCCCCCGGATCGCCCACCGCGACCACCAGCCGCGGCGGCCTCGGCGCTGGCTTCGGCGAAGGTGCGGCCACCCTCGACGGCCTCCAACACACGACTGAAACGGATCCATTCGCCGCCATTTGCATCGTGGTTCATCAGAAAGTTTGCCGCCCGGATAGCCTCCATTTCGACCTGGCGAACCGGGTTCATGATGGCCGATGTCATGCCGGCACCAATGGCCATCGGCAGGAAGGCCGCATTGATGCCATGGCGGTGCGGCAGGCCAAAGCTGATGTTGGACGCGCCACAAGTCGTGTTCACACCCAATTCATCGCGCAGACGCCGCACCAGGGTGAACACCTGCTGGCCCGCCGATCCCATGGCACCGACCGGCATCACCAGCGGATCCACAACAATATCATGGGCGGGAATGCCGAAATCCGCAGCACGCTCGACAATCTTCTTGGCCACGGCAAAGCGCACATCGGGATCGACCGAAATGCCGGTATCGTCGTTCGATATGGCGACGACGGGCACATTGTATTTCTTGACCAGCGGCAGAACCAGTTCCAGCCGCTCTTCCTCACCGGTGACCGAATTCAGTAGCGGGCGGCCCTCGCAGGCCATCAACCCTGCCTCCAGCGCGCCGGGAACCGAGCTGTCAATGCACAAAGGCACGTCTGTAATCGCTTGAATGCGCAGGATCAATTCACGCATCAGCGGCGGTTCGACAAAGTTGTTGTCGGCATAGCGCGGATCGGACGCCATCTTGTTGGTGAATACGGCACCTGAGTTGACATCCAGCACCATCGCGCCACAGGCAACCTGTTCCAGAGCATCCTTCAGCACAGTGGTGAAATCGCCTAATTCCAGCTCTGCCGCCAGTTTCTTGCGCCCCGTCGGATTGATGCGTTCACCGATGACGCAGAACGGTTCATCAAAGCCAATGATGACAGTTTTTGTTTTGGATTCGAGTACTGTGCGGGTCATTCTTCAACCTTTGAATTAAGCATTCGCGGCGGCCGCGCCAGAGGCGCCGCCATGATCTGTTGCCCAGGCCGCATTGGTTTTTATGCCGCCCAGTGGAAAGAAATGCACCGAAGCGATACCAAAATCCGGATTTGCGGCCTTGTGCGCTGCAAGGGCCTGCACAATCTCGGTCGGCTCGTAAGGCAGCAGCAGCTTGGTCACATCCATGGCGCGCTTTTGCAGTACCCGCAGACTGGGGCCGACACCGCAGGCAATTGCGAATTTGATCAGCGTTTGCAGCTTGGCAGGGCCCGCGATGCCGATGTGAATGGGCAAAGACACGCCCGCCGCCGCCAGCTTGTCGGCCCACGCGATTACCGGGGCTGCATCAAAGCAGAACTGGGTCGCAATTGCCATTTTCGCATCGGATCGTTCGCTGAACGCCTGTTTCCATCGTAGTGCCTGCATCACGATGCGGTCGCCGCCGTCTTTGTCGATATCCTTGTTGCCCTCTGGGTGACCGGCCACATGCAAACGTTCAAATCCATCAAACAGGCCGGTTTCCATCAGTTGCATCGAGCTGTCAAAATCACCTGCGGGCGTGTTGACGCCGCCGCCAAGCAGCAAGGCCTGCTTCACATCCGCCTCACCCTTGTAGCGCGCGATCCAGTCGGCCAGTGTGGCGCGGTCTGCGATGATGCGGGCGGGGAAATGCGGCATCACCGGAAAGCCATCGGCGTTCAGCCGTTTGGCTGTGGCGACCATATCCTCGATCGGCGTGCCCTCGATATGCGCGATATAAACCCGCGTACCTTCGGGAAGAAGCGCGCGGAAATCTTCGATCTTTTCGGCCGTGCGGGGCATCACTTCGATGGAATAACCCTGCAAAAATGCCTCGACGTTTGTGTCGGGGGTCGAAAGTGACGTCTGCGTATCGCGGCGAAAGTTGAACAGGGCCATTATGCGTTCCTTAAGGGGCAGGGGATCAGGCCCAGCCATCGCTATCGATCAAAGATTTCAGGCGGCTTGCGTCGAATTCACGTTCAATCCGGGCTGCCTCAGTTGTTGCAACTTCGCCCTGATCACCCTCGACTGTGTAGGATGCAGCCTTGCGCCATTCGGCAAGATAGCTATCAGAGTCGCGTGCGCCGATCTTCATGGCACAGCGGTCAATCGCCTGTTCAAACCGCTCGGTCAGCTTCACCTTTGATCCGCCACGGCCCTTGCCGACGATCACCTGCGCCGGGATATCGCGCCAATAGACAACTGTTACTTCCGGCATCTGCGATTCCTCGTTGCTTTGCAGCCTGTTCTAACGCCAAAGACCGACCCGCACTGTCGGTTTTCGACATAAACACGGCTTCAAGCGACGCCTGTTGCCCCGCATAGCGCAGATAGGCCGCCAAGCGGGCCTGGGCCAGTGCCTTGCCCAAAATTGTTATCGTTGCGACCGAAGTGGCCATCAGACGCTGCTCGGACGTCTTATCCGGACTTGCCTATGGCGCCTGCTAGGTCTACCGTCGCATTCAACCACTATTGGAGGGCGCAATATGACGCCCGAGCGTCCCCCGGGGGCGGACGCGATCCCGAAGGCACCCAGCATGGATGCTGTTGCTTTGGTCGAGCCGTCTGCGCCCCTCGCAAAACCGTCGGTGCAGCTTTATGCTGCATTGGACCTTGGTACAAATTCCTGCCGGATGCTGATTGCTCAGCCTCGGGGCAGTCAGTTTCAGGTTATCGACAGCTTTTCCAAGACGGTACAGCTTGGCGCGGGGCTGGAGGCGTCAGGGAAGTTGTCGCGTGCCTCGATGGCGCGCACCATTCAGGCACTGCGGATCTGTCAGAAGAAGATTGAAAAGCACGACGTCCGGCGCATGCGTCTGGTCGCCACCGAAGCTTGCCGTCGTGCCAGGAACGCGCGCGAATTCATCCGGCAAGTGCGGCGCGAAACCGGGCTGTCACTGGAGGTGATCCAACCCGAGGAAGAGGCGCGCCTTGCCGTGATTTCCTGCGCGCCGCTGGTATCGCAGCGCACCGAGCAGTTGTTGGTCGTCGATATCGGTGGCGGGTCAACGGAACTTGTGTGGATCGACCTTTCTGCCGTTGCGCCCGAAGACCGCCCGAAAGCCATCATGCGGCTGCATTCAGGCTTTGTGCAAAGCGACGACATCCCGTCAGCGCGGGTCGTGGACTGGATATCCGTGCCGCTGGGTGTGGCGACGCTGAAGGATCAGTTCGCCGATGTTGAAGATGACGGCGCGCGCTTTGCCTTGATGAGCTGGTTCTTCGAAGAAAACCTTTCCAGTTTCTCGCCCTACAACGCCGAAAACCCGCGCGAAGGATTTCAGATCATCGGCACATCGGGCACTATCACCACGGTTGCCGCCTCATTCCTTGGGCTGCGGCGCTATGACCGTGCCAAGGTTGACGGGCTTTTGATGACGTCAGACCAGATCGACCATGTGATCCGCGATTTTCTCGTCCTGGGGCCCGAAGGGCGGCGGGCTGATCCCCGCATCGGCCGCGACCGACATTCGCTGATCATGTCCGGGGCGGCTATCCTTCAGGCGCTGATGCGGATATGGCCCACCGACCGGCTTTCTGTCGCGGACCGTGGTCTGCGCGAGGGCCTGCTATATGCACAGATGAGCGCGGACGGCGTTCTTGAAGACGGACCTTACGAATGACCACTGAAAAAGCCACTTCCGGGCGCGGCCAGCGTGAATTGCGCGTCCGCGTCAAGACCGCCAAGGGGCGCAAGTTGTCCTCGACGCTTTGGCTGGAACGCCAGCTGAACGACCCTTATGTGCAGCGCGCCAAGCGCGAGGGGTATCGCGGGCGCGCTGCCTACAAGATATTGGAGCTGGACGACAAGTACGGCTTCTTCAAACCCGGATCGCGGGTGGTTGATCTGGGCTGTGCGCCCGGTGGCTGGTGTCAGGTAGCGGTGGCGCGGGTCAACGCGCTGTCGGATCGCAAATCAAAGCCGGTCGGCACCGTTCTGGGCATCGATCTGCAAGAGGTTGAACCAATAGCGGGGGCGCAACTGCATCAGTTGGATTTTCTTGAGGACGGGGCTGATCGACGCGTCAAGGATTGGCTGGGCGGGCGTGCTGATGTGGTGCTGTCGGATATGGCGGCGGCGGCGTCTGGCCACAAGGGCACCGATCACTTGCGCATCATGGCTCTGTGTGAAGCGGCCATCGCATTTGCCTTTGATGTGCTGGAAGACGGCGGCACGTTCGTGGCCAAGGTGCTGGCAGGGGGGGCGGAGATTGGCATGCAGAACATGCTAAAGAAGAACTTTACCAAGGTTGCGAACGTCAAACCACCTGCGTCGCGGTCGGACAGTTCGGAGAAATTTGTCGTGGCGACTGGGTTCAAGCGCAAACCCGCGGATGACGAGACGGCAACTCAGGATTGAAGCGGCTTTGGAAACAATAGTTGGTCTCTGAAACACAAAAGGGTGCCATTTGGCACCCTCGTTTGTCCGTAAAATTTGAGCCAGTCCTCGCCTCAGCCGCCCCAGACGCGGACAGGGCCACAGTCCATGTGCACAAAGTTCGACCGGGAATAGCGTCCCACGCCGCCCGATGCACAGGCCGCTGCCGCCTTAGCCATCTGCCCGACTGACCGGGACTCCAGCCGCAGATCGGCTGCCTGACCCTTCATGTGAAGCGAATGCTTTGCAACACCTCTAGACCGCGACCGCAGCATCGCGTTTGTTGCGGGACTGCGATAACCCGACAGCAGCATGTAGGGCTCGGACACATCCATAAGGCGATGCGCAGCTGCCAAGATGTCGACATTCCGGGGGTCGATCTTGATTTTCTCATCAGATCGCCAGTCACGCATGAAGTAATTGATTTCCTTCAGGACTTCGGGAATATATTCGCCCTCGATCCAATAGATCGTGTCAATGGCTTCGCCGGTTCGGCCCGAATGCATCTTGATCCGGCGGATGTCGCCGGCACCTTTCAACAGACCGAAAGCATTGCTGTATGTCGGTGCTGCAATCAGCGCGGTTGCCGCGAATGCACCCAAGATGCCACGACGCGACACCGTTTGCTGTGTTGTATTTGTCATTCTGACTATAGCCCCGTCCCTCGCGGCAGACTGCCTTTTTTAGCAGTTCCACCAAACTACGCGTCCCCAGACACAGGGTCTTATGGCATAAACCGAATCGAAGCCCAAGCCCGGATTGTCCGCTTGTGGCTATTTCAAGGACAATAGGCAAAAAATTGCTTAAGGTGGCCAAAGTGGCAGAGCTAAACCCCAAGTTGTTATCTGCCTGCGAAATAGAGATTATTCCGCATTCCGGAACCAGTTCTGACCAAGTTGTGCATGGACAGTTGTCGAATTTTAGCCAAAGTAAACGCCTACCATTGGTGTGCCATCCAAGTTTGAGGAACGTATGTATTTCCCTTTTTCCCGGCGAGTTCTCTCCTGTAGTTCCGGTATAGCGTTAAGTCTTTTCCTGATCCTCGGGTGGCCTTCCGGCCCGGTGCATGCTCAATCTACCGCATTCCGTCAGGCGGTGGCCGAAGCGTCCGCTCTGGATGATGTCATTGCTGGTTGGTACCGCGCGTCCGGATATGATGCCTTGTGGACAAGTGCCGATGATGCGGATCGGCGCCGCGCGCTTTTGACCGTGCTGGAACGGGCAGGCGACCACGGAATGCCCCTGGCGCGATACGATGCGACAGCATTGCGCCGGGCGTTCAGCAAAGCCGCCAGCGAAGGCGACAGGGGCCGGCTTGAGGTCATGATGACCCGCGCTTTTCTGGACTATGCCCGCGACATCCACTCTGGCGTGCTTGTGCCGTCCAGCGTTGACGCAGGCATCGTGCGCGAGGTGCCGGTGCTGGACCCGAATGCCAGCCTGACCGCACTCAAGTCGGGCAACGCGATGGACTACTTGCGCAGCCTGCCGCCGAAGGCCCCGGCCTATGCCATGCTGATGAAGGAAAAGATCAGCCTGCAAAACCAAATTGCCGATGCGGCTTGGGGTGAACAGGTTCAGGCAGACGCGCTTGACCCCGGTGCGACGGGCAAGTTTGTCGTCCAGTTGCGTGATCGCCTGGTGGCGCGTGGCTATCTAAGCCAGACGGCCACTCAGACCTATGACGCCGCAATGCAGGCCGCCGTGCAGGAGTTTCAGGTCGATCATGGGCTTGAGCCGACGGGCAGTGCCTCTGAAAGCACCATCGCGCAGGTTAATATCGAGCCGGAAGAACGGCTGAAATCCGTCTTGGTTGCGATGGAACGCGAACGCTGGCTGAACATCAATCGCGGTGATCGGCACGTTTGGGTCAATCTGGCAGATTTCAGCGCGAAGATCATGGATCATGGCAAGGTGACGTTCGCGACGCGCTCGGTGATCGGCAAGAACGTCTCTGACCGGCGCTCGCCCGAGTTTTCGGATCAGATCGAATACATGGTCATCAATCCATCGTGGTACGTTCCCAGATCAATTACGACCAAGGAATATCTGCCGCTGTTACAGCGCAATCCGAACGCCGCCGGGCAGTTGAACATCATCGATCGCAATGGCCGCGTGGTGCCGCGAGGTGCTGTCAACTTTGCCGCCTACACCGCTCGGAATTTTCCGTTTTCCATGCGCGAGGACCCGTCAGAGGGTAATGCGCTGGGGCTGGTGAAGTTCATGTTCCCAAACCCACACAACATCTATCTGCATGACACACCGTCAAAATCACTGTTCGCCAAAGAGGTTCGCGATTTCAGCCACGGGTGCATTCGCCTTGGCGACCCGTTTGATTTTGCCTACGCGCTTCTGGCCGTCCAGACGGCGGATCCGGCGGGCGAATTTGCCAGCGTTCTGAACACCGGGCGGGAAACATCGGTAAAGCTTGAAAAGCCTGTTCCGGTGCATCTTGTCTATTTCACTGCACATCCCTCGGCGAAGGGGAAGATGAATTACCGACGTGATGTTTATGGCCGGGATGCGCTCATATATGACGCTTTGACGGAGGCCGGGGTGGCGCTGCCCGCCGTTCAGGGCTAATCATGGCAGCATCTACAGGATAAGACCGCCAAGCCAAACCGAGGTTGCTGATGGCCCACAGTCTGCGCGATATCGCCGACGCCCTTGGGGCGGACGCTGCAGGAGATTTGGATATCGTCATTCGGCGCGCCGCAGAACCTGCGACCGCTGGCCCCGATGATCTGGCCGTTGCCATGGATCCACGCTACGCCGACGGGCTGGCCCTTGGCCAAGCGCGCGCAGCAGTGCTTTGGGCCGATGCTGATTGGCAGGCCCTTGGTCTGGAGGCGGCAATCTTTGTGCCGAAATCGCGTTTCGCAATGGTTGGCCTGACGCGGCTTTTTGACGTCGGGCCCGGAATTGCCGCCGGTATTCACCCCATGGCGCTGGTTGATCCGACGGCAGAGATCGGCGAAGGCGCGGCCATCGGCCCATTTACAACGATCGGGGCGGGCGTGGTCATCGGCCCGCGCGCGCGGATTGCGTCGCATGTGTCAATTGCGAATGAAGCCCGCATCGGGGCAGACGCTATGATCTTGCAAGGCGCGCATATCGGCGCACGCGTGGTGATCGGGAATCGCTTTATCTGCCAGCCCGGTGGCGTGGTTGGATCCGATGGTTTTTCCTTCGTCACGCCGGAAAAATCCGGGGCGGAACAAATCCGCGACACTTTGGGCAAGCGCGAAGAATTTCGCGACCAAAGCTGGGGACGCATTCATTCCCTCGGTTCCGTGACCATTGGCGACGACGTCGAAGTTGGGGCAAATTCCTGCGTCGATCGCGGCACAATCCGCGACACCAGCATCGGGCACGGCACCAAACTGGATAATCTGGTGCACGTGGCCCACAATGTGCAGATCGGCCGGGACTGTCTGCTGTGCGGGCTTGTCGGCATCGCAGGGTCAACCCGGGTCGGCGACAGGGTTGTCCTGGGAGGGCAGGTCGGCGTATCCGACAATATCTTTGTCGGCGATGATGTGATCGCTGGGGGGGCCACCGTCATTCTAAGCAACGTTCCCGCGGGCCGCGTGCTGCTGGGATACCCGGCACTGAAGATGGAAACGCATATTGAATTGCAAAAGGCCCTGCGCCGCCTTCCGCGCCTTGCCGCACGTGTGGCGGCGATAGAGGCCATCATGCCAAAGTCATCTGATGATGATTAGATCCCGTCGCAATCGAAGTGGAAAAAAGTGATGCTTGATATCAGGAAAAAGGTTATTGAAATCATCGCCGAACAGGCCATTCTTGATGTAAGCGACGTGCAGCCGGAAAGCACGCTGGCCAGTTTGGGCATCGACAGCCTTGGTCTTGTGGAATCCATTTTCGCGATCGAGGAAGCCTTTGATATTTCGGTTCCGTTCAATGCCAACAATCCGGCAGAATCGGACTTTGATATCTCGTCCGTGGCGGCCATCGTGAAGGCGGTCGAGGGATTGATCGCGCAAAAGGCCGCATGAACCGGGTTGTCATCACGGGTGCCGGTACGGTCAATGCGCTGGCGCACGATGTAGCAGGCACTTTGGCGGCCTTTCGAGAAGGCGTCTGCGGCATCTCGGAACTTGATATCCGCGATAAGGACCGCCTGTCGATCCAGATCGGTGGGCAGGTTCATAACTGGGATGCCGAGACCTATTTCAATCGCCAGCACATCGCACTCTATGACAAATTTACCCAATTCACCCTGATCGCGGCGCGTCAGGCGGTGGCGCAGTCGGGGCTAAGCTTCGAGCGTGATCTGGGTTACGAGGTCGGCGTTGTTCTGGGGACAGCCGGCGGCGGCGTCAACACTTGGGATGACAATTACCGCGCCGTCTATGAAGAGGGCAAGAACCGCGTTCATCCTTTTGTGGTGCCAAAGTTGATGAACAACGCCGCCGCCAGCCACCTGTCGATCGAGTTTAACATAAAGGGGCCCAGCTTTACCGTTGCTACCGCGTGCGCAAGCTCGAATCACGCGATGGGACTTGCGTTCCAGATGATCCGGTCCGGCGGGGCAAAGGCGATGTTGACCGGCGGGTCGGAATCCATGCTGTGCTTTGGCGGCATCAAGGCCTGGGAAGGCCTGCGCGTCATGTCAAAGGATGCGTGCAGACCGTTTTCACTGAACCGCAATGGCATGGTGCAGGGCGAAGGTGCCGCAATTTTCGTGTTCGAAGACTATGACCACGCGAAAGCCCGGGGTGCCGACATGCTGGCCGAAGTGATCGGGTTTGCTATGACGTCGGACGCATCGGACATCGTGATGCCGTCCAAACAAGGGGCTGCGCGGGCAATTGCGGGCGCGCTTCGTGACGCGCGTATCAATGGCGAAGACGTGGGCTATATCAATGCGCATGGCACCGGCACTGCGGCCAATGACAAAACCGAATGTGCCGCCGTCGCCGACGTGTTTGGCCCGCATGCGGACAAGTTGATGATCTCGTCGACGAAATCCATGCATGGCCATCTGATTGGCGGCACCGGGGCGGTTGAGGTTCTGGCCTGCATCATGGCCCTGCGTGACGGGGTCATTGCCCCGACCATCGGCTATGAGGAACCAGATCCCGAATGCGCGCTGGATGTCGTGCCGAATACGGCGCGCGATGCCAAGGTGGAGGTGTGCCTTTCCAATGCCTTCGCGTTCGGCGGCTTCAACGCCGTTCTTGCCCTGCGCCGGATCTGACGCAAAACGCCACCCCGGTCAGGGGTGGCGGTGCCGGGTCAGGCGCGTCTGCCGCTATGGCGCAGGTGCCGCTGCTTTCGCCGCTGCATCCGCCTTCGCATTTGCTTCATTCACGGCGGTCAGCCCGGCGGTGAACCCCTTGAGCGATACATCGAGGAGCACCTTTTCGGTCGGGGCAACAACCGGCACGATGGTCACGGTCGCCTTGTTGCCTTTTTTCAGCGCCTCGACCTCTTCCGCAGTCAGGCCGATGCGTGCGAAACAACCGATCTGGGAACACCATGAGAACGGATAGGCCTTCGCCTTGCCGGCGTCGATCTGCAAAGTCATGCCGGCGGTCAGCAGGGTTTCCAGCGGGGCGATGAACGTGGCGCCGGCGGCAGCCTCCTGTCCCTCTGGCAGGCCCAGCAGGGTGATTTCGGCGACAGGGGTCCCTTTGGCGTCTTGCAACAACTGATACAGCTGACATGCGTCCTGACCGCCCTCGGCAGCGCGTTCGCAGCGCCGTTCCCAGTTTTCGAATTTCTCGGCAACATAGACGCTGCCCGGGCCATCATTGCCCGCAACTTCTGTTCCAAGCGAAAGCGCGTCCGGGGCTGCTGTTTCTGGTGTCGCAGGTTCGGCCGGGGCGGCAGCGTCTTGAGCAAAACCGCCTGTGGCGGTTGCAAAGCAAAGCATCACTGCAAGAAAGGGGGTCAGTTTCGTCATGAATGGTCCTGTCTGGTCCGGGTTTGGTTGCTGGCGATGTAGCATGGCCCATCGCCCAAGTCAGGCCCGAATTTATGAACCGGCGGTTCACGTCCGCATGACCCAGCCAGCGGCCGAATGCGCAGCGTACCCTTCAAACAAAAAAAGGGCCGGAAAACCGGCCCTTTCCCAAATCTGTTATTGCTCCCTGTCGGACTGGCCGACTTATGCAGCAGAAACTACGAGTGAATGCAGGTTGCGTCAACTATAAATCCATGGGGCAATTCCGGCGCCGGTTCCGAAAAAATCCGCGCCTTTTCAGGGGCGCGGCAAGTTGATGAGGAAGGAGACGCACCACTGACAAAGCAAATGTACCTTGCCCGTACGATCAAAACTGGCACAAAGAGGTTAACAATGTATGGTCGGGCGGGGGTGGTGCCGGTTGGTTCACAAACACAACCAGATGACAAAACCGGAGGGTCAGCCGTGAGCGGTGAAGAAAGTATTTTCGTGGGTGGCGGTGGCGAAGGCTACAGTGCTGCGCAATCCTTGCTGCTGAAATACGGCAATCGGCATGGGTTGATCGCGGGCGCGACGGGAACCGGCAAGACCGTGACCCTGCAGGTCCTGGCCGAGGGGTTCTCAGCCGCCGGTGTGCCGGTCTTCCTGTCCGATGTGAAGGGTGATCTTTCGGGGATCGGTGTTGCCGGGTCGGCCTCACACAAGTTGCACGACGCCTTCACGACACGCAGCCAGACCATCGGTCACGCGCTTGAATACCGCGCCTTTCCCGTCACCTATTGGGATCTGTTTGGCGAAAAGGGGCACCCGATCCGTGCGACAGTCGCCGAAATGGGTCCCTTGCTGCTGTCGCGCCTGTTGGAACTGACGGAACCGCAAGAGGGGGTGCTGAACGTCGCCTTCCGGCTAGCCGACGAGGAAGGACTGCCGGTTCTTGATCTGAAGGATTTGCAGGCGTTGCTGGTGTTCATCGGCGAGAATGCGAATGAAATCAGTACCCGGTATGGTCTGGTCTCGGCCACGTCGGTCGGCGCGATCCAGCGCCGCCTGCTGGTGCTTGAAAACGAGGGCGGCGCGCAACTTTTCGGCGAGCCGGCGCTTGATCTGGCTGATCTGATGGTCTGCGATGCGGCAGGCGCGGGGCGCATCAATATCCTTGCCGCCGATCGCCTGATGTCGTCGCCGCGCATGTATGCCACGTTCCTGTTGTGGCTGCTGTCGGAGTTGTTCGAAAATCTGCCCGAAATCGGTGACCCCGACAAACCCAAGCTGGTGTTCTTTTTCGACGAGGCGCATCTGCTGTTCGCCGATGCACCCAAAGCCCTTGTCTCAAAGGTTGAACAGGTCGCCCGCCTGATCCGGTCAAAGGGTGTCGGCGTTTATTTTATCACGCAGAACCCCGCCGATGTGCCGGAAAACATTCTGGGCCAGCTCGGCAACCGCGTCCAGCACGCGCTGCGCGCCTTCACCGCCAAGGATCAGAAAGATCTGCGGATGGCGTCTGAAACCTACCGGGCGAACCCGCGTTTTGCCACCGAAAACGCCATTCGCGATGTCGGCACCGGCGAGGCTGTGACCTCGTTTCTTGAACTAAAGGGCATCCCCGGCATCGTCGAGCGCACGCTCGTGCGCCCGCCGTCGTCGCAACTGGGGCCGATCGATGCGGCGGTCCGGGCCGAATTGATGGCGGCGTCGCCGATGCAGGGCAAATATGATGCGCTGGTTGATCGCGACTCCGCCTATGAACGCCTTCGCGCCAAGGCCGCTGTTGCCGCAAGCAACGCCGCCGCCGAGGCAGAGCCTGAAGCCGGCGATCTGCGGATAGATCTCGATGAATTCAAATCCGCGCGCCGCTATGACGAAGACCGCATACCTGCGACAAAACCCGCCGCCAGAAGCCGGGGCGATTCCATCGGCACCACCTTCGCCAAAAGCTTCGCGCGCCAGTTGGGCACCAAAGGCGGGCAAGCGATCGTGCGTGGCGTTCTGGGTTCACTTTTCGGGTCGCGCCGCTAAGGTCATTGTCATCGGATAGCCGCTAAGGTTTTTTCGCCAGCGGATGATGGTCCAGCACCAGCGCCTTGAGGTGTTCATCCAGCACATGAGTATAAATCTCGGTAGTGGCGACATCGGCATGACCCAGCAACATCTGGATGGTTCGCAAATCCGCACCCCCGGCCAGAAGGTGTGTCGCAAAAGCATGGCGCAGGGTGTGCGGCGTCACCTTTGCCGGCGATATGCCACCCGCTGCCGCGATATCCTTGATCAGCAGATAGAAGTGCTGCCGCGTCAGATGCCCGGCGACACCGGGGCCGGGGAACAGAAATTTCGAGGGCACCTTGCCCGCAAGCCGCAACAGATCGTCGGCCTTGTCGCGCAGCACCAGCCAGTTTGCCAAAGCGTCCATCGCGGGCGGCGACAGCGGCACCATGCGTTCCTTGCCACCCTTGCCGCGCACCAGGATCATGCGCGGCGCACCGCGAACAGCGGCAACCGGCAGTTCAACAAGTTCTGACACCCGCATGCCGGTTGCATACAAAAGTTCCAGCAGGGCCTGATTGCGCGCGCGGTCAACTTCGGTGCGACCATAACTTCTGGCCGCGATCAGCAGCGCGTCAACCTCGGCCACATCCAGCGTGTCGGGCAGACGCCGTTCGCGCCCCGGCCCCTTCAGGCGCAGTGCCGGGTTGTCGGCCCGCCAGCCTTCGTCATGCGCAAACCGGTACAACTGCCGGATGGCCGAAAGCCGGCGTGCACGGGTGGCTTTCGACAGACCGCCGTCGGCGCATGAGATCAGATAATCCTCGATTTCGGATTGCGTGGCTGTCGCCAAATCCATCCCTCGACGGGCCAGCCAGCCTACGAAATCCTTGAGATCCCTCCCATAGGCCAGAAGCGTGTTGCGGGCAGAGCCAAGCTCGGCCACCTGATTGTCAAGAAATGTTGAAATCCAGCGCAGCATGTCTGCGGACATCGCCGGTCAACCCCGCCGTTCCAGCAGCATCAGTTCCAGCGCGGTGCGGCGAGCGATGTCTTCCAGCCCAATATGGCGCAGCAGCGACAGGCCTTCGGTGACGCCACTCAGATCGCCCTGAACGCCGCGCCCGATCCGGTCTATCGCCATCAGGATGGCCTCACCCACTCGGCCTTGTTCCAGCAGCACAAGCGCCTCTGGGGCAGGTTTTGGCGCGGTGAATGCAGGTGCTATGGCGCGACCAAGGCTGTCCGGGGCCACCGCGCCCTCCAGTTTTCCACGCGCCAGACCGATCAGAAATGCCTCGGTCGGATCGCTTGCCGCATGGGTGGTCGACAGTCGTTCGTACTGATCGGACAAAAGTGCGATGCGGAACGCCAGTCTGGCCGATTCACCGGTCAGCGACTGCGCTGACAGCCGTTGTGCGTAAAGTGCAGCAAACGGCACTTCCAGTTCCATCGCGGTCATCTGGGCCCAGACCGTTGGCAGGGCCAGCGACAGGGCGGCGGCATCTCCTTTGTCAAGGGCGGCTTCAAAATCCTGCACGGTATCAACCCGGTCCCACACCCCGCCCGATGCGGCAGGGCGCCGGTCGGTGTAAAGACCCAGCAGCACGTTGGGCGACACGGCACCCACCTTCACCAACCGCTCAGCAGCCTCAATCTGGGCTTTCCAGCCTGATGTGTCCTGCAATTCCGCATGGGCAAAGGCGACCGGCAGGTTGCTGGTGGGAAGCGGCTCACCGATCGCTGCAAACATCCGCCAGACCAGCGGGGTCGGGCGGGCAGGTGCATCCGGTGCGGGTTCATCTTCGTAAAGGTCAGGGTCAAGAAACCGCGAGAGCAGCGCGTCATCCTCTGGCGTCACATAGCCCAGTGCCTGCCCTGTGCGCAGCGCAAGGGCGGCCGCGTTCCAGTCGCCCGACCGCGCCAGACAAAAGATGCGCGCGGGAAACGTCGGGGCAAGATCGGGTGCGGATTGCATCTTGGCGCAAGCCGCA
The DNA here is from genome assembly GCA_031406155.1 of Pseudorhodobacter sp. Taxonomy (GTDB): domain Bacteria; phylum Pseudomonadota; class Alphaproteobacteria; order Rhodobacterales; family Rhodobacteraceae; genus JACMNW01. The sequence goes on from JANOGW010000067.1 coordinate 45,875, forward strand.
TCCTCTGACCCGGTCAGCAGCGCCACATCGAACGCCCGCCGGAACAGGTTCGCCTCGGTCGATGCGGCGGCGGTCAGCAGCGCCTCTGCCTGATCCAGCGCCCCCATCTCCAGCAGCTTGTCGATGCGCGACAGCAGCAAGACGCCGCTGGCACCGGCATCTGCCGGAGGATCGGCCTCGGCAACCAGTACCGTGATCAGCAGTTGCTGCAGGGCGGGCAGGGTATCGGTGCGTTCTGTCGTGATCAGGCTCGCGATTTCGGCGGTCAGACCAAGGCCCCACAGGTTGCGCGGCAATCCCGTCACTTGCGATGACAGCAGGCCCACGGCATCAAGCGACGGGCCTCCGATCACCGAAACGGCGACATCTGACGGCAAGGCATTGCCGGTGACGGCGGGTTCGGCGGGGGCAGGGGCCGCAACCGGCGTCGTCACTGATTTTGACAGCCAATCGATTGCCGATAGCGGCGCTTCGGCCTGCGCACCGGTTGCAGTCGAAAGGCATGCGGCCAGGGCCAAGGCCGCCCGGCGTCCCCTATTGATCGGCATTCAGGATCACCGGCACTCTGACCTCGGTCGGTTCAGGCGACAAATCCGCGATATAGGCATAGCCGGACAGGCCCGCCAATCCAAGCACTGCCAGCAAGAGCACCACCTTTATCAAACGCATCATGCCCGACTGTCCTTCGATATTCTTTTGCCGCACCGATAGTGAGACGTATGCTTTGGTCGATTGTATATGGCAATTCCCCGGACTTCACGCCATTCAAGAAAGAAAGATGACCTTCGGCGATAGCCCGCTGCAAAGAGGCTGTAACGGGGTCAAACGGGGATTGGTGCGGGGGCTGCGGTCCGATGGTGCGTTTGAAGAAAACGGTTGTGATGGTCGGCATGATGGGGGCGGGCAAAACTGCCGTCGGCACGCAGCTTGCACGGCATCTGGCGGTGCCGTTCGTCGATTCGGACGACGAGATCGTTGCCGCTGCAAATCGCAGTATTGCTGAGATTTTCGAACGCGACGGCGAGGCGTTCTTTCGTGCCCGCGAGGCAGAAGTTCTGTCGCGGCTGTTGCGCGGCACCCCGTGTATCCTGTCAACCGGTGGCGGCGCATTTCTGTCGGCCAGCAATCGCCAGATGATCCACGACGCGGGGGTTTCTGTGTGGCTGCGCGCAGATGTCGAACTGCTGTGGCAGCGGGTGCGCCACAAGACGACCCGGCCCCTGCTGCGCACGGCAAATCCGCGCGAAACCCTGCTGGGCCTGACGATGACACGCGAAGCCTTTTACGCGCAGGCAGATCTGATCGTGGACAGTGACGCCGATCTTTCGGTTGACCAGATGGCGCAGCGCGTTGCACAGGCGCTCGCAACCAGACCCGACGTGCTGGAGGAAGTTTCTGTATGACTGTCGATATCGTCCGTGTCGAGCTTGGTGCGCGCAGTTATGATGTGCGCATCGGGCTCGGCCTGCTGGGTCGAGCTGCCAAGGAGATTGCCCCGTTTCTGCGCCGGCAGCGGGTGGCGGTGATCACCGATGAAACGGTGGCAGCGGCCCATCTGCACCGCCTCGCCGACGCTCTGGCCACAGGCGGCATCGCCATGACGGCACTGGTCCTGCCACCGGGCGAAGCGACCAAGGGCTGGGTGCAGCTTGAACGAACGTTAGATTGGCTGCTGGACCAAAAGGTTGAACGCGGCGATATGGTCGTGGCGCTTGGCGGCGGCGTGATCGGCGATCTGGCCGGGTTTGCCGCAGCAATCCTGCGACGGGGCGTGCGATTCGTGCAGATCCCGACCTCGCTGCTGGCGCAGGTCGACAGTTCTGTCGGGGGCAAGACGGGGATCAACAGCCGGCACGGCAAGAACCTTGTCGGGGCGTTTCACCAGCCCACCCTCGTTCTGGCCGACATCGAGGTGCTGGGTACGCTGACACCGCGCGAATTTCTGTCCGGCTATGGCGAGGTGGTAAAATACGGGTTGCTTGGCGATGCGGGTTTTTTCGACTGGCTGGAACAGCACGGGCCGGGCCTTGCCGCCGGCGACATGGCCGCGCGCCAGTATGCCGTGCGCAGGTCGGTCGAAATGAAGGCCGGTATCGTCTCGCGCGATGAAACCGAGCAGGGAGAGCGCGCGCTGTTGAACCTTGGCCATACGTTCTGTCATGCGCTGGAAACTGCGACCGGCTATTCCGACCGCCTGCTGCACGGCGAGGGCGTGGCGATCGGCTGCACGCTTGCGTTCGAACTTAGCCAGCGGCTTGGCCTGTGCAGCCAGGAAGCCCCCAGCCGCGTACGTGCCCATCTGCGCGCCATGGGCATGAAGACCGACCTGTCGGACCTCGCGGGCGACCTGCCGGACGCCGATGCCCTGATCGATCTGATGGCGCAAGACAAGAAGGCAGTCGGCGGCGCGCTGCGGTTTGTTCTGGCGCGTGCCATCGGAGAGGCGTTCGTATCGGGCGAAGTGCCGCCCGCCGTCATCAACGCGTTTCTGACCGAGGCGTTGCGCGCGCGGGGCTAGAGCCTTGACGATCACAAGATCGCCAGACGGCCTCTAGCCTTTTGATTCTACGCCTATCTTTCGACAATACCGGTAGCCACTTTTGTCGGACAAGCTCTAGCTCTCACACGCCATGCCGCATCACGCCACGCGGTTGCCCTGAACCCAGGTTCCGCGCAACGCGGCCGCACCGGCCACGCGTGCCACGCGGATCATGTCGCCGCGGCTGCCAATGGTCAGGTGCCCGCGATCCGCCAGCCCCGCCGCCGCCGCCGGTGCGGTTGTGACACAGCGCACTCCGCGCGCGACATCGCCCCACAGATCGCCCAGCATCAGTGCGGCCGACAACAGCGCCGAGGGCACATAATCGGACGACACAATGTCCAAAAGATCTGCCTCGGCAAGCTGGTGTGCTGCCACATTGCCGGAATGCGAGCCACCCCGGATCAGGTTTGGCGCGCCCATCATCACCTTGATACCCTGCGCCCGGCAGGCCTGTGCCGCCTCCAGCGTGGTGGGGAACTCGGCCAGTTGCGCGCCATATCTGGCCGATACCTCGACATGATCGAGCGTGGTATCGTCATGGCTGGCCAGAACCGCGCCATAACGGCGGGCTTCGGTTACGGCGGCGGTTTCATGGGCGACGCCAAGGCGCTGCGACAGTGCTATCTGACCGGCGATGTGATCTTCAAACTCTGCCTCCGACAGGCCGTGCTTGCCGCAAACGTAACTGCGCAACTGGTTCACGTCGCGAAACTGGCGCTGCCCGGGGGTATGATCCATCAGGCTGACGATACCGATGCGGTCGGCGGGGCCGAACTTGGCCAGTTCCTCGATAAGGGTCTCGGAACAGACCTCGGCACGCAGATGCAGAAAATGGCTGATCCGCAAAGCACCCTTTGCGCGCAGATCGAGGATTTCATCCGCAAGCTTGCGGGCGTATTCGCCGTAGTTGGCCTTTGCGTTCGAAACGACCGACCCCACGCGCAGGGCGTCGAAAACGGTTGTGATCCCGACACTGGCAAGTTCGCCGTCATGGGCGATGATCGCACTTGCATGTGGCCAGTTCACCTTTGGGCGCGGTTCGATATGGCGTTCCAGATTGTCGGTGTGCAATTCGATCAGCCCGGGCATCACCAGATCGCCGCCACAGTCAACAGCACCGGCGGGCACGCCCGCGCCGGGCTCGATGGCCGCAATCAGACCGTCAACAATGCGCAGGCTGCCGGTGATCACCTCGTCCGGCAAGACAAGGGTCGCATTGGCAAGGGTGGTTTCAGACATCAGTTTGACCTTTGGAAGGACGGGTGGAAACACGGGTGGAAAGACGGGCGGAACGACGGGCGGGTTGACGGCGCTCTGTCAACAGTTTGCACTGGCACTGAACCGTTACAAGGGTGTGACACAGGGTTTCACTTGAATGGGCAAAACTGGAATTGAGCAGATGAAACGCTATGCGATCTACTATGCACCCGGCGCTGGCGGGTTTGCCGATGCGGCGGCGGCTTGGCTTGGCTATGATCCCGTGGCGGGCTGTGACGTGCCGCACCCGCGCATCGAGGGGCTGCCGCGTGCCTTGGCCGACCTTACCGCCGATCCGCGCAAATACGGGTTTCACGGCACGATCAAGGCACCGTTCCGGCTGGCCGAAGGGGTGACGATTGCCGATCTGCAGAACGCCGTCGGGGTGCTTGCCGCGACCAACGCAGCGGTGGAAATGCCGGATCTGTGGCTGATCAATCTTGAAGGGTTTGCGGCCTTCGTGCCCGGTGGCGACCCCGCCCGCCTGATGGCGTTGGCCGCAGATGTGGTACGTGGCATCGAGCCGTGTCGCGCGCCCCTGACCGGGGCCGAGATTGCAAGGCGCAGGCCAGAACGATTGACCCCGCGCCAGCGCGATCTTCTGGTGACCTATGGCTATCCCTATGTGATGGAGGAGTTCCGCTTTCACCTGACCCTGACCGGGCGCATGACCAAGGCCGAACACGCCGATGTCGCGCAGGCAGCGAATGCCCACTTCGCGGGCCTCCTGCCGGTGCCGTTCCGGCTGTCGGATATCTGCCTGATGGGCGAAGATGCGGCGGGGCGGTTTCATCTGTTGCACCGCTACGAACTGGCGGGCTGAAGGGCGGCCAGCAGGCGCTGGACCCCCATTTCGGGCGTGGCATCATTCGCGATGTCGATGACCGTCAGGCCTTCGGGAAGATCGTAGCTGGCGCGTTGTAGGCGGGCATCAATCTGGTCCCGGCTTTCGCGCCCCCGCGCGGCCAGCCGTTCGACAAGAACCGCAGACGGCGCGGTGATGCGGATCACCACCAGACCCGGAAACGCCGCCTGTGCCGCCCCCAGGGCCGCGCGCGATCCGTTGACCAGCACATCACGATTTTGCGACAGCAATGCCAATTCGTCATGCGCAACGCCGTAGCGCAGCCCGTGCGCCTCCCAATGCAGGGCAAAGTCGCCCCTCTGCAGGCGGTCGTCGAATGTGCGCGCGTCCACCCCCTCGAACGGCTCACCACCCGGTGTCGCAGGGCGCGTAATCACGCGACGCGCCCAATGCAGATTGGGGTCGGCGGCCTTTGCGCCGGCCAGCAGGGTGTCTTTGCCAGCGCCCGAGGGGCCAACCACGACAAACAGCCGCCCGGACTGTTGGTCTACGGTCATGCTGCGGCCTTTGGCGTGAACGCCCGCACATCGATCAGCCGGTCACAGACCCGCGCGCGCGCCGCCTCGTCATGAAAGATGCCCAGGATCGCGGCACCGCGCGCTTTTGCCTCTTCGATCAGGCACAGCACTACTTCGCGGTTCACCGCATCCAGACTGGCGGTCGGCTCGTCCAGCAGCAGAGCGGGATAGGGGTGCGCAAAGCCGCGCGCGATGTTGACCCTTTGCTGTTCGCCCCCCGAAAACGTGGTCGGCGACAGCAACCATAACCGCTGGGGCAAATTCAGGCGTGCCAGCAGGTCCTCGGCACGGGCATGCGCCTGCGTCAGGGGCACGCCCAGATTGAGCAGGGGTTCGGCCACCACATCACGGGTCGGCACGCGGGGCACGACGCGCAGGAACTGGCTGACATAGCCAAGCGTTTCACGGCGCAGCCGGATGATGGCGCGCGGGCTTGCGGTGGCCACATCCAGCGTCCCCACCATGATCGAGCCCGAGGCCGCAAGGTAATTGCCCCAGACCATCCGCATCAGCGTTGATTTGCCCGCGCCCGAAGCCCCGATCAGGCCCACGCATTCGCCTGGCGCGACCGTAACGCCTGCGTTTTCCATGACCGGGATCAACGTGCTGTCCTGATTGTGCAGGGTGAAGCTTTTGCAAAGATTTGAAACCGTGATCATTGTTACACCTGCAAGACGGACGAGACGAGAAGTTGCGTATAGGCATGCTGGGGGTCATCGAGCACCTGATCGGTCAGACCCTGTTCCACCACAAAGCCGCCCTTCATCACCATCAGACGATCCGCCAGCAGCCGAACCACCGCCAGATCATGCGTCACGATGATGGCGGACAGGCCCATTTCGCGCACCAGACCGCGCAAAAGGTCCAGCAAACGCGCCTGAACAGAGACATCAAGCCCGCCAGTCGGTTCGTCCATGAACACAAGGCGCGGCCCGGTCACCAGATTGCGCGCGATCTGCAAGCGTTGCTGCATGCCGCCGGAAAAGGCGCTGGGGCGGTCGTCGATCCGGTCGGCGGCAATCTCGACGCGGCCCAGCCAATCCAGCCCCTTGGCCCGGATGTCGCCGTAATGCCGCGCGCCGACGGCCATCAACCGCTCGCCGACATTGCCACCGGCAGAAACGCCCATGCGCAAACCGTCCCGCGGGTTCTGGTGCACGAAAGCCCAATCCGTTCGCGCCAGCCGCCGTCGTTCAACCTCGGCCATCGTGACGGTGTCGCGCAGGCCGTCGGCGGTCAGGAAAACCACCTCGCCGCGATCGGGCGCCAGATGCCCGGCCAGACACGACAGCAGGGTCGATTTGCCCGACCCGCTTTCGCCGACGATTCCCAGTACTTCGCCGGGGTACAGATCAAACGACACGTCCGCGCAGCCGATCCGCCCGCCGTAGGACTTGGTCAGGCCAGCGACACGCAGCAGTGGCGTCTCGGGCGTCGCGGCATTCGTCTGCATAGGCTGTGCGACAGCGTTCATTGCTGCGTCCCCCCTTCGGCAGGCGTCCCCAACCGGCCAACATGACCCGCCCGGCGTCGCGATCCGCAATAATCGGTGTCCGAGCAGACAAACATCCGCCCGCCCTGATCATCGATGATCACTTCGTCAAGATAGCTGTCCGGTGCCGCACAAAGATCGCAGTCATGTGCAGCCTTGCTGGGCTCGAACGGGTGATCGTCGAAATCGAGGCTGACCACATGGGTGAACGGCGGCAAGGCATAGATGCGCTGTTCGCGCCCCGCCCCGAACAACTGCAACGCCGGATTGCCCGACAGTTTCGGATTGTCGAATTTCGGGATCGGCGACGGGTCCATCACATAGCGACCCTCCACCTTGACCGGATAATCGTACGATGTGGCGATGCTGCCGTGGCGGGCGATATCCTCGTACAGCTTGACATGCATCAGGCCATATTCTTCCAATTCGTGCATCTTGCGCGTTTCCGTCTCGCGCGGTTCCAGAAACCGCAGCGGTTCCGGGATCGGCACCTGAAAGACGAGGATCTGACCCGCCTTCAGCGCAGTTTCGGGAATACGGTGGCGGGTCTGGATGATGGTCGCGTCCCCTGTGACTTCGGTCACCGCAACCCCCGCCGTGCGCTGAAAGAACTTGCGGATCGATACGGCGTTGGTGGTGTCATCCGCGCCTTGGTCGATGACTTTCAGCGTGTCATCAGGCGTCAGGCAGGCCGCCGTCACCTGCACGCCGCCGGTGCCCCAGCCATAGGGCATCGGCATTTCGCGGCTCGCAAAAGGAACCTGATAACCTGGAACTGCGATGGCCTTGAGGATGGCGCGGCGGATCATCCGTTTGGTCTGCTCATTGAGATAAGCAAAATTGTAAGCAGGAGCGTTCATTCCGCCGCTTCCAGTTTGCCGCCGGCAATCTCGGCCCGCATGCGGCGGAGCATCACGAGTTCAGACTGGAAATCGACATAGTGCGGCAGCTTCAGGTGCTCGACGAAGCCGGTCGCCTCGACGTTGTCGCAGTGGTACAGCACGAATTCCTCGATCTGCGCCGGTGCCTCGATCGCCTCGCCGAACTCGCGGGCACGCAGCGCGCGGTC
>JANOGW010000076.1:0-16444 GCA_031406155.1 Pseudorhodobacter sp.
AGACCAAGAAGTGGCGAGAGGTCGTCGACCTTCTTACCTCGGGAGCTGCCGACACGGATGTAATGGCGGCAAGTGCCATTGCTGTCGAGCGAGAGCTTGCAAACGCCGCAAATGACGTCGTTTTCATTGAAGCACTTCGTCGTAACACCGTTGATCTTGACCAAAACCTCGTCCAAGTGCCAGCGCCAGTGAGGCAGGGACCGCATCCTATCGACCCGTTTCGCCGGATTTCGGCGGCGAACATCGGTCCGAAACGGTTCCACCAGAACCGCACAGTCTCATGGCTGATCTCAATGCCGCGCTCGTGCAGCAGGTCTTCCACATTCCGCAGCGACAGCGGGTAGCGAACGTAAAGCATCACAGCCAGCCGAATGATTTCCGAGCTGGTTTTGAAGTAGCGAAAGGGGCTCGGCTTTGTCATCCGGGCAGCCTAGGCGACCAGGTCAGATCGCTCAAGAACTTTGCTTTGACACTGCCGTTCTTACTAACTCCACCCTAACTGGCATAATGAACGCTTTTGAATAAGCATCAGAAGATATCTTGCCATTGTTAGAAATCCTTGTGTCTGCCGCACAAAGAAACTCCTCTTTTTCAAATATAACCGCGACCAGTGTCAATTCTGTTTTCCTAAATTTTGATAAAGTCAGCACAGGGCACGCTGTTGCAGTCGTGTTACGAGAATAGCGGTGGTCTTTCGCGAAGTCTACCAATGCGTTTTCAACGAGCGAAGCCTGCACCAACCCCCCCGCAACTTGTCCTGACAGCAGCATGTCATTGTCAGTTTTGACTGACGGTTCCAGATTCCAACCGCCCCGACTCACTCCAATGACGCGCCGATGACGGTCGTGCTGTTAGTCTGGCTGTGCGGGGATTGACCCCCGTGCAGGGCGGTTTGGCCGTCCTCGCAGGTTCACCCAAGATTTATGACGACACGTTTTGGAGGATAAGATGGATATTCGTTCACGTTTTCTGCTGGCTGGTGTGGTGACGATTATGGCGGTGGGTGCCGCCGAGGCGCGCGGGCCGTTGCTCCAGCCCTGGTTGATCTATCCGTCGCGGGTGATGGATCAGTGCCGCAAAGGGACTGCGCCACAAAGCTATGCGGCGCGGTGCGCTGATTTGCTTGGTGCCTATGGCCGGGCGCTGGAGGTCTGTATGCCACAACCCGCTGCGGGGCCGGTGACCGGTGCAGAACAGGTGGCCATACAGCAAGCCTCGCCCGATTGCGCGGCGTCGGCGGCGCGCACCGCAGCGGCGGCTGTCAAATGACCGGGCGAGTTCGGGTTTTGGCTGACATCCGGTAAGGTCGGGCGTGGCTGTCGTGGAAGGGCACTTTGTCGCAATCTGACAATTACTGTCAGAAGGCGGTTTATAGGCCCAACTGCATCACCAAAGCCATCCAGCGGTTTCGTGCCGCTGGGTCGTTCGGATCACGCTGGTAATCGCGCAAGGTCGGCAACAGGTCCAGCCGTGCCGGATCGTCGGCGCACTGATCCATCATGGCTCGAACTTCGGGACCGCACGTCCACGCAAAAGCCATCAGGTCCGCAACCGCCTCTGGCCCGTCGGGCACTTTGCGGGGCCGCCCCGGACCTGCCTGTTTGCGAACCCTGACCACCTTCACCTTGTAAGCGTCTGGTTTGGACCTCTTGCCCACACCTGAGGGCGCGCGGGGGTGCTGTCATTTGTGGACGGCTCCGTTTTTGCAAGGGTTTTCTTGACTAACGTTGATCGTTGCAGGTTGCGGTCATGTGTCCGGCCTGTTGACCCGGTGGATGTAACCGCTGGCCCTGATGAAGTCCGCGAACCAGGTACCGATCAGACGAGCGAACTGTGAAGCCTGGACAGCACCTTGGGGTGTTTTGGCAGCGGTCCCGTTAGATCATCTTCACTCACTTCTGCCCTTGCATTCCGGAGTGACAGCCGACGGCCGCCACGTTTCGCTTCAGTTCAAGCCATTGCAGTGGCTCGGTAGTCTTCGTGGCGCACCGACATGGCCAAAGCGGTGCGTGCGGTCTTGTTGGCGACGGCCACGGCGACGCGCCGGGTCGGTTTTCGCACAAGGAGCGACCTCACCTTGGCACCTGTTCGGGTAGCTGAACTTGCCGAGGGCGAGAATATTGCGCCTTCCTATCTGACTCGCGTGCTGCGGCTCTCGTTACTTGCGCCTGACATCGTCGAGGCAATCCTCGACGGGAAGCAAGTGGCCCGGATGTCCCTCGCTGCGCTAATGGAGCCTTTTCCCCACGAGCGGGAAGAGCAGCAGACGCTGATCTGCTGCCCGACGCACCCGGCCCATTGCCGTCATCCAAGGGACGACCGTCGCCGCAGTGCAGCTTCCCCGAAGCAGCCACTGACAATTCCTGCAGCATTTTGCGCCGCCTCTTGGTCTGCTTTGCGGACTTAGTGGACGTTCGGCACTTACAGATTGCTGTAAGGCGGCATTCAAAAGCGATCATCGGTTGGCCGCCCATCACTAAGAAGGTTCAAACAAAAAAAGTCTGGGCAAAGGGAGCTTTTGCGGCAGGCTGCTTCGACCTCGGCTTGCGTGCTCCATGTCTACATTTCGGTGGAGAAATATCCGGCCTTTTTGGTCCACAATAATAGACGTTAGTCTGCATGATCGCCCGGGGAGCCGTCAGATTACCACCCTGCCAGGCAGACGATATTCATTTCAAAAAGTGAGGCGGCTGCGATGTCATATTCTGAAACATCGCCACGCGTGGCATCTTGAGGATTATGGTCACACAAGATCTTTTTGGCAGGATACAACTCATTCTGCGCGACGCAATTTTGTCTTTTTCCGCAAAAGTGTAAAGCTAGAATTGCCTAGCTTGAAGCGATTTGACGATATCAAAGTGGGCGGCGGCTGAGCGGAACCTTCAACGCGCGGGGGGGTCGACCAGCGTGTTCCTGATAAAGTCACATTTGAATTCGCCGATGTCATGCCCGTCCAAGGGGCAGTAGCGCAGCACATGAGCCGTCGCGGGCGGGCGAAGCCAGTGCGATGCGCTCGTGATGCCGTCGACAAAGGTTGCGGGCGGCAGAGACAGATGTTCGGACCACAAATCCATGCGCATCTTTTGGGCAAAAGTCCGGCTGCCTGCGGCGGTGGGCAGTCGGTCGTCAAAAACGAAAGCACCGATTTCGCTATCATGCTCCCAACCGCGCTTGTTGCAGTTTGCCGATCCGATGACGGAAAGTTCGTCGTCAAAGACCCAGCATTTGGCATGGACATAGGTATGTCGCCCAAACATCGGTGTCAGGCTGCGGCCCCGCGTGGAGCAGGGCGGCGGAACCAATGGCACGGGCGGCGAGACAAGCTGAAACACACGCAGCTTGGCCGCCAGATCCGGGGCCAGGCCGACTGAGATAAGGTCGATGAATTCGCGGCGATAGGTCCAGATGCAGGGCGTGTCGCTGTTGATGTCCGATGCGCTGATGACAATCGTCAGATGCGCGATGTTCGGCAATGCCGCCCGAAGCGCGCGGGCTGCGTCCAGATTGATCAGATACTGATCTTCCATGTAGATAAACCTGCGTGCCCGGCCAATCGCGGCAAGGAGCATTGACTTGATGTCGCGTTCCCGGGCCATCCCCGAGCCTTTGCGCGGGTTGAAGGTGCGCCCGATGACCACCGAGCAACTGCCGGGGACAGAACCGCGGGCCGACGCAATGGGAGTGGGTATGGCCGTCGGTGGCGCGACGCTGCGGCCCCGCAAGGGTGCGACGGCTTCGATGCGGCGGCTGGCCGGATGGTGATCCCACCGCTGGATGAAGGTTTGCAGCATGTCAAAGGTCGCTGGACCCTCTACTCGGCAATGCACATCGTGCAGCGGATCGCCACCGCCGCCGCTCAGGCTTTCGTCATCTGCCGCTAGCATTGAGGCCGGGCGCCGGGGGCACACCACCGTAGAGGGCAGGATACGGTCACTATTGACGTCCAGCCCGCCGGTAAAGCCGATCATGCCGCCCTCGGGCTGGCCCACCACGATCAGTTTTTGATGATGCGCGCCAAGGCTGAGCGTTTCGGCGTCGATGATGGCGGCACCTCCGGGAAGGGCGTTGATCTGATCGGCGGCTTTCTGTGTTTTGCGGCGGTTGTCGGGAAGGATGATCGGCTGTTCCCAGAACAGGGCCCGTACTTGGACGCCACGACTGGCCGCGTCGCGCAGCAGCTGGCGAAGGGTGCTTGCAGGATCGCATGTGATCATGTCGACGTCATCGACGCAAATCCAGCCCAGGATGTAGATAAAGGCATCGTTGGCGCGTGTGGCACGGATCGCCTGCACGATGGCATCATAGCCGCCGAGCAGTGGTTGGCCGGGATTTTCAGCATCGACCAGATGGCGAACGGCATTTCCTGCGCGGATCGTGGCATGCGGCCCGATGGCGCGGGCAAGGATCGGCCCCCAGCGCGGCGGATCAAGGTCGGACCGGAAGGGCTGCGGCGGGGGATCGGGTCGATTTGGCGGAAAGGCAAAGGGAGCGATGACTTCGACCCGGCGGCTCAGGCCCGGATCGCCGGGAAGCGGGCTTTGTTCACCCCTGCTGGAGGGCGTAAAGACAAAGCTGAACCGCTGGCGTCCGGCATGTCTGCGCAGACTGGCTTCGATGGCATCTGCGACGGCCTGGGCGCGGCGCTGGCCAAGTGTCGTGTTGGCCGCATCATTGCCGACTGGATCGGTGTGGCCGATCAGGGACAAGCCGTCAATCGGCGTCGGGCTGGCGAGGCTGGCCAACAGGCAGGCGGCAATGCCGTCGATCTGCGGATGGTGATGGGGTTCCAGACGGTGTTGTCCGAAGGCAAAGCGGTCCAGAACTTGCCGGACGGGCAGACCGGTGCAACGCGCTGCGATCAAAGGGGCGACAGGCGCGGCATCAGACAGCAGTCTGTGCAGCACATCGCGGGTCTGCGGCCCGGCGACGCCATCACTTTTGAGTCCATGCGCCGCCTGAAAGGCGCGCAATGCCACGCGTGTCGCAGTGCCTTGGACGCCATCGACATTCAGACCTGCGTTCATGACCCTGTTCAATGCGTATTGCAGCCATCTGATGTCGCGGGGCGCAGGACTCTTTTCATCCGTTGACGCCAACGGCGCTGCGAAAAGCATTGTCAGGTCATCGGTCATCAGCATGGTCAACTCCACTTGCGGTCGGCAGAATCGCCTGGCGGTCGGGGCAATTCGAAATGCATGAAATCCTTGCTGCTGCTCCAACTGCCGCCCCAGTTCAGGCCAGCTGCCAAAAGCGCGTTGATCAGCGCCTCGTCCAATGTGCAAAAACCTGATCGGGCAAAGCGATCAAGCCGTGTGCGCAGCCCGGTGCGGCGCAGGGCGGCGATGATCTGCGGATCGGTCTGGCTTTCGACCCAGCCGGGGTTGAAATCGCGCTGGAACTGCTGGCTGGCCTCGCGCAGGCGGGCCGCTGTCCGTTCGCGGTGCAGATCGAGCCCGGTCACCGCCTGAATGACCAGAAATTCGTCCCGGTCGCGGATATGGGGGTTGGTGGACGGGTTGAGGTCGACCGCCATCCCGAGGGCATGAAAACTCAAGCGGTTGGTCCCCGCAATTTCGCGCACGTTCAGGCAGCCAAAGCTGATGATGGGGGGTTGCAAGGTATGACCAGCCAAGGCCGCCTCTGCCGCAGCAAGCGGCGCGGCCAAAGCCCGGTGGCCGGGTTGGCGTCGACCAAAGAAGGTCAGCGTCGTGATGGAATGGGCCAGATAGGCGGCGGCGTCTGCAACACCTCGTTGCGCGAACATCGGCGCGAACCGAAGATACTGGCTTTCGCCTTGCGGAAAAAACAGGTGGGCACCGGGATTTGCAGCCCATTGCTGATGGGCGGTTTCGGAGTCAGGTGCGGTCACCGGCCCGCGCGGGCGCACGTGACCCGATGCCGGCGGGAGTGGCGCGGGGTCACGGTGGCGCGACGGGTGTTCCGGTTCAAGCACCGGGCGTGGCAAAGACGGCCCCGGTGGGGAACCGGACGAAGGGTGGGGTGCTGCCGGAACCTGTGACGGCCCCGACCCGGACCCAAGCGGCAGGCGCAGCATTGCGCGCAACAGCCCGAGAACCCGGTCCCGGTAAAGATGCGCGCCATAATCATGGCTGCCACTGATCCGCCGGCCCATCAGATAGATCGAGCCGCGCGCCCCTGCATGGCCTGCTGCCGGGACCGCGTTTAAGGTATCTGCCGCGCGGCTCATCATGCGGTAGGTGGGTGAATGCAGGGAAAAGGCCAGACCGAGGGTGGTGGGCACGGCGAAGAGACGTTCCCAATCGGCATTTGTGCTGGCAGTGCAGACGTCGTCATCTGGCACCGATGACCATGCAAGTGCCGCAGCGCGGGTCACGGGGTCCGCGCCGCGATAGGCCTTTATCGCATGCACAAGACGGATATAGGAGGCGCGTCCGGTGGTCTGGATAATGCCGCGACCCCGGAACTTGTAGAAATCCGCTTCGCGAATGAAGGCAGTTGATGGATCATTTTCATCCGGGCTGAAGCCTTGGTCAACAGGGTAGGTCGACCCGGCCCACGCATTGCCAAAGTCTTGCCCATGGCGGGCCAACCTGTCGGCACCCCCCAAGGATTGATGTGCGTGAACAAAGATCGGATCATCAAAAAGACTGGCCGCAGTCCGCCCGCCGCTCAGATGGTTGTAACTTGCCTTCCAGTGGCCCGCTCGAAGCTCGATCCGGTCGAAGAAATACGCAAGCCCGGGGTGGCGACCGTTCCGGTCGGTGCGCCCACCACCGCCACGTCCGCTGGATTCTGTGCGACCCGCGAAGTCGCCATCCGTTTCATTCAGAACGATCGCCATCAGGGACGCGAATTCCAGCAGGCTGATGCGCGGCTGGCGATAAGCCGCCGCGAGGTCGTTCCAGAAAGTGCGGGACCGCGCGTGCGCGGCATCTCCGGTCGGTACGCGCAAGGCACCGCCGCGACCCGGTCGGGCAAACGGTGCCTGGCCGGAAAGGGTGCCGTTAAACCAATCGGCAAAACCACCCGCCGGGGCAAAATGGCGTTCCAGTTCGGCAGAATTAGAAAATTCGGACGCGGCGAGGCGGTTGACGTCATCTTGTCCCAGCCCCGCGTCAGGTGTCTCTTCGACGGCGGTATCGGTGACGTGGTCGGGCCATTGGGTGGCAGTTTCCTGCGGCGATGCGCGCCGGGCGGCGCCGGGCGCCACCAGCGCAACACCAGGATCCGCCAAAAGGCGCCAGCCAAACCGCCGCGGGATGTCGTTGTGCGGCACGCGCACCGGCTCGACACTAAAGCGCTCGGCACGCGCGGGTTGCCCGTCCAGCAAGCCGCGCAAGGCCGAGGCCACGGCGTGGCTGTGTGCCGCCGTCCCTTCGCCCGCCCGAAACAGCACGCGCAGGGCGGATGTCGCGGCGTTTGGCCCGCGAAGGCGGGCCTCGGCCCATCGCACCAACGCATCGGGGCGTCCGTAAAGTGCGTCGAAGGCAAACACTTCATCGGGATCGTACTGCGCCAAAAGCCGCATCAGGGGCGCACCGCCGCCGGAATGCGCCGTGAGGATCAACCGTCCGGCAGTTGCTGCGCTCCCTGTTTGCGCGCGAAAGGCGTCAAGTGATGCCTGAATCAACTGTGACAGTGCGCCGGGGGCGGTCAGCGCCGGAAAGTCATAGCCCATATGTGTGGCGCCACCGTAGTAATTCCCGCGCGGTAGGATCGCGAGGGTTGGGGCGACGCGGCCTTGTTCGGCAGGGTTTTCGGGATTGGCGAAATCGAGGCCACTATTAGGCATCTTGTCCCGGTCAATTCGCATCGCACCGCCGTGACCCGAAAAGCCATGCAGATGGACAACGATATCGACCCGTTCGGTGCCGGGCGGCATTGCGTTCCAGCGCAGCATCAGATCTGGACCTGTGCCTCGATGGGCGCTCAGCATTGGGACATGATCAACCGTCAGCTGACCCGGTGCGCTGTCGCCCGATGGTCTTGTCGGGACGCGATCCGGTGCAGGGGCGGTCGGCAGGCCAAGGCCGATCCGTTCCATCAATGCCAGCGCTTGCCAGCTTGCGCGGTCCATGATGCCAGTCGGGTTTGGGATCAATCCTGCCGGGGCAATGTGCTGCATAGCGACAATGGCCGCGCGCAGGGCGGGTCCAAACCGACCGTCCTCTGCCACCGGAAGGTTGCCAAGCCCCTGCAGGCCCGCGGCGACGCGACGTGCATGCAGCTGGTTCAACCGGCTTTGCAGTCCGGCGACGGCCCTGCCTTGCGCGCCCATCATGATGATTGGGTGATCCGGGTCGCCGACATCATCAGCGCTGGCGGGTGCCGAACTTTCGGGCAAAAGCCGCAACAGCACCGTGTCCGGCGCAACCAGATTGTCGACATCTGCCAACAGCCGGGCAAACCGATCCGCTTCGCCGCGGCGTTGTGGCCAAAGTTCGACGACATGGACATATCGTCCGGGCTGCGGCGTGCCATTGCTTCCGGCACGCCAACCCCGGTGTTGCAGCATCGCCTGGGGCACGACATCAGGGTCGGCCACGAAGGACAGTTGCACAAAGCGCTGGCCAAGAGCGGATCTCAGCATCACGTCGCCGCGCCTCGGGCTAATCTGCGAGGCCAGCGTGCCCGGTCGCCCAATCACCTGGACGCTGCGGCCCAGCAACCGCAGCGGGCTGCCTTGCCCGCCTGCGACCGCGCGAAACAGATCGTAAAGCGATTGTGTGGGGCTGCGGTCTGGCAGAGCCAGAAGATCATCTGCTGACATCTGGTCTTGGATTGCGCCGAGCATTTCGGATGGCTGGTCATATCTGCTGCCCAAGGCGGAGTTGACCGCGCCCATCAGTTGTTCGCCGTCATATCGTGCATCCACCTCGGCATAGTCGGCGTCGATATAGCTGCGTTCCAGCCGGTCGATCCGCAACGCCTCGGCCATGGCATCATTGTCCTGCTCGGTTGCGTCGTGATCGCAGTCGCAATCGGCGCCATGCTCGCAAAAGCCGTCAGACGCCAGCTCACCGATTTCGACCGCCATCTGGGTGGCACGCGAGACCGGGTCAGAGGGCAGGTCCAGCGCCGTAACCAGTGGCGGATCGCCCGCGACTTGGGCGGGGGGTGCTGGAACGGGCGGGGTTGCGGCAGGTGCCTGGACCTGGGGCTGGCCGCCCAGCGGCAGCGACAGGGCAAAGGGGTTGTTGCGCCCGCCGATGGGCACTGCAATGCCAAAGCCGCCCGCATTGCCGCCGATGGGTATCTGGAACTGAAACGGCAGAGACCCAAAACCGCCACCGCCCCGCCGGGTGGCTTCGGTCTGGTCGGCGCAGATGTCTTGCGAGGCCTCGACGTCGTCTGGCCAGTTTTCCTCGCCCTCGATTCGGGCTCCAAGATCATCGGAGAACTCGTGGTCCAGACCGCTTTCGCCACCTGCACCATATTCGGCGTCATAGTCCGCATCGCAATCTGCGTCGGCATCGGTTTCGAGTTCGGGCAATGGGTTCGACATTGTCATCTCCATATTGGAGGGAAGGGAAACCTGGGCCCTGGGGGCGAGGGGCGGCAGCAAAGTGGCACCGGCGCTGACCGGACGGGGGGAAATTCTGCGCGCGGCATCTACGGCGGCGGCAATATTGAGGTAACCCGCACCCAACCGGTCGCGTAGCGTGTCGGGCGCCGGATCTGCGGTGCCGACAAGCAAGGCGCGGATATCGTCGATCCAAAGCGCGCGCGGCGCTGCTTGCATCAGCAAGGCCGTGGCGCCTGCAGCAAAGGGTGCCGCCATGCTGGTTCCGGATTTTCGGGTCGCAAGGGGCGCGTCTTTGCCGTTGCGCGGTGTGGAGCGGGTGCTGAGAACCTTGACGCCCGGACAGCCGCATGTCGGACGTCCCAGTCGGCCGTCGCGTGTTGGGCCACGGCTGGAAAATGCTCCGGGGTCACGATCCGGCGAATGCCCGTCATATGCGGCGACCGCCAACGTGGAAAAGCCGTTGCAGATGGTGCCAAGGGTTGTTCGTTGTTCGACATCCTCTTCGGTGAACAGCAAGCGCCCTTTGCCGGTGGGGTCGCGTTCGACCCAGGCATGTGCGCGCCCGTCACCGATGGTCACGCCGGTCATCGTGAGCGTCCAGCACCCTTCGGGGGCGTGCGGATCAAGAAACAGCGACACCTGATGATCTCCGTTGTTGGGATCATCGCTGCGATGATAAAGTCTCCCGACGCTTTTGCCGGCTAGAGCCAGCGATGCTCTTTGTTCGGGGCCGATCGGCCCGGCCTGCAGCCCGGAGGGGCCTTCTACAATGATCAGAAATTTGTCGCTGCGCGGATACCACAGATCAACTTCGGATTTTCGTCTGCCCGGCAAAAGATCTAGCGACAGAGTGCGGCTTTCGCCAGGCTGGAGCGTCACCTGTGCATGCGCGCGTTTGGTATAGTAATTTCCGCAGCTCATCACCACGGCGCGACCGGCGCGGGATGTGACGAACTGGTCAAGCGCCTGTTCGGTCAGCGTCAGGCCATCATGCTGCCCGGCTTGCCGACCGAGGCTCGCATTGATGACCAACGGGCGGTTGCCCGCGATCCGGTGGGCGAAATCGACGCCTTCCAACAGGTCGGTCGAACTGCCCAACGGTTGCGGGCCTTCAGAGGTATGGCTGGTCAGATCAACGAACAAGAGGTCGGCCTCTGGTGCAAGACCAGCTGGCAGGCCGTCAACTGGCGATCCACCAGAAATCCCAAGCGTATGGGAGCCATGCGCGCCCGACCCGCTGTCTGACACCCACCATCGGTAGTTCAGCGCCACGAGAGGGTCTTCGGACTCGAGTGCCGCATTGATTTCGTCGCGCGAATAAATGCGGCCAAATCCGTAACGGTTCGGCACGGCAGGATCATAGGGCGCGCCCTGGTCCCACAGTTTCAACAAGCGCGTCGTGCCATCGGCGCGCCGAAAGCTAGGATGGCTGAAATCCAGCCCCCAATCGAGATGGCATAGCGCGACGCCCTTGCCGTCGGGCAGGCCCGGTACGCGGCGTATGTCCGACGGGCGCGGCAAAAGATCGTCGGCGTCATCCGCCTCTTCGTCATCCCAGAGTGCGGGCGAATACGTCTGTGGCCGTTTCATGCTGGCAACTTCGTTGCGAATGCGAATAATGTCGCGCCGCAAGATGCGGGCTGTCACCAGCAGATCGTATTTGGCAATGACGCGCAGGCCCGACGGGACGGCCTGCCCGGGAAGAAACCGGACAATGACCGACACCTCGTCATCTGGCCGACCTTCGTCCAAATACTCCCACAAAGCACTTTCCACGGCGGACTCCCGTCATCGGGCGGTTCAGCGGTTGAAGAAATTCTGGCCTTATGGCTTGGACTGGCCACTTTGCGTCCCTGGCTTTGCAGAGGCGGTGATGTTGGCGTTCAGTGCATTTATGGCCGTCAGAATGGCCTCTTGGGTGACCTGCATTCTGGCCAAGGCGGCATTTGTGGCGCTGATACCATCGCCGAGCGGCCGCAGATGGGCGTCGAGCTTGTCACCAAGTTCGTCGGCATCCGGGGCCTTTGGACCATTTCCGACCCAGAGCTTTACCATGGTTCCTTCGGGCACCAGCTTGGCCGGATCAACGGATGGTTCTTGCATAAGGACCACTCCTTTTTTGGTGGCTGGACTTTCGTTCAATCGCTGCAAGGCGATCAGGTTGACCCCGTGCAGGATCACCTGCGCCTCCTCCATCGGCTTGCCGACGACACCCGGAACGGCCACCAAGGGCGGTCCGACATCTGTTGGCACGCCCGGAGCAGACGGAGGTTTGGTGCCTTGGGTCGCAGCCGCATCTCGGTCGCGTCGCAGGGCAATCAGCGCGGGCGCCAGGGCAAGCGGCCCTGGGATCACCGCCGCCGCCGCCGTCAGAGCAACGCGGTGCGCAACGTCCAAGGGCCGCGTAATCGCGCTTGCCGCAAGGGGAAACAGCGGATCGGTCAACATGATAACTACCTTTCTTTAAGGGGATTTCTTGTCGAATGCACCGCTTGCGAACAGGAGCGCGCCGATCGTGATCAGATTGGAGCTGTTGCCCAACATCGACGATCCGCCCGAGTTGGATCCGCCCGATGTCGTGCCACCCGATAACATGTCACCCACGACCAGATGCGCAAGAGGGGCAATTTGACCAAACGGTGATCCGGGCGGTGCCAAAAGCGGGATCATTGCGGACAGTGTCTGTGTTGTTCTGAGGTCAGAGCGCAGCTTGTCCAAATCCTTTTTGGTCGACATCTGCAACTTCTGCATGTCGCCAATCACGGTCCGAACACGGCCATCGACGGTTTTGATTGCGTTGGCGTTTGCAACGATCTCGCTGCGTGTTTTCGCCATCGCCGCTTCAAGCTGCGCTTGCGTAACGTGGCCCCCGCCCGCACTCGCGCTGGCGGGACGGGGCGTGTTCAGCGGGCGCCCAGAAGCCGGGCGAACCGGGCCGGGGCGGAGGCGCGCCTCGGCATATTCGGAATCATAGGGCCAGGCTTCGTTGTTTTCGGAGCTGTCGAGAAAGCTGGCATCATAATGGTAATCGTAGTTCATGTTCATTCTCCTGAGTTCATTTGGACACCAAGATCGGCGAAGTGCGGTGGCGGATTGCGCGGCCATGGCCTGCGTGCGGATGTTCCAAGGATCTCGGCCTGAACGCGGTGGCAAGCCGGGCTGACAAACAAGTTAAACTCTTCGGGTTGCGGAAGTCGGGAGCCTGGAGCCCCAACGCCGTTACAGGTTTCGCACAGAAGGTCTTCGCCAAAACAAACCGGGCAAGCCCCCAGCCCCGCCGCCAGACTATCCAGCCGTGCGCGCGCCATCTGGTTCTCATTGAGCAACCGTTCGGCGATATGGCTGAGTTCGGCGAACGCCTCTGTCTGCTCTGCCCTGAATTCTTCGCGGATCTGTTCGCGCAGCGCGGCAGTATGGCCACCACCATCGCCCCCCAGCATCTTCACCAGCATGCCGACTTCGGGCGGCAAGCTGTTTTGCCCCGCCAGGGCGCTGAGCATCAGGGACTGGGGGTCGTTGTTGCCCGAACTGATCGCGCTAAAAAGCGCCATCGCAGCCGGAAACACCTCGGCCTTTGCCGGCGCATCCGGTACGCCCGGGACATCTGCGACCGGCACGACTTCGGCGTCAATCGTTTCACCAGACATGACTTTGCCCCCCCGTTTCGAAAGCGTCACTGAACTCCATCGCGTCAAGTTCGGCCTCGATCGCTTCGGCTTCGGCGTAGTCCAGTTGATCCAGATGGGCCGCGTCACTTTCGTACTGGTCGGACATTTCGGCTTGATCGGATTGATCACCGTCATACCAAGCGGCCTCGGCGGCGACGCTTTCCATGACGATGGCTTCGCTGAGATGTTCCGATTGGGCGGCGTTCAGCAATGCCCACAAGCGCGCAGCGCGGTCTGCCACACTGACAGGGTCACCGTGAAATCCGTTGCGGCCGTCGCGCATGAAATCCATTTCGGCGGCCTCGCTGTCCGTAGCAGCGGATTCAGCGTATTCATGTGCCACTTGCCCGGCAAGTTGCGACAAGAGCTGCGTGAACGCACCGGTGGGTACTGCGGTTTGTGCGCTGCCGACCGGGATGCTGGATCGTCCCAGATTGCCAAGGCGCATCGCGGCAAGTGCTTGTTGAAGCTCGGGGCGCTGCATTGCGCTGGCAAGTTGTCCGGCTGCACTGCTGCCGCCGAACAGGCTGGCTAGGGGCCCGGCCAATTGCGAGATCGTGCCAGCCAGGTTTTGTCCGCCGCCACCCCGTCCCAACGCGCCGAGGACCGATGACAAAGCGCCCCCGGCGCCCGCACCCGGACCTTTGCCGGGGCTTGCACCACCGCCAAGCGCGCCGAGCGTGCCGCCGACGGTCTGGCCCAACCGACCCATGGGCGAGAATTGACCTGCAAAAGAGGTGATCCCGGTCATCGCGTTGCCGATGTCGCGCGCAGTTCCGCTTCCAAACCGGCTGAGCCCTGCACCGGTTCCGCCCAATGCCGCGCCGGCAATGATGCCTGGAAGCCCGGCAGATGACCCGGCCATGGCGCCTTGAATGGCACCGCCACCGATCTGCGCGACAACCGGCGCTGCCTGTGACGCAAAGCGCCCGACATCACGGGCAGCCGAAGAAATTGCCCGCGTGAAGCCGTCAAAGACGCCCTCCAGATCACCTTCGATGGACTCAGCCGTGCCGTCGCCAAAACGACTGTCGATGCGCGCGCGAAGTCGCGGATAGGGCAGCATCGCAATCGAGGGGTCGACCACCTGACGCAGAAACGGAAAGGGGTCATTCTGGGGGTGGAATGTCATCTTGCGTTCCCCTGAGCTGAAAGAAGGTTGAATCCGTCACGCCATAGGCGGTCGGCGTGGAATGAACTTGCCGACAAGATCAAGGAGCGCGTCAGTGCCCGAAAAATGGCCGAGCGTTCGGCCCGAAAGGTCGAGAACGGTTCCGCGCAGCGCTTGATCTGCGTCGGTTTCGGACTCACTGAGGGCTTCGTGCCACCAGCGAATAATGATCGTGCCGCCGATACCGTTCCTGGTGACCGGGCGCGATGTGCCAGTTGCGTCCTCATCCACAGTCTCCTCCAAATGTCGGGACAGCGTCGCGGGATATCGAATCGTATGTTGACGTTTGTTCTTCACGGGGCGATCACCGCGCGATCACAGCCCCTACACACGCTCAGGTAGTTTTGCGTGATGCTAATCGGCTAGGTAGCCGTTCAGCAGGTCAAGGGAACGATTCAGATGGTCGCGGACGCGCAGCATCGTGAGGCGTCCATCAGACTGTGATGGCGCGGGCGGGGCCAAACGGATCTGCTTAGGGACATCGGCTGTGTTTTGTCCTGCGATCTCGGCGGCCAGTTGCTGTGTCTGCGCCATGGGGGCTATGCCAAGTTCGCTCCGCAACAGATCCGCCAGCACGTTGTACTGATCTAATGCGACAGCACGGGCACCGCATTTCACATGGGCCAGCATCAGCAACCGTTGCGCGTCTTCGCGCAACGGCTCGACCGCGCAGATCCGCCGGGCGCTGTCGCGCGCATCGATCCATCGCTCGGCTTCAACCTCGGCACTTGCCAACGCGAACATGGCGTCAAGATAAAGCGTGCGCAGACGTTCTCGTTCAATCGCGATCCACTCGACGTCTCGCTCGGCCATGAACGGGTCGCGGTAATGCGCCAGAGCACGGCGAAGCCGCTCTCGCTCGGGATGCGAAGCTAGGCGTTGTGGCTCGGCCAAATACAGCTTTGTCCGCCGCTCGAATGCGACGAGGTCGACCCAGAACGACCCCTGCAGGCACAATGCAACTGTATTGCTGTCGAATGTGATGAGTTGTTGGTCAGAGGGAAACCGCGTCTTGATGCGCCAGAGCGCGGTCGCAAGGCAATGGCGCGCAGCCTTCTCAGGTTTGTCTGGCCACAGCATTCCGGCGAGTTTGCCGCGTGACAACAGATGGCGCTGCGCTGACACCAAGCTGCCGAATACGGGCCACCATATGTCTGGCAGTTCCAACGACCCTTTGCCGGAATGGCGGAGTTCTTCTCGCCCAAACAGTCGAATGATCCAAGTGGGCATGAATGCATCTCCCGTCAGAAGTCTTGTTTCGAAACGGTTGCCTGACAAGGACACGGCAAACCAAACTCGCCTCCGAAAATCTCGGCGAGGGCCAAAAATTCACTTTGCGAACGATCCGACTCCTCAGAGCGACACGAATTAAAACCACCGCAATGCGCAGGCGGGCAGGAATCTGAGAAGGGAAAGATCTCGGTCAAAAAATTCTAAAATTGACTATCAGGGTAGCAACAAGCTCGAATCAAAGCAACCTAAAGTTGTGCAGGTGGCGCGGCGCTACGGTGAACCGGCCAAGGTGGTGGGGACAGACCGACGACTGTCTTCACGCACTGTGCCCGACCTGCCGCCCGTTGTGGGACGCAACAACTGCCCTGGCGCGGCCGGGCACCACCGCGGACGACGGCAGCCGCCCGTTCGCCCGCGGCGTAGCCAGCTCGCTCAGTTTTTGCCCATCGAGAAATCGACTTCACGCGCGCGCCGTTTATCCCAATCCTTCAAGGGAACGGAGCACGTGTCGATTTGCCAGTTCGCGTCATCCGCCAGACCTTTCCATCCTGTTTGCGCCGCTGCTGGCGCCGCTGGGTTTGATCGTTGCTTTGATCGCCACCGATACTGGCCGTAGATTCCCATGATGTTGGATGGTGCTGTCAGACGAATGCGAACCAGTCTCCGTTGCCCCTACCCCTCCTTGTCGTCAAGCCGCGCAGAGACCGCCTCACTCGGCCAGAGCGGCCGCGCGGGTCGTCTTGTAAGTGTTTCGGTTCTGGAGATGGCACCTGAATTGTCGTTATTCAGTTTGCCGGTCCTAGCCTTCGCATCAATACCCGCACATTTGAAACCTGCCAAGTACCGCCTCGTCGTGTTTGGATT
>JANOGW010000079.1:0-42177 GCA_031406155.1 Pseudorhodobacter sp.
GAATTTCCCAGGCCGGTTCTGGAAACCCTGCGCCAACCGATCGAGACCGGCGAGATTGTGGTGGCGCGCGCTAATGCGCATGTGCGCTACCCCTGCCGGTTCCTGCTTGTCGCCGCTGCAAACCCATGCAAATGCGGTTACCTGACCGATCCGTCACGATCGTGCAGCAAGGCGCCCTTGTGCGGGGATGATTACATCGGGCGCATTTCTGGCCCGCTGATGGACCGCTTCGATCTGCGCATTGAAGTGCCGCCCGTGGCCTATACCGATCTTGATCTGCCGGCTTCGGGTGACACATCGGCGCAGGTTTCAGCGCGCGTCGCTGATGCCCGTGCCGTGCAGACGGCCCGGTTCGCCAATCACCCTGACATCCGCGTCAATGCTGATGCCGAGGGTGCCGTGTTGGACGACGTTGCCAATCCCGATGCCGAAGGGCGCGCGCTTCTAGCCCGCGTCGCCGAACGCTTTGGCTTGTCGGCGCGCGGCTATCACCGGGTGTTGCGCGTGGCCCGCACCATTGCCGATCTTGACGGATCGGCGGGCGTGCGCCACCCCCATATCGCCGAGGCGGTCAGCTTCCGGCTCGCCTCCGGCACCAAGGGATAGCCGCCTTTCCCACCCCTGCGTAAAGTCAAAACTTGGCGAAGTCGTCCGTCAAAGCGGATGAGCGGCAGGTCAAACCCCGCGTTTCGCCTCGATCACCTGCCAAAGCCGTTCGGCAGTGTTGGTGCCATCAAACCGTTCCAGTTCCTGAATGCCAGTGGGCGAGGTGACGTTGATCTCGGTCAGGTAATCGCCGATCACATCTATTCCCACGAAAACCTGCCCCTTTTCACGCAGGGTTGGGCCGATGGCGGCACAAATCTCCAGATCGCGCGCCGTCAGACCCACCTTTTCCGGCCGACCGCCCGCATGCATGTTGGACCGAGTCTCGCCGACCTGCGGTACCCGATTGATGGCGCCAACGGGTTCGCCGTCGACCAGTATCACCCGCTTGTCACCCTTCGACACATCGGGCAGAAACTTTTGCACGATCAACGGCTCACGGTTCATGCCAGTGAACATCTCATACAGCGACGCCAGATTGCGGTCATTCGGATCAAGCCGAAACACGCCTGCACCGCCGTTGCCGTAAAGCGGCTTCAGGATGATGTCACCATGCCGGGCCTTGAAGGCGCGAATGGTCGCCAGATCGCGCGCAATGGCGGTGGGCGGGGTCAGATCGGGAAACCGCAGCACAAGCAGCTTTTCGGGGTAATTGCGCACCCAGAACGGATCATTCACCACCAGCGTTTTCGGGTGGATCATGTCCAGCAAATGCGTCGTGGTGATATACCCCATGTCGAACGGCGGGTCCTGGCGCAGCCAGACCACATCGAAATCTGCCAGATCAACCTCAGCCTCGGCCCCGTAAGTGACATGACTGCCAATTTCGTGGCGCAACGTGATCGGAAAGCCGCGCGCCATGACCCGGCCTTCCACGAAGGCCAGCTTGTCGGGCGTGTAAAAGAACAACTCATGGCCCCGCGCCTGCGCTTCAAGGGCGATGCGAAATGTACTGTCGGCGTTGATGTTGACAGACCCGATGGGATCCATCTGCAGGGCGACCTTCAGGCTCATGGCGTACTCCGGGTTGCAAGGCGTCACTGATGACGCAACTCCGCCTTGGATGCAAACGGGGTCAGGCTGAAAAGGCATTCTCCAAAATCTGGATCAGGCCGGCAGCATCCACCAGCGCCACGTCGAAACGGCATTCGGTAAGCTGCCCCGCCGGTTCACCCGCCAGAAATTCCGACGCAGTGGCGTAAATTCTGGCCATCTGCCTGGGTGTCAGGTGTTCGGCCGCCAGCGCATGAGTGGCACTTTGCTTGACCTCGATGAAAACCACGCCCACTGCGTCGCGTGCGATCAGATCAATTTCACCCGCCGTCCCGCGCCAGCGGCGCGCGCAGACCGGGCGGCCGGATCGTTCATAATGCTGAGCCACCTGATCTTCGGCCGAAAGACCTGCGTGATATGATACGGCGCCGCTCACTTCGCACCCAGCTTCAGCGCAAGCTGATAGACCTCGCGCCGGGCGATGCCGTAGGCTTCGGCAATCGCGGCCGAGGCGTCCTTCATCGTCATGGTCTCCAGCGCCTTGATCAAAGCCTCCTCCACCGTTGCAGCATCGGCCTTGACCTCGCTTGCGCGGTCGATCAGCACGACAATTTCACCCTTCACAGCGCGTCCGGCAAAGGCATCGGCCAGTTCCTTCAGCGTTCCGCGCGACACTTCCTCGAATCGCTTGGTCAACTCGCGACAGACAGCGGCCTTGCGTCCCTCGCCCAGATACTTCGCCAAATCCTGCAACAATTGGTTAACGCGCTTGGGCGATTCGTACAGGATCAGCGTCGCCTGCACCCCTGCAATTTCTGACAGATAAGTTGCGCGCGCGCTTTTCGTCGTGGGTGGAAATCCCGCGAACAAGAACCGGTCGGACGGCAACCCCGACACCGTCAGTGCACACAGCACGGCAGACGGGCCGGGGGCGGCAAGCACGGTCGCGCCTGCGTCAATGGCCGCACGCGCCAGTTGATAGCCGGGATCGGCAACCAAGGGCGTGCCAGCCTCGGACGCGTAAGCCACTGACTTACCTTCGGCGAGCGCACGCAGCAACCGGGGGCGCATCGCTTCGCCATTATGGTCGTGGTAGGCCAGCAGCGGGCGATCGCCAAGCGCCACGCCGTGAATTTCCATCAGATGCCTTAGGGTGCGGGTATCTTCAGCGGCCAGCACATCGGCCCCTGCCAGAATATCCAATGCCCGCAAGGTGATGTCGCGCGCAGCACCGATCGGAGTTGCGATGAAATGCAGACCCGGCACAATGGCGCGGGGCGACAGCGACGGCGTGCCGATATTCAAGTGCCTATCCCTTCGAAAGTTTACTTCCCTGCGCGAACCGATTAACCATTGCCGTTAACCGTTTCACGCGTTGAGAGTGAGGAAAACCATGTTGTCTGCTTTGCGTCTGGCCCGCAAGTCACTGGGCGGATTTGCCCTCGGACTTGGCGCACTTGTTCTTGCCGCCTGTACGCCCGGCACCACAACAATCGGGGGGCCAAGTATCGACGCCTCGGCACCGGTTCCTGTCGCCCTTCTGGTGCCTTCGGGCTCGGGTCAGGCGGGCGATGAGTTTCTGGCGCAGAGTTTGCAGAATGCCGCGAAACTGGCGATTGCCGATCTGTCTGGTGTGCAAATTGACCTGCGCGTCTACAGCACCGGCGGTCAGCCCGGTCAGGCGCAGGCGATGGCCCTTAAGGCCGTGGACGAGGGCGCGCTGATCATCCTTGGCCCCGTATTCGCGCAAGAGGCGAATGCCGCCGGTGTCGCCGTCGGCAGCCGCGGGATCAACGTGCTCAGCTTTTCCAACAACCCCGATATCGCGGGCGGCAATGTCTTCGTGCTTGGCCAGACCTTCGAATCCACCGCCACACGGCTTGCTTCCTATGCCGCGCGCAATGGCAAGCGCAAGTTGATGGTGGTGCATGATCGCAACACCGGGGGCGAGTTGGGTCTTGCGGCAATCCGGTCAGGCGCGTCGGCGGCAGGATCGTCGGTGGTCGCTGTCGGCAACTATGAATTCTCGCAAAACGGTGTCGTCTCGGCCATTCCTGGTATCGCAGCATCCGCCAAGGCCAGTGGTGCGGATGCTGTGTTCTTCACCGCCGACACCGCCGGTGCGCTGCCTTTGGTGACCCAGCTACTGCGCGAAAACGGTGTCAGCAGTGATACGACCCGCTTTATTGGCCTGACCCGCTGGGATGTACCGACCGCCTCGCTTGGCCTGCCGGGGCTTCAGGGCGGCTGGTTCGCACTGCCCGATCCGGGGCTTTTCCAGCAGTATCAGGCGCGCTATCAGGCAGCGTTCGGAACGGCACCTCATCCGATCTCGGGTCTTGCCTATGACGGCATTGCCGCGATCGGCGCGCTGGTCAAACAGGGCAAAGCCAATGCCCTGACCGGGGCCGCCCTTACCCAAGGGTCGGGTTTCGTGGGCGTCAACGGCATCTTTCGGCTGCGCAATGACGGTACCAATGATCGCGGCCTTGCGGTGGCAGAGGTACGGGGCGGACAGTTGGTCATTGTAGATGCGGCACCGCGCAGCTTTGGCGGGGCGGGCTTCTGATCCCGTACCTCCACAATGCTTGAAACCGTCCAAGCCGCTGGCTCTGCTTTGGGTGCAACGCCACCCGAGGCAGAGCTGATCCTGCCCGCCCGCGCTATCATCGACCCCCCGGCCCTGCTGGCCGCCATCGCCGCGGACCTTGGTGCCAAGCCAGATCCGCGCGACGTGCGCGCTGTTACGGTCAGGCACCTGACAGCGGCAAAGCAGCGCGGCCACGCGGCCCTTGCCGCAGCCTTTGCCGCCAATCCGCGTGGGTCGCGACGTCTGGTCAGGTCACAGGCGTATCTAACCGACGGGCTGGTCACTACGGCGTATGATGTCGCGCGCCAACATCTTCATCCGCTGCCCAACCCGACCGAGGCGGAACGGATCGCCATTTTGGCCGTCGGGGGCTACGGGCGGGCCGAAATGGCGCCCCATTCTGATGTTGACCTGCTGTTCCTGACGCCCTGGAAGATAACCGCATGGGCGGAATCGGTCATCGAATCCATGCTGTATATTCTGTGGGATCTGAAGTTGAAGGTCGGTCATGCCAGCCGCACCGTGAAGGAGTGTCTGCGTCTGGGCCGGGCTGACATCACGATCCGCACTGCGTTGCTGGAACATCGGTTCATCGCCGGCGACGCCGTGCTTGCGGGCGAACTTGGCGAACGGCTGTGGACCGATCTGTTCCGCAATACAGGGCGCGAGTTCATCGACGCAAAGCTTGCCGAACGGGCCGAGCGTCACCAGCGCCAAGGCGGGCAGCGATATGTGCTGGAGCCGAATGTCAAGGAAGGCAAGGGCGGTCTGCGCGATCTGCAAACGCTGTACTGGATCGGCAAGTATCTGCACCGCGTGCCGTCACCCGAGGGTCTGGTTGGTGCAGGGCTGTTTGACCGCGATGAATTTGCGACCTTCACCCGCGCCGAAGATTTTCTTTGGGCGGCACGTTGCCATTTGCATTATGTAACCGGGCGGTTGGTCGATCAACTGACTTTCGACATGCAGGTCGAGGTGGCCGACCGTATGGGTTATCATGACACCGCTGGCAGGCGCGGTGTCGAACATTTCATGCAGGACTACTTTCGTCACGCAACGAAAGTGGGCGAATTGACCCGCATTTTCCTGACCGAACTGGAAGCGCGCCACGCCAAGCCCGAGGCATCCCTGAAGGGCTTGTTCACCCGCAAGAAAAAGGTGCGCCCCGGCTACAAACTGGTGCAGGGTCGCATCGATGTTGTCGATCCGGCAGCGTTCTTGTCCGACAAGCTGAACCTGCTGCGCGTGTTCGAAGAGGCACTGCGATCTGAATATCTGCTGCACCCAAATGTGATGCGGCTGATCGCCAGCAATCTGTCGCTGATCGACGACGACATGCGCGGCGCTCCCGAAGCCGTGCAGATCTTCCTCGATCTTCTGCTGAAACACGGCAACCCGGAACGGGCCTTGCGCCGGATGAACGAATTGGGCGCGCTTGCCGCTTTCATCCCGGAGTTTGAAGCCATCGTCGCGATGATGCAGTTTAACGTCTACCACCATTACACAGTCGACGAGCATATTATCCAGACCATCAGCGTGCTGGCGCAGATTGAACGCGGAGAGTTGATCGAGGAACTGCCGGTTGCCACTGGAATTCTGAACGAAGGCGTCAATCGTCGGATCATCTACGTTGCACTGCTTTTGCACGACATTGGCAAGGGTCGCCCAGAGGATCACTCCATCCTTGGCGCGCAAATTGCGCGGCGCGTTGCACCCCGGCTGGGGCTCGATGCCGAGGAAGCCGAAACCGTCGAATGGCTGGTGCGCCATCATTTGCTGATGTCCGACATGGCACAAAAGCGCGATATCGGTGATCCGCGTACCGTGCGCGATTTTGCCAAGGCTGTGAAAACCAAAAAGCGGCTCGATCTGCTGACGGTTATGACGGTTTGCGATATCCGCGGTGTCGGGCCGAACACATGGAACAACTGGAAAGCCCAGCTGTTGCGGCAGTTGTACCGCGATACCAGCGATGCGCTGGAAGGCGGGCTGGAGACCCTGAACCGCGAAAACCGTCAGGACGAGGCGTTGCGCGCCCTGCGCGAGCGGTTGTCAACCTGGGATCCCACCGATCTGAAAACCGAGGAAACCCGGCACTATGCCCCCTACTGGCAGGGCCTTTCGACCGATACGCATGTGGTGTTCGCGACCTTGCTGCAGGGTCTGGATGACAAAGAAATTCGCATCGACCTGCACCCCGACCCCGGCCGGGATGCAACCCGCGCCTGTTTCGCGCTTGCCGACCATCCGGGGATTTTTTCACGCCTTGCCGGGGCCTTGGCGCTGGTCGGTGCCAATGTAGTCGATGCACGCACCTATACATCGAAGGACGGCTACGCGACCGCCGTGTTCTGGGTGCAGGATGCCGACGGTGCCCCCTACGAGATTGCCCGCCTGCCCCGGCTGCGCAACATGATCGACAAGACCCTCAAAGGCGAGGTGATCGCGCGTGACGCCCTGAAAGACCGTGACAAGGTCAAGAAACGCGAACGCGCGTTCCGCTTTCCGACCCATATCGCCTTCGACAATGACGGGTCCGAGATTTACACCATCATCGAGGTTGATACCCGCGACCGGCCCGGTTTGTTGTACGATCTGACCCGCACGCTGGCGGCAAACAACATCTATATCGCCTCTGCCGTGATCGCCACCTACGGCGCGCAGGTGGTGGACAGCTTCTATGTGAAAGACATGTTCGGCCTGAAACTGCACACGAAATCACGGCAAGAGGCATTGGAGCGCAAGTTGCGACAAGCGATCATTGATGGCGTCGAACGGGCGCAGGCATGAAGCCGATCTCGCTGATGCGCAGCATCTTCACGGTTGGTGGCTGGACGCTGCTGTCACGCGGAGCCGGCTTTGCACGCGACATCATGATGGCGGCGTACTTGGGCACCGGGCCGGTGGCCGATGCGTTCAACGTGGCGTTTTCGCTGCCCAACATGTTTCGCCGTTTCTTCGCGGAAGGCGCGTTCAACATGGCCTTCGTGCCGATGTTCGCCAAAAAGCTGGAAGGCGGCGAAGACCCGCAGGGCTTCGCCCGCGATGCGTTCAGTGGCCTTGCGGCGGTGCTCATCGTATTCTCGGTCATCGGCACGCTGGCGATGCCGTGGCTGGTTTGGGCCATGGCCAGCGGCTTTGTCGGGGACGCGCGTTTTGATCTGGCGGTGCTCTATGGCCGGATCGGCTTTTGCTATATCTTGTTCATCTCTCTGGTCGCCCTGCTGTCCGGGGTTCTGAACGCGCATGGCCGCTTTACCGAAGCGGGTTTCGTGCCGGTCCTGATGAACCTGCTGTTCATTGCGGCCATGCTGATGGCCGTGCAGATGGGTTGGAACATGGGTCTGACGCTGGCCTGGACGGTGCCGGTGACGGGGGTGGTGCAACTGGCCTTCACCTGGGTTTCCGCGCACAGGCTGGGGTTGCGCTTCACGCCGCGCTGGCCAAAGTGGACACCCGAGTTGAAACGTCTGGCCACAATCGCGGCACCAGCGGTTCTTGCGGGTGGTGTCGTGCAGATCAACCTTCTGGTCGGGCGGCAGGTTGCCAGCTACACCGATGGTGCCGTGTCGTGGCTGGTTTACGCGGATCGTCTCTATCAATTGCCGCTTGGTGTGGTCGGTATCGCAATCGGCACGGTTCTGCTGCCAGACCTGTCGCGCCGCCTGCGCGCGGGCGATCCGGCGGGCGGGCAAGCCAGCTTCAATCGTGGGGTGGAGTTTGCGCTTGCCCTGACGGTGCCTGCCGCCGTCGCCCTGATGGCGGTCAGCCTGCCGCTGGTGTCGGTGCTGTATGAACGCGGCGCATTTGGCCCGGATGACAGCGCATCAACCGCCCTTGTGCTGGCGATCTACGGCGCGGGCCTTCCCGCCTTCGTTCTGCACAAGGTGCTGCAACCGCTGTTCTATGCGCGCGAGGATACGACCCGCCCGTTTCGCTATGCCGTTGTCTCGATGATCCTGAACGCGGTCATCGCGGTGGGCCTGATGCAGGTGATAGGCTTTGCCGCAGCAGCACTTGCTACCACGCTTGCGGGCTGGATCATGGTGGTGCAACTGTGGTACGGCAGCCGCCGGATGGGGGACGAGGCGCGCCTTGACCTGCGTAGTCGCACCAGATTGCCGCGCATCGTGCTGGCTTCGCTGGCGATGGGGGCTGTGCTCTGGGGTGGCCAGATCGTGCTTGGCCCGATGCTAGGCACGGAGGGCTGGCGCTATCTGGGCCTCGGCCTGCTGGTCAGCCTGGGAGTTGTCAGCTATTTTGCTATCGGAAACCTGATCGGCGCGTTCCGGTTATCCGATTTTCGCGGCCTGCGGCGTTAACGCTGGCGCATCTTGCCACGCACCCGCGCCCATCCCCCGGGGCTGACGACGAACGACAGCGCAAACCCGGTGGCAAAGCCCGCAAGATCGGCGACCCAGTCCCAACTGCCGCCGATGAACAACCCAAAGATCAACTGGATCGCCAGCAAACTTCCGATCATCAGAAACGCCCGGTTCTGGTTCGCCCCAACCGCCGCCAACTTTACCCACAGCAGAAATGTGAACGCCCCGATCAGACCATAGACAGCAGGATAACCGCCGATCAGCGCCCCGGTCGTGACCGGCACCACCGCATAGACCAGCGCCCCGACAAGTGCTGCGCCAAAGAACACGATCAGAACGGCCCACCAGCGAAACACCTCGCCCACCATCTTGCCCAGCGCCAGCAGCATCACCACGACAAACAGCGCATGGGTCAGGCTGACATGCACCAGCGGATAGCTGACCAGCCGCACCAGACCATCCAGCGGATAGCGGCCCTCGGCAATCATTTGGCGCATGAATTCGGGCGAGAATGCAAACCGCTGGATCGCTTCCAGCCGCCAGCCGACGCCCTGCGCGCCGCCAACCACCCCCCGCGCCGCAGCGGACACGACGATTTCCATCGCAATGATCGGCAGGGCCAACAGCCAGACAACCCCTGGCAAACTGTTCAACGGCGACGCGTTCAGGTCTTTGTTCATGGCACACACTTTGTTTTGGCATTGGTTGACGCGCTGGTGTGGCAGCGATAAGCCGAAACCGAAACAGTTTCCAGCCACACTTGTCACGGAGCATCCCATGCCTGCGCCGATCCAAACGCCTCAGGCATTTACCCCTCGCATCTTTTCGGGCGTGCAGCCGTCGGGTGGCATCACACTTGGCAACTATCTTGGCGCGCTGAAACCCTTTGTCGAAAAGCAGGCGGCGGGAATTGAAACGGTTTATTGCATGGTCGACATGCACGCGATCACCACATGGCAGGACCCTGCCAAGCTGCGCTTTGCCACGCGCGAAGGCACCGCCGCCTTCATCGCAGCCGGACTTGATCCGACAAAATCGATCCTGTTCAACCAAAGTCAGGTCTCGGCGCATGTCGAGCTTGGCTGGATCTTCAACTGCATCGCCCGCATGGGGTGGATGTCGCGCATGACGCAGTTCAAGGACAAGGCTGGCAAGAACTCGGAAAACGTCTCGCTTGGCCTCTATGCCTACCCAGCTCTGATGGCCGCTGACATCATGGCCTATAAAGCCACGCATGTGCCGGTGGGCGAGGATCAAAAGCAGCACCTCGAACTTTGTCGCGACATTGCGACCAAATTCAACAACGATTACGGCGTCGACTTTTTCCCGATAGTGGAGCCGGTCATAGAGGGCCCCGCCACCCGTGTGATGAGCCTGCGCGACGGCACCATGAAGATGTCGAAATCCGACCCCTCCGATCAAAGCCGCATCAACCTGACCGATGATGCAGATACGATTGCGAAGAAGATCCGCAAGGCCAAGACCGATGCCGAACCGCTGCCCGATAGTCTTGACGCCCTGAAAGACCGCCCCGAGGCGCGCAATCTGGTCAACATCTATGCAGCCCTCGCAGGTCTGGCACCTGCGCAGGTGATCACGCAATTCGCCGGCGCGCAGTTTGGTGCGTTCAAACCGGCCTTGGCTGATCTGGCGGTCGCGACGCTGTCACCGATCACGTCCGAAATGACCCGGCTGATGCAGGACCCCGCCGAAATTGACCGCATCCTTGGCGAAGGTGCCGCGCGTGCCGATGCCATAGCCCGGCCAATCGTCGATCAGGTCTATGACATTCTGGGCATGATCCGCTCGCGGCAAATCTGATATCTTAAGACATTCGTCACGAAACCGTATCAAACGCATGGCATCGTTTCGCCTGAGCGTCCCATCGCTCATCCGGGTGCGGATTGTCCCCCGAAAGACCGGGCAAATGCCCCCTTTGCCCGCGTTCACCCGATTGCCCCCGGATCGCCCCCCGATCCGGGGGTCTTTTTTCCCCGGAATGCGCAGATACTGTGCAATGAAATGCGTATCTGCCAACCAGAAATGCCGTTATGTCGGCATCAGTGTTTGCAATGGACGAGGGACGTCGCCATGTCAGTTTTGCCAAATGAAACCCGGATCGGGCATGTTCACCTGAAGGTTGCGGATCTGGAACGGGCCATCGGGTTCTATCACGACGTGCTCGGGTTTGAGGTGACGGCCCGCTATGGCCCGCAGGCGGCGTTCCTGTCGGCGGGGGGGTATCATCACCACATCGGCCTCAACACCTGGGAAAGCAAAGACCGCACGCCCGCCCCTGCCGGCCACACCGGGCTTTACCATACCGCCATCCTGTTTCCGGATCGCGCCTCGCTGGCCGCCGCCCTGCAGCGCGTGATCGATGCTGGCATCCCGATTGACGGGTCCGCCGATCATGGCGTGTCAGAGGCCGTCTATCTGCGCGACCCCGATGGCAACGGCATTGAGCTGTACCGCGACCGCGCGCCTGCCGACTGGCCGCGCGACGCCGACGGCAATCTTGCGATGACCAACAGCAGGCTTGATCTGCGCGCTCTGCTGGTCGAGGCCGCCTGAACGGATCGTGCTTGCCAGCGCTGGGTCAGATGCGGCATCATTGCCAGCCGGGGGTAACACAACATGCGGAAGTTTCTGGTCGTGCTGGACGACAGCCGAGAATGCCTGAACGCGATGCGGTTTGCAGCACTGAGGGCTGCGAACACATCCGGGGGGGTGCAGATCCTGTCGATCATCCCGCCCGAGGAATACCAGCACTGGATGGGTGTCGCTGATCTGATGCGGGCCGAAGCGCGCGAACGGATCGAGGCGCATTTCGAGGTGTTCGCGAAATGGATGCGCGACAAGCAGGGCATCAACCCCGAACTGGTAATCCGCGAGGGCGACCCGGTGCAGGAAATCCTGGCCCAAGTGCGCGATGATCCCTCCGTCGCGGTTCTGGTGCTGGGGGCCGGCACCGACAAATCCGGCCCCGGCCCGCTGGTCACCCAGATGAGCAAGAACTCCGGCAACCTGCCGATCCCGATCACCATCGTTCCGGGCGATATGAGCAAGGAAAGGCTGGAGAGTATTACGTGATTGGGGGGAGGCTGAACAGAGCAATGATAGGGTAGTTAGACTTTGCTTCTGTTTGCATTGTGCTGGTCGGACAAGGCGCTGCCAAGGATTTGGTAAGCGTGTCACGGGTCGCCGATGATCGTTCCTCGATCACATGACAAGGACAATTCCTATGGGTCGCTCATCTATCACCATCGCCCAATGGCAAGGCCAGACCGCCGAGGTCCGGGCGCTGCTCGAAGCCACAGAAGTTATCTTGCGTGGAGGCATCAAGGACCGGGTGCCGCGGGCGTTAATCACCTCGATGGCCGTCGATCAGGGATGGCTTAGGTTGAACACCGACCGCGGGCCCTTGGTGCTGGAACTGGGTGAAGGGGAGGCGGCGCGATGGCTCGCAGCGGCGCAAAAGCCAGCGCGGACCCTGACGGAAAAGCTGGGTATTTCGGCGAGGCGTCTGGCATTTGTAATGGGTAGGGTTGAGGATCCGGAATTGGCAGATGCCATTCGCGGGCTAGTGACACCCGATCTGGGGCAAGCGGGCATTTTGGTGGCGTTGTTGGCACGAGTACCCGATATGGCGGCGACTTTTGCGTTGGCGCAGTCTGCGCCGGAATTGGGGGTTTGGTGTGTGTGTCCCAAGGGGCATGATGCGGCTGTGACCGACGCGATGGTGCGGACGTATTTTCGCGACCGGGGCTATGTGGATAGCAAGTCTTGTGCGGTGTCCACCAGCTTGACGGCTACACGCTATGGCCGCCGCCGCGATGGGTTGCTGCGCCGGGCTTGATGTGGGGGATATTGAATTGGTGGGAAGCCCTACATCAAGCCGGGGACTGTGTCAGGCGCTGTACCTTTTGGGGGCTGCGTTTTGCAGCGGTGGATATCTCGGTCTGAGATCGGTCCAGCGGGGGATTGCACTGGGGTCACCCCGCCAGCACATCCACGAATCGGCCGATCTCAGCCTCTGTGTTGTAGTAGTGCACTGACGCCCGGACCAGCGATGTGACACCGCGCGCATCGAAATCGATCAGCGCGGATGAGCGGTGGGTTGTGGACACGTTGATATTTGCGGCATGTAACCGCGCGCGGATTGCCTCCGGTTCCTCACCCTCCTTGGTGAAGGTGACGATGCCGCATTTCTGCGCACCAAGGTCGTGCAGCGTAATGCCGGGGATCGACCCTGACGCAAGGCGCAACGCCGAGGCCAGCAGCGCGACGCGCAACTCGATGTCCTCCAGCCCGATTTTGCGGGTATAGCGAACCGCTTGCATCAGGCCGATGCGGCCTGCAACAGAGCTTTCCCAGTTTTCGAACCTTTTGGCGGTGGGATCAAGGCTGTAGCTATCCGGCCCGGTCCATGTGGCGGAATGCAGGTCGATAAAAGGCGGATCAATCTGGTCCAGAAATCCCTTGCGGACATACAGAAACCCGGTGCCGCGCGGGCCGCGCAGGAATTTGCGGCCCGTTCCCGACAAGATATCGCAACCGATGGTGCGTACATCCAGTGCCATCTGGCCAACCGACTGGCAGGCATCCAGCAAGTAGATCAGCCCGTGTTTGCGCGCGATCCGCCCCACCTCGACCGCCGGGTTCACCAGCCCGCCTTGCGTGGGCACATGGGTCAGCGAAATCAGCTTGGTGCGCGGCGTCACCATGGCCTCAAGGGCCGCGATATCGATCTGGCCAGAGGCGTCCGAAGGCACCAGATCGATATGCAGGTCGCGTCGTCTGGCCTGCTGCAAAAGTGCCAGCGTGTTCGACACATAATCCGACGCATGGGTCAGGATGCGGTCACCGGGCGCAAGCGGCAGGCCGTAAAACGCCATGTCCCAAGCTCGCGTTGCGTTTTCGGCATAGGCTATTTCATCCGGATCGGCGTTCAGCAGGCCGGCGAATTCGGTGTAGAATGCGGCCAGTTCGCCGCTCGCAGCACGGGCGGCCTCGTATCCGCCGACGTCGCGTTCCAGCGTCAGGTGGGCGGTGACCGCGTCGAAGACCGGTGTCGGCATTAGTGCTGCACCGGCATTGTTGAAATGCAGCACAGTCCGGCAGGCGGGGGTGTCGGCGCGAACGGCGTCTATATCGATCATCAGGGGTCCTGCCTGCCTTGTTTTCAGGCAGTGTCCACGGCGGCGGCGGCAGTTCAAGCGGTTTTGGACGATTGAGCCGA
Source organism: Pseudorhodobacter sp. (assembly GCA_031406155.1). Classification (GTDB taxonomy): domain Bacteria; phylum Pseudomonadota; class Alphaproteobacteria; order Rhodobacterales; family Rhodobacteraceae; genus JACMNW01. The sequence goes on from JANOGW010000079.1 coordinate 13,757, forward strand.
AACTGGCGCGCGGCGGTTTAGAACCCTTCCAAACCTTGACAGTCGGGCCTGCGGGGCGCATATCCGACAAGAACCGTTGGAGATACGAAGATGTTCATCCAGACCGAATCCACCCCGAACCCCGCCACGCTGAAATTCCTGCCCGGGCAGACCGTGCTGGAACTGGGCACCGCTGATTTCCCAAGTGTCGAGGCGGGCATGAAATCGCCGCTCGCGCGGCGCATCTTTGCTACGGGCAACGTGACGGGCGTGTTTTTCGGCACTGATTTCGTGACGGTGACCAAGGCCGACGCCGCGCAATGGGATCATATCAAACCCGCCATTCTGGGTGCCATCATGGAGCATTACCAATCGGGTGCCGCCGTGATGGAGGGTGAAGCCAAGGCCGGCGGTGGTCATGCCGAACACACCGGCGAAGACGGCGAAATCGTGCGCCAGATCAAGGAATTGCTGGACAGCCGGGTGCGCCCGGCGGTGGCGCAGGATGGTGGCGACATCACCTTCCACGGCTTTGACCGGGGCATCGTCTATCTGCACATGCAGGGTGCCTGTGCGGGCTGCCCGTCCTCCACTCTGACGCTGAAGATGGGGATCGAGAATTTGCTGCGCCACTACATCCCCGAAGTGCTGGAAGTGCGGCCTGTTGCGGCCTGATTGGGTTATGTCATTTGACACATCGGCCGCGCATTGCGCGGCCGCTTTGCTGTGTGGCGACCGCATCATTCTGCGCGATGAAGCGATGGCCAAGGGTCAGGCGGAGCGGCTGATCCCGATGCTGCAAGAAATGCTGGCCGACGCCGGCATCGGCTGGTCCGATCTGTCGGCAATCGGTGTCGGCACCGGGCCGGGAAATTTCACCGGCGTTCGCATCTCGGTCGCGGCGGCGCGCGGTTTGGCGCTGGGGTTGGGCATTCCGGCCATTGGTGTCAGCGCGCTGGAGGCGATCGCACTTGGGGCCCGCCGTCCGGTGACGGCGATGATAGACGCGCGGCGCGACGAGGTTTATGTGCAGACGTTTGCCGATGACGGGCCCGGCCCGGCGCGGCTGATCGCTGCGGCGGCGGGCCCTGACGCCCTTTCCGGCAATGTCGTGGGGCTTGGCAGCTCTGCCCAGCTATACCCGTTAGCCGAAGCGATTGCGCGGATCGCGGCATCGCGTATCGGCGAACCGCAACCGCGACCTGCGCCGTTTTATTTGCGGGGCGCAGATGCCGCCCCATCATCAGACCCGGCGCCGGTGATCTTGCCATGACGCCCGAGGCGATGGCTGCGCTACATGCCAACTGTTTTATCACGCCTCGGCCGTGGTCTGCCACGGAGTTCGAAGCGCTGGCCAATGATCCGCTTTGCTTCAGCGTCATCGAATCGCACGGATTCCTGATTGGGCGCGCAGTTGTTGGCGAGGCCGAGATATTGACGCTGGCGGTTGACGTCGCGGCACGGCGGCAGGGTATCGGCGCGCGGCTGGTGCAGGGATTTTTGACCGAGGCGCGAACCCGCGATGCGACAACGGCATTCCTCGAAGTTGCCGCAAACAACCTGGCCGCGATTTCGCTGTACTTCTGGGCGGGTTTTGCCGAATCCGGGCGTAGAAAGCGGTATTATGCTCGGCCCGGTGGTACGCCAGTTGACGCGCTGGTGCTATCGCGCGCGCTATAGGTGCCGCCTACTTGGTGGGCAGATTTGACCAAAAGATCAAACTGCCATCGACCCGCCACAAATAGTTATTGACCGGCACACCGGAACGCGCCCTAAATCGGCGACGAACCAGCCGCCAGGACAATCCTCGCCCGCAGCGGCCGGTCCCCATCAAAAAAACACGAACCGGGAGACCCCTATGACCCTTATGAAATCTTTTCTTGGTGCTGCGGCAACGCTGGCGCTGACCGCAGGCGTTGCATCCGCCGAACCTGCCATAATTTTCGATCTTGGCGGCAAGTTCGACAAATCCTTCAACGAGGCCGCATTTAACGGTGCCACCAAATGGGCTACCGAGACCGGCGGTACGTTCAAGGAAATCGAAATGCAGGACGAGGCCCAGCGCGAACAGGCGCTGCGCCGTCTGGCCGAAGCCGGGGCCAACCCGGTGGTGATGACCGGCTTTGCCTTTGGCGATGTTCTGGCGCAGGTGGCCCCGGATTTCCCGGACACCAAGTTCGCCATCATCGACGTGGACTGGCTTGATCTGCCCAACGTGACGCAAGTGGCGTTTACCGAGCATGAGGGCAGCTTTCTGGTCGGCATGATGGCCGCACTGGCCTCGAAGACCAACACGGTGGGCTTTATCGGCGGCATGGACATTCCGCTGATCCGGCGCTTTGGCTGCGGCTATGCGCAGGGCGTCAAGGCGGCCAAACCGGATGCAAATATCATCCTGAACATGACCGGCACCACACCGGCGGCATGGAACGACCCGACCAAGGGCGGCGAGTTGGCAAAGGCACAGAAATCGCAGGGCGCGGACGTCATCTATGCAGCGGCAGGCGGCACCGGGATCGGCGTGCTTCAGGCGGCGGCGGATGAAGGCATCCTGTCGATCGGCGTTGATAGCAACCAGAACTACCTGCACCCCGGTTCGGTTCTGACCTCGATGCTGAAGCGCGTCGATGTCGCCGTCTACGATGCGTTCAAGCAGGGCGCAGACCTGAAGCCGGGCGTTACGATCCTCGATCTGAAAGCGGACGGCGTGGGCTACGCGCTGGACGACAACAACGCATCGCTCGTGACTGCAGACATGAAAGCGGCCGTCGATGCGGCTGCCGAGAAGATCAAGTCGGGCGAGCTGGTGGTGCACAACTATACCACTGACAACACCTGCCCAGCCGCGACGTTCTAAATATATGTCGGGTGACACCGATACGGGGCGGCGGGATTCTGCCGCCCCTGACCAACAGCCGTTGGCGATCGAACTGCGCGGTATTTCCAAGGCCTTCGGGCCGGTGCAGGCCAACAAGGATATCTCGATCAAGGTGTCGCGCGGGTCAATCCACGGCATCATCGGCGAAAACGGTGCCGGCAAATCGACGCTGATGTCGATCCTCTACGGCTTTTACAAAGCGGACTCCGGCGAGATTTTGATCGGTGGGCAAGCCATCACCATTCCCGACAGCCAAGCCGCCATTCGCGCCGGTATCGGCATGGTGTTCCAGCATTTCAAGCTGGTGCAGAACTTCAGTGTGCTCGAAAACGTCATTCTTGGAGCGGAAGAGGGTCGGCTGCTGGCGCCCTCGCTTGACAATGCGCGCCGCATCCTGGGCCAATTGAGCCGCGAATACGGGCTGGATGTCGATCCTGATGCGCTGATCGAGGATCTGTCCGTCGGGCATCAACAGCGGGTCGAGATCTTGAAGGCGCTTTACCGAGAAGCCGACATTCTGATCCTGGACGAGCCCACGGGTGTGCTGACGCCCGCCGAGGCCGACCATCTGTTCCGCATCCTGCGGGGCCTGAAGGCGCAGGGCAAGACCATCGTGCTGATCACCCACAAGCTGCGCGAGATCATGGATATCACCGACCGGGTGTCGGTGATGCGGCGCGGCGAAATGGTGGCGACGGTGGAAACTGACGCCACCAGCCCCGAAGATCTGGCCGAGTTGATGGTGGGGCGCAAGGTGTTGTTGCAGGTGGAGAAAAAGCCAAAACAGCCGGGTGCAGTGGTGTTGGAGGTGGAAAACCTGCGGGTGCGCGACGACAGCAAGGTGGAACGCCTGAAGGGCGTCAGCCTGACCATTCGCGCAGGCGAAATTCTGGGCATCGCAGGCGTCGCCGGCAATGGCCAATCGGAACTGTTGCAGGCGTTGGGCGGCATCACGCGGGCCACCGGTGTGGTGCGGATGAACGGCGTCGATGTCGATCTGACGGGGCGGCATTCGGACGGTCAGTCGCGGCGCACGCAAGGTATCGCCCATGTGCCAGAGGATCGCCAGAACCTGGGCTTGATCATGGATTTCACCGCTTGGGAAAACGTCGCCTTCGGTTATCACAACGATCCGAAGTATCAAAAGAATGCGCTGTTCATGGATAATGACGCAATCCGCGCCGATACCGTGGCCAAGATGGAACGCTTTGATGTGCGCCCGCCGATCCCGACGCTGGCGGCCAAAAGCTTTTCTGGCGGCAACCAGCAAAAGATCGTGGTGGCGCGCGAGATTGAACGCAACCCCGACCTGCTGCTGGTGGGACAGCCGACGCGCGGCGTGGATATCGGCGCCATCGAATTCATCCACAAACAGATCGTCGCCCTGCGCGATGCGGGCAAGGCGATCTTGCTGGTGTCTGTGGAACTGGACGAGATCATGAGCCTGTCAGACCGCATCGCGGTGATGTTCGATGGCCAGATCATGGGCACCCGCGATCCCGCCACGACCAACGAGCGCGAGTTGGGGCTGTTGATGGCAGGCGTCGCGGACCCTGTGAAAGGGGCGGCGTGATGGGCGTTTTGCCAAGATGGGCCGATGTGGTTCTGGTGCCGCTGGTCAGCCTGCTGCTGGCAGCCATATTTTCGGCGTTGGTGATTTTGTCGATTGGCGAAGACCCGGCTGAAACGCTGAAGGTGATGGTCGATGGCGCGTTGGGGTCGGCTTATGGCTGGGGCTACACGCTGTATTACGCGACCAGTTTCATCTTTACCGGGCTGGCGGTGACCGTGGCGTTTCATGCCGGTCTGTTCAACATCGGCGGCGAGGGACAGGCGCAGCTGGGCGGGCTGGGTGTGGCATTGGTGTGCCTGTCGTATCCATGGCCTCATTGGACGATTGCGTTGCTGGCAGCCAGCTTTGGGGCGGCGGCGTTCGGCGCGGTTTGGGCGGCGATACCGGCCTATTTGCAGGCCAAGCGCGGCAGTCATATCGTGATCACTACGATCATGTTCAACTACATCGCGGCGGCGTTCATCGTTTACATTCTGGTTGATGTACTGCGGCCAGCGGGGCAGATGGACCCGGCGACAGCGCGGTTCCCAGTAGGGGCGAAGCTGCCCGCCTTGAACGAAATTCCGGGGCTTAACCTGATCTTCGTCAAGGCAGTGCCGGCAAATGTCACGATCTTTGTGGCCCTTGCCGCCTGCGTCGCGGTCTGGGCGTTGTTGTGGCGCACGCGGCTGGGATATCAGATCCGTGCCTTTGGCAAGTCGGAACCAGCGGCGAAATATGCGGGTATCAACCCGACCAAGATCGTCATGATTGCGATGATTATTTCGGGCGCGCTGGCCGGGTTGATGGCAATCAACAACGTCATGGGGGAAGCCGAGCGGCTGGTACAGAACTCGGCGTCAGGGGCAGGCTTCATCGGCATCGCGGTGGCGCTGATGGGGCGCAACCATCCGGTGGGGGTGTTTCTGGCCGCCCTCCTGTTCGGGTTCCTGTATCAGGGCGGCGCGGAACTGGGCCTGTGGACATCGATCCCGATCGAGTTGCGCATCGTCGTGCAGGGGCTGGTGATCCTGTTTACCGGGGCACTGGATCAGATGGTGCGCATGATGCTGAGTTTCTTTTTCAGCTTTGGCAGACAGAGGGCCGCGTAATGGATTTCGCAACCCTTTTGCAGATACTCGATTCCACCCTGCGGCTGGCGACGCCGTTGTTGCTGGCGTGCCTTGCGGGCCTGTTTTCCGAACGGGCGGGCATTTTCGATATCGGGCTTGAGGGCAAGATGCTGATGGCCGCGATGGCATCGGCCACCGTGGCGGCACTGACCGGATCGGTCTGGATCGGGCTTTGCGCGGGGATTGCGGCATCGCTGTTACTTGCAGGTCTGCATGGCATCGCCTCGATCACCTTTCGCGGCAATCAGCTGATTTCGGGGGTGGCGTTGAACTTTCTGTCCTCCGGCATCACGGTGCTGGTGGCGCAGCGGATGTTCGGTCAGGGCGGGCGCACGCCGCCACTGGCGGGCCCCGCGCGGTTCGAGCCGATCACCCTGCCGCTTGCCGATGCGGTCAAAGATGTGCCGGTGCTCGGGCCGCTTTATGCCGATGTCCTTTCGGGCCATTCGATCCTTGTTTATGTCGCCTTGGCCTTGGTGCCGGCGTCGTGGTGGCTGCTGTATCGCACACGCTTTGGCTTGCGCCTGCGGGCTGCGGGGGAAAACCCGGCGGCGTTGGATACGGCGGGGGTGTCCGTCGTCGGCATGCGCTTTGCCGCTGTGGCGATTACCGGGGTTTTGTGCGGGCTGGCGGGGGCCTATATGGCAACGGCCCTGCAAGCGGGCTTTGGGCGGGAGATGACAGCCGGGCGCGGTTACATCGCGCTGGCCGCACTGATCTTTGCCAAATGGCGGCCATGGTATGCGCTTTGGGCAACATTGCTGTTCGGCTTTTTCCAAGCCTTGGCACTGCGTCCCGATGTGGTTGAACGGGTGCTGACGATCAAGGTTCCCGTACCGGCACTCGACGCCCTGCCCTATATCCTGACGGTGATCGTGCTGGCGGGGTTCATCGGCAAGGCCGTGCCACCGCGTGCAGGGGGCGAGCCTTATGTCAAGGAACGCTGAGGCGCTGGCAGACCTGATCCGCGCGCGCGCGGGGACGCAACCGCCGCGCCTGGGGTTGATCCTGGGATCGGGCCTGGGGCATCTGGCTGGCGCGGTGGACGGTGTGTCCATACCCTATGCCGATCTGCAGGGGTTTCCGCATGCGGGCGTGTCCGGGCACAATCCTAATCTGGTCATCGGCGATCTGGAAGGCGTGCGGGTCGCCGTGTTCGGCGGCCGCGCGCATTACTACGAGACCGGCAACCCAGCTGTCATGCGGCTGCCACTCGAAGTGTTGAAGGCGCTCGGTTCGGAAGCGGTGATCGCCACCAATGCAGCCGGGTCGATGAGTGCCGATATCAAGACCGGCGATCTGATGCTGCTGTCGGATCACATCAACTTTTCCGGCCTAAACCCGCTGATCGGCGAGCCGACCGATGCGCGCTTCGTGCCGATGACGGACGCCCATGATCCGGGCCTTCGGGCTGGATTGCTGGCGGCGGCGACGGCGGTGAATGTGGCGCTACCGACGGGTGTTTACGCCTGGTATTCCGGGCCGTCATTCGAAACGCCCGCCGAGATTCGCGCCATTCGGATGCTTGGGGCCGATGCGGTGGGCATGTCGACGGTGCCCGAGGTAATCCTCGCGCGATTTCTGGGCCTGCGCATAGCGGCCATTTCGACCATTACCAACATGGCGGCCGGACTTTCGGACGAAGCGATCAGCCACGACCATACCAAAGCGATGGCCCCGCTGGGTGCGGCCAAATTGGAACGGGTGTTGCGACAGTTCCTGCGGAACCTGCGCTAAGGCGTGTCATCGTTTGACAAGACTGCGTATGGCGCGCAATCGTGATAAAAAACAATTGTCGAGCACCGAACGCGAATGCAACTGTACCTCCCCATTGCCGAGGTTTCGGTGAACCTCTTCCTGCTGCTGGGGCTGGGCGGCCTGGTTGGGCTGTTGTCTGGCATGTTCGGCGTCGGTGGCGGGTTTCTGATTACGCCGCTTTTGTTTTTCATCGGCATCCCGCCCGCCGTTGCCGTGGCCACCGGGGCCAATCAGGTGGTGGCATCGTCTGTGTCCGGCGTGATGGCGCAGCTCCGGCGCAAGGCAGTGGATTTCCGCATGGGGCTGGTCCTGCTGGTGGGCGGTATTGCGGGGTCTGCGGTGGGGGTCTGGGTTTTCGCCTGGCTGTCGGCGAAGGGACAGGTCGATCTGTTCGTGCAGCTTAGTTATGTGCTGTTCCTTGGCCTGATCGGCGGGATGATGCTGCAAGAAAGCCTGCGGACGCTGCACCGCACGCGCAGGCCGGGCAGTGCATCGGTCCGGCGCGCGCATGTGCATACCTGGGTGCACAAGCTGCCGTTGAAGGTAAAATTTCGGGCGTCGGGTCTGTACATCTCGGTCCTGCCACCGATGATGGTGGGGGCTGTAGTGGGGTTTCTGGCCGCGATCATGGGGGTTGGCGGCGGCTTCATCATGGTGCCCGCGATGATCTATCTGCTGGGCATGCCGACCAAGGTCGTGGTCGGCACGTCGCTGTTCCAGATCATCTTCGTGACCGCGTTCACCACACTGATGCATGCGGTGACCAGCCAGACCGTCGATATGCTGCTGGCGCTGGTGCTGATCGTTGGCGGGGTGATCGGCGCGCAGATCGGAACGCGGCTTGGGCTGCGGTTGAAGGCCGAGCAGTTGCGGATATTGCTGTCGTTGCTGGTGCTGGCCGTTGCGGGAAAAATTGCGCTTGATCTGCTGCTGACCCCGGCAGAGCTGTTTTCAATTACACCGGGGTTTTCGCTATGATCCGCGCGTTGATCCTGCTGGTGCTGTTTGTTCTGCCGGCGCGGGCCGAACAGATCGTGGCCGGGCTCAGCCAGTCCGAGGTGTCGATCACTGCCAATTTCACCGGGTCAGAGATCATCATCTACGGCGCGGTCAAACGGGACGCCCCGGCACCCGAAACCCCGCGCCTTGAAGTGATCGTAACGGTCGAGGGGCCGGCGTCCCCCTTGGTCATCCGCAAGAAAAACCGGCGGACGGGGATCTGGGTCAATACCGACAGCGTGCAGATCGATCTTGCGCCCAGTTTCTACGAGGTGGCAACGACCGGTCCGCTTGCCAAGATTTTGTCGAACACCGAAAATCTGCGCTACCAGATCACCATTCCCCGCGCCATCCGTGCGATCGGCATTTCATCCGAGGCGGAAAACTCGACCGACTTCATCGCAGCCTTGCTGCGCATCCGGGAAGCCGAAGGTCGCTACCGGCTTGCGGAAGGGGCAGTCACATTGACCGATGCCACGCTGTTTCGCGCCGATGTGGTGCTGCCCGCGAACTTGACCGAAGGGGATTACCGGGTGCGGATGTACCTCACGCGCGGTGGCAAGGTGATCGACGCGCAAGATCAGGTGATCGCTGTTCAAAAACAGGGATTGGAGCGGTTCATCAACCGGCTGTCGAAAAGCCAGCCCTTGATCTACGGGCTGATCTCGCTGGCGATGGCCGTCGCCGCCGGTTGGAGCGCATCGGCGCTGTTCAGATTGCTGCGGACCTGACAAGGGTTCGGTTTAGGGTACTGCACGTCTGACACGGGTCAGGCGTCGCGCGTCAGATGTCAGTCATCCGGCCCGGTCAACAAGAAATGGCCCGAAGCCGATGCAAAAGGACGCGTGCGGTTGTCCTGCCATGCCTCAACATGCACCGAAGCATAGCGCCGACCGGACCGGTTGACACGGGCGCGGGCATAGGCGTCACGAGGCAGACCGGTGCGCAGGAAGTCGGTGGTGAAATCAATGGTTTTGGGCAAGCGCGGCAGGTTGGCGGGGTCCAGCAGCCGCCCGTCGCATTGGGCCTTTTCCATATTGTCCCACAGCAGCGACCAGCTTAACTCGACAATCGCCGTCACCTCCAGAAACGCGGCCGTCACGCCGCCGTGCAGGGCGGGCAGGCCCGGATTGCCGATCAGATCGTCGCGAAACGGCAAGACAGCAGTCAACTCGTCGCCACGCCGGTCAAACAAGATGCCCAGATAGCTGATGTAGGGCACACCGCCGACCAATGCCTTCAACACCGCCTCGCGCCGTTCCTTGATCACCTTGACGGGTTCTGGCGGCAGGCGAGTCATGGTGTGCCACCCTCCGGCGTGCCTCCCTCCAGCGTAAAGGTGCCAGTTGCCATCGCTACCGGGCGCGATGCATCCTCGTCCGAGGCGGTCACCCGCACGAAGGCAACCGACCGTGTAACGTGGTAACATTCCGCCTCGGCCCGGATGGTCTGGCCCGGCGTTGCGGGGCGCATGTAGTCGATCCGCAGGCCCAGCGTCGCCGTTCCGCGCGGGCTAGCAGGATGGCACATCACCGCCGCGCCTGAGGCCGTGTCCATCAGGGCAGAAACTGCCCCGCCATGAATAACCCCGCTGACCGGATCGCCGACAAATCGCGCATCCCACTGCATCAACACACTTGCCCGGCCATCGCCCAGTTCGGTGATCTTCATCCCCAGGGCTTTGCTGTGGGGCAAAGCAGACATGAAAGCCCGTGCCGTTGCCAGAATATCCATGATAACGCCTCGCTTGTTATCGCCATCTTCGCCCATCGAACGCCCGCTGCAAGGGCAATCAGCACTGTTGCGTGGTTGCTTTCTTATGCCTAGGCTGCCGCAGGGGAGGCCAGCCAATGACGGAAACTCACCTCATGTTCAAAGCGATGTGCGCACGGTTTGACGTAACGGCGCGCACCTTGCGATATTACGAATACATCGAGTTGCTGTCGCCCTATAAAGATGGGCGCACGCGCAGCTATGGCCCCCGCGAGATTGCCCGCATGACCCTGATCCTGCGCGGTCGGCGGTTTGGTTTTTCGCTGGAGGAGATTCGCCAGTGGCTACTGATCTACGATCAAAAGGGCAGCGGGCCGCAGATGGCCGCGTGGATCGCCCTTGCCGACCGCCAGCTTGCCGAGTTGGCCAAGCAGCACGCCGAGCTTGAGAGCACCATCGCCGATCTCAAATCCCTGCGCGACAATGCGGCTGACGCAGGGTGACACTGTCTCAACTTCGCGTGTGACGTGACGTTCCGTTTACGTAAACGTCAACAGGTCTGGTAGCGTACCCGAGTGGCGACCATGTTCGGGTTCCCCTTCGTGTAACCAGAAAAGTTTCAGAGACACTGACATGACTACCGATACGATGACGATTGGCGATATGTGCGCAGCTTTCGAGGTAACGCCGCGCACGCTGCGGTTTTATGAGACAAAGGAACTGCTGTCGCCGATCCGCCAAGGCACCCGACGCTTGTTCACCAAGCGTGATCGGGCCCGGCTGACCCTGATCTTGCGCGGCAAGCGCTTTGGTTTCAGTCTCGAAGACATACGCCAGCTGCTGGATCTTTATGACCGCGACGGCAGTCAAGAGGTCCAACTGACCCGTACCTACGATGTCGCCCGCGCTCGTCTTGCCCAGATGGAACTACAGCGCGCCGAACTGGACGGTGCTATTGCCGATCTGAAGGCGCAGCTTGCATGGGCTGCCGACGTTCTTGAAAATTTCCGCAAAGCCGCCGCTGAATGACCCCAACATGAAACCCGCAGGCTTATGACTGAAGACAGCTGTCACACTACTTCAGTGAAAGCCTTCTCCCGGACCAAACCAACAACTCATGAAGGACGCCGACTATGCCCACCTACACCGCGCCCGTAAAAGACATTCAGTTCGTACTGCAAGAGGTGCTGAACGTTACAGAGGCGGGAACGCCGGGTTACAGCGATCTGGATGCTGGTTTTACCTCGGCGGTTCTGGAAGAGGCAGGCAAGGTTGCACGAGACGTGCTGGCCCCGCTGAACATGGTCGGTGACCGCGAAGGCTGCACGCTGGAAAACGGCGTGGTGCGCACGCCGACCGGCTTCAAGGCCGCCTTCGAGGCGATGAAGGAGGGCGGCTGGACGGCGCTTGATTGCGATCCTGATTACGGCGGTCAGGGCTTGCCCTATGTCATGGGTACCGCGGTGGGCGAGATATTCGTATCGGCCAACATGGCCTTCAACATGTATCAGGGCCTGACGCATGGCGCTTATTCGGCGATCCACGCGCATGGCACGGACGCGCAGAAGGCAACCTATCTGCCAAAGATGGTGTCGTGCGACTGGACTGGCACCATGAACCTGACCGAACCGCATTGCGGCACCGATCTGGGGTTGATGCGCACCAAGGCGTTGCCGCAGGGCGACGGGTCGTATCTGATCTCGGGCACCAAGATTTTCATCTCGGCCGGCGATCATGATCTGGCGGAAAACATCATTCATCTGGTGCTGGCAAAAGCGCCCGGTGGTGGCGACGGCATCAAGGGCGTGTCGCTATTCATCGTGCCAAAATTCATGGTGAACGACGACGGCAGCCTTGGCGCGCGCAACCCGGTATCGGCGGGCAAGATTGAAGAAAAGATGGGCATTCACGGCAATGCCACCTGTGTGATGAACTATGATGGCGCGGTGGGCTACCTGCTGGGCGATCTGCACAAGGGCATGCGCGCGATGTTCACCATGATGAACGAAGCGCGCCTTGGGGTTGGCCTGCAAGGCTATGCAGTGGCCGAGGCCGCGTACCAGAACGCCGTGCTTTACGCGCGCGACCGCCTGCAGGGCCGCGCTGTTACCGGCACGGAAAATCCGTCCGGGCCAGCCGATCCGCTGATCGTGCATCCCGATATCCGCCGCAACCTGATGGATCAGAAAAGCTTCATCGAAGGGGCGCGCGCGTTTACCCTATGGGGCGCGCATCTGATCGACCGCTCGGTGCGCTCGGGCGATCATGAGGCGGAAGGATTGATCTCTTTGCTGACGCCAGTGATCAAGGGCTTCCAGACCGACAAGGGCTTTGACATGGCAGTGGCCGCCCAGCAGGTCTGGGGCGGGCACGGCTATATCGAGGACGGCGGCATGAGCCAGTTCGCCCGCGACGCCCGCATCGCGATGATCTATGAAGGCGCCAACGGCGTGCAGGCGTTGGATCTGGTGGGCCGCAAACTGGCCACAGACGGCGGAAAACACGTGATGGCGTTCTTCGAGATGGTGAAGGAGTTCATCAAGAAAAACGAGGGCGATGCGGTGCTGAAAGAGGCATTCCTTGAGCCGTTGAAGAAGGCCTCGAAAGACGCGCAGGCGGCGGGGTTGTACTTTGCGTCGAACGGGTTGAAGAACCCGAATGACGCGCTGGCGGGATCCTATGATTTCATGCATCTGATGGGGCATGTCTGTATTGGCCTGATGTGGGCAAAAATGGCCAAGGCCGCCTATGCCGGGCTGGCCGCCGGGGGCGGTGATGCCGCGTTCCTGACCACCAAGATCGCGACGGGTCAGTATTACATGGCGCGGCACTTGCCGGCGACAGCGCTGCATCTGGCGCGCATCCAGACCGGTGCCGGACCTGTGATGGCGCTTGGCGCGGATGCGTTCTAGACTGCTGCGAGCGAAAATTTTTGCAGAAAAAATTTTGGCCCCGCCCCGATGTGGGTGACCTGATCCGAGACGAGGTGACACGACCGTGCGATCTGGCTGGAAAGACGAACCTGCGACCTTCGGCGGCTGCCAGTGCGGTGCCGCGCGCTATGCCATTGACGCAGGGCCAGCCAAATCGACCGTCTGTCATTGCCGCATGTGCCAACGTGCCACCGGCAACGCTTTTGCGCCCTTGATCGAAGTGATGACCACGGCGATCAGATGGCACGGAACCCCGGCCACATGGGCATCATCAGATCAGGTTGAGCGCGGCTTTTGTGGCACCTGTGGCACACCGCTGTTCTACCGAGGCATCGCGCGCGATACGACAGAGATCATGGTCGGCACGCTGGACGCAAACTTCGCCTACCGCCCGAACGCCAATCACGGCGTCGAAGCGCGCATGGCCTGGCTTGGCACATTGCACCATTTGCCGGACCGTGAGACGTTCGTTGCACCGGGCGAAATGATCGCTTCGCGCCAAAGCGCCGAGCGGCCCGCACCAACACCCTGACATCAAGGGGGGAGACGCAAATGTCCTTTCAAGCCTATCTCGACACAATCGAAGCGAAAACCGGCTTGAAACCAGAAGACTTTCGCCGGATGGCGACCAAGAAAGGCCTGATGACCCCGATGGCCAAAGCCAGCGTTTTCATCGATTGGCTGGCGCGGGATTACGGGCTGGTGTGCGGTCACGAGAGGGCCGTCGTGGCCTGTTTGTGCGGCAAGACGGAGTGAGGGGATACCGATGCCAAAACGCTTTCGCCTGACCCGCCGGTTCCCTGTTGCGATGACCGAAGACGGCTACCGCCGCCTGAAGCGCTTTGCCACCGAGGCGGGCCTTGACGAGGGCGAGGCGCTGTCCTTTCTGTTCGAGAATTTCTCAAGCGTCATCAATGAAGACAATCTGACGCACCGCATAAGGCTGTTCAATTCGGAACTGGAGGATCGCAAGAAATGACACGGGTACAGCACCTGCTGACAGATGAGTATTTGGGCGAAGAAAAAGCCGATGCCCGCTCTTTGGGAAATGCGCTCCGGCTGCCCAGTGCTTTCGCAACTGACCGGCTGTTCACCGACAACCGGAGCGACTTTTCCCTCGGCGGTCATCGGCTCTCCAGCCTGTACCGCAATTCGGACGCTGCATTAACCGCCTTAACCAACCGTTACTTTACGGCTTTTTCTTCGCAAAAATACTCAACTTCCACACATCGGGGCGTGATGGCACCGGAGATCGGCGCATGACGATGAAACTTTACTGCTTTGCCGAGTCGGGGAATGCGTACAAGGTGGCGCTTGCCCTGACTTTTGCCGATCTGGAATGGGAAGCCATTCCCGTCGATTTCTTCAATGGCGAAACCCGTCGCCCCGAGTTTCGCGCCCTCAACGAAATGGGCGAAGTGCCGGTTCTGGTCGATGGCGACACCGTGCTGACCCAGTCGGGGGTGATCCTCGACTACATCAGTTCCAAATCCGGCAAGCTTGGCGGGCGGTCAGCGGCGGAGCGGCGCGAGGTGCTGCGCTGGCTGTTCTGGGACAATCACAAGCTGTCCACGGTCATCGGCACCGCGCGGTTTCTTGGTAATTTTTTGGCCGAGGAAAAGCGCCCCGCCGGCGTGATCCCGTTTCTGCAGGGTCGCCTGAAGGCGGCATACACGATCCTGAACGACCATCTGACCAACCACGCCTGGGTTGCCGGTACCAGCATGACCATCGCCGATCTTTCGTGCTGCGGCTATCTTTACTATCCCGAACCCTTCGGCTTTGACCGCAATGACTGGCCCTACATCGACCAATGGCTGGACGCGATTGCCGCCACCCCCGGCTGGAAACACCCCTATGAAATGTTGCCGCGTGCGCTGGTCGTACAGGCCTGAAGGAGACCTCCATGCAAGACGCTTATATCTACGATGCGATCCGTTCCCCCCGTGGCAAAGGCCGTGCCGATGGGTCGTTGCACGAACTGACCTCGGTGGCTCTTTCCGCCAAGGTCCTTAACGCGATGAAGGCCCGCAACGGGCTGGAAGGCCATGCCGTTGAAGACGTGATCTGGGGCAATGTGACGCAAGTCGGCGAACAGGGCGGGTGTCTGGCAAGGTCTGCCGTGCTGGCATCCGATCTGGATGAAAGCATCCCCGGTCTTGCCATCAATCGCTTTTGCGCCAGTGGCATGGAGGCGGTGAATATTGCCGCCAACCAGGTGCGTGCTGGTGCCGGCGACGGCTATATCGCGGGCGGGGTTGAGATGATGGGTCGGGTCGCCATGGGCAGCGACGGGGCGGCGATTGCGGTGGACCCAAGCCTTGCCATGAAGACCTATTTCGTGCCGCAAGGCATATCTGCCGATATCATTGCCACCGAGTACGGGTTTTCACGCGATGACGCCGATTTGCTGGCGGTTGAATCCCAGCGCCGCGCGGCTCATGCCTGGAAAGAGGGGCGCTTTGCCAAATCGGTGATCACCATCCAAGATCAGAATGGCCTGCCCATCCTGTCACATGACGAATACATGCGGCCCCAGACCGACATGCAGAGCCTCGGCAGCCTGAAGCCCGCCTTCAAGGATATGGGCGAGGTGATGCCCGGTTTCGACAAGATCGCCATGATGAAATATCCGCATCTGGAACGGATCGAACATATCCACCACGCCGGCAATTCAAGCGGCATTGTCGATGGCGCGGCGGCGGTCCTGATCGGCAACAAGGAATTCGGCATCCGCCACGGCCTGACGCCGCGCGCGCGCATCCGTGCCACGGCTAAGATCGGCACCGATCCCACCATCATGCTGACCGGTCCGGTGCCGGTGACGCAAAAGATCCTGCGTGATGCCGGCATGTCGGTCTCCGACATCGACCTGTTCGAGGTGAACGAGGCGTTTGCCGCCGTGGTGCTGCGCTTTCAGCAGGCGTTTGGCGTTGATCCTGCGAAGGTGAATGTCAACGGCGGGTCTATCGCGATGGGGCATCCGTTGGGGGCCACCGGGGCGATTATCATTGGTACCTTGCTTGATGAGTTGGAACGGTCTGGCAAATCGGTTGGCCTTGCGACGCTGTGCATTGCGTCAGGCATGGGGGCAGCCACGATTATCGAGAGGGTGTGATGCCTAAAATTGATCTGAGCAAAGTGCCGGTCAAAACTGGCACGATTTACCCACCGCCCTATGATGCCGAAGTGGCGGGCCGGTCGTCCTTGCGGCTGGGTGATGCGGGCGGCCTGACTCAATTCGGCGTGAATATCGTGATCTTGACACCGGGGGCGAAATCTTCGATGCGGCATTGGCATATGAACGAGGATGAGTTCGTGATGATCACGCAAGGCGCCTGCACTCTGATGCAGGATACAGGCCACGTGGTAATGCAGGTTGGCGATTGTGCGGCGTTTCCGGCGGGCGATCCGGATGGGCATTGCTTTGTGAACCATACCGATGCGGAAGTGCGGTTTCTTGTGGTGGGCACCAAGGCCAAAACCGAGATTGCCAATTATTCAGAGGTGGATTTTCAGATCCATCAGGGTGGCGGTGTGAACCGATTTACCTACCGCGATGGCACCGATTGGAAGGGGCCGCGATGATTGTTGATCCTGACAAAGCACCTCGCGACGAAGCGGATAATGGCGGTGTCATTGTTTATTTGTCCACGGGCGGCGGGATTACGCAGTTCGGGGCATATCTGGATACCTTGATGCCGGGCGCTGTTTCGTCGGAACGGCATTGGCACGATAGCGAAGACGAGTTTCTTTTTGTGCTGGAGGGTGAGGCCACTGTTATCGACGACAACGGTGCGCATGCGTTGACCCCCGGCGATGCCGCATGCTGGCGGCATGGTGATCCGAACGCACATCACGTGACAAACCGCACGGACTTGCCTGTGCATTATCTGATCGTTGGCACGCGCGTGGCGCGGGATGTTTGCCATTATCCGGACGCAGGCGAGCGCCATGTGAATCTGGACACCACATGGCAAATTCTGTCTGCCGTTGGGCAGGTCGTTGATGGCGGTGATCTTCCGGCGCATCTGTTGAACCTTGAGCCGGTTTGGGGCAAGCCGTTTGACCCGGTACAGCCGATGCCACGCATCCTGCGGGCCTATGGTGCTGTCTGGAACCGTGACGTGAATCCTATGCATCCGATCACTGGCCCCGGTCCGGGTTCCTATTCGTCCCGGCTGATCAGTGACCTGGCTGGGCTGACGCAGTTCGGGGCCTTTATCGAAGAGCTTCCGCCCGGCAGCAGTTCCGGCCATCGCCATTGGCATGAGCGCGAAGACGAGATGGTTCATGTTTTATCCGGCGAGGTGGTCTTGGTTGAAGACACGGAGACCGCTTTGAAAGCAGGCGATGTTGCATGCTGGCCTGCGGGCGTTGCTGTTGGCCACAGGCTCGATAACCGATCTGATGCTCCCGCATCTTACATTGTGATCGGAACGCGCCGTGCGGCCGATATCGTTCACTATTCCGACCATGATCTGATTACCCATGTCGACGGCGCATCACGCCGCTACTTACGCCGCGATGGCACCGAACACCGGAGGAACACATGACCGATTTTACCTATAGCGTTGATGGCGATGGCGTGGCGACAATAGTTTGGGATTTGCCCGGCAAGTCGATGAACGTGATGTCTGAGGCCGGTTTCGTCGAACTGGACGGGTTGATTGACCGTGCACTGGCGGAAGCCGGTGTGAAGGGTGTGATCATCACCAGCGGCAAGAAGGATTTCGCAGGTGGCATGGATCTGAACATCATCGCAAAGATGAAGGAAGACGGCGGTGACAATCCGGCGAAGTCGGTGTTTGCTGGCATCATGACGATCCATGGCATGCTGCGTAAAATCGAACGCGCCGGGATGGACCCTAAAACCCTCAAGGGCGGCAAGCCGATTGTGGCGGCACTTCCCGGCACGGCATTGGGAATTGGCTTAGAGATTCCGCTGGCCTGCCACCGCATCATCGCCGCCGACAACCCGAATGCGAAAATCGGCTTGCCAGAGATTCAGGTCGGAATTTTTCCGGGTGCAGGTGGCACCACGCGGCTGGTGCGCAAGATGGGCGCGATGATGGCAGCACCCTATCTGCTGGAGGGCAAACTGTCTGATCCAAAAAGCGCCAAAGCTGGTGGTCTGATTGACGAAGTGGTGGCCCCTGAGGACTTGCTGAAACGCGCCAAGGAATGGGTGCTGGCGGCGACAGAGGCTGACATTGTGAAACCGTGGGATGCCAAGGGGTATAAGATGCCCGGCGGTACACCCTATTCTGCCCCGGGCTTCCCGACCTTTGTGGGTGCATCCGCGATGGTGCATTCAAAGACGTTCGGGGTTTATCCGGCTGCCAAGGCGCTGCTGTCTGCTGTGTATGAAGGGGCGCTGGTGCCGTTCGACGTAGCGCTGAAGATCGAGGCGCGGTGGTTTACATCTGTGCTGCTGAACCCGTCATCGTCAGCGATGATCCGCAGCCTGTTCATTAACAAAGAGGCGCTGGAAAAGGGCGCAAACCGCCCGAAAGCGCCCGATCAGACGGTGCGCCGCGTCGGCATCATCGGGGCGGGCATGATGGGCGCGGGGATTGCTTATGTCTCGGCCAACGCCGGGATTGAGGTGGTCCTGATCGACGCCGCACAAGATGCGGCCGACCGCGGCAAGGCGCATTCAGAGGCGCTGTTGGATAAGGGTATTTCGCGGCGCAAAGTGACGGCGGAGAAAAAGGCCGAAGTGCTGGGCCGGATCACTGCGACCACGGATTATGCGGCCCTCGCAGGCTGTGATCTGATCGTTGAAGCGGTGTTTGAAGATATGAAGGTGAAGGCCGATGTGACGGCAAAAGTGGAAGCGGCGGTTGGCAAGGATTGCGTCTTTGCCTCAAACACATCGACCCTGCCGATCACTGATCTGGCGAAGGCATCGGCGCGGCCGGAACAGTTCATCGGCATCCATTTCTTTTCGCCGGTCGACAAGATGAACCTCGTCGAGATTATTCGCGGCAAGGCGACGGGCGATGTGGCAGTTGCCAAAGCCCTTGATTTCGTGCGACAAATTCGCAAGACGCCGATCGTGGTGAATGACGCACGGTTCTTTTTCGCCAATCGCTGCATCATTCCCTACATCAACGAAGGCATCCGCATGGTTGCCGAAGGAGTTGAACCGGTGCTGATCGAAAATGCCGCGAAGCTGGTGGGGATGCCGCTGGGGCCGCTGCAACTGGTGGATGAAACCTCGATCGATCTGGGCGTGAAGATTGCCAAGGCAACCAAGGCCGCGATGGGCGATGCCTATCCCGATGGCGCAGTGGACACAGTGTTGTTCGCGATGGCGGACAAGGGGCGTTTGGGCAAGAAATCCAACGCCGGGTTTTATTCCTATGATGCAGAGGGCAAGCGCACTGGGTTGTGGGACGGGCTGGAGGCTGGCTATCCAGTGGCCGATATGCAGCCTGACCTGACATCGGTGCAGCACCGTCTGTTGATGGCGCAAGTGCTGGAAGCGGTGCGGGCGCTGGAAGATGGCGTGCTGACCGATATCCGCGAAGGCGATGTCGGTGCTATTCTGGGATGGGGCTTTGCGCCGTGGTCCGGCGGGCCGTTCTCGTGGCTGGATATTCTGGGGGCGGCACGGGCGGTCGAGATTTGCGATGGCCTGACGGCGGCGCATGGCGCGCGGTTCATGACGCCCGCATTGCTGCGCGACATGGCGGCAAAGGGCGAAAGCTTTTATGGCCGATTTGGCGTGCAGGCAAAGGCGGCTTGATCGGGGCGATCAGTGAGCGCGCAAGCTCGCACCATTACAGCCGGTTCGCACCGTCAAATCCATACCCAAACCGCGCGATGTCGGGTGCGCACAGATCCGCGATCAACGAGGCGTCGGCATCTGAATAATACCCCCGCCAATCTGCAGTACGGTCTGACGGGTTGGCGCGGGGCAGCGGCGAGATCCGAAACCCGAGATGCGCCTCGAACGGGGCCAGATCCGTCGCAAGATGTTCGAGCCGGGCATAAAGGCTGCAGCGTTCGCGCCCCTGCGCATCGCGCATATAGGCGGTATAGGGCCAAAGTTGCAGGCTGGTCCGGGTTTGCGGATGGTTCAGGAAACCGGAAAACCCCTTGGCTTTCGCCAGCCCCACGGCGGGATGGGCAAAGGATTGGTCGCGCAACCAGTGGTAATAGCTGACCATGCGGTCCCACGGGTTGCGCACCAGCGTCAGCGTGAAGAAATCCTGCGTTTCAGCCTCGGTCACCAGCCCGGCTATGTCCGCCAGTGTCGAATGTTTCCACAAACGTCCCGCCGTTTTCGCGGTGTGCAGCCGCCCCTTGCGGGCGCGCGCCTTGGGAGTATCGCCGATCAGGATATCGTCCTTTCGCGCCCGCGCCTCCAGCGCCAAACCCAGCGCGGTGCCGCCGGTTTTCGGGATATGCACGAAGATGAAGCGGCGCCCGCGCGAGATGATCATGGGGCTGCCTGAACAGGGGGGCCGTTCTCGGGGGCATCGAGCCCCCTAATCCGGCATTGGTGCGCCACCCGTCTGGTATCGCTGCGTCCAAGAGACGTGGATTGCCAGCGTCGACTATGGCATCTGGGAAGTAATGCCTCCGGCGGGGATGTTTGAGCAGAAGCGAATGGCATGGTGTCAGACCCGGTTGGGCAGATCGTGCCCTTTGGTGTGGGCAATCAAGTTGTCGACAGCCATAAAGCCCATATCGGTGCGCACATTCTGTGCCGCCGTGCCAAGATGTGGCAGCAGGGTAACGTTTTCCATGGCCACCAAGGCGTCGGGAATGTGCGGCTCGAACTCATAGACATCAAGGCCCGCGCCTGCGATCCTCCGGTCGGTCAAAGCGGCAATCAGGGCGGTTTCATCAACCACTTCGCCGCGCGAGATGTTGATGAAAATGCCGTGTGGCTGCATGGCGGCGAAGGCTTCAGCATTGATCAGGTGCTGAGTGGCAGGGCCACCGGGGACCGCGACGACGACGAAATCGGCGGACATGGCTTGCGGCAGGCCGACTTGTGTGGCGGGCAGACCTACATCGGTAAGCGGCGAGCGGTTGTGAAAGATCACCTGCATGCCAAAGCCATAATGGCAGCGTCTGGCGATGGCTTTGCCGATGCGGCCCATGCCGATCATGCCGACGGTAGCACCTGTAACATGGGTGCCGAGTAGCTGCGTCGGGTGCCAGCCTGCCCAAGCACCGGCACGCACCATGCGTTCGCCCTCACCCGCGCGGCGCGCTGTCATCAAGATCAGCATCAGGGCGATGTCGGCGGTGGCGTCGGTGACTGCGCCGGGCGTGTTCGAGACGGCGATGCCTGCTTTGGTGGCGGCTGTTGCGTCGATGTGGTTATAGCCGACGCCGAAGTTGGCGAGAACCTTGGCGCGCGGGTTTGGCACGTCAGCGAAGACACTCGCGTCGAATTTGTCGCCCAGGGTCGGCAGCACGGCGTCGTAATCGCGCAGGGCGGCGCGCAGATCATCCGGGGCAAGCGGCGTGGTATCGGTGCGTAGGGTGACATCAAAGTGCTGGCGTGCGGCGGCGACCACGGCGTCGGGCAGTGGGCGGGTGATCAACAAAGAGGGTTTCAAAACAGTTTCCCCCCGTTTGGCACGTCGAGGTCGGGGCGGACCAGCACCACTTCACCTGCATCATCCGGCACACCCAGAACCAGCACTTCGGACAGCACTTTGCCGATCTGGCGGGCTGGAAAGTTGACCACCGCCAGCACTCGCCGCCCGATCAGCGCCTCGGGTGTGTAGTGCTTGGTGATCTGCGCCGAGGATCGTTTTTCGCCGATATCGCCGCCGAAATCGACCCAAAGCTTTATCGCGGGTTTGCGGGCCTCGGGGTAAGGCTCGGCCCGGGTGATGGTGCCGACACGAATATCGACGGCCTCGAAGTCTGCGTGGGTGATCATTTGCCCAGCTCCCTGCCGCGGTCGGCGGCGGCTTTGACCGCGCGTTTCAACAGGGGTGAGAAGCCTGTGACCGGGTCCATCAGAACGGTGAGCGCGGCGGCCGTGGTGCCTGCCGGCGAGGTGACGTTGATGCGCAGTTGCGTGGCGGTTTCGGGGGCCCGATGCGCCAGTTCGCCGGCCCCAGTGACCGTGGCACGGGCAAGCTGCATGGCCAGCGGGGCGGGCAGGCCTTCCGCCTCGCCCGCCGCTGCGAGGGCTTCGATCAGGTGGAATACATAGGCCGGGCCAGAGCCGGAAACGGCGGTAACGGCGTCCATCTGGTATTCGCCGTCAAGGCGGACAACTTGTCCGACGGCGGCCAACAGGGTCTCGGCAAGGACCAAATCCGCTTCAGTGGCTTGGGCGTTGCCAGTGATAGCACTGATGCCACGCCCCACGGCGGCGGGGGTGTTCGGCATCGCGCGAATGATCGGGGTTTGTGTGCCTAGGACGCATTCATAATGGGCGATGGTGGTGCCCGCGGCGATTGACAGGAACAGTGTCTTGCCGTTGCCCAACGCCGCCAAACCCGGCAAGGCGGCGGTCATCATCTGTGGTTTGACGGCGATCAATACGATGGCTGGGCTGGTGGGCAAGCCTTGGTTCAGATGCACACCCGTACCGATCAACCAGTCTGAGGGATGCGGCTCCAACACCCAAACAGCCGTCTTGGGCAGACCACCCGCCAACCAGCCCTGCAACATGGCGGAACCCATCTTGCCGCAGCCCAGCAGCACCAGCCCGTTTTGGGCCACCTGATCCAATTGCATCTTGACCCCAAAACCGAAACGTCAGGGGCCAAGCTATGCGCGCCCGTACGCCTCGGCAATGGCAACTTTGATGGCTTCGGCAGGCGGCTTATCGGCCCAGCTGACCAATTGGAACGCCGGGTAGAAGCGTTCAGCGGCCATTACGGCAGAGGAGATCAGGTGATCGATCTGTTCTGGCCCCGCAGTTTGCCCGCCTGCCAGCACCAGACCGTAGCGCCAGACCATCAGCTTTTGTTCAGTCCAGTAGGTGAATGCGCCTGTCCAGACCATATCGTTGCAGCGGTTCAGCACATCGTAAAGTTCGGCCATCCGGGCCACCGGCGGTTCCATCTCGAACGTGCAGATCAGGCGCAGGGTTTCGTCTTGCGCAGACCACGCAAGGGTTAGCGAATAGGTGCGCCACTGGCCTTCGACCGACATTGCAATCTGGTCATCGGTGACACGGTCAAATTCCCAAGCGTGGTGTTCGGCCAACGTCTCGACGATATCTATCGGATGAAGATCATCCAATGACAGGTATTCTTCGGAAAACGACATTGCTCGGCCTCATTATTTTGCCCAAGCGGGCCCATGACCCACAATAGACTGGGTAGCTGGCAAGGCTCAGCGTTGCCTGATGCGAACCTTACTACATATGGTGTGGCTAAAGCGAAAGTCTGTAAAGCGATTTCTTTGTGAAACTTCTGTGGACAAGTCTGCTTTATGGTCGCAACACAACCGTTGGGCGCAGAAAATCCATTCAGGACAAGGCTCTGATAGCGCGGTGGCGCGGCCCAGGGATCATGGATGCCACCTTACAGGCGGAGTAGCCGACCATCGGGCAGCGGGCGTTGAAGCGGGGCAGCCTCGGCCCAGACCGCCGTTAGCCAAACCAGCCAGTCGGCAGGCTCTGTCAGGATGACTGGCATTGCCTTGGGATGCACTGCGGCCACTTCGGTGTTTGGCTCAGTGGTCAGAAATCCGAAAAGATTGTCCGTCGTCTCGCCGTCCTTGACCTTTCTGGTCGAGGTCCAGCCCGGCACCTGCAAACCCGCAAAAAAAGCGGGGCGATCTTTCGCCGTTTTGAACCATGTATTGCCACCCTGCACGGCGTTGGGTTCGGCAAAGGCGTTCATAGGCACAAGACAGCGGTGCGCGGGGCCAAGCCAACGGCGCCAATGCGACGATTTGGTGTTGCGCACATTGGTGACGCCGCGATCAGTTTTCTTGCCAACCAAGAATTGTGGCGGCGTCGGCAGCCCCCAGCGGGCCTTCACCATTTCCAGCCCCTCTGGCCCATTGCGGATGATCGGGGCTGGATAGTCTGGGTAAATCTCGGGTTGGGGAGCAAGGTTTCCAAGATTATCCGCAAGTGCCAGCGGCATAAACAACTGGCGCATTGCCTCTTGTGTCGAGGTTTGAGTGTAAAGGTTACACATGTTTTTGGCCTGCGAACAAAGCTTCTAGGGCGAACCTAGCTTTGGAGCATCGCACAGGAAAGTCCGATAACCGCAAAGCGCGAGATCAGGATTTTGGCTTGCCTTTACCTTCCAGCGCCGAAATGCGGGCCGAAAGCGCATCGTTTTCCTCGCGCGCTTTTTGCGCCATGGCGCGCACGGCATCAAACTCTTCGCGCGTCACGAAATCGCGGTCGGCTATCCAGCGGTCAACAAAGCCCTTGAACGCGGTTTCCGCCTCGGTCTTGGCACCCTGTGCGACACCCATGGCATTGGTCATCAGTTGCGAGAGATCATCGAAGATTTTGTTGCGCGATTGCATGGCACACCTCTGTTGCTTCGCCCCTATATGGGCCGGTGTGCAGCCCGCATCAAGGTTGACATCGCCGCAGGGCCGAAAGACAAGGTCGCTGCCCCTGATAAAGAGACGCCGATGGCCTATATACCCTTCCCCAACATCGCGCCCGAGATTTTCTCGGTCGAGGTGTTTGGCGTGACACTTGCCCTGCGCTGGTATGCGCTGGCCTATATTGCGGGGCTGTTGATCGGCTGGCGGATGCTGCTACGGATGGTTGGCGCGGCACGCCTCTGGCAAGGCGACCCGCCGATGACCGCCGAACAGGTGGAACGGCTGCTGACCTGGATCATCCTGGGCGTGGTCTTGGGCGGGCGGTTGGGTTTCGTGTTGTTTTACCAGCCCGGCTATTATCTGTCGAACCCGTGGCAGATCCTGCAGGTCTGGGAAGGCGGCATGTCGTTTCACGGCGGCGTGCTGGGGGTCTGTCTGGCGGGAATGCTGTTTTGCTGGCGCGAAAAGATCGCCATGCTGCCGGTCGCGGACATAGTCGGTGCCGCCACCCCGCCGGGGTTGCTGCTTGGCCGCATCGCCAACTTTATCAACGCGGAACTTTGGGGGCGACCGACCACGCTGCCTTGGGGTGTCGCTTTTCCCGGTGACGCGGCCCAGTTTTGTGAGGGGGTTATTGGCATCTGTGCGCGTCATCCATCGCAGCTTTATGAAGCGGCCCTTGAAGGCGTGCTGCTGGGGGCGCTGCTATTGTGGCTGGTCTGGCGCAAAGGCTGGCTGCGCTATCCGGGCCGGATTGCCGGCATGTTCGTGGCAGGTTACGGCGTGGCGCGCTTTGTCGTTGAATTCGTTCGCCAACCGGATGCGCAATTTGTCACCGATGGCAACCCGTTGGGGCTGGCCTGGCACATCAGCGGGCTTGGCCTGACCATGGGGCAGGTCCTGTGCCTGCCGATGATCGCCATCGGTATTTGGTTCATCCTGCGCGCAAGGCGCACATGACGCCGCTGGCCGATCTGCTGATCCGTCAGATCAAGACCACCGGGCCGATCACCGTGGCCGACTATATGCGTGACTGTCTACTGCATCCGCAGCATGGCTATTACAGCACACGCGATCCCTTCGGCGCCGCAGGTGATTTCATCACTGCCCCCGAGATCAGCCAGATGTTTGGCGAACTGCTGGGCTTGTGTCTGGCACAAACCTGGCTTGATCAGGGCGCGCCTGCACGATTTACCTTGTCCGAACTTGGGCCCGGTCGCGGCACCCTGATGGCCGACGTTTTGCGCAGCACCAAGGCGGTGCCGGGGTTTCACCGCGCGGCAACGGTGCTGCTGATGGAAGCCTCGCCGACCCTGCGCGCGGTGCAGGCCCAGACCCTTGGCGCTGATGCGCCGATCTGGGCCGACACCGTGTCGGACTTGCCGGATCAACCGCTGTATCTGCTTGCCAACGAATTTTTCGACGCACTGCCGATCGAACAGTTTCACCGCGACGAAGTCGGTTGGCACCAGCGCCTTGTCGGGGCGCAAGGCACGTCGCTATACTTTGGGTTGTCTGACCCCGTCGCCTGCCCCGATCCCCGGTTTCAAACGGATGTGCCGGGCACAGTTGTCGAATTGTGCCCCTGCGCCGGCCCCATAGCGGCCCATATCGGCGCGCTGATTAGGCGTCATGGTGGCGCGGCAATCCTGATCGATTACGGCGGCTGGCGGTCCAAGGGCGATACACTTCAGGCGGTGCGCAATCATGCTTTTGAAGACCCGCTCGCCAATCCCGGGCAGGCCGATCTGACCGCCCATGTTGATTTCGAGGCCCTCGCCTTTGCAGCAGGCCCCGATCTGTGCAGCGGCCTGATTGATCAGGGCACGCTGCTGACCCGTCTTGGCATTCATCTGCGGGCGGATTGTCTGGCGGCAGGTTTAAGCGGTGATGCCCTGCAAAACCACCTGACCGCCACTCGGCGCTTGACCGATCCTGCAGAAATGGGAACGGTGTTCAAAGCGATGGCGCTTCGCCCCCCGCATTGCCCGCCACCGCCCGGATTTGAATGATGCTTGAAATTCTGACCTCGGATGCCCTGGCTCCGCTGCGCCACGGGTTCTTTACCCGCAAGGGTGGCGCATCTTCGGGCATCTTTCACGGGCTGAACTGTGGGCCGGGCTCCAGCGACCTTTCCGAAGTGGTAGCAATCAACCGCGCCCGTGTCGCAAAGGCGATGGCGGCAGAGCCCGACGATCTGCTGACCCTGACGCAAACCCATTCGGCACGGGTGTTGACGCTTGCCGAACCGTTCACCAGCCGCCCGGATGCCGATGCCATGGTGACCGCCACGCCGGGGCTGGTGCTGGGTGTGCTGACGGCGGATTGCCAGCCCGTGCTGTTTGCCGATCCTGTTGCGGGCGTCATCGGTGCGGCGCATGCAGGTTGGCGCGGCGTCAAGGACGGCGTGCTTGAGGCGACAGTGCTGGCGATGGAGGCGCTTGGTGCTGGCCGGTCGCATATCCGCGCCGTGATCGGCCCCACGATCAGCCAGTCCGCCTACGAGGTCGGGCCAGAGTTCATCGAAGGCTTTCTGGCCGACGATACCCAGAACGCCCGGTTCTTTGCCAAAGGACAGGGCGACCGGTTCCTGTTTGATCTGCCGGGCTTCGGTCTGCACCAGTTGCGCGCAAGCGGGGTCGGCCATGCAGAATGGACGCGCCATTGCACCTATTCCGACCCGGAACGGTTCTTTTCCTATCGCCGTGCCACGCATGCTGGTGAGGCCGACTATGGCCGCCTGATATCGGTGATCCGGCTGTGATGTCGGCAATAGTTTGACCAAATACGCCACGCCATTGCCGCAATTTTGGAAACAATGGCAGTATTTATACTGTAATTTGCGCGAGTTCCCCAATGTTTATTGGCAAGCTTGTCGGCAAGCCTGAACGCCATATTTCGCCTAAATACCACTCAATCGCAGCGATTGTTTCGTTCTTGGCAAACAAACACCTGCCGCATTGCCTTGTCATTCTGGCACGAGGAAAAACATCTGCAAAGGAACTGATCATGCCCAAACAGCGCCGCTGGCTGACCGCCGCGATCGAAACATCGAAGACCACAGACTTGACCATGCCATGGCAACGCGGGGCAAAGGTCCGGCCCGCTGCGTTCAAGCATATCCAGATTCTGGTGGCGCCCCGGCCAAAGGCCGTTGCGGCGCGCTGAGGCGTATCCGCGGACGCAGATGATCACTATTTTCTGCGCCGCGGCGTGATTCGGCGAAAAACGCGATCAAACCGAGCGCACCAGATGGGATGATTTCGGCAAAGGCTTGCGCTGATTGTGGTTTTCATCGGCACTCTCTCGCCAGAAACAGTGCAATCCTGCTACGCTCGGGCAGTTTTGCAGTCCAATCAGGAACAATGCCGCATTTACGCCTTGTTCACTAATGATGGTGTAGGTACGGTATGTGGATGGTGAAGGTGCTGTTTGCCCAGGATTGGATGCGCGCCGGAACTGCTCCGGTTCAGTCTCTCAGGGCTGAAACTCGGGTTGTTGCTCAGGTAAGGTGGCCCTGATGTGTTCTCTGGCACATCGTTAAGGGGCCGCCTTTTCCTTTGGATCGACTTCACGCCGATCTGTGCAACCGCGCCTCCAGAACGTCGAACGGCAGGCCCGGCTCGTCCTTGGCACAGCGGATCACTAGGCTCGTCTTCACCGACGCCACATTATCCGCCGACGTCAAACCTTCGGTCAGGAAGTTCTGGAATGTCGACAAATCCGGTGCCACGCATTTCAGGATGAAATCGATCTCGCCGTTCAGCATGTGGCATTCGCGCACAAGGGGCCAGTCGCGGCAGCGCTGTTCGAAGGCCGAAAGATTCACTTCGGCCTGACTGCGCAGCCGGACCATGGCAAAGACCTGCACCTCAAAACCCATCTCGCGGGCATTTATGTCGGCATGATAGCCGCTGATATAGCCCGCTTCTTCCAGTGTCCGCACCCGGCGCAAACACGGCGGGGCC
>JANOGW010000087.1:0-24013 GCA_031406155.1 Pseudorhodobacter sp.
CTGCAACGTGCCAGAGCGCTGCTGACCCAATCGGGCATGTCGATTACGCAGGTTGCAGTTGCCTGCGGGTTCCAATCGGCCTGCCACTTTAGCAAGACCTACCGTGCGCTCTATGGACGGTCGCCGCGCAGCGAACGTCAGCAGCCGTGGGATGATAAGGCCCCGCCAGCGCGGACGCGCCGCCGCCGCGAAGTGGTGGAGAGCGCCTAGCGCAACGGCCGCGAGGACGATGGCCTTACCGGCCGGTCCTTAGGCTTGGGGCCGACCGGCTGGCGCCCGCCAGCTGCCCGGCGCAAAACCGCCAGATCATGTCGCAATTGTGAAATCGGTCATGGCCCGCCTTGCTATTTTGCCGCAAGATGGCCGTCACTGCCCGCTTGGGCCTTACCGCCCAACGGGAACTCGTTGCCCTTGCCCCTCGATCTGGCCGGGTGTCCTCAATATTCGCTCAGTTCCTCCAACGGAAGGATAAGACATGAAACGCGCGATTATTCCGGCCTTAGCTGCACTGGCGCTGTTCGCCACCGCTGCAACGGCTGCCGAGCCAGCCAGCTGCAAGAAAGTGCGCTTTGCGGATGTCGGCTGGACCGACATTCAGGTCACCACGGGCGTGACTCAGGTCATTCTCGAAGCCTTGGGCTACACGCCCGACGTCAAGGCTGGCCTCGCCGTGCCGGTCACTTACGCGTCCATGAAGAGCAAGGACATCGACGTCTTTCTTGGCAACTGGATGCCGACGATGGAGGCCGACCTCGCCCCCCACCGCGATGCGGGCAAGGTCGAAACCGTCCGCACCAACCTTGAGGGCGCGAAATACACGCTTGCCACGAACGAGGCCGGTGCCGCCCTTGGCATCGCCGACTTCAAGGACATCGCCGCCCACAAGGACGCGTTGGAAGGTCAGATCTACGGGATCGAGCCTGGCAACGATGGCAACCGGCTGATCCTTGACATGATCGAAACCGGCCCCTTCGGCCTTGACGGGTTCGAGGTCGTCGAAAGCAGCGAACAGGGCATGCTTGCCGAAGTGGCCAAGAAATCGGACGACGGCCTGCCGATCATCTTCCTTGGCTGGGAACCCCACCCGATGAACGCCAATTTCAAGATGACCTACCTGACCGGCGGCGATGATTTCTTTGGCCCTAACTTTGGCGGGGCAACTGTCGCCACCAACGTGCGTGCAGGCTATGTCGCCGAATGCCCGAACACCGGCAAGCTGCTGCAGAACCTGGCCTTTACGTTGCCAATGGAAAACGAGATCATGGGTTCCATCCTGAACGATGGCGCTGATCCTGCCGATGCAGCCAAGGCTTGGCTTGTGGCCAATCCGACCGTGTGGACGCCGTGGTTGGAAGGTGTGACCACCAAAGATGGTGGCGATGCCGTGGCGGCCGTGACAGCCGTGTTGCAGTAAACCGATATTAAGGCCCCGGAAATTTCCGGGGCCTTTAACTTTCGGATTGTGGGGGCACATGGAATTTCTGACCGACTACAAAATTCCCGTTGGAAAGACTGCAAAAGCGGTTTTTGAATGGATGAACGATCACCTCGGCGGGGTGTTCGACACCATTTCTGTCGTGATGGAGGCGATGATCAACGGCATACTGTGGGTGCTGCAAACCCCTCATCCGCTGGTCATAGTTGCAGTTTTCTTGGCCATTACCTGGTTTTTGCAACACAGCTGGAAAGTCTGCCTTGGCGTGCTGATCGGGTTTTTGTTCATCCTGAACCAAGGCTACTGGGAAGAAACCACTGAAAGCCTGACCCTGATCCTGTCGGCCTGTGTGGTTTGCATGGGCCTCGGCGTACCCATCGGCATCGCTGTAGCCCACCGCCCAAAGCTTTACCGCTTCATGGTGCCAGTGCTCGACCTGATGCAAACCCTGCCCACGTTCGTCTACCTGATCCCCGCGATCGTGTTTTTCGGCCTCGGCATGGTCCCCGGCCTGATAGCCACGGTGATCTTCGTGCTGCCCGCCCCCATTCGGCTGACGCACCTCGGCATTTCCACCACGCCGCAACCGCTGCTCGAGGCCGCAACCGCCTTTGGTGCCACCCCCAAACAGCGCCTGTGGAAGGTAGAACTGCCCTATGCCTTTCCGCAGATCATGGCCGGGCTGAACCAGACCATCATGCTGTCACTGTCGATGGTGGTGATCGCGGCCCTTGTCGGTGCCAACGGTCTTGGCGTACCGGTTGTGCGCGCGCTGAATTCGGTGAACACGGCGCTGGGGTTCGAGAGCGGTTTCATCATCGTCGTGGTGGCAATTCTGCTTGACCGAATGCTGCGGGTGGAACGCAAATGACCAACCAAACCCCCTTGAACGCCGTCGAGTTTGACCGCGTCAATATCGTCTTCGGCGATTACCCCGACCGCGCCCTGCCGTTGATGGACAAAGGCCAGAGCCGCAGCGAAATTCAAGCGGCCACAAGCCAGGTCTTGGGCGTGCACGACTGCTCCCTGACTGTAGCCGAGGGCGAGATTCTCGTATTGATGGGCCTGTCCGGGTCCGGAAAATCCACCCTGCTGCGTGCGGTTAACGGATTGAACCCGGTCTGCCGCGGCGATGTGCGGGTGCTCGACGGCAACAAGATGACCTCTGTCACCCATGCCAACGCCGACACCATGCGCCGCCTGCGCCTGTCAAACATCGCCATGGTGTTCCAAGCCTTCGGCCTGCTGCCATGGCGTACGGTGCGCGAAAACGTCGGGCTGGGGCTGGAACTTGCAGGTATCTCCGAACAAGATCGCAAGGCGCGCGTCGATACCCAGTTGGAACTGGTGAACCTCACCCAATGGGCCGAACGTAAGGTCGGCGAATTGTCCGGCGGCATGCAGCAACGCGTCGGTCTTGCGCGCGCCTTTGTCACCGAAGCGCCGATCCTGCTAATGGACGAGCCGTTTTCGGCGCTTGACCCCCTGATCCGCTCGCGCTTGCAAGATGAGCTGCTGGATCTGCAAGACAAGTTGAAACGCACCATCATTTTCGTCAGCCATGATCTGGACGAGGCCTTCAAGATCGGCGACCGTATCGCCCTGATGGAAGGCGGCCGCATCGTGCAATGCGGCACCGCGCGCGAAATCATTGCCAATCCGGTGTCAGACTATGTTGCCGATTTTGTCAATCATATGAACCCATTGGGTGTACTGACCGCACGTGACGCGATGGAGCCCACACCGGGCCTGTTCCCCACATCAGGCAATGCCGACGTCGATGCGCCGATCCGCGATGTGATGTCGCAACTGCGTGGCGACACCCGCGCTGTGACCCTGACGGAAAACGGCGTCATCGTCGGCCAGATCACCCGCGAAGGCGTCTTGAAGCGCCTCTTGAACCCACGAGGCACTCTAAAAGACTGACGCCACGTTAAAGCGTCACGCCTCGGCAACCGCTTTTGCCGGCGCCTTCTTAGCCACCACTTTCTTGGCAACCACCTTCTTCGCAGCAGGTTTCTTGGCAACCGCTTTGTTCGCCGCAGGCTTCTTTGTTGCCGCTGGTTTCTTCGCGGCCTTACCCTTACCCGATTTTCCAGCCTTCTCGGCGACCAGCGCCAAAGCCTCCTCCAGCGTCACCGTTTCCGGGTCCAGTTCCTTGGGCAGCGTTGCATTGACCTTGGCCCATTTCACATACGGCCCGTATTTGCCCGGCATCACCTGCACCAAACCACCGTCCGGATGCACACCCAATTCCCGAAGCGGTGCCGCTGCCGCCCCACGCCCGCCGCGTGTTGCCTTTTGCGCCAACACCTCGACTGCGCGGTTCATCCCGATGGTGAACACTTCCTCAATATCCGTCACATTGGCATAGACCGACCCGTGCTTCACATAGGGGCCAAAGCGCCCCAAGGCCGCCTCGATCATCACGCCGTCCTCCGGGTGCGGCCCGATCTGGCGCGGCAAGTTCAACAGCATCAACGCCCGTTCCAGCGTCACGGCATCAACGCCCCAGCCTTTGGGTAGGCTTGAACGTGGTGGTTTCGGCGCTTCTTCCGTTGCCTCGCCGCGCTGCACATAAGGGCCAAACCGACCCGAGCGCAGCGAGATTGGCATCCCGTTATCGTCCATCCCCAGCACTTTGCCATCGCCCGAGATCCCGTTGGTCTCGTCATCCGCCGAGACCGACAGCGGCCGCGTATACCGACATTCCGGATAGTTGCCGCAGCCGATAAACGCCCCGCCAGACCGCGCCGTTTTCAGATGCAAACGCCCGGTGCCGCACACTTGGCACACCCGCGGGTCCGATCCATCGGCACGCAACGGGTATAGGTGTGGTGCCAAAAATTCATCGATTTTGGTCAGCACTTCGCCAATGCGCAAATCAGCAGTTTCCGCAATCGCGGCCGAGAAATCCCGCCAGAACCGCGCCAGCACTTCCTTGTAATTCCGCTCGCCTGCCGACACATCGTCCAGTTCGGCCTCCAGATCGGCGGTAAAATCGTACTCTACATATTTCCGGAAATAGTTGGACAGGAAAGCAGTTACAAGCCGACCTTTATCTTCCGGGATCAGCCGGTTCTTGTCCTTCTTCACATATTCGCGGTCGACAATCGTAGTCATGATCGAGGCATAGGTTGACGGGCGGCCAATGCCCAATTCTTCCATTCGCTTGACCAAAGTCGCTTCGGTGTAGCGCGGCGGCGGTTGTGTAAAATGTTGGTCTTGGGCGATGGATTTCTTTTCCACCGCCTCGCCCTGCATGATCGGCGGCAGTCGGCCTTCGTCGTCTTCCTCGTCGTCGCGACCCTCTTCATAGATCTTGAGGAAGCCGTCAAACAACACAACCTGCCCCGTCGCGCGCAGACCGACTTGCGCGTCAGGCGACAGAATATCCACTGTCGTCCGTTCCATCCGCGCCGCCGACATTTGGCTGGCAATGGTCCGCTTCCAGATCAGATCATACATTTTGCGCTGATCGGCCTCGGTCAGGCGCAACAGATCCGGTGCTGCCGACATGTCGGTTGGGCGAATGCATTCATGTGCTTCCTGCGCGTTCTTGGCCTTGTTCTTATACATGCGCGGGCTGTCGGGCACATACGTCGGCCCAAAGCGCCGCTTGATCTCATCGCGCGCCGCCATCACCGCCTCTGGCGCCATGTCGATGCCATCGGTCCGCATATAGGTAATGTGGCCTGCCTCGTACAGACGCTGGGCCGCGTTCATGCATTGCTTGGCCCCCATGCCGAACTTGCGGCTCGCCTCTTGCTGTAGGGTCGAGGTCATGAACGGCGCATAGGGGTTACGCGACGCGGGTTTCGCCTCGACCGACGCCACCGAAAATGTTCGAGAAGTGACAGCCTGCACAGCCAGTTCCGCTGCAGTAGCCGTCGGAATGTCGAATTTGTCCAACTTCTTGCCGCCAAGCACGGTCAGCCGCGCCTCGAAGTCCTGGCCGCGCGGTGTCGTAAGCACCGCCCCAACCGTCCAGAACTCACGGGCACGAAACGCCTCTATTTCCAACTCGCGGTCAACGATAAGTCGCAGGCAAACAGATTGCACACGCCCGGCAGATTTTGCCCCCGGCAGCTTGCGCCACAGCACCGGTGACAGGGTAAAGCCAACCAGATAATCCAGCGCGCGCCGCGCCAGATAGGCATCCACCAGCGGCACATCCACTTGACGCGGGTTCTTCATGGCTTCCGTCACTGCAGATTTGGTGATCGCGTTAAAGGTGACGCGGCTAACCTTGGTGCCCTTCTTGATGCTGCTCGCCAGCGCCTCTTGCAGGTGCCAGGAAATTGCCTCGCCTTCCCTGTCAGGGTCGGTCGCAAGGATCAGTTCATTGTCGGTTTTCAAAGCCTCAGCAATGGCGCGGACATGCTTTTTGCTATCCGCCGCCACTTCCCATTTCATCGCAAAATCGGCTTCAGGATCTACAGAGCCGTCTTTTGGCGGCAGATCGCGGACATGGCCGAATGACGCCAGAACAGTGTAGTCGGAGCCAAGATATTTATTGATTGTCTTGGCCTTAGCCGGTGACTCGACGACGACAACTGCCATAAGAATCCCTGTTCAAACGTAGCCTGCAATGGCGGCGCAAGATGTGGGGGGTGGTAATGAATGTCAATGGAGGCCGGGATATCAAACCAGAACCGGTCAGGAAATGCGCGACAACAGGCCCCCTGCCTGCCGCTGGATGCGGCCTTCCAGCTCCAACGACAGCAACTCGGGCGCCACGGCAGCCGCCGGCATCGCCAGATCGCGGATCAGTTGATCCTCGGCCAGCGGGCTTGGCCCCAGCCTGTCGAGGATACGGGCGTGCAGGACAGCAATCTCGGCCAGCGGTCGATGCGCCGGCTGCGGGCCGGGCAGTACCGGCTGAACAGCGAACTCGGGTTGCGCCACAGGCGCGCGCACGACCCGCCCGCCCCCCAAAGCCTCGATCACATCGGCGGCAGACCGGATCAGGGTTGCGCCGTCACGGATCAGCATATTGCAGCCAGAGGCGCGCGCATCGAACGGATGCCCCGGCACGGCAAACACATCGCGCCCCTGATCCAGCGCGTTGCGCGCCGTGATAAGGCTGCCCGATCGCGCCGCCGCCTCGACCACAATCACCGCCTGTGCCAGCCCCGAAATGATCCGGTTGCGCAGCGGAAAATGCCGCGCCTGCGGTTGCAAACCCATCGGTTGTTCGGAAATCCGGCAGCCTTGGGTCGCTATTCTGGCCGCAAGATCAGCATTTTCGACAGGATAGATCACATCGACGCCGCCCGCCTGCACCGCGATTGTTCCGGTGTTCAGGCTCGCCTCATGCGCCTCGGCGTCAATGCCGCGCGCCAGGCCCGAGACCACTGCAAACCCCGCCTCGCCGAGGCTTTCCGCCAGCCGCCGCGCCATTCGCAGCCCCAGACTTGATGCATTGCGCGCGCCGACCAACGCAATCGCGGGCCGGTTCAACAGTGCCATATCGCCCTGCACCCACAAAATCGGCGGCGCATCAGGCAGGTCTTTCAATGCAGCCGGATAATCCGCATCGCCGAAACAGACCATCCGCGCACCTGCCACCCGGGCCTGCGCAATCTCATGCTTTGCCACCTCGACCGGGCATGGCGAGTACGCATCGATCCCTGCCGCCCGCGCGATCCCCGGCAGAGCCGCCAAAGCCGCCACCGCAGACCCATGATCCGCAATCAGCCGATGATACGTCACCGGCCCCACCTTTCGCGACCGGATCAGGCGCAGCATCGCCAACGCCTCGTCCTGCCGCCCGTCCATGTGTGCTGTGTCCATCATGCGCGCATCTTCAGCGCAAACAGGTTAACGCTTCGTAAACGCTCACCCTCAAATCCCAGTTGAACCCGCCCTCAATATTTGATCAAATACCGCTAACCGCAGGCCAACCCCGGCCCGCAAACCACCGGAGCATTCCCATGCAGAACGCCGCAGTCGCCAAACGCCGTGATGATGCCATTTCCCGCGGCATCGGCGTGATGACCCAGATCTACGTCGACCGCGCGCTGAACTCCGAAGTCTGGGATATCGAGGGCAACCGCTACATCGATTTCGCCGCCGGTATCGCTGTCGTCAACACCGGCCACTGCCACCCGCGCGTGATGGCCGCCGTCACCGAACAGATGTCGCGCTTTACCCATACCTGCCACCAGGTGCTGCCCTACGAAAACTACGTCCGCCTCGCCGAACGCCTGAACCACGCCGTCCCCGGTGATTGGCCAAAGAAAACCGTCTTCGTCACCACCGGCGCTGAAGCCATCGAAAACGCCGTCAAAGTCGCCCGCATCGCCACTGGCCGCAACGCCGTCATCGCCTTTGGCGGTGCCTTCCACGGCCGCACCTTCCTTGGCATGTCGCTGACCGGCAAAGTCGAGCCCTACAAGAAGGGCTTCGGTGCCATGATGCCCGACATCTACCACGTCCCCTTCCCGCAGGAAATTCACGGCATCACCACCGCCCACGCGATGGACGGCATCACCAAGCTGTTCAAAGCCGACCTTGACCCCACCCGCGTCGCCGCCATCATTTTCGAGCCTGTCCAAGGCGAAGGCGGCTTCTACCCCGCGCCCAAAGACCTCGTCCGCGCCATCCGCAAACTGTGCGATGACCACGGCATCGTGATGATCGCGGACGAGGTGCAAACCGGCTTTGCCCGCACTGGCCACATGTTCGCGATGGAAGGCTACGGTGTGGCCGCCGACATCACCACCATGGCCAAAGGCCTTGCCGGTGGCCTGCCGCTGGCCGCCCTTACCGGCAAAGCCAGCCTGATGGACGCCGCCCACCCCGGCGGTTTGGGCGGCACCTACGGCGGCAACCCGCTCGGCATCGCCGCCGCCAACGCCGTCCTCGACGTGATCGAGGATGAAGACCTCTGCGCCCGCGCCAATGAGCTTGGGGGCCGCCTGAAACAACGCCTCGAGGCCATCCGCTCCACCATGCCGGAGATTGTCGACATCCGCGGCCCCGGCTTCATGGTCGCCGTCGAATTCGCCAACCCCAGCACCCACGAGCCCGACGCAGGCTTCACCACCCGCGTCCGCACCGAGGCCCAAAAACGCGGCCTCATCCTGCTCACCTGCGGCGTATATGGCAACGTGATCCGCTTCCTGGCGCCGATCACGATCCCCGACGCGCATTTTGCCGAGGCGATGACGATACTGGAAGACGCGGTGGCAGCGGCGAGGGTGGGGTGAAGTCAGCCCTGATCAGCATCTAAGAGGAGCAACCCGAAGCTCTTGCGGTGCCAGCCAACCAAGGTTGCCTTCCCCCAAGCCCGATGACACCGTATCCCGCTTGGTAACTGGACGCGCATGATCGACAGGTTCTTGGTCATAGCTTTGCCAAATTTGTCGGCAAAACGGTCCGCATGACCAGTCAACGCCTCATTCGGATCTATTGGCTCACCCTTGCGCTGACTTGCGTGATCAGCGCGTTGGCTTTGGTCAACAGCGTTGCCTTTGTGGCGACGATACTGACGCTCGGGGCCGCGTTCTTTGTCTTTACCGGGGCAAGCTGGATCTTCCTTGTGCTGCTTGCGCTGATGCCGGTGATGTATCTGCGGACGGCACGGGGCCAGGGGGTGGCGGTTGCATCGGCTTTCGTCCTTCTCGCTCTGGCATTGGGGGTTGGCCCCATTACCGCCAAACGCGCGGCAGAAGCGATGCTTCCGACTGACTCGCGACAGACGCCAGCACCGACGCAAGTTCACCTTTTGGACCTGTCAGTTGCCAACGAGTTGGGGTGCGATGCATTGTGCTGGCGCACGCTGTCCGGCAGAGACATAGCCAAAATTCGCCCCGCCCCGGGCCTGCTGTATGTGCGTGACGCAACGGGCACATGTCGCATGCTTGACCCCAACTATCCCGACACCGCAGCCTGCCTGTTGGTTCAACCCGACAATGGTGCAGTGGCGGACCTGACACTGACCCAGACCTCCGAAAGTCTTGGGGTGGAACATGCCAATCTTCTATTTCAACCAGTTGAGAGGCGTATCCTTCGCATCTCGGGCCCAACCGGTGTTCTTTGGCAACGCGGGCAACTTTTCTACCAGGTCAGCACGTTCTGGCCGCTGCTGACCCTGTCGCAGCAGGGACGTGAAGCTTCTTACCGCTTGTTGACCTGGTACACTCAGACCGACAGCGTATCGCCCGAGATTGCCCTTGCTGATCTTGGCATCGATTTGGTTGCACAACCTCCACCTAAAAAAGCGGATTTGGGTTTGATTGAATTTGACGTTCCCGGCGGTCGCCCTCAAGATGCGATACTCGTTGCAACTGCGCTTTCTGCGAAGGTGCCGCTCGACAATTTGCACTTCGCGGCAGACCTGAAACGGTACTTGTCAGGGTTGGAACCGGGCGGGCAGCTGAGCGGCTTTGACACTGCTCTGATCGCCAATCTCGCAGCAGAACACCGCCTGTCTGGCTTTCCGGGACTGGGTGCTGCCATTGCGCAGATGCAAAAAGCCATACCCACTGCTGTGTCGTTCGACACACTTTTTGCCCGCGCTGGCGAAGGCAACTCGGATACCGGGCGGCAAGCAGCGATTGCCCTGAGCACCCGGCTTGTTTCCGCTCCCGCAGGTACCTTTGTTGCACATGCCAAAGCCTACCGCACCATCATCGACGGTGAAACCGGCAGCTTCCACTGGACGCTGATGGCCCCGGTCGGGTTGTTTGGCTTCGACCCGACCCCCTATCTGACGACCTGGATGCTTGAGGGCCGCGAAGATCACATGGTGACGCAATTCGCGCTGCAAGGCGCCTGTCGGTCGGCTTCTCAGTGGGATGATGCGGTTCTGGCACTGGCGCGGGACTATCTGGCTGACGAACGCAATGCCCTGTCTGCCGGCCGTGTAACACCGTCATCGACCAATGCCTTGCGCACCCTTGCCCAACACGGGCAGCCAGCAGAGGCCGATGCGATCATTTCCCGGATTAACCCCGCATTTCTGAAGCCGCGCCACCGCGAAGCCTGGCGTCGTGACCTGCGCGTTGCAGCACTGGATTCGCGTTGCGGGCCGCTTTGGTAATTGAAGGTTCCCCAGACAGATAAGCGCGGACCGCATGCCTTTGCTGTGCCAATCAGGTCTCAACACGTCATGAAACAACGAACATCAGCTTACGATATCAATCAATTAACCATCTAGAACCCGCATTGTCGTGTCCCGGCGCACCCGCTATTTCTTCCCGCCTGCCACCAGACCCGCGATCCGGCGCAGCCCCAGCGAATACCCCTCGACCCCGCAACCGACGATCACACCATCTGCGCGGGAGGATACATAGGAATGCTGCCGGAACGGTTCGCGTTTGTGGATATTGGAAATGTGCACCTCGATCACCGGCCCGTCATATGCGCTCAGCGCATCCAGGATCGCGATGGATGTGTGGGAATAGGCGCCCGGATTAATCAAGATCCCGGCAGCGGCACCGCGTGCCTCCTGGATCCAGTCGATCAGTTGGCCTTCATGGTTGGATTGATGAAAGCGGATCGTCAGGCCCAGATCTTCGGCCAGCGCGGAACAGGCCTCGGCCACGTCATCAAGCGTTTTTTGGCCATAAATTTCGGGCTGACGCATCCCCAGCAGGTTAAGGTTGGGGCCGTTCAGAATGAAGATCGGGTTGGGCACGGGGCATGGTCCTGTGTTGGCTGGGGCCAAGGATAGCGGTTTTCATCGCCGGAACAAGCCGTGCAGAGAGGGCACCGAGACCGGGCGCTGTCAGGCCACCTTTTCCAAGGCCACTTCGGGCGTCAGCCCCAGCGCATGACAGACATCGCGGGTCAGGTGCGGGCGGTTCAGCGTGTAGAAATGCAGGTCCTCCACCCCGCCCCGGATCAGTCGGTCGCACAGGACCGTACATTGCGTCAGCGCCAGCAGGTCCGAGCGCCCGTCGCGCGCCGCCATTGCAAACGCCTCATCCAGACGTTGCGGCACCCGGGTGCCACAGCGCGATGCGAAGCGTTTGGCAGCGTCCCAGTTCTGGATGGGCAGGATGCCGGGGATGATCGGCGCATTGATACCGGCCGCCACACAGGCATCGCGAAAGCGAAAGAACACATCGGCATCAAAGAAAAACTGGGTGATGGCGCTGGTTGCCCCCGCATCGATCTTGCGCTTGAGGTAGGTCACATCTGCTGCCGCGTTGCCAGCCTCGGGATGGGTTTCGGGATAGGCGCCGACGCGCAGCTTGAACTTGCCGGTCTTTGCAAGGGCCGCGATCAGGTCCACCGAACTGGCAAAGCCATCCGGATGCGGCACGAACCGGTCCGCCCCTTTGGGCGCATCGCCGCGCAGTGCGACAATCTCTGTCACGCCAGCGGCGGCATAGGCGGCGGCAATCGCAAGCGTTTGCGCACGGGTTGCGTCAACACAGGTCAGATGCGCCGCCACGTTCAATCCGTAATTCCGGCCAATGGTTGTCACCGCATCATGCGTCAGTTGCCGCGTGGTGCCGCCCGCGCCATAGGTGACCGAGGCAAAGGCGGGTTTCAGCGGTGCCAGAACCTGAACCGTCTCCCACAGGCGGAACGAGGCATCCAGCGTCTGCGGTGGGAAAAACTCGAATGAAACGCGGGGAATGGGCATCGGTATCTCCTGTGGTTGACCCCTTGTCCCAGTTTTACAAATGTGAGACAAATTCATAATTCTAATGATCAACATGAGGCGCGGCGCATAATGCATCTTGAATTTCGCCACCTGCGGACCATCCGCGCCATTCATCAGGCGGGCGGGTTGGCGCGGGCAGCGGATTTGCTGAACATGACACAATCGGCCCTTTCGCATCAGGTGAAGGGGCTTGAGGATCAGGCCGGGATCGAATTGTTCGTGCGCCGATCGAAGCCGCTGAAGCTGTCGGTCGCGGGCCTCAGGATGCTGAAATTGGCAGAGCGGATCTTGCCCGAGATTGACGCGTTGGAGGATGACTTCAAGGCGCTGAAATCGGGGAAAACCGGTCGGCTACATATCGCAATCGAGTGCCACGCCTGTTTTGACTGGCTGTTCCCGGTGCTGGAATTGTTTCGGCGCGCCTGGCCGGAGGTTGACGTCGATATCCGCGCGGGCCTTGCCTTCGAGGCGTTGCCAGCCTTGATGCGCGAAGAGGTTGATCTGGTAATTTCCTCTGATCCGGTCAAGGTGGCGGGGATGATCTTCAACCCGCTGTTCGATTATCATCCGATGTTCGTAGGGTCGGCCAGCAACCCCCTTGCGGCAAAAGACGTGATCGTGGCCGAGGATTTCCGCGATCAGATGCTGATCACCTATCCGGTCTCGCGCGACAAACTGGATGTGTTCACCGAGGTTCTAACCCCCGCCAAGGTGGAACCGCGAGGGCTGCGGCAGGTGGAACTGACGGCGGTGATCCTGATGCTGGTGGGGTCGAACCGGGGTGTTTCGGTGCTGCCGGACTGGGTTTTGCGCGATGTCAGGTCGAACGCCGATTATGTGACGCGGCCGCTTGGGCCCGGTGTCATCATGCGGCGGCTTTATGCGGCCACACGGGAAGAGGATGCCATGAAGCCGTTCATGGCGCATTTCATAAAGCTGGCCCGGTCTGAGCCGGTAAAACTGCAGCGCGGATAAGCGGCGTTACGACTTTCACACAATCGTCGTCGTTCTGTCTTGGTGATCTGCCAAATCACAACAAGGATTTGTGGCAGCTGCCCTTGCGGTTGATTGCATTGAATTATGCGTAGTCATGCAGATGTCACCCCTGCCCGTTGACGCACCGATGACGATGATGATGTTTAACTGGCTTTACGGGGATTGATCCCGTGCAGGGCCAGATGATTTTTCTGCCCATGCGGGAAACCCCCTGAATTTATGCGAAGCTTGTTGGAGGAAGAAATGTTTACGCGATCAAAAGTTTTGCTGGGTTGTACGGTGGTGATTTTGGCGGCGGGGGCCGCCCATGCGCGGGGACCGTCCGCGCAGCCTTGGATTATCTATCCAGCCAAGGCGATGGACTCCTGCCGTGCAGGGAAGGCGCCGTCGCACATAGCGAAGCGGTGTGACGATCTGCTGAAGGCTTACTCGCACCAGTTGGAGGCCTGTGTGCCAATGCGCAGGGGTGACCCGGTGATCAGAGATCATCAAGTTGCGCTGGAGCAGAGCAATCCAGATTGCGCAGCGGCGGCGGCAAAAACCGCAGCCGAGTCGGTCAAATGAGCGGCTGGGCGCGGTTCGGCTTGATCTGGCGGTATCGGCGGGCGCGCAGGCGGGGCGGTATCTTTCAGCCCAGTCGGCACTTGACGACGCTGGTTTCACGCGCGATCCTGATCCCTCTAAGCTGATGTCACGAATGACCTGACACCAAAGGGGGGAACATGAAGTTCATCTATCGGCGCGAACGTTGCCCCGGCCCTGTTCTGGCCCTGCATTCTGTGCGGGGCCGGTCGTAAATCTTTGAACTTTTGGTTTGATTGACCTGCCCGTTTTGCGGTTGTTATGCTCGTTGTGGCAGACCCGCGTTTTCAGTCGGGATCAAACCATGAGCATTCTTGCGACGAAATCACTGTCATTGACCATCGGCCAGCCGCTGTTTGCGGGGCTGTCTTTCAATGTGGAACCCGGCGACCGGATTGGCTTGGTTGCGGCAAATGGGCGGGGCAAATCCTCGCTTTTGCGAAGCCTTGCCGGGGGGTTGGAGCCGACATCGGGCGATATCACCCGCGCCCGGGGTATGGTTGCGGGGTTGGTGGAGCAGGATGCTCCGGCGGCCCTTCTGGGGATGACTTTGCGCCAGGCAGTGACGTCGGCACTGCCCGCGGATGAGGCCGAGGCGGAAAGTTGGCGGGTGGATGTTATCCTTGATGATCTGGAGGTGCCGGAGGATTTGCGGGATCAAACGCATGGCGCGTTAAGCGGCGGGTGGCAGCGGGCAGCTTTGTTGGCGCGGGTGGCGATTTTGGCCCCGGATATTTACCTGCTGGACGAGCCGACAAACCATCTGGATCTGTCGCGCATTGGCAAGTTGCAACGCTGGTTGGCGGGGCTGCCGCGCGATGTGGCGGTGATTGCGGCCAGCCATGACCGGGCTTTCCTTGATGCGGTGACCAGGCGGACACTGTTTTTGCGCACCGAGGCGTCGCGTCTGTTTGCACTGCCGTTCAGTACCGCGCGGCTGGCATTGATGGAAGCGGATATCGCCGATAACAAAAGGTTCGAGCTGGACCTGAAATACGCCGATCAACTGCGCCGTCAGGCGGCGAAGCTGAAGAATATCGGGATCAATTCCGGCAGTGATTTGCTGATCACCAAGACCAAACAGTTGAAAGACCGCGCCGACAAGATCGAGGCGGCAGCGCGGCCTTCACATAAAGAAGGGTCGGCTGGGGCGATCAAGCTGGCCAATTCTGGCACCCATGCGAAGGCTTTGCTTTCGTTAAACGATGCCGTCGTTTCGGCACCGGACGGGCGCGTGCTGTTTAAGACTGGCCTGAAATGGGTACAGCGCGGCGACCGGGTGGTGATTTTGGGC
Organism: Pseudorhodobacter sp.; assembly: GCA_031406155.1. Classification (GTDB taxonomy): domain Bacteria; phylum Pseudomonadota; class Alphaproteobacteria; order Rhodobacterales; family Rhodobacteraceae; genus JACMNW01. Next base: position 14,932 of record JANOGW010000087.1, read on the forward strand.
CATAACGGGGCTGGCAAGACACAGTTGGTCGGCTCGATGTTACGGGCGACCAAGGGCGAGGACGGGCTAATAAAGGCAGCACCATCGGTGATGGTGGGCTATTCTGACCAGAATTTGGCCCAAGTCAGCGGCAAAGTGACGCCGTTTGATCAAGTATCAAAGCTGCACTCTGGCGATGCGCAGGTGCGAAGCTTGCTGGCGGGGGCTGGCATAAGATTAGACATGCAGGCGGGGCCAGTGGGCAACCTGTCAGGCGGACAGCGCGCGCGGTTGGCCATGTTGATCCTTCGGCTAACCAAGCCCAATTTTTACCTGCTGGACGAACCAACAAACCATTTGGACATCGAAGGCCAAGAGGCGTTGGAGGCGGAACTGCTTGCGCAGGGGGCGACCTGCGTGTTGGTATCACATGACCGCAGTTTCGTGAGGGCAGTCGGCAACCGGTTTTGGTTAATCGACGGGAAGCGGTTGGTCGAGGTTGATGACCCGGAGGCGTTTTTCAAAGCCGCCTTGGCTGGTTAACCTAACTGGTCTTGGTAGAGACAACGATTTTACAGATAGGGTCGCGTTTCTTGTTTCATTCACTTAGCATCAGACCGGCCCAAAATGCAGCCGCCTTGGCCACCATAGCATCTGGGTCTTTGTCAAAAACCTTGCCACCACGAGGGGCGTAAAAGACATAGAGCTTGCCCTTGTGCATACGCCACACCTCTGGATCGCCGGGCTCTAATGCGCCTTCAGACATTGCGCGGGTGCAGTAGCCGCCAAACTGCGGGGCATAAGCATCAGGGGCGGCCGTGAAAAGGGCGGCCTCAACGGCGCTGACGAATTGCCAGTTTGCACCCTTCCATGGAACGACAATGTCAGCGGCCCCTTCAGCGGGTGCCGAGACAGTGAAATAGGCGGTGGTGTCGTAGCCCTGCAGCGCCAGATTGCCCGGCTGAGAAGTGCTAAAGCGCGGCATCGTTTTGGCCGCAGCACCGAACGGGTAAAGCGAGGCTATGGCCAGAAAGCCAAGGGCGGATCGGCGTGAAAAAATCAACACTGGCGGCATGCTCCTTTGCGGTGATATCCGGATTATTGCTGCGATTGCAGGGCAAAGCCAGCATTGCAGCCACTGGTCACACCCAAGTGACCAATGGTGAACATCGTTTAAGAAGTGCGCAGTCTTGGCAGATTGAGGTCAAGCAGTCGGTCGAGGCGGACGACCCGGAAGGGTTTTTGCAGGGGCTACAGGGTAGTTGGCACTACATGCCGACCGTCAGCATCCATGCGGCCATGGCGGCCATACCAAGGTTTTCGACGGTGGTGATGGTTGACATCGACAGGTTAAAAACGGTGCCGAGGCGGGCACATTTGATCGCCTGTTTGCGCAGGACCGAGTGGATGACGCCAACCGCGCCGATCAGGCTCAGGATCAGGGCGACCCAAGTGGCGGCCTGCATCTGGAAGTGGAACAGGAAAGCGAACCCGAGGGCGGTTTCGATGAACGGATCGGCCATGCCCCAAGGGCGAGAGCGTTTGGCGACGACATCAGAGGTCGCTTTGGCATCGGTAAAGGCGGGCACATCCAGCAGCTTGAACGTGCCGGACACCAGAAAGAAGCCAGCCATGATACTCATCATCCAACTGAACCCGGCAAATGCGGCAAGCGCGATCAGGGACAAGACCAGAAACAGCGGGAAGTAGGTCTTCAGCCACCCCATCTCCGGCACGGCCAGCGCCGTGGCGCCAAGCCGGTAGTTGCCGACGGCGGACAATGCGTTATTCAGCGCGTCCAACGAGGCCCCGGTGACCGACGCCCTCGGCGGGTCAAGTATGACGCTGGCGGCTGGGGCAACCGCGCGCAACGCGGCCTCGACTTTGCGCGCGCATCCGGCGCAGGTCATTCCTTATCCTATATATTCGGCCACGGCGATCATCTGACCAGTGGCATGGGGGTTGCAAGTTTGCCGTTTGGGGCTTCGTAAAATAGATCGGAAATACCGACAATGCGGTATAGGGTGGGGACAGATCTGCAAGGAGCGCGCCCTGCGTCAGTTGTGTTTCACATTGATACTGATGCTGCTGGCCACGCCGGCGGTTCCGGGCTGTCGTCTGGCGCTGGCGCTGGCGATAGATGTCTCAAAATCGGTCAGCACGAAAGATTACGAGATCCAGCGCGATGGGGTGATTGCGGCACTGGCCGACGCCGAGGTGCGCGACTTGTTGCTGCGACCAAGCAACCACGTAGCGCTGATGATCTACCATTGGAGCGGCGCCGACTATCAGGGCGTGGTGTCGGACTGGCATGAGGTCAAGGCGGATGACGATTTGACGATCATATCGGGGCGGGTCGAAGACCACCTTCGGTTCGCCAGAAACCTGCCCACCTCCATCGGGCATGCACTTGAATTCGGGCGACAGGCGATGGCCGATGCGCCGGACTGCGCGCGCTGGGTGATCGATGTTTCCGGCGACGGGCGCAACAATGACGGCGCGACACCAACGCAGGCCTATGAGTGGGAAGATTTTGGCGACATCACGGTCAACGGTCTCGCAATCGGCGGACATGAGGCCGATCTGGTGGAATACTACCAAAGCGACGTGATCCGGGGGCCGGGGGCCTTTGTCGAGGTCGCACTTGACCCCGAAGAATTTCCTGCGGTGATCAAGCGCAAGCTGCTGCGCGAACTGGCCGAACAGGTATCGATGCTTGTGCCGAACGCGCCAGCTCACGGAGGTTAGGGCGCAAGGCGCGCAGTCAGTTTGAGCACCGACCCGCCAAACCCGTAAAACAAAATGACAATCGAATGGCAACGGCAACTGCGAAAACCGTTCTGATTACCGGCGCATCATCGGGCCTTGGCGTTTCTGTCGCCGTTCTGGCGGCGCAGACGGGGTATGAAGTGATCGCCACGATGCGCAACCTTGATCGGCGGGCCCGACTGGATGCAGCGGCGGCTGACGCCGGGGTCGATCTAACGGTGATGGCGCTTGATGTTCAAAGCACGGCATCAGTTCAGGCCCGCGTGGCGGACATTATCGCTATGCACGGCAAGATCGATGTCTTGATTGCGAATGCGGGCGTGGGGTTCGTGCGGACCACGGAACAGGCGACCGAGGCGGATATCGCGCAGGTGATGGATATCAATTTCATGGGCGTCGTGCGCTGCGTGAAGGCGGTTTTGCCCCATATGCGGGGGGCGCGGTCGGGGCATGTCATTGCAATCTCGTCGGTTGGCGGGTTGGTAGGGCAACCGTTCAACGAGGTTTACTGCGCCTCCAAATTCGCGGTGGAGGGGTATATTGAAAGTCTGGCCAGCTATGCCGGCCCGGCATTCGGAATTGGCTTCAGCGTCATCGAGCCGGGTGGCATCGTGTCCGAATTTGCCACTGCGGCATTGGAGCAATACCGAGCGTCAGGTGGCATGATAGAGGACGAGTGTTTGCCACTGATCAAGAAATACATGGGCAAACAGGCCGAACGCGCGGCGTCAGCGCCCGACGGCGCTGGTGCAGCGATCTACCAGACGGCAAACCAGGTGGCCGCGGTGATCCTTGGCTGCATGGCCACGTCGCCGTTGCCGGTGCGGCTGCGCACGTCGGACTGGGGATCGGCGTTTTGTCACTTGAAAACCGGGCTGGACCCGGACGGCACCAAATTGCAGGCGGCGGTTGTGGACATGATGTTGGGTGATCTGGGGTAAGCTGCGGTGCTTTCCCCTTCCCATCAGCCTGCCCGCCCTATAGGGAAGCCTCTGCGTATGATGGAGACCCCGGTATGCAAGGCAGCGCCAACCTGAACCTGATGATCAAGGCCGCCCGCAAAGCCGGGCGCGCGTTGGTGAAAGACTTCCGCGAGGTGGAAAACCTGCAGGTTTCGGCCAAGGGACCCGGCGATTTCGTGTCGAAAGCCGACCGCGAGGCGGAGCGCATCATCAAGGAAGACCTGATGGGCGGGAGGCCAACTTATGGCTGGCTGGGTGAGGAAACCGGCGGCGCGGACGGCGCGGACCCGACGCGGCGCTGGATAGTGGACCCGTTGGACGGCACCACCAATTTTCTGCACGGGCTGCCGCATTGGGCGGTGTCTATCGCGCTGGAACATAAGGGCGAGATCGTGGCAGGCGTGGTGTTTGATGCCGCCAAGGATGAGATGTATGTGGCCGAAAAGGGTTCCGGCGCGTGGATGAACGAAAGCCGTATCCGGGTATCGGGGCGGCGAGCGATGTCGGACGCGGTATTTGCGACGGGTGTACCCTATGGCGCGAAGCTGACCTTGCCCGCGACGTTGCAGGATTTGGCGCGCCTGTCACCAGCCTGTGCCGGAGTTCGGCGCTGGGGGGCGGCATCGCTTGATCTGGCTTACGTTGCAGCAGGCCGGTATGAGGGCTATTGGGAACGCGAAATGCAGCCTTGGGACATTGCCGCCGGCATGATCCTTGTGCGCGAGGCGGGCGGTTTGGTGTCGGGCATTCGCGAGGGTGATGACCCCTTTGCGACAGGTGCCGTCATTTGCGGCAACGACGTGTTGTTTGCCGGATTTCGCAAGATCATTCGCGGCGAGTGAACCGGCCCGTGTCGGAACGGGGGGCCAGCCCCCGTCGCCGGCTGGTTCTCGGACCAATGGCGCACCAACCGCCAACCCCCCGGGATATTTGTACCAAAATTAAATTCAGGCGTTATTTCCGGCGCGGAACGGTCGGAATCCGGCTTTTGTCGAACGGATACTCCGCCGCCGGATGCGCCGGTTTGCCGTGTGTGATGCGCCAGAATGCGATGCCGCCCATGCGCTGCCACAGCGGCAGGCACAAAAGCAACCCTGCGACAAAGCCGCCCGCATGCGCCCAGTAAGCAACGCCGCCGCTGTCTGACGGGGTGGTCACGCCACTAAACACCTGAACCGCGAACCACAGGCCGAGCATCAGCCAGGGCGGAACCGGAAAGACCTTGAAGATGATGATCAGGATGATGAGGATATCGACCCGCGCGCGCGGAAACATCAGCAGATAACCACCTAGCACGCCGGCGATTGCACCCGACGCGCCGACCATGGGAATTTGGCTTGAAGGGTCGGCGAGGATCTGTAGGCCAGCCGCCGCAAGCCCCGCGAGCACATAGAACATCAGGAACTTGACCGGGCCCATCAGATCTTCGAGGTTGTCTCCGAATATCCACAAAAACAGCATGTTACCGGCCAAGTGCATCCAGCCGCCGTGCAGAAACATGTGGGTGACCAAGGTGGGCAGGTTGTGCCCGGAGGTGACGAATTGCGGGACGATGCCCCATTGGTAGTAAAACTCGTTCAGCGCACTTTCGCTTTGCAAGCCGAACCAATAGGCCAAAAAGACCGCGATATTGGCCGCGATCAGTGTGTAAGTGATGAAAGGCGTGCGCCCCGAAGGATTGTGATCGCGGATCGGAAACATGGACGCAGCGTTTCCGATCCGGCTGGGTTCGTCAAGGGAATTGGGGTGGGCCTAGGTCTGGCCCACCTCTGCCAGCAGTTGGGCATTGCCACCCGAGGCGGTCGTATCAATGCAAACGTGACGCTCCAGCAGCACGTGGGCGGCATCGGGCATGCCGGTGATCAGCGGCAGGATCGGGCCTTCGCGGGTGGCGAGGGCTTTAGCGTATTGGCGGGCAGTCGTGGGATTGCCCCACCAGATAGCCGCCCCGAAGTTCGGCAGGGTGGCAAGGGCTTCGGGGGGCAGGCTGGGCAGTTCGACGGGAATGCCGCCGAGGCTGCGCACCTGGGTAGCTTGGGCCAGGGCCGTTGAGGGGGTTGGGCCGAGGCACAGGATGGGCGCGCGGGGATAGCTGGAAAGGCGATTGGACTCGCCAGTTGGGCCAGACAGGTTTTGGGCATGGACGATGCCGTGGTGCGGCGCGGCTTTCAGGGCTTGGATTGCTGCGGCGGAGAGGCACGGGGTAGCATCGGTATCGGTGGTTGCTGGGGCGGGTTGCAAGGTGAAGCGCGTTAGGTAGTCTGGGCCGCCTGCTTTGGGGCCAGTGCCGGAAAGACCCTCACCGCCAAAGGGTTGCGAGCCTACGACCGCGCCGATCTGGTTGCGGTTGACGTAGATATTGCCGACATGCAGCGCCTCCACCACGGATTGAACGCGGTCGTCGATGCGGGTGTGCAGGCCGAAAGTCAGGCCGTAGTTCGAGGCGTTGATGGCAGCGGTAACCTTGGCGATGTCTTTGGCACGGAAGGTGGCGATGTGCAGGACGGGGCCGAAAATTTCGCGCGGCATATCGGCGATGCCTTTGACGCGGATAACGGTGGGGGCGATGAAGGTGCCGGATTTGGGGGATTTGAGTTCGTGCAGGACACGGCCTTCAGTGCGGGCTTGGTCGATGTAGGCGTGGATGTCGGATTGCGCGTCGGCGTCGATGACAGGACCCACGTCAGTGGACAGATGCCATGGATCACCGACGCTAAGTTCGTTCATCGCACCAAACAACATTTCCTGGATCGTTTTGGCGACGTCTTCCTGAACGTAAAGGCAGCGCAGCGCAGAACAGCGCTGGCCGGCGGATTGGAAGGCAGAGGCCAAGATGTCTCGCACGGCTTGTTCTGGCAGGGCGGTGCTGTCGACCAGCATGGCGTTCAAGCCACCGGTTTCGGCGATGAAAGGCGTGCCCGGATCAAGGTGTTCAGCCATGGATTTGGCGATCATCTGGGCAGTGTCGGTGGAGCCGGTGAAGCAGACGCCGCTGATGCGCGGATCACGGGTCAGGGCGCCGCCGATAGCGGCGCCATCACCCGGCAGCAGTTGTAGCGCGGTGCTGGGAACGCCCGCTTTGTGCAACAGGTCGATGGCCAGAGTGGCGATCAGCGGGGTTTGTTCGGCGGGTTTGGCGATGACGGCGTTGCCAGTGGCGAGCGCAGCGGCAATCTGGCCCGAGAAAATGGCGAGGGGGAAGTTCCATGGGCTGATGCAGGTGAAAATGCCGCGGGGGGGGGCGGTGAGTGCGGTTGCATTGGTGGCGTAGTAGCGTATGAAATCAACGGCTTCACGAAGTTCTCCGACGGCGTCGGCCAGGCTTTTTCCGGCTTCTAGCGTCAGGCAGGCGAAGATGGGGCCCGCGCTGGCTTCATAGAGGTCGGCGGCTTCTAAAAGGATTTTGGCGCGCTCGGTGGGGGTGGCGGCCCAGGGTTTGGCAGCGGCTAAAGCGGTTTCGACGTCGGCTGTGGTGGCGGTCTGCACGTGGCCGATCAGGGTGCCGGTGGCGGGGTTGCGCATTGGGGCTGGGGGAATGGTGCTGACGGTGGTGCCTGCGATGCGGGGGGCGGCGATGAATTGGGTGGTTTGCAGGGGTTTGCGTGCGGCCTCAATACGGGCCAAGTCGGCGGCGTCGGTCAGGTCGTAGCCTTGTGAGTTTTTGCGTGTCCCGAAGATGGCCGGGCCAGCAGGGATGGCGGGATTGGCCAACGGGGTCAGGCGTTCAACGGCGTCCAGCGGGCAAGCGGCTACAACGGCGGGGGGCACGTCTTCGTCGACGATCTGGTTGACGAAGCTGGAATTGGCGCCGTTCTCCAGCAGGCGGCGGACGAGATAGGCCAGCAGATCGCGGTGCGCACCGACGGGGGCGTAGATGCGGCAGCGGGTTTTGTGATCGATCAGCACGATGTCGTGCAGGCGTTCGCCCATGCCGTGCAGGCGTTGAAATTCGAACGCGGTTTTGTCAGTGGCCATGTCGAGGATGGCGGCGACAGTGTGGGCGTTGTGGGTGGCAAACTGCGGATAAATGCGGTCTGTAAGGCCCAGCAGTTTGCGAGCGTTGGCGATGTAGCTGACGTCGGTGGATTGTTTGCGGGTGAAGACGGGAAAGCTGGTCAGGCCAAGAACTTGGGCGCGTTTCACCTCGGCGTCCCAATAGGCGCCTTTGACGAGGCGGACCATGATTTTGCGATCCAGCTTTGTGGCAAGGGCGTGCAGCCAGTCGACGACGGCCCCGGCGCGGCGACCGTAGGCTTGGACGACGACGCCGAAACCGTCCCATCCCGCGAGGGAGGGGTCGGACAGCACCGCTTCAATTACTTTCAGGGATAAGGCAAGGCGATCAGCCTCTTCCGCATCGATGTTGAAGCCAAGACCTGCGGCCTTTGCAAGACCCGCAAGGGCGCGGACGCGGGGGACGAGTTCGGCCATCACACGGTCTGTCTTTGCCACTTCGTAGCGGGGGTGCAGCGCGGACAGTTTGACCGATATGCCAGGATTGGCGCGTATGTCATTGCTTTCGCAGGCAGAAGCGATGGATGTTATTGCCCCGGAATAAGACAGATGATACCGACGCGCGTCCGCCTCGGTGCGCGCAGCCTCGCCCAGCATGTCGTAACTGTAGGTATAACCTTTGGATTCCAGTTCGGTGGCGCGTTTCATCGCGGCGGTGATGGTTTCACCCAGCACGAACTGGCGACCCATTTCCTTCATCGCGCGGGTAACGGCGGTGCGGATGACGGGTTCGCCCAGACGTTTGACCGCGGCACGCAAGTGGCCTGCGATGCCGGGTTCCTGATCTTCCAGAACCTTGCCAGTCAGCATCAAAGCCCAGGTTGAGGCGTTCACGAGGCTGGACGCCGATTTTCCCAAATGGCGGCCCCAGTCGGATGGGGCGATCTTGTCTTCGATCAGCGCGTCCATGGTTTGGGCATCTGGCACGCGCAGCAGCGCCTCGGCCAGACACATCAGGGCGATGCCTTCTTCGGTAGAAAGACCGTATTCGGCGAGGAACACCTCCATCAGCCCCGGTTTGACCGAGGCGCGGATGCGGGCGACCAGATCTGCGCCAGCAGCGGAGATACGGGCGCGGGCTTCTGGGGCAAGACTTGCCTGTGCTATCTGGTTGGCGACCAAATCGGCCTCGGGCGCGAGGCTTAGGGTGTCAATCACCGACCAAGCGGTCTTCATCGCATTTATGGGCATAGGCGGAGCCTCCTCTTTTGGCTATGATAGCGGGGATTTGGCAGTCTGTTGTCCTGATCTTTAGTCACATGTCGGGCTGAATGGCCCGTTTTTAGGAAAGTTTTGATGCCAAACGACCGGGCGACGCTAGACCGATTTGATCATGCGATTTTGCGGGTATTGTCTGC
>JANOGW010000089.1:0-7863 GCA_031406155.1 Pseudorhodobacter sp.
GCACCAGTTTGACGATCTGCGCCAGCGCGGTATCTGCCCCGACCTTCGTGGCGCGGTATTGGAAGGTGCCGCTTTTGTTGATCGTGGCGCCGATCACCTGACTGCCGGGCGCCTTGTTGACCGGCATGGATTCACCCGTCAACATGGATTCGTCCACCAGCGAAGTGCCTTCGATGACTTCGCCATCGACCGGGATCTTGTTGCCGGGGCGGATCACCACGATCTCGCCCGCCAAGACCTCGGCAGTCGAAACCTCGACCTCCACGCCGTTGCGCAACACATTGGCTTTGGGTGGCGCAAGATCCAGCAAAGCCCGGATCGCCTCGGACGCTCCGGCGCGCGCGCGCATTTCCAGCCAGTGGCCCAAGAGGATGAAGACCAGAAGCACGGCCACCGCTTCGAAGAACTGCACACCTGGAAAGAACAGGACCGAGGCGACGCTGAACACATAGCCGGTGCCGACCGACAGCACGACCAACACCGCCATGTTCAGGACGCCGTTGCGCAGCGCCCGCGCGGCGGCGACAAAAAACGGCCAGCTGGGGTAGAGCACGGCGGCGCTGCCAAGGATCAGCAACCATACATCCAGCCGCAGGCCGAACGGCGGCGGCAGGGCTTTGAACAGGCCCGCCATCGGCGAATAGATAAAGATCGGGACGGTAAATACGAGCGCGAAAAAGAAGCGGTTGCGCATGTCACGCACCATGGATTGCATGTCGCCACCTGCGCCATGGCCCATTTCGGCCGCCATCTCATCGCGGGCGCTGCCGGTTTTCGCCATGCCCGCCATATCGTGCCCCGCGTGAGGGCTAGTCATATTGTGCCCAGCGTGGGGATCGGCCTCTGCCGGGATCGGCGAAGGCATTCCCGGCATCGTGTCCGGCGCGCAGATATGTGCGGGCATCGCTTCGCCCCGGCAATGCTGGCCGCACGCCTCGATCACCGCCTGCAGCTTGCCGACACTGGTGACGCCCTCGTCATACCGCACTGTGACCGAGGCCGAACCGGGATTGGAGCTTGCATCCTGCACGCCCGGTTCGGCCCGCAATTGCTTTACGACGCCAAGATGGCCCAGCCCGTCAAAATAGGCGCCAACGTCAAGTGAAGCTGTCCGGGTCATCTTTTGTCCTTGCTGTCGTGTCAAAGGGCGGGCGGTAGGGTCAGCCGCAGCAACAACCAGAAGAGCCTTCCGGTTTGGTCTTGGCGTCGGCTGCCGGTGTCTGCGGCGCAGCGTCGGCAGTTGCCTGTGGCTTGACCTTGGCCTCGGCACCGCCGCAGCATCCGCCCGCAGCGGCATGGCCGTCCGATTGCGCATGGCCACTGTGAGAATGCGCAGGTTTCGAAATCTGGTTCATGGCTTTCTCCTGATGCGTTCGATCTGAGGGCGCGGAACCTGTTCCTTTTGCCCGGCCTCAATCCAATAGACGCAAAGGCCGCGCGTTCATTACAGGTCAGCCCTTTTCCGCTGCGGCGGCACGCAGCAATTCTGCCCGGCGGGCGGTATCGCAGCCGCAGTCCATGAAGCCATGCTCCGGGCAGGTCAGGCACATCTCGACCAACCGCTGCTTAAGCGCCTTCCGGGCGAGGTGCAGCCGCACGGCCAGAGTGGCAGGCGTCAGACCAAGGTCGGTAGCGACAGCCGCGCGTGGTTCCTCGTTCAAGTCGATGCGCCGGATCAGGTCGGCATCATCGGGTTTGATCATCGCGATCAACTCGTGGAGGCAAGCGCAAATGGCGGCCTGCAGCTCCGCCTCGGCGGCCGGGCTATCGTCGAAATAATCCGGGTTCATCACAGCCTCCCGCTGTCTGCGCCGTGCCGCACCACGCTGGTGATCGGCAAGGGATGTGGCCAATAACCGACTAAGCCAGCCACGGACGGTGCGGACATCGCGCAGGTCTTCGGCGCGATCCATCGCCCGCAACATGAAAGTTTGCGTGACATCGCTGGCTTCCTCACTATTGCCCAGGCGCCGCTGCAAATAGGACCGCAGCTGCGCGTGGCTTTGGCTCAAGGCCGCGCGAACCGCGCTGGCATTGGTAGTGGTGGCCGGATCAAAGGCGTCAGTCACAGGCGCAATCCAGAAAGCTGCCCTCGCGACATGACGGGCAAGAGGATTCAAGTTCCTGACGCAAGGCATGCCTGGCGCGGTGCAGGCGCACGTTCAGGGCGTTCGCCGTCAGCCCCAGATCGGCGGCAATGCGGTTGCGCGGCTCTTCCTCCAGGTCGGCACGGCGCAGGATCGCGGCTTGATCCGGACCCAGCCGAGACAAGGCCTTGGGCAAGCATTTGCATGGCCCTGCAGCAGGGTCAGCCTCTGTCGCTGGTTCCTCAAAATCCTGCTCTTGCGAATAGGCGATTTCCGCCCGTAGTCGCGTGGCACGCCGCCGATAATGATCAATCAGCGTATGGCGCAGGATCTGGCCCAGCCAGGCGTCGATCTTTTCCTCGCTGCTTGCGGTTTGACTGGCGCGGATCACCTTGAGGCTGAAATTCTGCAACACGTCTTCGGCTTCATCCAGACTGCCGAGCCTGCGCCGCAGGTAACCTAGAAATTGCTGTTTTCCTGCAATCAGGTGCTGATTGACGGCCGGATTGACAGCAGCGCGGTTGTCCGGTTCGGACAGCATGTGGCTATGGATGGACATGGGGTGCTCCGTGCGTGGAAAAGCGGTTGGATCGCAACGCGGAGGCGTTGGACCACCCCGCGTCAGTCAGACAGGCGCACGAAAGGCTTTGGGCGGGCGAAGCAGCCGCTGATTGATCGGGGCCGGACCACAGGTCACCGCCGCATAGTGCCAGACGCCGGAACCAGCGACGGGCATGAGCGGCACATCAAGTGCCTGTATTTCGTTAATAACGACTGCATTGGCATTGCAATGTGTGTGGCCAAGTGACGGTACAGAAGTCTGGCAATCGGATGGAACAGCGGAAAGACTGATCACGGCCACCGGATTATCCGCAATGATCGGCACTGCGGCAGTTGCGGTGGTCAGGAACAGCCCGAAAATCATCAGCAGGGCAACGGTCTGCAAGATCGCAGTTCTGATCGTCGGCCTGTTGAACTGACGTTGCATCGGTATGGCACCACCGCCAAGGAATCGTCCCTTGTCTGCATTTGGTCACAACAGGCCCTGTCGCGCTTTGATCTTGATCAACCCGACGGCGAGCCCGCCACAAAGCGGCGACCACGTTGAAACAGCCAAAACCGGCATCCCAACACACTGACGGCGGCGCTTTGGCGCAAGCTGGCAATCCGGCCTGTAATGTTCCGACCCAAGCCGCGTCTGTATCTGAAAAGCCGCTAAGTCATGCCGCCCGATATGGGGGTAGGCAGAATCTGTCAGGATCAAGACCGTGCCACCAATGACCCATCACGATCAGTCCCAGGCTATTGTGAGCGGCTCACAGTCCGACGTTTTCGCCTATCTCGACGATCAGACCCGGCTTGCCGCCCATATGGGCAAGCGATCGATGATGATGCTGGGCGGGCGGATGACCTATCAATTCGACGCCGCACAAGGCCGCGCCGTGGGATCAGTGATCTTGATGGGCGGAAGCTGTCTGGGCCTTTCGCTGGCCGTTGAAGAGGTCGTGACGGAGCGGACGCCGCCCAGCACCAAGCGTTGGGAAACCCGTGGGCCGCAGCGCCTGCTGGTGATCGACAGCTATGTCATGGGGTTTGTGACGCGGGGAATGGGCGCACGCACCGAAGTCCGGGTTTTCATCGACTACCGGTTGCCATCCGGTCTTGCCGGGCGCTGGCTTGGCTGGGTTTTCGCACCGATTTACGCCAGATGGTGCGTTTCGCGCATGGTCAAGGATGCAAGGCAGCATTTCGGCTCAGGTGAAGAACCGGGGGTTGCCGCATGACGTTGCTCCATGTTCCAGCATCGGTTCTCGAGGCCAAAGCCTGCAAAACATTCGCGCCAAGTCTTTAGCGTTCAAGGAGAAACAGCAATGCAAGACCATGATCATTCGATGCACGAGCCAGAACCCAACCCCGGTTTCTGGCAGTCATCTATCGGAATTGCCCTGATCGTCTTTCTTGTCATCGCCGCGATCCTGCTCGGCTATGAACACCGCGTCCATATCTTTGGCGGCACTTCGGGTTCCTTTGTGTTTCTGGCAGTCTGTATCGGGATGCATTTCTTCATGCACCGGGGCCACGGCGGGCATGGCGGGCATGGCAGCCACAGCGAACCTAGGGCCAAAGCGCCAGATGATCAGACCAAAGACAGCGGAGACAAGCCATGATCACCCCATCCTCTGGCTATGGCCTGTGGTTATTTGCCTTCATCAACGCGGCGATCTTCATTCTTTTCGCCTTCAGCTTCTTCAAGCCGCAGACGCCGCGCGACTGGCGCAGTTTTGGCGCGTTCAGTGCGTTTCTGGTGGCGCTGTTCTCGGAAATGTATGGCTTTCCGCTGACCATTTACATGATGTCTGGCTGGTTGCAGACCCGCTATCCCGGCATCGACTGGTTTGCGCATGACGCTGGCCATTTGCCCGAGATGATGTTCGGCTGGGGAGGCAATCCGCATTTCGGCCCGTTCCATCTGCTCAGCTTCGTGCTGATCGGCGGTGGTTTCTGGCTGATTTCCGCCGCCTGGCCGGTGCTGTATGCCGCACAACGCAGCGGCAAACTGGCCACCACAGGTCTTTATGCCCGGCTGCGCCATCCGCAGTACGCAGGCTTCGTGCTGGTGCTGACCGGGTTTCTGGTGCAATGGCCGACGCTTTTGACGCTTGCGATGTATCCGTTCCTGATCTGGATGTACGCCCGTCTGGCCCGCGCCGAAGAGCGCGAAACCCGCGCCCGGTTCGGTGCCGTCTTTGACGACTATGCGCGACGCGTTCCGGGGTTTTTCCCGATCCTCGGATCAACTGCTCAACCCGTAAAATGATTGGAAAAGAGACCGCTATGGCACTCAACCCCACCCCACAACCTGACAGCCTCGCCTCGCGTTTCCCCACCGCATATACGATCCTGTTTGCGTTGATCATCGTCGTGGCAGCCCTGACATGGATCATTCCGGCGGGCAAGTTTGACCGGGTGCAGTACGGCGCCGTCGGGCGCGAAGTGGCGGTGGCGGGCACCTACAAGACGGTCGAGGCCAATCCGCAGGGTTTCATCGACATCCTGCTGGCCCCGACTGCCGGATTTTACGACCCCGACAGCTATGCCGCGAACGCCATCGACGTGTCGCTGTTCGTTCTGTTTCTGGGTGGCTTTCTGGGCGTGGTCAATGCCACCGGGTCGATCGACATCGGCATCAAGGCCGCGATGCGACGTCTGAAAGGGCGCAAGATCTGGATGATTCCGATCCTGATGGCGCTGTTTGCATTGGGCGGGACGACCTATGGCATGGCGGAGGAAACGCTGGCGTTCTACCCGTTGTTGATCCCTGCGATGCTGGTGGCCGGTTTCGACACGATGACGGCGGTGGCGGTGCAAACCGACAGCAACTGCAGGCATTTCTGGCGGGCGACAATGGCACCGGCAACGACCAGCTGAGTGGCATGCAATCGGTCTATCCACTTGACGTCCTCGGCGCTGAAACCGAAGGCATGATCGGCTATCTGTTCGAGCAGGAATTGGAAAATGCCTTTGAGCATGACCGCTCTTTGGCGGTGCTATTGACACAGATCGTGGTCGATGTCGACGATCCGGCTTTTGCAAATCCCACTAAATTCGTTGGGCCGGTCGATGCCGAGGCCGAGGCGCGGAAGCTGGCTGCGGTGCGGGGCTGGGCGATTGCGCCGGATGGCGACAAATGGCGCCGGGTCGTGGCCTCGCCCAAACCACTGGAGATTCCCGATCTGGCGGTGCTGCGGCTGTTGCTTGGGCAGGGCGTCGTGGTGATCTGCGCAGGTGGTGGCGGCATTCCGGTGCTGCGCCGCGCCGATGGCAGCCTGATTTGCGTCGAGGCGGTGATCGACAAGGACCACACCAGCGCCTTGCTGGCATCATCGCTCAAGGCCGACGCACTGTTGATGCTGACCGATGTGACGGCGGTGTTCCGCGACTTCGGCACCGACCGCGCCGCGCCGATTTCAAGGCTTACACCGGACGAGGCCGCAACCCTGACCCTGCCGCAAGGCTCGATGGCACCCAAGGTGGCAGCGGCTTGCGATTTTGTGCGTGGCGGCGGCAGGTTGGCCGGGATCGGGCGGTTGGAGGATGCAGTGGCGATCCTGAACGGCACGGCGGGTACGCTTGTCACGACGCAGACGATCTGAACCGGAAAGCGGGGCCTAAAATGTGCATGTCAGCCGGAGTGAGTTTTGCCGCCAGCGTATTTCTGGTGGCCGGAGGAGCCGCGATTTCGAAAACGGCATTGCAGCGAAATCTCCGCTATCTGCCAATTGCCCTGATGCCGCTCTTCGCAGGCTTGCAGCAGTTCATGGAGGGCAACGTCTGGATGGGCATGACCGGAGACGACGCCTTTACCGTACAATGGGGTGCCATGGGGTTCATGTTCTTTACCTGGTTCATGTGGCCGGTCTGGATTCCGTTCTGTGTCTACGTGCTGGAACCAGACGACAGCCGCCGCAAGCCATGGTTTCCGGCGATGGCGGTGATCGGGCTGATTTTCGGGCTACTGCTATACTTTCCGCATGGATTGAGCAGTGACATGATCGTGGTCGAGATCAACAACAATTCTCTGGCTTATGAAAAGTCGATGTGGCTTGATTTCATGATGCCGCGCTGGCTGACCAATACGATCTATGTGGCGCTGATCATCATCCCGCCTGCGCTGTCCCACTACCGGCACGTCCGTCATTTTGCACTGACCGTCGTGGCCGTCGTCGTCGTGGACATGTTGTTGCTGCGCTATGCCTATATCTCGTTCTTCTGCTTGCTCGCGGGGCTCGCGACGCTGCATCTGATTTATATCATCCTGACCAACAAATGCGCGCAGGAATGCCCGGAGCTGTTTGCCTGAAAGTGGCCAACGCCTCCGGTAATGAATTGTCACCAGATGCGTCTGTTCAAATAACCGACCCGATGAATGCGGGCCGGTTGTCCAAACTTTCACGGGGTGGTCCGGCAGGTTCATTCCACGATCTGAAGGCCCGCCACGATCTGAAGGCCCACCATACTGCGGCGCTGGAATTTGCAAACAAGGGGACCACCATGAACACCCAATCACCTATCGCGATCGTTCCTTTTGGCGTGTCGCTCACCGCGTTCTTTGTCTTCACCTATGTCCTGTGCATACTGCTCGGCATCCTGATTTCGCCGCACGGCCTGGCGCAAATGTATCCGATGCTGTTTCCGGGCTTCACTTGGATCACCTGGCCAAGCTTCTTCGTCGGCCTGTTCTGGGTGGTCGTCTACGCCTGGTACATCGCCGTCAGCTTCGGCTTGATCCACAACTTCTTCGCGCCGGGCGTCGGGGGCAAATGATGCAATCGCGCCGAACGCCGGACGCTCATCTTCCGACGGCGCGAACAAGGAGCATTTGGCCAGAGGTAAAACGAAATTGTTGAACAGCGAGCATATCATCATCCCCCTTCCGGGCAATGAGAAGTTTGCCGCCAGTCTGGTCAACGCTGGTGGCTGGCAGATGGGTCAGCTTCAGACCCGGCGTTTCCCCGATGGCGAAACCTATTTGCGCCTTCAGTCCAATGTGGCCGGGCGCTGCGTCAATCTGGTCTGCACGCTGGCCGACCCGGATGCGGGCTTTCTACGCCTGATCTTTGCTGCCGACGCCGCCCGCGGGTGTTGTCAGAGGAAGTTTGCTTGCGGTTGGGGAGAGCGTTCCTCTAGCCTTCGGGCATGACAAAGCGCTCCCCCTTCCGCTACTTCAAGACGAGCCCTGAGATCATCCGCCTCGCGGTGATGCTCTACATCCGGT
>JANOGW010000102.1:0-28709 GCA_031406155.1 Pseudorhodobacter sp.
CCACGACCGAACGCTCTCAATCCGCGAAAACTACAAGACCGCCCGTGACACCGCTCTCACCGAATGGCGCGGCCTTTTTGCGGCCTGATCGATTGAGCGGTCAGCAAAACTGAGATGAGTTCGCATTAGTCTGACAGCACCGAATAAACTGATCGGCTAGACATCGGGACGGGAATTTCTGCGGCGGTCGCGTCAGCCTGCTTGGCAACAGCCAAGCAACAAAGGAACTTTGACCGGTCGCTCAAGGCTGCGGACCACTGACGGCGAGCCACCTCTTTTGCTCTGATAACACCTCGCGGCCTTCCGGTCGCCTGAAACCTGGACGGGGCAGGGGAAACGGAAACTGGTTCGCATTCGTCTGACAGCACCCGCATTTGCGTCAGATGGCGGCTGAAGAACCCGATTCAGAACCGATCCCATATCCATTTCCCGACAACTGGCAGCAACGTAATCCCGCCACCGAAGACCACGATCCACATCCAGTCTATGTCAGACTGCACCATACCCGCCCCTATCGCGGCCAGCGCAAAGCAGATCGGCACGACGCCCAGAAATGTCGCGAAGGCGAACCGGCTGAACGACAGGTTGGTTATCCCTGCGGCATAGCTGACCGCGTCGAACGAGATGAACGGGACTAGTCGGGAGCCAAATACGATCAGCATCAGGCTGACTTGTGACCGGGGGGCCGCGATGTATTTCAGGATGGGATTGGTGGACCGCCGAACGGCGTCAAAGCCGAGGTAGCGCGCGGTACCGAAGGCCGCAAGTGCTCCCAACATGGCGCCGGTCACGACAAAGGCCCCGCCCCACAGCGTGCCGTAAAGCGCGCCCGCCGCCACCGCGATCGGGCCGCTGGGGATCGGGCTTGCCACGATGGCCAGCACCATCAACCCGATCAGCGCCAGCGGGCCAGACAGGCCCAGACCAACCACTGTGCTGCGCACCCAGGCCTCGCTCATCACCGGATGTTCCGTGCCAAGCAAGGCTGGCAGGACCAGCCCGGTGATGACCGCGACAGCCAGCAGGAAGGCAAGGACCCCGCGTTTCGACATGATGCCCCTCCGATCTGCTCCAACCTTATCAGACAAGCCCATCACTTTTGCCCCGCCGTCAGCAACAGTGTATTCGGTCCGATCCAGCCGTCCGCGGTCTGATAGACGTCCAGTTGTGTCGCAATGTCACTCCAGGCCGCCTCGCGTGCTACGTCATCCAGCGGGGCCAGGATCTGCAGGATCGGTCCCGCCGAGTCTTTGATAAAGCTCAGGTAGTCGGTGGTTGTCGGCAACTCGAACGGCACCTCCATCCGCGTTGTGGCAACCGACTGGAAGCCTGCCCGATTCATCAGGTCATCCATCAGACCGGATTTGCCAAGGCTGACCAGACCACCAGGCTGGAACGGATCGCGCGGTGCAAGCCCTGCATGACGCATCGCGGTTGACATCAGGATGCGCAGGCAGGGGTTCATCTCTGGCCCGGCAAACACCATGCCACAAAACCGCCCGCCAGGTTTCAGAATCTGGTGGATTTCCTTGAGGCCCATTAGCGGGTTGGGAAGGAACATCAAGCCGAGACGGCAGACTGCGGCATCGAATGTCGCAGCCTCGAGCCTCAGGTCCTCGGCATCGGCGGGGTGGATTCGAACATTGGCATGCCCGGCCCGGACAGCGTTGCTAAGGGCATAGGTCAAAATGCCTTCGGATATGTCGGTCGCAACCACCGCACCATTGGCTCCAACCCGATCCGCGATGTCCAGCGATTGGTCGCCAGCACCTGCGGCCACGTCCAGAACGGTCTGGCCATTGGAAATACCCGCCATCTTCAGCATCGCGTCGGTCGGCACGCGCAGCCATGCGCGGATCTTGCGGCCATGCCTGTCCCAGCCTGTCGCCGCTTCATTCCACTGCGCCCGCGTCGCCTGCTTGAACGCCGCCGTGTCCATCTTGCGTTCGGAAATCATCGAATTTTCCTTCCATGTCAGCAACGATTCACCTCGCACTGTCAGGGCCAGGCAAAGCGTTCAACCTCTATTCCAGGCGGGAAAGGAATGGTGCGCCTGCGGTGCTCACGTCGAATACCACGACCTTTATGTCCCCCGTCACCGCGCGGCTCAGGCCTGTCATGACGGCATTGGGCGGCTCGACCAAGTCTTCACCGGCCCTGATCGTGATTGGCGCCTGGCCTTCCATCTCGACGGTGAATTCCCCTTCGATCACATAAACCGTCACGGGAAAGCCGTGGGTATGGACGGGCGTCGTGTCTCCGGCATGGAACGTGGCCGTCATCACCCGGATCTCGCTTTCACTGCCCAAGGGCAGCCCCCGAACCACTTGCTGCAGCACAAGGTTCGGCCTCACCACCGCCGCCTCGTCGGCCAGCGCGGGGTGACTTGTCGCCTCAATTGTGACAAGCAGTGACAAGAGTATCAACGATTTCATTGGTCTCTCCCTTCGAATGATGAAGCCGCAGGCCAACGGCCCGGCGCGTCAGCGCCAAGGTCTTTCGGTGTTCTGGCTGTATGAAGTCTGGCTTGTCGGCGATCCTTGCTCGCCTTTGGGACAGGATATGCTTGTTTTTTGCATCAAGACAGCCGCAGAGTTGCGGAACGGGGCCGCGGATTTGCGGGGGCCGGATTCACACCGTGCGGAGAGGGCAATGTTTGACTGGAACGACCTGCGCTTTCTGCTGGCGGTCGCCAAAGAAGGCAGTACCCTTGCCGCAGCGCGCGCGCTGGGCGTCAATCAGTCAACCGTGCAGCGCAGGCTGGCCGATCTTGAAGCGCAGTTGGGCCAACGGTTGGTGGAAAGGCTATCCTCGGGCTATCAGCTGACCGAGCTCGGCACTGCCATCCTGCCCCATGCCGAAGCGGTCGCCGCCTCTGCGCAGGAATTTGAACAGGCGCTGCGTGATATGGGCCACGCCCGTGTCGGGATCATCCGGCTGACCTGCCCCGAACCCATCGCCTTCCGGCTGACCCAGTCTGGCATTCTCGACCGGTTCCACGCCAAGCACCCCGGCCTGAAAGTCGAGTTTGTGCTCAGCGACCAATACGTCGATCTGGCCAAGGGCGAAGCCGATGTTGCGCTGCGGTCGGGCGATACCGACGACAGCATCCTTGTTGGCCGCAAGATCGCGGACTCGCTTTGGGCGATCTATGCCAGCCAACAATACATCGAACGCCACGGCGCACCGGCCACCGTCGTCGACCTCGCCCGCCATCCGCTGATCGCATTCGAGGAAAGCATGAGCAAGCATCGCACCGTCTCGTGGTTCAAGGAAGTGGCCCCCAATGCGACCTATGCCGCACGCAACACCAGCGTGCTGGGCTTGATCTATGCCGCCAAAGCCGGTGTCGGCGTCGCACCCTTGCCGATGTCGCTGGGCGATGCCGAGTCGGATCTGGTGCGCGTGATCGGCCCGGTGCCCGAATTGACCCGCGCCTGGCGCATCCTGACCCACCCGGACCAGCGCCACACCGTCCGCATCTCGGCCTTCTTCGACTTCGTTCTGCACGAAAGCGAAGCCCTGCGCCCGATCCTGACGGGGTGAAACAAGGGCGGTAGCCATATTCGGTCTCCTTGATGGCGAGTATCGCTCTCAAAAGACCGGAACGAAACCGGTGCAGGTCCAAGGCGAACCTATGGGCTGCCAGAGGATGGCGGTGAGCAGTCGTTCGCTACAGGTTGTACGAGTGCCCTGTATCTAGACGCAACTGCCGTTCGAGGGTCAAGAGCGTCTAATGCATCTCGACTGATCCAGAGCACACAACCCTTGCCGATGAGTTGGCACATTCCTTCCCAGCCCCGAATTCAGCCGAACAAAGCCATGCGGACGATCAGCCATCAGCAAGGGGATCATCAATTCCCTTTTTGCTCACCCGATCCAACGCATCACATGATAAGCTGAGACGGGGCGGTGGAGTCCCTTGAGGATGAAATTGCCGATTGCTGTCGATTCAACTGAGTTCTCGATCAGGCTGATGACCTTCTGGCTGACCAGAATTTGGCCTGCGGCCGCTTCGCCGCAAAGCCTTGAAGCCAGATTGGGTACACTACCAATCACTGCATAATCCCAACGTTGGTCGAAGCCAATTCGGCCAATCGTTGCATGGCCTCTGGCGATGCCTATACCGAAACCGAGGGTGTGACCAAGCTTAAGCCAGTTTGCGGTAAGCACTTCAAGTTCGTCGCGCATTTCCGTCGCCATACGAACCGCCCTTTCGGTATGGTCCGCGCATGGCAATGGATCGTTGAAGACGACGAGCAAGCCATCGCCCAAGAACCGTTCGAGCGTGCCCTCATACTTGACAATGTGGCGTCCCAGGCAGGCGTGGTACTCGGCGAGTATTTCCATAACCTCCTCGGGCTCGGCGGTTTCGGCAAAAGCCGTGAAACCCCGCAGATCGCAAAATACCACGGTCACTTCACATCGGTGGCTTTCCAGCAAACTGTCGCCCTGGCCTGCGTCCATCACGAGGTCGGCGACCTGTGCTGAAAGAAACCGCCGCAGTCGGCCTACTCGTTCGATTTCGCCGACTTGTTCGGCGACTTTGCGCTCCAATGACTGGTTCCACGCCTCCAGTTGCGACGCCTGTCGTTCGAGGTGTCTTGCCTGTTCTTCGACGGTATCGTGAAGTGCCTTCTGACGGAGCATTGACCGAACCCGCGCGAGCAGAGCCGCATGGTCGAACGGCTTGGTCAAGTAATCATCGCCGCCGGCATCAAGGCCTGCAACCACGTCGCGGGTGTCGGCCTTGGCCGTCACCAGGATCACGGGAATGGCGCGGGTCGCCACATCCTGCTTCAGCGCCGACACTACCGCGATACCGTCGAGCTTTGGCATCATGATATCAAGCAGCACGAGATCGGGCCTGTGCTCCCTCGTCATCGCCAAGCCCTGCTCGCCATCTGCCGCAGTAATCACTTCATAGCCGTTGGCTTCGAGGCGAACCTTGAGGATCTCCAAGTTCTCTGGCGTGTCGTCAATCGCGAGAATGAGTGGGGGATTGCGCACTTCAGTTATCTTGCGGAAGGAATTCACGGATCTTGGCAAGTAGCAGGCGCGGGCTGAATGGCTTGGCAACGTAACCTTCGCAGCCGGCGGCCAGCGTCTTTGCTTCATCGCCCGACAAGGCGTAGGACGTGACAGCGATGATCGGTATATGCGTCAGCGCCGGATCGGCCTTTATGCGGCGGGTGGCTTCATACCCGTCCATTACCGGCAACTGGATGTCCATCAGGATCAAGTCAGGCTTGTACAAGGCTGCCATCGCAATGCCTTCTGCGCCATCGCACGCTTCAATTAATTCATAGTCGGTCATTGAAATCAAGTCGCGCATGATCTGGCGATTGTCCTCGGTGTCTTCGACCATCAAAATGCGCTTGCTCATGCAGCCTCCATTTTCTGTTCGGCTTGAACCGGAATCGTGACCTTGAATTCCGAGCCCACGCCCACAGTCGATTCTACGCCGATCATGCCGCCATGCATCTCGACAATACGTTTGGAGATGGCGAGTCCCAGACCGGTACCGCCTTTTTTTCGGGTACTGCTGTCGTCAACTTGCTGGAACTCCTCGAAGATGCGCGCCAGAAATTCGGGCGCGATGCCGGGGCCGGTATCGCGCACGGTGAATTCGAAACTGCCGTTATTGGCATGTGCGGTGATTTCGACGGAGCCTTGATCGGTGAACTTGACGGCATTGCCGACGAGATTGAGGAGAACCTGGGTAAGCCTGCGTTCATCGCCCCGACCCAGTGGCATGCTTTCGGCGATCACGATGTCGAGTGCCAGATTCTTGGCGCGTGCCAAAGGTTCGGCCGCCGCCGCCGCCGCCTTGACGATCTGGCCCGGCGAATAGCTGTCGATCGACAGTTGCAACTGCCCCGCCTCGATCTTCGAAAGATCAAGCACGTCGTTGATCAGTCCCAGCAGATGCTTGCCGTTCGCCTGAATGCGCGCCAGCGTGGTGACGGCTTTTTCCGGCAACTGCCCGTAAAGCCCATCGGCCAGCATTTCACTGAAGCCCATCACCGAATTAAGCGGCGTTCTGAGTTCATGGCTCATATTGGCAAGGAATTGCGATTTGTGGCGGCTTGCTATTTCCAGTTGAGAGCTCTTCTCCTCTATCTCGCTGAACAGCCGCGCATTTTGGATCGCCAATACCGACTGGGCAGCGAAGGTTTGCATGAGTTGCACCGTCGAGTCGGGAAACTGCCCCGTCGTCTTGCGCCGGACGACCAGTGCACCGATGATCTTGTTGGGCCGCAACAGCGGCACCACAAGCAGACTGAGGTAGCCGGCATCGAGAACGATCTGGTGAACGGGCGAAGAGATACCTTGCCTGAGGTCGGGTATCTGCATCGGCGCCCTGTTCCGGGCTGCCTCGCCAATTCCCGCGTCCTTCAAGCCAACCGTCTGTTTGGTGATGGCGGCGGTGAGTTCCGCGCTCATCCCATATGTAGCGCGCAAGCGGAATTCTTCAGTCGACTTGCGATAGACGTAAATGGCGCCGGCATCGCTCTGTGACAACAGCACTGCCTTGGCGGCGATGGTTTCGAGCACGGTATTGAGGTCAAGCGTCGAGTTGACTGCCTGGCTTACTTCGCCCAAAGCCTCCAACTCGCCAACCGTTCGCGCCAACTCGGCAGTGCGCGCCCGCACTTCCTCGAACAATCGAACGTTTTCGACGGCGATCACCGCTTGATTGGCGAAGGTGGTCAGAAGGGCAATTTGCTTGTCGCTAAAGGGCCTGACCTCCTTGCGGCGTATGCCGATAATGCCGATGGCCTCGCCCTCGCGCAACAAGGGTACGGCGAGGCTAGTGCGGAAGCCGTTCTCGATTGCCATGGCGTGGCCAAACGGAAATTCCTTGGCGGCCTCTGTAATGTTGTGCACGTGAACCGGGCGGCGGTCGAGAAAGGCAAGCCCGGCTGGCCAATCGCGTCCAATCGGCAAGGTGACCATGCTGACGGGAATGGACCCATGATGGGCCTTCAAGACGAGGAATTTTCCGGCGCTATCGCTTAGTCCAATCGCTACGTCGAAGGCATCGCAGAGCTTCGCGGCACTTTCGGCGACTGTGTTCAACATCGGCTGGATGTCAGTTGGTGATGCTGCAATGGCGCGCAGGATGGCGCTGGTCGCGGTCTGTTGCTCCAGCGCTTCACTCAGGTCCCGGTTACGCGCCTCGATTTCCAGGTAAAGCCGCCCCAATTGCTCCGCTGTCTGGTTGACACTGTTGGCCAGCTCGCCCAGTTCATCGCGGTTGGCAACCTCGACGCGCTGGCCGAATGCGCCTGCGGCGATCCGTCGGAGCCCTTTTTCGATTTCGCGGACCGGGGCAATCAGTGACAGCGAGATGATGTAGCCTAAGCCCAAGGCAAGCAACAGGCTTCCGACCGCGAAGAAGATCACGATGACGCGCGAGGCTTGGTAGGTTTGGGCGGTGGCGTCGATCGCCGCCACCATGTCGGCCTCAGCAATGTTCACGAGCTGGTTGGTCTCGCGTTCCAGCTGATCGGCGAGCGGCACGATTTGGGTGCGTTGCGTTTCACGGGCTTCCACCGTCTTTCCGTCGCGGATCAACTCCACCACGCCAGTCAGGATTTTGGTGAATTCCTCATAGTCCTTCAGCACTTTGGCCAATATCTCTGCCTCGTTCTGGGCGACGAATTCCATGCGGTCGAGATCGTAACCGAACTGGTTGAGCTGGCGCAGTGCCGCATCAAGCATCCGCTCGTCCTGCAGCAGCAGCGCCGTCGAGATGGAATAAAGTTGGTACACCGTATCGTGCTGCACCTGGCGATAGGCGGCGATTTTGCGCTGCAGCCGGATCAGTTCGTTGGTGCGGCTGTCCACGCCATTCAAAACCTGAATGCCGACAATTCCTAGCACGATCAGCAGGCCGGCGATGGTCAGGAAGCCCGCCAGCAGCTTTGTGTGGATCCGGGACGCCAGGCGGGCGACCCTGCCCACTAGCCAGGTGCTAATCCTGCCGGGACTCATCCACGAGGTCGAGAAGGTCATGCCGGAACTCCTCCGGATCAAACCGGTATCCCAGATACTGTACCCGCAGATTACCCTCCGGGTCGATAAGCGAGGTGAGGAAAGTGTGGTCGAAATCGCCTGTCGCAGTTTTCCTCGCGTAGACGCCATAGCTTTGCAGGACGCTATCGATTGCATCGGCAGCGCCGGTCAGAAAATACCAGCCTTGCGGATTGGCACCGAAGCTTTCCGCGTACTGCTTCAATACCTCCGGCGTGTCGCGCTCTGGATCGACGGTGATCGAGACGAAGACGATGTCCTTGCCGAAGCGGTCTCCGAACTTATCCTGGACCTGCCCCATCTTGTCGGTGAGCAGGGGACAGGTATCGGTGCAGGATGCAAAGATGAAGGTAACAGCCACAACCTTGCCACGAAAATCGCTGAGTGACACCACGGCGGTGTCCTGCGAAGTCAGGGTGAAACCCGGCGCCGGTCCGATCACCGGCAGCCGCTCATCATGGCTCGTCTCATGCGCCAGACCCGGCAATACCAGCCACGGCGCCAGCAGAAGTATCGCCAGCCACCTCTTCATGTTTTCATTTCGCGCTTCAGCTCTTCGAGAAAGCGCCAGTCGGTGCCTGTGGCGATGATATCGTTGGGATTGGTCTTGATGAAGCCAACCTCATTCATTCGCAGTGCATAGAAACGCATGGTGTCTTCTGGGTCGAACTCGCGCCACCGGTCGTAGCGGGTATCGCGCAAGACCTGCAGCGTCATATCATACCTGCGGGGGATTTTGTCGTCTGCTAGCCGCTCCACGGCCAATGTGGGGTCCGTTGCACAGAGATCGACGGCTCTTAGTATCGCCCGCAATATCCGTTTGGTGGCCACCGGATACTTGCTGACATAATCGGCGTTGCCGGCCAGCATGCAGCAATAGTATTGCGACCATGGGCGGTCGACCGAAGTGTCAAGGATGGTATGCCCGATTTTCCGGGCGCGGAGAACCTGTTGTTCAGGAGCGGTGGCAAGAAAAGCATCGATCTTGCCTTCGATAAAAAGATCTTCCGGCGAAATCTCGTCGCTGGTTACCCATTGAAAATCGTTTGCGGGATCGAGCCCGATATATGCAGTCATCAGGGTCAACAAAATATGCGGACTCGAACTCAAGGAATAGACGCCAACTTTCTTACCGCGCAGATCGGCGATGCTGTTGACGCTTTCGCTTGCGATCAATTCGAGACATCCCGAATGCAAGCCGGCCAGCACCGTTATCGGCGCGCCGGCGACTATTGAGCCAATGTGCGTGGCGGCGTAGTTCCAGTCGAAATCGATCTCTCCGCGCGCAAGCCAAATCGACGAGTCGACAGTATTGTCTCCTTCCACCAGCTGCACATCGGCAAAGCCCTCTCCTCGCAGCAGTTCCGCAGCAATGTACTGCGGAACTTCACAACCAGGGACAGCAGATGTTGCTACACGCACCGTCATGGTTTCCGGCGGGGGCTCGGCGGATGCTGTTTGTGGCGATCCGACGAAGCCCGCAGCGGCGGCGGCCGAAAGTCCCGTAATGAAGCGGCGTCGGCTGTTAGGGGCCTGCATGGCAGTTCTCCTTTCTGTAACCTAAGTTTTCATTTCCCGCTTCAACTCTTCGAGGAAATGCCAGTCGGTGTATCCGGCAATGACCTCGTTCGGTGTGACCTTGATCATGCCCGCTTCGTGCAGGCGGAGCGTAAAGAAGCGGACGGCGTCGGCTGGGTCGTAGTCGCGCCACAACCCGTAGCGGGCATCGTTAAGGGTCATCAATGTACATTCCCTGGAGAAGCCGCGTTCGGACATGCGCTGCACCGCCAGCTCCGGCTCGTTGTGGCAAAGGTCGGCCGCCTTGAGAAGAGCGCGCAAGGCGCGTTTCGTCGCCACCGGATGGTTGCGCACGAAATCCGAGTTGGCGGCCGCCATGCAGCAGAAGTAGTGCGACCACGGCGGATCCCGGGCCATGCTGACGAGCGTGTGCCCGAGTGTCCGCGCGCAGGGCTCCTGTGGGTTGGGCGGAAATCCGACGAAGGCATCGATCTTGCCGGCGGCGAACAGCGTGGCCCCGCTGACCGCTGGATCCGCCACCCACGCGATGTCGGTGGCGGGATTGAGCCCGACATAGGCGACTACGGCGCTGACGAACAGGTGCCCTGCGTCGTTCAGGCTGGTGATCCCGATTTTCCGGCCGCGCAGGTCGGTGACGCTGCCGATCCCGTCCCTGGCGCGTAGTTCGAAGCAGCCCGTGTGAATGCCTGACAGTAACACCAGCGATTTTCCGGCATCAATCATCGGCAAGTAGTCGAAGCCATCTTCCATGTCGAAATCGATTTCGCCATCGGCAAGCATGGCGGGTGGCGAGGTGCCGGTTGCCGCCAGATAGCGGACTTCGGAAAAACCTTCCGCCCGCAGCAGGTCCTCGGCCAGATAGAGCGGCGCGGTACAGCCGCCAGTGGGCCAGATGGGAAGGCGGATGACGGCGGTCTCGGGCGGTGGCTCGGCCAATGTCGGTTGCACCGATCCGACGAAGCCCGCGGCGGCGCTGGCCGAAAGTCCCGCAAGAAAGCAGCGGCGGCTGTTAGGGGTCTGCATGGCAGTTCTCCCTTCTGGGATTTACGTTTTCAACTCCTGCTTCAGCTCCTCGAGGAAACGCCAGTCGGTGCCGTCGGCGATGATCTTTTGCGGACCCGATTTGATCATGCCCGTCTCCTGCATGCGCAGGGCGTAGAAGCGCAGGGAGTCTTCAGGATCGAATTCCCGCCACCGGTCGTAGCGGATATCCTTCAGCGTCTGGAGCGCGAAGTCATACGACGGGACGAATTCGCGATCGACCATCAGCCGCGCCACCATTTGCGGATCCGATACGCAGAGGTCGGCGGCCTTGAGGATCGATCGCAAGACCCGCTTGGTCGCCACCGGGTACCTGGTCACGTAGTCCGTGGTCGCGGAGATCATGCAGCAGAAATACTGTGACCATGGGCGGTCGACGGCATTGTTGAGGATGGTGTGGCCGATCTTGTTGGCGCGCAGCTCCTGCGGCTGCGGTGGCGTGCCGAGGAATGCATCGATCTTCCCTTGGACGAAGAGCTCCGTTGGCTTGACGCCCTCGGTCAACACCCACTGGATATCGTTGGCGGGATCGAGCCCGACATAAGCGGCCATGAGGGACAGCCACACGTGTCGCGAGCCGTCGAAACTATCTATGCCCACCCTCTTGCCCCGCAGATCCGTGACGCCGCGGATGCTCTCCTTGGCGATCAGTTCGAGGCATCCCGAGTGCAACCCGGTCAGCACCTTGATCGGCACGCCGGCGTCGATCGACTTGATCTGATTCGGCGGAAAGTTCACCGAGAAGTCCGTCTCACCGCGTGCGATCCACTCCGATTGGTCGACGCTTCTGTCGCCTTCCACGTAACGAACGTCGGTGAAGCCCTCGGCGCGCATCAGTTCTCCGGCGATGTACGCGCCTGCCCAGCAGTAGGAACCACCAACCCAACGCGGCAGGCGTACGGTGGTGGTTTCCAGTGGCGGCTCGGCCAATGCCGGTTGCGCCGATCCGACGTAGCCCGCGGCGGCGGTGGCCGAAAGTCCCGCAAGAAAGCTGCGGCGGCTGTTAGGGGTCTGCATGGCAGGTTTCCTTTCTGGGATTTATGCCTTCATCTCGCGCTTCAGCTCGTCAAAGAACCGCCAGTCGGCGGCCCCGGCGATAATGTCTTGGGGGCTGGTGGTGATGGTGCCGGCCTCGTGCAGCCGCAGCGCGTAAAAGCGCACTGAGTCTTCCACGTCATAGTCCCGCCACCGCCTGTAGGGGACCTCGCCAAGGGCCTGCAGCGCGTAGTCATAATTGGCGGTAAACTTTCCCTCGACCAGACGCTGTGCGACCAGGGCGGGGCTTGTCACGCACAGATCGGCGGCCTTCAGAATGGCGCGCATCGCACGCTTGGTAGCGACCGGATTGGCGGCAACAAAGTCGGGATTTCCGGCCAGCATGCAGCAGAAATACTGCGACCACGGCCGGTCGAGCGTGCTGTTGAGCAGCACCCGGCCCGCCCCCCTGGCGCGCAGCTCTTGCGGCTCCGGCGGAAAGCCGAGAAATGCGTCGACATCGCCCCGCAGAAAAAGTTCCTTTGGCTTCAGCTCGGGATCGCTGACCCAGACGATGTCGCGGGACGGGTCCAACCCAACATAGGCAGCCATGCTGGTGATGAACAGATGCGGGCTCGACCCCAGGGACTGAACGCCGACCTTGCGGCCCTTGAGGTCAAGGAGGCTTTCGATGCCGGGCTTGACAAACAGCTCAAAGCAGCCCGGGTGCACGCCAGCCAACAGGGTCAACCGGTGACCCTGATCGATTGCTGCGATAGCGTGCGGGATGAAGATCTGGCTGATGTCTATCTTGCCGCTGGCGGTGTCCATCGACTCGGCCATGCCAGCCTGGGTTTCCACATAGATCACCTCGGAGAAGCCCTCGGCATAAAGCAATTTCTCGGCAACATATGTTGGCGCCATGCACACGCTGGGAATCTTGGGAAGACGGAGCCGCGTGACTTCTGGTGGTGGCTCGGCAAAGGCCGGTTGCGCTGAACTGGCGAGGCCCGCTGCGGCGGTGGCGGAAAGTCCCGCCAGAAAGCGGCGGCGGCTGTTAGCAATCTGCATGGCAAGTATCCTTTCCACAAATTCGATAATCCTGCTCAGGTTTTCGATTCGCGTGGCCTGCCCCGATCGTGTGGTCAGGCTTCAGTATACACTGGTTCGCATTCGTCTTTTGCCTCCAATAAATGTGCTCACACTGCCGCAAGCGCTCGGTCCAGTTCGAGAAGATCCCCCTGGAAGTGCCGTTCCACGGCAATCGATCGCAAACGCAGCAGTTCATCTGCGCGTCCGGCGTCTCTTTCCCCCCGCCCCCATGCCGCCAAGGCTCTGCCTAGGGCAATCAGGAAATTCGCCCAGGGAAGCGGCTCTGTCTGAGTGTAGTTTTCCAGTCTGTCAGCATATCGCTCGGCGCGGTCCCACGCGCATGAGCGCAGGGCATGGCCGATCGCGATCTGGGCAAACCAGAAGTGGTTGTGGGCGACGCAGCCAGAATCGAGGATATTTTCCGCTTCCAGCAAAAGCAATTGCGACGCGGCTTCATCGTCCGTCAAGGCCGCCTCAACTGCAAGAACTGTCGGCCCGGTGAAGGTCATGCCGACCTTTCGAACAACTTGAACCGCTTGCGCGGCATAGGCTTTGGCGGCGGGCCGATCCCCTTGGCCGAAGGCATTCCACGCCAGCAAGCGAAGGATCTGTGCCACGAAATTGTTCGCCTGCAACGATTGCGCAAGCTCAAGTGCGCGCCGCAGCAGACCATCAGATTTCTCGAGCTCTCCCAGTTGGGAATTGACATACCCCGCCAGCTGAAGTCCCAACAGTTGCGCACGGGGGTGACCCACGTCTGTTGCAAGCTTGACGGCTGCCAATGCATCCGCTTCTGCCTCGACAAATTCCAGCAAGTGCAATCTCGTCCATCCGATCATGTGCCGGTTGGCCACTTCCACGCGTCGCAATCCGTGCAGTTGGCACAGGTCCACGCAGGCGTGAAACTGTTCGCTGGCCGTACGCATCCTGCCCGCGAGATAGTGGGCGTCGCCAAGCCCGCTGAGCGCCACTGCCTCTCCCTCCACCGATCCGGCCTGCCGCGACAGGATCAACGCCTTCTCGTGTTCGGCGCGGCATTCGTTCAGGCGGCCCAGCGGAAAGTAAACATTGCCGCGCAGGCAGTGAATACGTGCAAGTTCCGCCGGAAGATCGGCCTCGCGCGCTGCCGCCTCGGCCGCTTCGAGAACTTCCAACGTCCGCTGATGCCGGTCGGCAATTCGGAGCCCCTCGGCAATCCCGATCAGGGCGAGGCAACGTTGGCGGGCGGTGACAGCCGTCGCGAGGCCAACCTCGAAAGATGCGATCGAGTCCTCGGTCGCCCCGGTATTGCGCAATACCTCGCCGCGAAGACAAGCAAGGCCGTGCCTCGTTTCCGGGTCGGCCACGATCTCAAGGCCGCGCCCCGAAAGTGCCAAGGCGTTATGAAAATGCAGCGCTGTCGCCTGAGTACCGGCAGCAGCTAGGTAAGCAGCCGCGGCGGCCCTATCTTTGGCCCGATCAAGGTGCTGGGCATGCAGGATCAGATCGCTTTTTGCAAAGTACTCCGCCGCTTGACGATGCAGATTTTCACGCTGGTTCCGGAGCAGGGAGCCGAAAACACCCTCCTGAACCAGCGCGTGGTCAAACAGGAAATTGTCGCCCTCAGGACGAATGAACGAGCGGTCGATCAGCGCCCGACACTCATATCCAGGCGACCCGATCAGATGCCGCACAGCGTCGAGGGCAAAGCGTTGGCCAAGAACCGAAGCCGCCTGCAAGGCCTGTTTGTCGACCGCCGGCAGGCGATCAAGGCGCGCTAGGACCAGGCTTTGGATGGATGCCGGGACATCGCCATCACCGTGGTCTTCCACGTTGCGCAGAAGCTGTTCGAGAAACAGGGGATTGCCCCCAGCGCGTTCAATGCAGGCGACCGCCCCTTGATTGACGGTTTCAATGAAGGATGCCGCAAGCTTGATCGAATCCTCCTTGCGTAAGGGGGTAAGGTCCAGCGTCATCACTGGACAGCCACCGGTGCCGCTGCGCCACGCCTGATCAAGTGGGTATCCGTCGACACGCGAAGTCATCACCAACAGGCCCCGGCTGTCCGCGAGGGTCGCCGCGATCTTGGCGAGGTGCGCAAGGATCAATGGATCTGCCCAATGGATATCCTCGACGATAATGACCAGAGGCTGTGTCGCGGCGAGCGCCTTTAACAGTTCCGCCACCGCAGCACGTTTTCCGTCGTTCCGCGTCGCGTTGGTCATCGCGTCATAAACGGCACGTTCCTCGGGCGACTGGGCAAGGTCGAGCAGGTCGTTCAGGAATATGCGCCGCTCCGATGTGACTACCCCGTCTTCAACGTTCGCATCGACGACCGCGAGCCGTGTTGGTCGGTCACTGCCGGCCGGGATGCCAAGCAGGCTTTGTAGCACGGTGCGTATGGCGTCGCGGCCCTCGCCGGCACCAAAATCGAGGACAAGTCCCCGGTGGGTCTTGAAACCGCTGTTGGTCGCAATGTGGGTCAGTTCTTCCACCAGACGGGTCTTGCCGATGCCCGCCTCGCCACGAATGACTGCCGCACAACCGCGACCACTGTCTTGGCAGCGATCAAGGATGCCGGAGAGTTGCGCCAGTTCGGCATCACGGCCTACAAGTAAATTCCGCGGTGCTTGTGCCGGTGGAGCGTGCTGGTTCTTGACTTTCCAGATGGCGACGGGCCGATCCATCCCTTTGACCTCGTATTCCCCCAGACTTTCGCATGCGATGGTTTTGGCAACCGCGCGATGCAGTGCGTCCGAGATCAACGTCTCGCCAGCCACGGCCCTCGCCTGAAGCCGTGCCGCTAGATTGACCGAGGCCCCCGTGACCGTGTACTCGTGGTACTCTCCGCTGCCCGTTCCGCTGGCCACGACCTGCCCGCTGGCAATCCCGATATGCACCCTGAGACTGCAGCCTTTGACGTCCTGCAACTCGCTGACTTGGCGGTGAATCTCAAGTGCCGCCCGAACCGCCCTTAGCGCGTCGTCGTCGTGCGCGACCGGGGCGCCGAACAGCGCCATGACATTGTCGCCCATATGCTTGTCAACCATGCCGCCATGGCTGGCAATGATGGCGTCCACCGTTTCGAAAAAGCGATTGAGCAGACTGTGGATGTTCTCGGCCCCCATTTCCGTCGTCAGTTTCGAAAAGCCAGCGATGTCCGCAAACAACACCGTGACCTGCCGGTGGTCGCCCGCGCTGGTCACCAGACGGGACGGCCGCGCGGGATGACCTTCGCTGTTGGATGCAAGATCAGAAATCGCACTGAGCAGCAGCTTGCGATCAGCAAGTTTGGCTATGCCCAGATCCTTGAGGTCATCGTTGCTGAGGTCTGCAAGCAGGCCTGCGTCGATCCCGTTGTCGGCGAAGACGGCTGTGTAAACTTCAAGCCCAAGACCACGAAGCCAAGCTGCGATATCCATGCCGGACTCCCACCTTTCGCGGCATACTGGCCAGACCTTAGCGCTGGTCGAGACTTTGATTGAACTATGCCAGAAAATGGCAGTCTTGTCATCTCGAGTTCTTGGCCAACCCAAGAAATGCTGCGTCGAGTTCAAATGGCCTGTTCTGGGAAATCGCCGGGGTGCCGCCTCTGCGGTCGAGTGACCGGTTAGGGCCGAAAATGTCGTCACCTAGGGGATATAGGCCGCGATTGGCGCAGTCTGCCCGATGGGAAGGGAAGACGGCCACAGGTTCTCCCCTGTCACCTCACCACAGGACCGAAAGTCGCGGCAAAAAACCCCTTCGCCAGCTGATTAATCTGATGGTGTGCGTCCGCTATTCCGACTGGACCGGATTGCCCGAGCCAGCCGATCATAGGCTGCACTGTGGGAAGATCGGTGAAATCGATATGAAACAGACCAGGCAATTGCACAAGCTGGCCATGCGGGCTGTTGGACAGCGCCTGTTCTATCGTCGCAGCTTGTGCGGCAATCTCATCTTCGGGCCATCCGCCAGATGCGGCGCGCTCAAGACGTTGGTCTTCCGCTGGGCGACTGACCCACAATGCATCTTGCTTCAGGCCGGATGAAGCAACTTCGGTCGGGACCGGCGCATCCATCATCAGGCAGGCATCAATGCGCGGGTCCATAGCACAAGCCTGCGCCGTCACAATCGCGCCCAGCGACATGCCCATGACCCCAACATGATCGAGGTCTAGCTTCCCATGCAGGATATTCGCGGGATCGGCGTTAATCTGCGTCAGTCGGTCAAGGACAAGCCCCACGTCTGCGGCAAAATAGGGCACGATGCTTTTGTCGGGTGCAAGCCTTTTTGCTAAGGCAACGGGCAGTGCAGGAGCGTTGGCCAGATAGGACGGCGCTATCATTGGGCTGGCATCCGTGCGGGTCAGCCCCAAGATGATCTTGTGATCCGGTAACACGACCGCAGCCACCGCACCGGGCTGGTTCAGGGTGACGACGACATAGCCCTGTGCCGCCAGTTCAGTCGTCTGAAAGCTGCCCATCTGCATGTAACCGGTCACGCCGGGCAAGTAGATGATCACCGGGAATGGCCCGCCCGCAGAGGGCATTGCCGCGTTAGTCCAAGGTGCTGCAAGTGTCCCGATCTGCCCCAGCAAAGCCCCCAACATCCAGCCATGACTTTTGGCAATCGCGTCAATCTGAGGCCTGGCATCGGGCATATAGGGGGCATATGTCCCCGGCGCGCTTGCCGGATAGAGCATCTGGAACGGCACGACCCGCTGTGACGCCCCGGAAAACAGGTCTGGTCTTGCAGCATCAGTTGCCAAAGCGCTGACAGCCCCGATCAAACCACCGCTCGGCGGCGGCAGCGCGCGCATAGGCAGGCCGACGTGGATGATGATCACGAGAACAACTCCGACAACGAGGATCAGCATAACAAAAACTGTCAGAATGCGCCTCATGGATGCCTCGATACCTGACCGCTTGTGGTGCTCGCTTTTCAGAACAGCCCGTTGCCGTTCTTGGAACCGCCCGAGACGACCTGAAGCACGTCCCAATGTTCGACAATCTTACCGGAGTCATCGAAGCGAAAAATGTCGATGCCGGCATATTCGTCGCTGCCCGGCCATATCTGGTGGCAATGCAGAACGACATGATTGCCCTCCGCGATAGCCCGCTTGAAATGGACTGTCTTGCCGGGGTATTCGCGGGCCATCCGTTCAAAATACTCGATGAATGCCGCCTTGCCATCCGCCACACGGGGATTGTGCTGGATGTAGACCACACCGGCATAGGCCTCGATGGCCGCGCGGGGCTGGCATTGGTTGAACATCAGGTCGTAGAACGTCAGTGCATTGGCCTTGTTCGCTTCTGGATTTACGGTCATCGCGGTCTCCTCGAGGTCAACCATATCTGAACCGCCCCAGCGTTGTCGGTCCCCAAAAGGCAACAATGAAAATCACGGGTGCAAGCAGGACCAGGCACATGACCTTCGGATCATACCAGGGGGCGAAGTCAGGGAACACGCCCCACACGGAATTGCTCATCATGTGAAAGAGCACCGCAATCAGTATGCTTTGGCCTGCGTTCACGACCAGCCAGACGATGATGATGCGCATCAAGACGATCCCCAGGCTGTGCCAGATGATCCAGGTCGCACTGCGCTCCATCAGTGCAAACGGGATCACATGCCAAACCGCCCACACCACGCCGATGGTCAAGGCAGCGGTCAAGGCTGAGTGCCGCCCTGCAAGCGCCGGATAGACGTCGCCCTGCCAGCCGATTTCCTCGACCACGGCACCAAGAAAGAACAGCGCGAAGGCAGGGATGATCGCGCTGGCCGGGAGAAGGTGCAGATCGGGCAACTCAATGCCGGACAGCCAGACGATGCCGCCCGTTACTAGGAAGGCTACAGGCATGAATCCCAGTGCGACAAGAACCCACCATATATTTGGGATAGTGCGAACACGGAACGCGCTCGCAAAGAGTCTGCTTGCGGCTTTGACGCCATTTTGGCGCGTCACGAGGATCAGGGCCGCACTCATTGGCACGCAGGCCATCAAAGCGCTGATCGGCAAAGCGGGCGCGAAGGGCAGCGTGACCTCTGTTGCCCCCAACGCATAGAACGGCAGAGACAGGATCAGGACCAGACCAAAGAACCGTCCGGCAGCGCTGTCGTCGCGTGTCGTCATGGCGCAGACTTATGGGCCAGCGCGCCCATCGTTCCGTTGAAACAGGGCTTTTCAACCTTCGGTGTGATGAACAAAGCCTCGCCCGCCAGGAGCAGGAGCATTTTCTTTTTCATCATGTCGTCCCAAGCGTCATTTTGAACCGGGCTGCGTTAGTATGGGCGAGCTTGAAGGGCGTCTGCGGGACCACGCGATGCCAAATCCGCCAACCGCCCACGTGACCGATGGTCCCTGAATGGGCACGCAGTCGGCAAAGCACAGAATGGGCCGCAGCTGGACGATCCCCAGCCCTTGCAGCAGCCAAAGCCCACCGAGCAAAACGGCAACGATGCCACAAACCAAAGCCACAATGCGCATCATCCCCGCGAACTTCTCTGCGATTGTCCCAGCCCTTGTTTCAAAGACAAGACTACGGCGACAACCAACAGGGCCTGATCTCCAGCAGATAGGCAGACCAATGGTCTACGGCGATTGTCCGAACTACGACTTGATATGCATCAGCCATCTTCATCGCCCGTCTACCGCCGTCACTACTTAACTCCAAACGCTGCATTCTGCCTGAACGGTAGCATCAAAGAAGCTGCATTGCAGCACCGTGCGCGGGCTTTGTGTCCGGTAAGGACTGGACATGTCGGTTCAGGCTGATCGGTCAGGGCATCGTTGATGGCCCGAGGTTGGCCTGGTTCCGGCGGAGCGTACTACCGATTTACGCGTACGCGAAACTGACTCACGTGTTTGACCAAAGGCCGTGCAACATTGGGGCACAAATGTGAAGCGGACGAGTGAGATTTCGAAGCGGGTCAACAATAGGTCAACCTGTTTAACCCCTTCGCTCCCCGTGTGGACCCGTCCGCTGCAGCTGGTTGCGGCACCGTGCGGTTAGAAAACGTTGTCAGTTCAAGGGGTTATCGCGTAACCTATTGATATCAAAGGACAGGCGTGTTCCCGGGAGAATCGGCTCATAACCTGAAGGTCAAGGCTTCAAAGTCTGAACCATCAATCCAGTTAAAAAACTGGTAGCTTTAGGATTTTCCCAACCAACCCAACGAAAAATTGCAGAACGCGGAATTGCGAAGTGGGGGACAAGGTGGGGGATCAGATTTTGAGTAAACTCAATAATAGTTTGATTTAAAGAGATATATTCAATAATAATGGCGGAGAGACAGCCCGTATAACTTTATTCCGTCAAGTTCCCATACATTCCTATAACACCTTGTTTTACTTCGGTCACGATGCCATAGTGATCCAAGTAAGTCCACAGCAATCCTGCCACAGCTGCCTAAATATGTGGGGTAAAGTGTGGGGTAAGGTTTTTTGGAGGATCAGCATGAGCAAGGCAAAGGGCGCACACAAGCTGTCTCAACTGACTGCGATGTTCTGTAAGAATGCAGGGCCGGGGAGGCATGGCGATGGCGGCGGGCTATATCTGATGGTCGATCCATCTGGCGCACGTCGTTGGATGCAGCGCATTGTCATAGGTGAAAAGCGGCGCGACTTGGGGCTTGGTAGCTATCCGGCGATCACTCTGGCAATCGCGCGCAACTTGGCTGCAAAGAACCGCGAGCAGGTTGAGGGTGGCGTCAACCCGCTGGAGGTCAAGCGGCGGGCGATTGCAGAACAGGAGGCGATCAAGGCGGCACAGCAGGCCAAAGCGGCGGTGCCAAGCTTTGGACAGGTGGTTGACAGCTATCTCGGGTCAAAGTTGGCTGCGTTCAAGAATGCGAAACATCGGGCACAATGGCGCTCGACGCTTGAAACCTACGCCGCGCCGATCCTCAGGGATTTGCCTGTAGATGAAATCGACACCCCCCACATTCTGCAAGTCCTTGAACCAATCTGGCTGACCAAGACTGAAACCGCGTCACGCCTTCGTGGACGCATTGAGGCCGTCCTTCGGTTCGCTGCGGTGAAGAAATACAGATCACGGGACAACCCGGCACAATGGAAGGGCCACCTCGAAGAGACGCTGCCTAAGCCGGGGAAGGTGGCAAAGCCTGAACAGCAGCCTGCGTTGTCCCTCGCAGATGCCCCTAACTGGTTCGCGCAACTGAGGCAACGCGATGGGACGGGCGCGCGCGCGCTAGAGTTTCTGGTTCTTACCGCTGGACGGTCGGGTGAGGTCCGGGGGGCGGTGTGGAGCGAGATTGACCTTGACCGGGCGCTGTGGACCATCCCCGCTGCACGGATGAAGGCTGAGCGAGAACACCGCGTTGCACTTTCTCCATCGGCTTTGGAGCTTCTGAAATCTCAGCCAAGGTTTGTAGGGACCGATTTAGTTTTCCCTGCGCATCGTGGCGGGCAACTTTCCGACATGACCCTAAGCGCAGTGATGCGTAGGATGCATGAAACCTCACTGACAGACGATCAGGAGGCTGCCAAGGCAGCAGGCATGACGTTGGCTGAAGATGCCGGCGGCCATCGAGACCCCCGCAATCGGCGTCCTGCGGTGCCCCACGGCATGCGTTCGACCTTCCGGCAATGGGCGGCAGAGCGGGGCTTTCCACGAGAGATTGCCGAACTGGCCTTGGCGCATTTCATGGGTTCGGAGGTTGAGCGGGCCTATCAGCGGTCTGACATGCTGGAGCGGCGGCGGGCGCTAATGACGGCATGGGCGGACTTCATGGCCGGTAGCGAGGCCGCCAATGTTGTGCCGTTGGTGGCGCGCGCATGACGCCGGAATTGGAAGCTGCACTTGCTCCGATTGGGTGGGAGGCGGTCAAGAAAATTTCACCGTTGTTTGCGGCGCTGATGTCCAAGAAACTGACCCCAACAGGGGGACGCATTGTCGCTTGGGCAAGAGAAGCGGCTGAACCGACAAAGTCCCTGACCAAAACATTCAAGGTTTTGTTCGAGGCACAGAAGCAGCTGGGCGATCTGTCGGAACCATTTGCCAAAAGGATCAACATGGCGGCTGTCGGGCTGGAACGCCTCGAAGCAGGAGACAATGATATGTCGAGGTGGCAACCTTGGGATCCAACATCTGAAGACCAGATTGAAAGTGCGCGTGATGCTCTTTGGTCCGTGATGGCGGGGATTGAGCCACTTCTTGAAGAGATTGAGAACGAGGCGAAACAGTCAGGAAAGGGGAACCCGAAGAACTACGCTGCCTATGCTGTGGCCGAGGCGGTGCTCAGGATTTACGTCGTCGGTTCCAACCAAGCTATAACGCTGGGTCGCCGTGAGGGCGAAAACAAGGCCAATGGACTTTATGCCACTACTGTCCGAAATGTCTTTCAGGTTTTGGGGATGAAAGTTGGAGACGCGCATGACAACTGCCAACTGGCAATTTCAGAACTGACCGACGACGAAATAGCCACTCTCACCGCTCTGCGTTCAGGTGATCCAGTTGTATGGAAAGTCGGAAAGGGTAAGGATCCGGTCTGATCACTCTGCGTCCTTCGCCGCACTATCTCGCACCCTCATGTCCCCTATCCAAGGTGGACATTAATCGGCATCAGGCTGCGCAGAGCGGCCAGACCGGGCACTTACGCAAATCGGACAAATCAAATCGCAAAACGGAATTGTCCCATTTGGCAATAATTTCAGTGAGAGCGTAATTTCCCATAAGCGCCGCAACATTCCGTCAGCGCCGCGCAAACCGAAAGGGGAAATGATGACGACTGCGACCATCGAAATCCTGCGCCGCCACGACGTCGAGGCCATGGTTGGCCTGCGGCGTTCCGCAATCTATGCCGCCATGGCTTCGGGCCAGTTTCCCAAGCCCGTCAAACTCAGCCGCCGTGCAGTAGGCTGGAAGAAAAGCGACGTGCAGCAGTGGCTTGCCACGCGTGAGGCCGCTTGAAAATGACCAAAGTGCCGCATTCTGAACTGCGCGCAATGATGGACGTGTGGCCGAAAGTGCTGCGGCAAGCGACTGACCCATGGGCGAAAGAGTTTGCAGCATCGATTTGGCGACAATCAGGCTGTCCAGGATGGATGCCAACCAACCGACAGCTTCAAACGATGCGGATCATGTTGCGGCAACTTCTCTCTGAGGATGAAGAGGAAATCACGCTTATAGAATGACAACGCCCCGCCTTTTTCGGGCGGGGCGAAACTTAGGTGCCGACCGAGCGGTTTGACAAGACGGTGGCGGCGGCATGACATGGATTACCACGGGGCGCGATCAAAGTCCAACCGCAGTCCGAAAGGCTGAAGCGGGGTCGCCGGGGGCAAGACACCCTCGAAAGTTGCAGCCAAGCCGCACGCGGTCTCTTCGCGATGTGTGGCGTCCTAAGCGGGGACCGGCTCGGGAGAGCAGGCCAACACGCAGCGGACATGGGAACAACCCGAGCTTCGGCTGGGGCTGTTCTTCCTATGTCCGTCACAAGGACCTCTCAAAAGAGCAGCGACCGGAAAGCACTGTTGCCTTAGGTCTTCAAGAACAGCGCGCTAAATTGGCCTACAGGCAGACATTGGCGCTGCTGATCGAGTGCGACCCGACATACCTCCAACCGCCACCAAATCACCGGGCTGCACCGCTTACGATAGCTTGACCGAAGGGGAAACGACAGCTTAACTCAGCCGCGTGATTGGACGGGGAAATTATATGACGCCGCAGGACTTTATCGACAAGTGGCGCAGTATTGAACTGAAAGAACGCACGGCTTCGCAATCGCATTTCCTTGATCTTTGCCAACTGTTGGACATTAAAGACCCAACTACCGCTGACCCCAAGGGCGAATGGTTCACGTTTGAAAAGGGCGCGTCCAAAACTACGGGGGGTGAAGGCTGGGCCGATGTTTGGCGCAAGGACTGCTTTGCGTGGGAATACAAGGGCAAGAACAAAGACCTCGACCGCGCCTTTGCCCAGTTGCAGCAATACGCCATCGCGCTCGACAATCCGCCCTTGTTGATCGTGTCGGATATGGACCGTATCCGCATTCACACCAACTGGACCAATACCGTCCAGAAGGTCCACACCATCGCGTTGACAGACCTGACAGACGCCGCCACGCGCGACCTGCTGCGCCATTGCTTTACCGACCCGGAACGCCTGAAACCCAGCAAGACCCGGCAACTGCTAACAGAAGAAGCCGCCCAGCGGTTTGCCCTGTTGGCCCAGCGCTTGCGGGGCAGGGGGCATGACCCCGAACAAGTGGCGCATTTTGTCAATCGCCTTGTGTTCTGCATGTTTGCCGAAGATGTCGAACTTTTGCCCAACAAGATGTTTGAACGCATGATTAAGGCCGCACGCCCCAAACCTGAAACCTTTGGGCAACACGCCAAAACCCTGTTTGCCGCCATGAAATCGGGCGGAATGGTGGGGTTTGAACCTGTGGAATGGTTCAACGGTGGCCTGTTTGACAGTGACGATACCCTGCCCCTGACATGGGAAGATATGGATGACCTTATCCGCGCCACCGCGCTGGATTGGTCTGATATCGACCCGTCTATCCTTGGCACCCTGTTTGAACGCGGGCTGGACCCGGATAAACGCAGCCAGCTTGGCGCGCATTACACCGACCGTGATAAAATCATGCAGATTGTCCGGCCCGTGATTGTAGACCCGCTTTTGGCCGAATGGGCCGGGGTAAAGGTGCAGATTGCGGGGCTGATCGAAAACGCCCCCACGGCCACCAAAGAGAAGCTGCTGGTGGGCAAAGAACTGACCGCCCGCAACAAGGCGCTGGATATGGCCGAAGGCCTGCACAAAGCCTTTCTCGACCGCCTAAAGGCCTTTCGCGTGCTGGACCCCGCCTGTGGGTCTGGCAACTTTCTGTATCTGGCGCTGCTGGAGCTGAAAAATATCGAACACCTCTGCAATCTGGAGGCAGAGGCGCTGGGCCTGCCCCGTGCCTTCCCGACCATCGGGCCAGAGGCCGTGCTGGGGATAGAGTTGAACCCCTACGCCGCCGAACTGGCCCGTGTGTCGGTCTGGATTGGCGAAATTCAATGGATGCGCCGGAACGGATTTGAAGCGGCAAAGAACCCGATCTTGCGGACGCTGGATACCATCCAGAACAGGGATGCGGTGCTGGGGGCGGATGGTAAACGGGCCGAGTGGCCAAGGGCCGATGTGGTTGTGGGCAACCCGCCGTTTCTGGGCGACCGCAAGATGATTAGAGCCTTGGGTGAAGAATACACATTCAAATTAAGGTCTGCCTATTCTTCACTTATTCCGGGGCGATCTGACTTGGTTTGTTTTTGGTTTGCAAAAGCGATTGACCATTTGGAGGCGGGCAAAGCCAACAGGATTGGCTTGGTATCAACAAATTCAATCAC
This sequence comes from Pseudorhodobacter sp., assembly GCA_031406155.1. Taxonomy (GTDB): domain Bacteria; phylum Pseudomonadota; class Alphaproteobacteria; order Rhodobacterales; family Rhodobacteraceae; genus JACMNW01. Next base: position 25,004 of record JANOGW010000102.1, read on the forward strand.
TGGAGGGAACAACCTTCCAACATTAGAGCTAGTTTCCAAGGCGTCTACTATTTGGGCCGCTTGGCGTGACGAACCATGGGTAGTCGACGGTGCTTCCGTTCGCGTTTCTCTAATAATGTTTGGAAACCCACCATCGGAGCTGAGACAACTTGATGGCTCAGCCGCTATTGCAATCGGGGCATCTCTCCATGAAAGGGTATCAACTCCACCGCCAGCCAAACTAAAAGAAAATGACCAGTTTTCTTTTATTGGAACGCAGAAGAATGGAAGTTTCGATCTAGCGGGAACTGATGCGCGCAATTTGATCCAACTATCCTTAAACCCGAACGGTCGACCGAACAGTGATGTGGTGCGCCCATGGTCAAATGGTGGCGGGTTGGTCCAACGCGACCCAGACAAATGGATAATAGATTTCGGCATTAGCATGTCCGAGAACGATGCATCGCTTTACGAAGCACCTTTTAGGCATGTTGAGATTTTTGTTCGACCAACAAGGTCGAATTTGCGTCGCGAATGGCATCGAAATAAATGGTGGCTTCATGGCGACCCTCGCCCTGCGCTTCGGCGCGCGACTGAAGATATCGGCCGATTTATAGCCACCCCGCTCGTGTCGAAGCATCGAATTTTTGTGTGGTTACCGTCCAAAAAGATACCTGAAAATACCGTGATTGTAATCGCCCGCGACGACGATACCACCTTTGGCATCCTGCATTCCCGCTTCCATGAACTCTGGGCGCTGCGGATGGGCACATCGCTGGAAGACCGACCGCGCTATACCCCCTCAACCACCTTCGAAACCTTTCCCTTCCCCGAAGGCCTAACCCCCAATATCCCCGCCGCCGATTATGCCGCCGACCCGCGCGCTATTAAAATCGCCGCCGCCGCCGCCCGATCTGGTCAAACGCGTGCCCGAAGTTGTGCCCGGCTACCCCGACCGCATTCTGCCCGTGTCAGCCGAGGCCGAAGCCGTGCTGAAAAAGCGCACCCTGACCAACCTCTACAACGCCAAACCCGCATGGCTGACCCACGCCCACAAAACACTGGATGACGCCGTGGCCGACGCCTATGGCTGGGGCGATGATTTCCGCACGGGCAAACTGACCGACGACGAAATCTTGGCGCGCCTGTTCCGGCTCAATCAGGAACGGGCGGCGGTGGAAAAGGCGGCAATATGAAAACTTCCAAACAAAACCAACTGATGCGGGCGCGCTTTGACTTTGTCGGACACAGACATTCTCATCTGTGCAACACTGCTAGTTATTGCCTCAGCAATTCACTCATTTAGGAGAACAATCGGAATGAAAATGTTATTGATTATGTTCGTCGCCCTGTTGACGGGCTGCGACATTACGCAGCCTGTGGCAGTGATCGGAGACAATGGCGAGATTTTCAAGGGTACGGCGACGGCATCAATGTCAGGAAGCTCATTTAAGGCTTCAAACGGGCGCATAAGCTGTGCAGGCACGTATGACGGGGTTAGTCCAAGCAACACAGTCAGCTTCCCTGTAATTTGTTCGGATGGTCGCAAAGGTCTTGGCACTGCCACCAGAGATGCGAGCGGCACTACGGGTTCTGGAACGATCAGGATGAATGATGGCTCTGACTGGACTTTCGTTTTTGGACCAGCGGCAAACGCGTTCTAGACGAAGCCACTACTTGGCCACGCCCGCGTAAAACTCCACCCTCTGCCCACTATCGGCCTGCCCTTAATCGGGCGGGCCCTTTATTTTGTTGGCAGTTGCTTTGCGCGCGCAGGTTGCCATCTGTCATCGTTCGGTCACTGGATTGAGCCTTGCGGCGGCGTCTCTCGCGCAGCAATGGCCTTCTCAGCACATAGGAAGGCAGAGAAAGGGCCTTGTCGGTCTTGGGCTATACACACCGACACAGCGCGCCGGTGAGCCGCTTCCCTGCTGTCCGCCCCCCTTCTCACTTCTCAGCTTAGCGCCGTTGTGTCATGGTTTCCCTGAGACGCATTGAGGGAGGCGAAGATGCAGCCACGCGCATGGTATTTCATTCCTCCTGACGGCAAGCGGCACGGGCCCAGCTTTACCGAATGGCAGGCGAAGGTTTCGGCCGGACGCCATGCAGCCAAGCGCCCCAAGTTGGAGGTCGAGACGGCGGCAATCATCTTCAGGACACTTTCAAAGGCGGGCTGGCGAGTTGAGCACACCGGCACAAAAGCAATTCCGGCGCCGGTCTGGATGATGCCGCGAAGCTCCTGCTAGGCCTTGGCAGCGACGGACGGCAAGGCTATGCGCTGGCTATTCAATCCCGCGCTAAAATTCGGTTGGCTGATGAGTATGACGCCGCCCAAGACAGGGGCGAGGTTGCGAGGCTAGGAGACAATCTCCCTAGCGTTGACGTCCCCAACTCTAAGCCAACCGCCGCTGACTTGGGCCTGCGCCGCGATGAAATCCACGAAGCGCGGCAACAGTGTTTCCCTTGCCGCGCGGGTTATGGCTTGCCCGGTCTGGCCCGACGCCCCCCTAGTAGTAGGCACCGTTTGCAGCGCGCCTACGCGACGCGAGCACCAAGCCACCGAGCGCCGCCAGCATCACAAGGCCAGATGCAGGAAGCGGAACAGGCGCTAGGGGCACGGTCTTGTAAGTCAGCCGGTAGTTCAAACCGACGCGCATAGCATCTTCTGATACCGTCCGGCCCGCAGCTCCAACCGCGCCGCCAATCTCAAACGAGGTAAATAAGTCACGCTCCCAATCCGCACGGGTCGCTTTGTTCACGCGAAGCCTGATCGAATCTGAAATGATCTGAGTGGGCGAGTCAGAAGTTAATTTTGGAAACACTTCGGGATAGAAACTTTGAAGAGGCGCTTCGATATAACCAAAGGAGAAAAACCTCAAGTTGTCGAAGTCCCCAACCCCAGCGAAGGTCAGTTTGTAGTCGATTTTTGCGGATCCCAACCTCATGCCCGCCGGGACATCAAATAACATTGGCAAGAAGAACACCAACCTAGTCTCAGAAAACCAAGATGAATTGCAAACTGGGGTGCAATTCTCTTGGAAAACATCATCTGGTAACGCGAAGGGCTGATACAGTCTTTCGTCGACAATCGTGGCCGCCTGCGCCACGCCACCCAGCATCCCAAAAAGCAAAGCTAGCAAAATCCGCATGTTCAAATCCCCGAGTCGGCGCGCCTAAATTTAATGCCCGAAGCATAAGACTACCACGGTGACTGGGTCCGGCCAACGATTCTGACGAACACCCCGGCAGGCATGGCCTAGTCGCTTGATAGGGTGGAAACCGACAGAGGGTCAGCCACGGGGCGGAGCCACGCCCATCGCGCCAACTCTTCAGCTCGTGGGTTGACTTGGCTACAACTTCATTCTGCTTCCCCCTCGACGTGCCCCTCGACCACTTCCGAAGGAGGTCCGCCTAAGTGCGGCGGTCGCTTGTACAGATAGCCGTGGGCAGGTGCAGCTTGTCGGGCATCAACGTGGATCGCTACAGAGGGCGCACGTGCATCACTGGCAAGAAATTCCGCCATTCTCGCCCTTACTGCCTCACTCTTGGCAGTCATCATTAGCTCAAGCGCAACCTCTATCGCGCAAGCCTTGGCCCATGCTCGCATCCCATCGGCTTCGGCAATGAACCGCAGGCGTTCCGCTTCCAACAGATCACGCACAGCGGGCCGGGAAAGTGCCTTGGCAAGCCCCTGCCTGCTCAACCCTGCCATCTTTGCCGCTTCTGT
>JANOGW010000026.1:0-19859 GCA_031406155.1 Pseudorhodobacter sp.
TCTACCGGACCCTTATGCTCGATCGTCAGATAGGAAATGCAGCGCCGGGCGTCCAACTTGTAAGGGGCCGGAAAGGCACTTGTTGGGCAGATATCCAGACAAGCCCGGCAAGTCCCGCAATGGTCAACCTCGGCTGTATCCTTGGGCAAATCCCAGCGTCGTAAAAATCGCGCCAAGAAAAAACCAATTGCCCAAATCCCGGCTTACCAAATTCGTATGCTTACCTTGCCAGCCAAGCCCCGCCGCCTGCGCCAGTGGCTTTTCCATCACCGGGGCGGTATCGACAAATACCTTGATGTCCGCCCCCGTCGCATCCACCAGCCACCGGCCCAACCGTTTCAAACGACGCTTGACCAGATCATGATAATCGCGCCCCTGGGCATAAACACTGACCGCCCCCCGGTCCCGACGATCCAATACCTCCAAAGGATCACCCTCAGGCGTGTAGACTTCGGCCAGCATGATCACCGACCGCGCCTCAGGCCAAAGTGCGGCCGCAGATCCCCGCCAGGCCTCGCGCTCGGCCATCCATGCCATCTGCCCGTGGTGCCCGGCCTCCAGAAACGCCCTCAGCCGCCCCGCCGCTTCCGGCGTCGCATCCGGCGCACAGATACCGACAGACGAAAACCCTTCCTCCAAGGCCCGCGCAATCAAACGCTCTTTCATCTTGGCACACGTATCCCACGGGGTTGACGGTTGATGCGCCATTGGTTTGGGAACCAACCGGCGATGGGGTGTGAACCCCCAGCGCGTTCAGTCAAAAATCCAGATCGGCATAGTGCGCAGGCGGCGGAAAGCCCGACACCTGATCTACCAACAGGGTCCGAAAACAGGGTCGCGATTTGATCTTGGCATACCAATCTTTCACCACCGCATGCCTGTGCCAATCCACATCCGATATGTAGTCAAGACAGGAAAGATGCGCCGCCGCCGTAAAATCGGCCAATGTCATGTCATTGCCTGCCAACCATCGGCGCTGATCCAGCAACCAGGCCATGTAATCCAAATGATACTTGATGCGCGCTGATCCAGCTTTCACATTTTTGGAATCCGGGTAGCCCTGCCCAATTACCTTTTTGGTAATCCGCTCAAAAAGCAGTTTAGACGTCACTTCGGTATGGAACTTGTCATCAAACCACGCGCACAAACGGCGCACTTCAAAACGCCCATCGGCATCGCGCGGCATCAAGGCCGGGTTGGGATGCGCCTCATCCAGATATTCGCAGATAGCCTGACTTTCCGACATAACCCGGCTGTCCATCCGCAGAACTGGCACCTTGCCCGCCGGGTTGCGACGCAGAAAATCGGGGGACGGCTCCCAATAGCGCTCCTCTACCAGCTCAACCTCAATCCGCTTTTCCGCGAGCGTCAGGCGCACCTTGCGGCAAAAAGGGGAAAGGGGCACATGGTAAAGGCGATTCATCGGGCATAACACTCCGGTCCAACGTATTTAACTTCATTGCAGCGGTCGGCAGCAGATTTCAATCCCAGACCGTGCATCAGGTCAGTTTGACGGCTCAAAACAGCCCGCCCGCCCGTCCACTGCAATCGTCTCGGCCCCGGCCAAAATCTGCCCCGCCCGTTTGCGTACAAACGACGATGGCTTGCCTGCAGACCGCCCCTTCGGGTCTGGCAAAACGGCGGCCAATCGCGCGGCCTGTGTGGGCGATAAATCCGCCGCATCCACCCCGAAATAATGCTGTGCTGCCGCCTGCACCCCGAATACGCCTTCATCAAATTCGGCGATGTTCAGGTAAACCTCCAAAATGCGCTGTTTGGACCAAACCAGTTCCACCAAAGGTGTGATCAGCGCCTCCATCGCCTTGCGCAACCAACTGCGCCCCTGCCACAGAAACACATTCTTCACCACCTGCTGGCTAAGCGTCGATGCGCCCCTGTTGCTGCCCTGCGCCACCGCTTCGCGAATGGCGGCCATATCAAACCCCCAATGCAGACAGTAGTTCGCATCTTCTGCCGCCACCACAGACCGCGCCATCGCCGGGGCGACATCTTCGATATTCACCGACGTTTGATCAACCCCGCCAAGGCGGCGGCTTTCGGACCACATGTAAAGATTGCCGGGCGGGTTCACAAAAGCGAACAGCACAATCAAAACGACGTAAAACGCGGCCAACACCAAAAGCCCGCGACCAGCCCAACGCGAAACTTGCCGCCGCAGCGTGCCGCGCGCAACCGATCTTGCCGCCGCTTCCTTTGCGGCCTTGCTGCGGCTTGGTCTGGGTTTGCTTGGGGTTTTATCGGCCATCACCTAGCATAGCCATGATCGCGCATGCAGGGTCAAGCAGATGACACTACTTGCGGCCACCGCCCAGTTGATCGGCTGGCAAGCCAAGCGTCTGCGTCGGTTCCAGCAAACTGCGCAATTGCTCCTCCGCAGATTTCGAAAGCGATGTCTGCACCACGCGGCCCCGCGCCCGGAACGCAGACAGTTTATCCAGCACTTTGTCCGCCGTCATCTTGCGCACCAGCACGCAAACCGCCGATCCGCCCCGGTCCAAAGATTTGCCGACATCGCGCATGAAATCATCATTGATGCCAATATCGGCAGCACGCCCCGCCAGCGCCCCGGCCCCTGCGCCAACCGCCGCCCCGATCAGCGGGTTCAAGAACAACAGCCCGACAAGCCCGCCCCAAAACCCACCACCAACCGCCCCGGATGCCGTCAGGTTTACCGCCTGATGCAGCTGCACTTCGCCGCCTTCAGTGCGGGTCACGATCACCACATCTTCCATTTCCAGAAGATATTCCTTTTGCAGGCGCACCAATTCGGCGCGCATCTCAAAGGCAGTGGCCTCATCCTTGAAGGCAACAACAATCAGATCGGACATGGCTTCCCCCGCAAAATGACTTCACCGCATGCTCTGCTGCAAGGTCAATCTAGCATATCCAAAGCGCTTTGGGAAAGATTCTCTCGGCTGTCAAAGGTCCCGACATCCGACAGGGTGAATTCAGGAAATAACCGTCAAACTGGGTTTGCCATGGCCTGCATCTTCGGCGGTGGCAAACAGGCTTTCCAGAAAATACGCGGCCAATTCTGCCCGCCCCGACAGGCCCGATTTGCGGTAAATCGCCTGCGCCTGCTGGCGGATCGTCGCCTCGGACGTATCGCGCGCAATGGCTATTTCTTTCAGCGACATGCCTTTCAGCATCAATCCCGCCACATCAATTTCTGCAGCAGTCAACCGCCATTGCCGAAACTGATCCTCAATCGCTTGGCCCAGCGCAGCAATCTCGCCCCGCCTTTGTGCCCGCCAGGCATCGCCCTGCGCCACCGACCGCGCCATATTGTTGTTCAGCGCGTCTTGGCCCTCGCGCAGATCAATCAATCCATGCACCGTCCAGGCAACCGCTGCCATTGCCAAAACCAGCATCAGCTTTTCTGCCAGATCTATCGCCACCTCCCCCCATGGCGGAAAGGTCGGCTCGCGCAGCAGATCCATCGCTGTCAATCCAAAGATGACCACTGCAATCAACCCGATCAGCAACATAAGGCGTGTGTTAGGCATGATGCTTCCTTTGCCATATGGTCAGCAAGTTAACGCACAGCCAAACCCCCCAACAATCCGCCATTTGCGATACGGCCCGCCATCCGGCGTCAGGCGGATTTTCAGCGTTTGCAAACCAGCCAATCATTCAGGGGTTCACGCAATCCCAGAAAGGACCATACCATGAAACACCTGATCCCCCCAATCCTTTGCCTTATGGCATTGGCCAGCCCCCTTGCCGCCCAATCAACCGAGCCAACTTTGCCGGTGTTTGACGCGGCCAATTTTACCAGCCCCAAACAAAACCCGTATTTCCCGCTGGAAATTGGCACCAGCCACACGTTGCAAGGCACCCGCACCGACGGCGATCCCGTGGTCGAAACCGGCGTCATCACCGTGCAAGGGCCCGGCCCGGCGATCCTTGGGGTGCCAACCGTGCTGGTATTGGACGAAGCTTTTGATGCAGGCATTCTGGTTGAACGCACGTTCGATTACTATGCCGCAGATAAAGACGGCAACGTCTGGTATTTCGGCGAAGACGTGACCAACTTTCGCTATGACGATACTGGTGTTCTGCTTGGCACAGACAACAAATCCGCATGGCGCGCCGGGGTGAACGGCGCTGTTCCTGGCATTTCGGTGTCAGGCCAAGCTCAGGTCGGCCTGACCCTGTTTCAGGAACATGCCCCGGTAGATGGCGCCATGGATTACGCTGAAATCCTGGCCGTTGATCTGGAAATCACCGGCCCGGCTGGCACTTTCAAAAACGTCCTGAAAACCTATGAGGCCAGTACGGTGGAACCCGACCTGCGCGAATACAAATACTACGCGCCGGGCCTAGGCATGATCCGCGCTGATGAGGAACTGACGGTGGCCTTCAACAATCCGGCCATCATAATTGAGCTGCAACCCTGACCGATCAGGTGATTGTCCAGTGGACAATCGCCCGATCAGTTGCCCATAGCCGCAAGGCGTCGGGCAAAGGGATTATCAACAATAACGATGCTGGGAAATCAGGCCGCGCCTGTCTGGCGGGTGCGTGTATACGCGCCTGCCGGGGCAGGCAGGCGCGGCCGTCGGGGCAATGCCCCGACTTGATTGAAATCAAATCCGGCAAAAGACGTGGGTCAACGCAGCGATACTCCTACCAGAAACTACTCCGCAGGCATCGCTATCGGCGCATCGGTCAACGGATGCGGCAAATGCACCAGCATTTCTTTCGGGCACACTTGCACGAAATTACCCCGCTCAACCGCCCAATCGGCCAGTATGCGCGCGGCCTTTACCGATCCGGTCTCATGAACATGGCTCTCGATCAACCCGCGCACCTGGGCCTCCCAATGCGGATGCGTCACCGCATTCGTCACCAGCGATTCCGGGTTGATGAACGCCCCCGTCACACCCGTCGGATCATAAAGATACGCCATCCCACCCGTCATGCCCGCGCCAAAGTTGGCACCGATCCGGCCCAGAATAACCGCCACACCGCCGGTCATATATTCACAACCGTTCGATCCACAGCCTTCCACCACCACCGACGCGCCCGAATTGCGCACCGCAAACCGCTCCCCCGCGCGGCCCGCCGCAAACAATTGCCCTGCAGTGGCACCATACAGCACCGTATTGCCGATGATGGTGTTTTCCGATGCCTCCAGTGGCGATGCCATTTGTGGGCGCACCACGATCATTCCACCAGACAGGCCCTTGCCAACATAGTCGTTGGCATCGCCCATCACTTCCAGCTTCAGCCCACGCGCTGCAAACGCACCCAGGCTTTGCCCGCAAGACCCCGACAGTTTCACCGTCAGATGATCAAGCTGCAAATTGTTGCGCATCCCGAACTTGCGCACGATATGGCTACTCGCCCGCGTGCCAATCGTCCGGTGCGTGTTGCGGACGGCATAAGACAACTGCATCTTTTCGCCGTCCTCGAAGAACCGCGCACCGTCCTTCACAATCTCGGCGTCCAGCGTATCTGGCACCGAATTGCGCGGCTTGGACCGATCATAGGTGATCTTCTGTGATCCATCGACCGTGATCAGCAACGGGTTCAGATCCAGATCATCCAGATGCGCCGCACCCCGGCTGACCTGGGACAGCAAATCCGCGCGCCCAATAATCTCATCCATCGACCGCGCGCCGATGCTTGCCAATATTTCCCGCACTTCCTGCGCGTAGAAGGTGATCAGGTTCACCACTTTATCCGCAGTGCCGGTGAACTTGGCCCTGAGCGCCTCGTTCTGTGTGCAGACCCCCACCGGGCAGGTGTTCGATTGGCACTGCCGCACCATGATGCAACCCATCGCAATCAGCGCCGCCGTGCCGATGCCGTATTCCTCGGCCCCCATCATCGCGGCCATCACCACATCGCGGCCCGTGCGCAACCCGCCATCGGTGCGCAATGTCACGCGTTCGCGCAAGTTGTTCATGCTCAGCACCTGATGCGCCTCGGTCAGCCCCATTTCCCACGGCAGCCCGGCATACTTGATCGATGTCGCAGGCGACGCCCCGGTGCCACCATTATGGCCAGAAATCAGGATGATATCGGCCTTCGCCTTCGCTACCCCCGCCGCAATCGTGCCGACCCCGCTGGAGGAAACCAGCTTCACCGTCACCTTGGCGCGCGGGTTGATCTGCTTCAGGTCATAGATAAGCTGCGCCAGATCCTCGATCGAATAGATGTCGTGGTGCGGCGGCGGGCTGATCAGCGTCACCCCCTTGGTCGAATGCCGCAGCCGCGCGATCAACTCGGTCACTTTCATGCCAGGCAACTGCCCACCCTCACCAGGCTTGGCGCCCTGCGCGACCTTGATCTCTAGCTCCTCACAGGCATTCAGATATTCCGCCGTCACGCCAAAGCGCCCCGACGCCACCTGTTTGATCTTGGCGCTCGGGTTATCGCCGTTCGCTTCCGGCAAGAAATGCGCCGGGTCTTCACCGCCTTCGCCACTGTCCGACTTCGCCCCAATCCGGTTCATCGCCACGTTGAGCGTCTTGTGCGCCTCTGGCCCCAACGCGCCCAAAGACATCCCCGGCGTCACGAACCGCTTGCGGATCGAGGTGATGCTTTCCACCTCCTCAATCGGCACTGCCTTGCCCAGCGTCTTGATATCCAGCAGATCGCGCAGATGGATCGGCGGGTTCGCCCGCATTGTCGCTGAATATTGCTTCCACATGTCATAGCTGGCCCGGTCACAGGCGGTTTGCAGCATATGCATCGTCTGCGCTTCCCAAGCGTGCTTTTCGCCAGACCGGCGCGCCTTGTAGAATCCGCCAATCGGCAGCACGTCCTGCCCGCCCTTCCAACCCTTGGCGTGCACTTCCACCAGCTTCAACTGGATGCCAGACACCCCAATGCCAGAGATGCGGGAATGCATCCCCGGAAAATACTCGGCAACCATCGCACGGCTTAGCCCCACCGCCTCAAAGTTCAGACCGCCGCGATAGGACGATACAACTGATATCCCCATCTTCGACATTATCTTCAGCAGCCCTGCGTCAATCGCATCGCGGTAGCGCCGCATCGCGTCGGTCAAAGATCCTTCGATCAAGCCGCGCGTAACCCGGTCTGCAATCGAATCCTGTGCAAGATAGGCATTTACCGTCGTCGCCCCGCCGCCAATCAGCACGGCAAAGTAATGCGGATCAATGCATTCCGCCGACCGCACGTTGATGGAACAAAACGTCCTCAGTCCCTTGCGCGTCAGCCAGCTATGGACCGCCGACGTAGCCAAAATCATCGGCATGGCAATCGCATCTGGCCCTTGATGTTCGTCCGTCAGCACCAGATGCCCGGCACCTGACCGCACGGCATCTTCGGCCTCGCCCCTTATCCGCTCCAACCCCTGCCGCAGCGCATCCGGGCCGGTATCTGCGAAGGTGCAGTCTATATGCGCCACCGCAGCGCCAAACTGCGTCACCATCACATCGAATTCCGCGTTGCCAATGAACGGGCTTTCCAGCATCAGGATTTCCGTCTGCGACGAATGCTCGTCCAGCACATTCTTCAGATTGCCGAACCGCGTCTTCAAACTCATCACCCGGCCTTCACGCAGCGAGTCAATCGGCGGATTGGTCACCTGACTGAAATTCTGCCGAAAGAAGTGGCTCAACGGCCGGTAAATAGACGACAAAACCGCCGCCGGTGTATCATCGCCCATCGAGGCGACCAGTTCCTTACCATCCTCCGCCATCGGTGCCAGAACCTGCTCCAGCTCCTCCAGCGTATAGCCCGCCGCGATCTGCCGCTTGCGCAGCTCCGCGCCTTCGAACAACGCCGTTTCGGGCACGTCCCGCAGCAGAGCGTTCAGGTCCACCACCTTGGACACCCACTCGCCAAACGGCTGCGCCGCCGCCAGTTTGTTCTTCAACTCCGTGTCGTGGTACAGTTTGCCCTCTACCATATCGACAGCAATCATCTGCCCCGGCCCAAGCGCCCCTTTTTCACGCACGGTCGTCTCGTCAATCGGCACCATCCCGGCCTCGGACCCGGCAATCAGCAGCCCGTCGCCCGTCACTACATAGCGCATCGGCCGCAAACCGTTCCGGTCAAGCCCGCCGCAAACCCAACGGCCATCAGTCATCGCAAGTGCCGCCGGCCCATCCCACGGCTCCATCACCGAATTGCAATAGCCGTACATATCGGCCCAGGCCTTCGGCATATCCGTCGTCGATTTCGACCACGCTTCCGGCACCATCATGGTCTTGGTCATCGGCGCATTCCGCCCCGACCGCACCATCACCTCGAACACGGCATCCAGGGCCCCGCTGTCAGACGTCCCAGCCGGAATGATCGGCTTGATATCCTCGGCAGCATCGCCAAAGTTGTTTGAAGCCATGCGAATCTCATGGCTTTTCATCCAGTTGACGTTGCCCTTCAGGGTGTTGATCTCGCCGTTATGCGCCAACATGCGGAACGGCTGCGCCAGCCACCACTGCGGGAAGGTGTTGGTCGAATAGCGCTGGTGATAGATCGCAAACGCGCTCTCGAACCGTTCGTCCATCAGATCGGGGTAGAACACCGCCACCTGCTCGGCCAGCATCATGCCCTTATAGATGATCGACCGGCACGACAGGCTGCACAGATAAACCCCCTGAATTTGCGCCGCCAAAGCCGCCTTTTCGATCCGCCGCCGGATGATGTACAATTCTCGCTCAAACGCCTCGGCATCAATATCCTTGTCGCACCTGATCAAGATCTGCTCGATCTCGGGCCGCGTCGCGTTGGCCTTGTCGCCCAGCACAGACACATCAACCGGCACATGCCGCCAGCCGTAAATGTAATGCCCCATGCGCAGCACTTCGGATTCAACAATGGTGCGGCAGACTTCCTGCGCACCAAAATCGGTGCGCGGCAAAAACACCTGCCCCACCGCAATCAGCTTGTTCGTATCGGGTTCATGCCCAGTGCGGCGAACTTGGTCGTAGAAAAACTTCACCGGAATCTGCACATGAATCCCAGCACCATCGCCGGTCTTGCCATCCGCGTCCACTGCACCCCGATGCCAGACCGCCTTCAACGCCGCGATGCCGTTTTCCACCACGCGGCGCGATGGCTTACCAGAGATTGCGACCACCAACCCGACGCCGCAAGACGCATGTTCATCTTCAGATTTATAAAGCGAATGTGCGTTCATATAAGCACGCTTTGCCTCTTCGGCAGCCACCCAGGTTTCATCGTACTTGGTCATGACATTACTCCTTGTCTGGCTCGGCCAAAAACGTCTGTGTGATGGTGGGCACTGGTTGGCCTGCCGTGAAAAGCATGCGGTCGCCAAACTGCGCGAAGTAAGCATTCGAGGATGCGGCGACGGAGCGGAAGAAGATCGAATTCATGGAACCAAGATATTCATTCTCAAATGATCCCTGATCCATGTCAGCGCCGTCTTTCCCGATCAGGCGCCAACTCCCCGTCAGGGTTGGGGTTTTCCAAGGGCTGAAACAGGTTTGAAACTCGGCCGCGAAACGGCCAATCACCTCGGCATTTGGTCCGCCGATATCTTCGGGATTGTTGAATGAGGCAGTGTTTTCCTCGGTATGAATGATACTGACATTGCCTCCACGCCTTTCACGCACTGTTTTTGGGAACGTACTTGGCCCCTGAATGATGTCAGGCCCATCCATTTCCAAAACCATGGGAACGCCAGCATCTGCCGGACACCAATCCGTTGGGGCGGCGAGGTATTTAGCGTCAAGCAACACCTCACTCGCCTCTTGTGCCGTCGCCGCGCCCGACGCGAGCAAAAATGCAGCGACAGACACCGTCAGGACGCCCCAATTAGTCTTGCGGCGAACGCGGCCATTTCTGACATCATTGTCAATCATCGCGCGCCTCCCCGAACAAATGGGTTTTTCTCTTCGTACTCATCCTGCGTCGCATGACGATGTTCACCGGCCAGTTGCACGGACGCCATCGCACAATCCACATACACCTCAGATCGCAGCGGCCAGTCATGTGCTTTGTCAAAAAGCCCCGGCATCAGATCATAGGAGTTATCCTCCGTCCCCGTATTGCGCATCCAAAGATGGCTGCCGCAAACAGAACAGAACGCCCGTTCGGCAAAATCAGATGAGGCATAGCGCGCGACCGGGCCCGTCACGGTCACCCCTGCCGCATCGGCGTTGAAGCACAAAAACAACCCGCCCGACCACCGCTGGCACATCCGGCAATGGCACGCCCCGGGCCGCGGATCATGTGCACCCGCAACCGCAATCGACACGGCACCGCATAAACAATGCCCCGTGATCGCACCACTGCTCATGGCCGCAACGCCACCGGAATGATGGCGAATTCGTCGATCGGAGCCTGTGATGTCACCACATCGCAATCGAAAATCGGCTCGGTTGACCCGAACTTCGGCTCGCCGGGCAGGATGAACTGTACGGGGCTGCCGTCGATTGGCACGTATCCGGTGCCATCGTTCCATTCCGACGGGCCGGAAAAGAACATCCGGTAGTCCGGGCTGATAAACTCGTTGCCGCGCGATTGGCGCAGTACGTTGCCGGACATATCCGTTTCGGTAAATTCAAACTCGGTCTGCTTCAGGGTCACGCCATCAATGTCGAAGCTTTTTCCGGTCAGCCGGTCAAACCCGCGCACACGGGTTTGCTCGCCGGTTTCCTTGGTCAGGCCAAAAGCAAAATCATCGCGACCAGCAGCCAGCAGATCAGTGAACGAGGCCGGATCTTCCGGGTTCGGATCAAGCAACTGGCGCACCATCGGATTCATATCATAGCTTTCGATCCACTGCGTTTCCGCGTCGATCCGGCTTTTGAAGAAGACACCTTCCTGATCAAAATCCTGCCGCCACTGGTCACCCGGCGCATCGGCGCTGCATTTGTAGTAATTGGAAACCCGGCATTGCCGCGATTGCACCGTCAGAAACGCGCTACAGCCTTCGGGTGGCGTAAAGGTTCCGGCACTGGCAGGCGTGGCCAGCACTAGGGCGAACAGCAGGGCGGTTTTCTTCATGATCCATCCTCGACTCTGGTCAAGCTTGCTGCCTGATTTCGGTTTCAATCGTGTTGCATCAGCGGCCACGCGTCTGCCTGCAGTATGCACACAGAGTGTTCGGCCAGTGCATCACTCTGCCGCGACCGCCACAGGCTGCGCCATATAGTCCAAAATCGCTTGCGCCGCCTCGCGCCCGTCGCGGATTGCCCACACCACAAGGCTGGCCCCACGCACAATATCCCCCGCCGCATAGACGCCGGGCAGGTTGGTTGCATGGCTGCGGAAATCGGCCTTGATGGTGCCCCAACGGGTGACCGCCAGTTCTGGTACGCCCCAAAGTGTTGGGATCGCTTCAGGTTCAAACCCCAGCGCCATGATCACCAGATCAGCAGGCTCCACATAATCGGCATCTTCAATGATTTCAGGCACTTGCCGCCCCGTTACATCAGGGGCGCCAAGCCGCATCTTTTGCACCATCACGCCGTCAACGGCCACACCCCCGGTAAAGCCCTTGGGTGCAGAAAGCCAAACAAATTCAACGCCCTCTTCCTCGGCATTGGCCACTTCACGCAAAGACCCCGGCATATTGGCACGGTCGCGACGGTAGAGGCACTTTA
The DNA here is from genome assembly GCA_031406155.1 of Pseudorhodobacter sp. Lineage (GTDB taxonomy): Bacteria > Pseudomonadota > Alphaproteobacteria > Rhodobacterales > Rhodobacteraceae > JACMNW01. The sequence goes on from JANOGW010000026.1 coordinate 11,577, forward strand.
CCGAAACCGCCCCTTCCCGAACCGCCGTGCGCACACAATCCATCGCCGTATCACCGCCGCCAATGACCACAACCCGCTTGCCAGCGGCGCTCAGTTCCCCGCTGTCATATTCGGCGACCTCATCGCCAAAACTCTTCCGGTTGCTCGCCGTCAGAAAATCCAGCGCCGCAATCACGCCCGATGCGCCAACCCCCGGCGCTGCCAGATCCCGCGCCTTGTAAACACCGGTCGCAATCAACACCGCGTCGTGCCGGCCACGGATGGCATCAAAGCTGATGTCTTCCCCCACCCGGCAGTTCAGCACGAACTGCACACCCGCTTGTTCCAATTGTGAAATCCGCTGCATCACCACCGGCTTTTCCAGCTTGAAACCGGGGATACCGTAAGTCAGCAAGCCGCCCGCACGATCATAGCGATCATACACCGTCACCTGCACACCGCGCCTGCGCAGCACATCCGCCGCTGCCAGACCACCCGGCCCAGCGCCAATAATTGCCACTGTCTCCGTGCGTTCCGAATGCGGCACAATCGGCTTTACCCAGCCGTTTTCCCATGCCAGATCGGTCAGATATTTCTCGACGGCCCCGATGGTTACCGTGCCATGACCTGATTTTTCTATCACGCAATTGCCTTCGCACAGCCGATCCTGTGGGCAGATGCGGCCACAGATTTCGGGGAATGTGTTTGTGGCCTGCGATAGCTCATACGCCTCTTGCAGCCGTCCTTCGGCAGTCAGGCGCAGCCAATCAGGGATGTTGTTGTGCAAGGGGCAATGCGTCTGGCAATAAGGCACGCCACACTGGCTGCACCGCCCGGCCTGTTCCGCCGCCTTGTTGGCCGCGTACTCGCGGTAAATCTCATGGAAGTCTGTCGCGCGCAGATCAGGCGCACGCTTTTCAGGCATTTCCTTCGCCACGGTGACGAATTTTAGCATGTGCTGCGTGGCCATTTCTGCTCCCCCCACGGATAACCCGGGACCGCTGTGATACTGCACCGCTCATGCAAATAAAAGGCAGTCTTGCTTACCTATTAATCCGTTTTCCTCAGGTTAGGTCAAAAATACTGTCGGATTCAGTAAAATATTAGACAGCATTGCTTACCTTTTTTCTCAATACCCCAATGAAAGCAGCGCCAACGCCGCACTGCCCACGATGATTCGCCACCAGCCAAACAGCGCAAATCCGTGCGATGATACATATCCAAGCACCCAACGCACCACCACAACCGCCGTGATGAACGCAGCTGCGAACCCGATCACGATCTCGGTCATCGCCGTGGTATCCAGAACATGGCGGCTTTTATAGAGGTCGTACGCAAAAGCCCCTGCCATGGTGGGCATCGACAGAAAGAACGAAAACTCCGCCGCCGCCCGCGTACTCGCCCCCAGCATCCGTGCCCCGACGATGGTCGCCCCAGACCGCGAAACTCCTGGGATCATTGCCAGACACTGAATGAACCCAATCGCCACAGCTTTGCCAATCGGCATCCTGGTGGCATCATCCACCACGACTTTCGGCGCGATGCGTTCGACGAACAGCAGCACAATTCCGCCGATGATCAGCATGACAGAAATCAGCCTCGGCGATTCAAACAACACCGTCTTGATGAAATCCCGCGCCAGAACGCCAATGATCACCGCCGGCAAAAACGCCAGCAACACCGCCAGAATGAACCGCTGTGCCGCAGGATCATGCGGGGCCGACCGGAACACACCCCACAGCTTGGCCGAATAGACCGTCAGGATAGCCAGCACCGCGCCCAACTGAATAACAACCTCGAAGGTCTTGCCGGCACTTTCGAAACCCAAAAAATGCGACGTCAGCAAAAGATGGCCGGTCGAAGATACCGGGATAAACTCAGTCAGCCCTTCGATCAGCCCCAGAAGGGCTGCAACCAATGCAGACTCGGCCATCCTCTACTCCCGTTCAGGTTTTGCGCAGATTCTTGGCAGAATCCTTGATCGCGGCATACTGGCCCGAAGGCCGGAAACGCCACAGGTATTCTGGCAACACGGCCGCCATCGCGGTCGGCACGATGCCCAGATCGGCCAGCCCCCTTGCACCGGGCGTTACCACATTGTCACGCCTAAGGCTGCGCACCTGATCAGCGGTAATCATGCCGTTTTTCAACAAACCCAAGGTCAAGAATTGCAGGGTATCAAAGCCGAACGCCATGATCCGCGCGATAAAGAACGGCATGTTCACCACCAGCCGCCGGCGCTGGATCACGGCCAGCATCTGCGTCATCAGATCGCGGAAACTGGCAACATCCGGCCCGCCCAGTTCATACACGCCCGGCGCTCGGCCAAATACGCCGGCCACAGCCGCCTGGGCCACATCATCCACATAGACCGGCTGGAACCGGGTCGCTGCACCGACCACTGGCAAGATCGGCCCAAGGCGGGTCATTCCGGCAAACCGATTGAAAAACTTGTCTTCCGGCCCAAACACCACTGATGGTCGCAGGATGGTCGCACTTGGAAATGCCGCCAGCACCGCAGCCTCCCCTGCAGCCTTGCTTTTCGCATAAAGGCTGTTGCTGCTGGCATCTGCACCGATTGCAGAGATGTGGACCAATTGCCCAACACCGAGGTCCGTTGCAAGACGCGCGATCCGGGCAGCCCCTGTGTTCTGGATCGCCTGAAAGCTGTTGCGCCCGCCCTTGTCGAACGTGCCCACGCAGTTGACCACCGCATCGGCACCCAGCATCACCGCGCGCACCGACGCGTCATCGCGAATGTTGCAAAAGACAGGCTCTACCTGTCCGACCGTTCCATAGGGCCTGACAAACAACGCGTCATTGGGCCTGCGCGTCGCCACCCGGACGCGCCAACCCTCTTTTGCCATCCGGCGCGCGATGTAGCGCCCAACAAAGCCAGAGCCGCCGTAGATCGTGACCAGTTTGCTCATCTTTGCGCCCTTCAGGATCGGCTTTCCGTTGCCTGTCTCATTAGCTATCACGGGCCGCTGGAACAAGACGCAATGCGCGCGCCGTCATTCGGACGATGATTATTCATGCCCCCCGTTGACAGCACGCGCGCGCCCAACTACATCCGCGACGACACTTGCCCTGGTGGCGGAATTGGTAGACGCGCTGGTTTCAGGTACCAGTGTTCAAAAGACGTGGAGGTTCGAGTCCTCTCCTGGGCACCAAAGTTCGGAAAAAAGTCCCACGATCTTTCAGGGTTGTGGGCTTTTTTTTGGTTCTCCCCCTTTTTTTCGCCCATTTTTGTTTTGATAGCCCCAGCGAAATGATTCCGTTTGGCGTTCTGACCTTTGTCCCGGCTGCGACCCATGTAGCTTCAAGTCCCGCCATCCTGAGTTTGGAAATTGCTCGTTCAAGGCATTCTGAAGCGAAGTCGAAAAGCGCGTTGTCTCTCGAACGGACAGCAGCCGATGATTGCTGAATGCCACAATAGTTCGCACCGGATCACGTCAAATTGAATCGTTGCGGGCGGTCTGCAGGCGCGCCTGATTTACTCATCAGTTCTCGAAGAAAGCTGTTCTCGCCAAACCGGGAAAAGCGAAAACACCGATTGTGGCATAAAAACACAAAGGAACGCTTCACATTGACTGGATGACCAGCGCGACAGTGTTGGCTAAGACGTCCCTGCGACCGAACAACTTAAGGCAGCCTGGGCACGCAAGGAGCATGTTTTCGCTCAAACTAAGCAATCGAAGCGAAAACGAGAAAGAATTAGCCGACCCGCCGGGCTGTTCGGTTCGATGTCCTCTCCCATCGACCGAAACCCCGCGCCTTGGGCCTGGATCTGTGAACGATTTAGAGAAGGTCCTTCAGGCTCCTGGCCAAACGATCATGCTTCGTGACCACGACTACGTTCCCGACCTGTTCCATTAGCTGTCGGTTCATCTCTGGGCGGTTCCGAGCGGTTCCCGTAATCGTGTCCGCGAATTTGCGTGGCACCCCGGCGCCTGCGAGGGCATCGCGCTGGCCGTCGAGTTTCTGGTTCCCAACAGAGACCCGAGCGTACCCCAAAATCCTGGAGATAAACCTCCCAAAGCCCTTGCGGTTTTGTCAGGGGGTATTGCCCACGTCAACCCTTTGAAATCTGGTAGGGCAGGGGGCCCGGGTCAAAAACGACCGTTTTTGGAACAAACCGATTGGAGACGCACAACCCTGAGATGCAAAGCTTCGGCCAACCCAAGGTCGGCTTTGAGCCCATTACTGCCGTTGGCACCCTCGAGCGAGAAGGTCCGCTTTGCATTGGCGCCTGGCTAAACGTGCCGAGAGCTGCGCGGCGCGCCTGCGCTGGATAGAAGGTGTGGCCTCACTGCGCATCACGACGGACACGGTAGGCGGAGGCAGAAAACTGGTGGCTTGGTATCGTCAGCGGAACTTGGTTGAGGCGCGATGGTAAGTGCCCTAGGTTGACCTGCAGTTGAGACTGCGAAAGGTTGATGAATGGCAGAGGGACACGGCTTGCGGAGACTCTCTGTAATCGTCGCAGCTGATATCGCCGGTTACAGCCGTTTGGTGTCGCGAGACGAGATATCAACCCTCGACGCACTTCGATCCCACCGGTTGGATTTCATTGGTCCGACGATCGAGAAGCATCGGGGCCGTCTGGCGAATACTGCCGGCGACAGCCTGTTGGTGGAGTTTCCAAGCGTCGCGGACGCAGCCGACTTTGCTTTGGCGCTGCAGCACGGAATGGCAGAGCGAAATGCCAATATCGCCGATAACCAGCGCATCGACTTTCGGATTGGCATAAACCTCGGTGACGTTTTCGAACAGGCGGGAGACCTACTCGGTGAGGGCGTAAACATCGCTGCACGTCTTGAGGCCATTGCGCCGCCGCGAGGGATATGTGTGTCGGAGATCGTCAAGGACGCGCTAACCTCGCGCAGTGACGCCTCGTTCACCGATCTGGGACCGCAGAGGCTGAAAAACATTCCTCGGTCGATTCGGGCTTACTTGCTTACGGCGTCCGCCTTACCGGCAGTGAAACGCGAGGACGAATTCGACCTGAAAGACCAGAGTGACGTTCAGTATGCCCTTTCCAGGGATGGGGTCAGCATCGCGCATGCATCAGTGGGGAACAGGTATCCGCTCGCGTTCGCCAACAGCTGGATGACCCATCTCACAAAGGATTGGGATTCCCTCAACAGCGTGAGGTCTTACTTGACGGATTTGTCAAAGACCTTCCGGCTTATCCGGTTCGATCAACGCGGAAACGGAATGTCGGATTGGAAGAATGTCGTCATCGAGTTCGAGCGCATGGTCGATGATCTTGAGCGCGTCATAGACTGTTATCCTTACGAAAAGGTCGCGCTTTATGGCGCATCGCAGGCGGCATCGGTGTCTATCGCCTATGCGATCCGCCGACCCGAGAAAGTCTCGCATCTGATTTTGTACGGTGGTTACGCACGGGGGCGCAGACAACGTGGCGACCCAAGTGTAGCCGCGGAGGGCGAGGCCCTTGTCACACTGATCCGTCAAGGCTGGGGGGCAAGCAATCCGGCCTTTCGTCAGACCATGACCTCGCTGCTCATGCCGGGCGCGACGGCCGAGGAGGCAGCATACTTCAATGATTTACAGAAGGCCTGCGGTCCGGCCGAAAACATCGCTCGGCTCCGCGAGGTGTTCGATGAGATGGACGTGTCGCAGCTGCTTTCGAAAGTAACGGTTCCAACACTGGTCGTTCACAGCGATGAGGACTCTGTCGCCCCGCTTTCGGAGGGAAGATTCTTGGCCGCCAGCATACCAGGCGCACGTTTCGTCATGCTGAAGAGCAAGAACCACATGCTTTTTGAGAACGAGCCAGACTTTCCGAAGCTCATGCAGAGTATTCGCGACTTCGTCAGGTAGCGAAATGCGGATTGGGACGGATCATAGGGTTCGAAGATGGCACCACGCCGAAGTTCATCGCCCGAGTGATCTAGGTGTTTGCATCCCATGGTTTGATGGTGCGATCCTTTCGTGGAATGGAGGAAAGCACTATGGGACAAGTTCTTCACGGGAGCGCCACTACCTCGCACGCTGAACGATCTGCAATACAGCGATTGCGAGCTTCCCTCGCGCAGCTCAGCCGAGAGTTGGGCAATCGCACCGCCGCTCTTGCAGAGTGGCACGGGTTCTTCGCTGCGTATCGGCACGGCCACCCTGCTCTCGTAGAAACGAGGCCGCATTTGTTCGAAAGCACCCTCCCGCAGGCGTGGTCGGCGACGGCGGAGGCCGACCAGAGGCTCCCTTGTTCTGCGTAGCGTTTCAGCGAAGCGGACATCCGTCCCAAGTGCAGCGGACGCCAGGAATGTCCGCACAGCCGACTAACGCGTCGGCGGTCAGGCAAGCCAACCAACCTGGTCCCAATCGCTCTGTAGTTGTGTTGCGGAATCGGCGCTCAAACGACCGTTTTTGACAACGACGTTTTGTCCGTGGGTTTTCGATCCGACCGCAAAGGTCGGCTGTCCGGACCATTCAGCCGGTCGCTTTGGTAGTTAAGGTTGCGCTAGTAGTCACAGCAAGACCGACGTGGAGGGCGGAGAGCGGTCGTTCGCTGCGGCATGAACGAATGACCGGATTGCGGCCGACACTTCCAAAATAGCCTGAAGATCATCGTTTTGCGGTCGAGAACCTGGTGCGATAGGCACCGGGCGAGACGTTCAGTTCCTTCTGGAACGCGCGATACAGGCCATCGGATGCGCCATATCCGGCGCGTTCGGCGATGCGGTCTAGCGGATCATTGCTGGTCTCCAGCAGCCCTTTGGCCCGGGTCAGCCGCGCTTCTTCGACGAACCGGGCGGGGGTCAGACCGGCTTCGGCGCGAAAAACCCGGGTAAAATTGCGCTCGCTCATCCCCACCGCCCTGGCCAGATCGGGCACAGTGCGACCTTGTCCGCTGATCTGCCCGCCGGGGTCGTCAAGGATCGCGGCGACAAGCAGCTGCAGTCGTGACTGGCCACGTGACTGCAGGTTTGCGCCGGCACTAAACTGGGACTGTCCGCCCGGTCGGCGCAGGAACAGGACCAGCTCACGGGCGATGGCCAAAGCCGTTTCAAAACCCTGATCAGCCTCGACCAGCGCAAGGCTCAGATCGATCCCGGCGGTGACGCCTGCCGAGGTGTAATAGGGCGGGTCGCTGACAAAGATTGCGTCGGGTTCTAGCTTGACGGCGGGAAACAGCTGCCGAAAGGCATCACAGGCTGCCCAATGTGTGGTGGCGCGCCGCCCGTCCAGAAGGCCCGTCGCTGCCAGCACATAGGCGCCGGTGCAGATGCTGACGATCCGGCGCAAGTATGGTGCCCGCGCCCGCAGCCAGGACAGTTCGGTGCCCGTCGCCCAGGCGGCCCGCATCGCGGCTTCAGACCCGCCGCAAACCACCAGAGTATCGAGCCCCTCAGGGAGCAGGGTCAATTGGCGCGCAGGCCCAATCGCCAACCCGGCATTGGTTTGAATGAAAGCCCCCGATTGCGACGCAAGCATCAGTTCGTAACTGCCCGACCGGACTCGGTTGGCCAAGGCGAAAACCTCCATCGGTCCAGTCACATCCAGTGTCTGAACACCGTCAAGGGCAAAAAAGGCGATGGAGCGCGGCGGTCCCATTGGCAGAATATGCGATATTGTTGTCATTTCCGCCAGACCGCATCGCTTTATGATGGCAGCAATTCCTCTTTGGAGCTGCCCAATGCCCAAAACTGGCAAAATCGCTATCGCTCTGTCTGCAGCCATTCTGGCACTGATGGCAGCCTGCGGGGCCGTTATGACCCGGACACCCGCCAATCTGATCGAAACAACCGCAGAGCATGATCCCGCCGCACTGCGTGTCACGCCCCATCATCGCCCGCTCGTTGTGATCCTGGCAGACAATGCGGGCACCGAGACGACTGATCTTTTGGTGCAGTTTGGCGTGATGAAGCGGTCTGAGGCGGTGAATGTGCTGATTGTGTCGACCGGCGCAGGGATTGTGCATCTGATGGCAACGTCACTGGCTATGCAACACAATTGGAAGCCATAGTTGAAACGACAATTAACGGCGCAGCCCTGTTTCCGGCCGGCGTGACGGTCACATCACTGACCTCGACCCATATCTGCGTTACCAGTTTGTCGTTGCGGCAGGCGTCGGTACCGGTGGCGACGGTGTCGGCAAATGTGTCAATCACCATGCCATTCAGTCAAATTTTGCGGGTGATCGGTGCGGCTCCGTCCGCGACGCTCAACACCACGGTGCGCGATCAGGCACGGGTGTACGGGTTATGATGCGTAACGTCAGCCTTTCGGGTTCCCGGTGCACCGTCCAGCGGTTTTGGGCGGATGAAGAAGGCG
>JANOGW010000061.1:0-49704 GCA_031406155.1 Pseudorhodobacter sp.
TCCACCCGATCTGCTCGCTGCAAACCCGCATCCTCTGGGTGATCCATGAAACATGCCCTTGGTAGCCATCAACACCATGATTTATAACGATAATACCACGGTAATCACAGCGAAATCAGCGGATTACTTGGGGAATGCGGGTCAATATTTCTAGTGGCGACATCCCATCCATGTCGGCAACTTCTAACTTATCTGGAATGCAAAAGCGGGTGAACGCCGCAACATTCTCTTCGGCGGACACTGCGGGCGCCACGGAAAGGGCTACGACCAAGCAAATCCATTTCATCTTGAAAGCTCCAAGTTTCCTAGCCACAATTCTTACTGTAGCATTGAAAAAAGACAATAAACGTCGCTGCGTTTAAGCGTGTAGGCCATTTCAGTGCTATTTTCGTCCCATTGGAGCAGTCAGTAGAAATTGCGTCCAATGTATTCTTGGCCTTGGTACTTCCGAGTCCCTGAACAATTGTTTGCGGCCCCAGCCTCAAAGGGCGGTTTCATCTATATCCGGCCCACGCGCCATGCCCGCGACAAGCCGTCATCTTCAGCCGTGATTAGACGAATGACCTGCCAGCGAACACTGGCCGGAGGATGAAAATGGGCCTAACCGGAACCTATCGGCGGGAAAATCGGTGGGATGGATTGGCGTGAACACAAAACTTCCCAACGTTTTCAATGATTTAAAGAGATTATGTGGTGGCGAGGGGGGGACTCGAACCCCCGACCCCGCGATTATGAGTCGCGTGCTCTAACCAGCTGAGCTACCTAGCCATCCGACGCGGTGGGTAGTGGACGCACCCAAAGGCGTCAAGGCCAAAACGAAGCGGCGCAAAGCGGCAACGAACCGCCGGTCGCGGATTTCGCCGACACAAGCGCATGCTCAGATGTTGGCACCTGCGCGGTCGGGTCTTGCCAGACTACTCCGCAATCAGGGTTTGATGCCATGCGCCATACGCGGGCGGCCAGATGCCGTGGCGGTCAGCGTGGCTTCGATGAACATGGCGGCACCCTCAACCGTCGCCTGCCGGATGTCACGGGCAACCGTGATGCGCAGATCTTCGGCCCCTGCCGCGCGGGCACGCAGCGTTGCGGTCTCGATCAGCGCCGCTTCCATAGCCTCCAGTGCGGCATCGCGATCGGTGAATATCGTAACTCCGCCCGGAAAATGCGCCAGATAGCGCCCCTCGCCGGGGCTGGAAACCATGCCTGTCGCGCGTTGCGACACCTGCCCCACCACCGCCCCGATGGCATTGGCCACGCCGGCATGCTCCGGCAAGATCATGGTCGCACCCAGCCGTTCGCCCACCGCGCCATAATACGACGGGGCCGATGCACCCAGCCCGATCACCGGAACACCAAGACGCGCGGTCAGTTCAACGACCCCCCTGTGCCCCGCAAGGCCCGCCTTCAGAAGCGGATGGCGCGCCAGAACCTCGGGGGTCTCGCCCACGAACGCGGGGTCTTCGCCAAACGCCGCTTCCAGCAGACACTCCACCGTTTGTGTGGTCAGTTGATCAACAATGGCCTGCGCCAGACTGGCGGCATCACCGGCAAACCTGTCGCCCCGGCCATTGCGCCGTCTGGCCAGCAGCCGCACGGCCTTTTCGGCGGCCATCCCGTCCCATGCGGCAAGGCGGCCGAGCACATGGCTTGCATCCGATGGCGTGACGCCCGCGATAATCACCAGCCCGCGCGCAACCAGCCGGTCAAGTGCTGCAAACTCCAACCGCGAGGCCAGCGCGGCGGCAAGCGGCATCGGCGCAACAATCCGCGCCAGGACCTGCGCTTCGCGGGCAGAGATACCCGCCGTCTGCCCCGGCCCCATCTTTTGCGAGATCATCGGCACCACAAATCGCCCGTCATGTTCGCCCACCACATCGGATGACAAGGCCCGGTCCAACGCTGCATGCACCATCGCGCCGTGATCCTGCGCCAGAAGTGATACCGGGATCATCCGGCGCGGCCCAAGCCGCATGCCGCCTTCCAGCCCTTCGGTGATCAGATGTACCTCGCTGTCGCCGCCAAGGCCCGTGGTCCGCATCGCCACCGCCTCCACCATGGTACGAAAACCACCCACCCGCGCGCCTTGCGGGTCGATCTCTGGCAGGCCACCGCGCAGCAACGCCACATCGGTGGTCGTACCCCCGATATCCGACACCAGCGCATCCATCGCCCCCGTCAGCCAGCGCGCGCCAACAATGCTGGCGGCTGGCCCGCTGAGGATCGTCTCAATCGGCCGTTCCCGCACCATTGCCGCCGAGATCAGCGCGCCATCACCACGCACCACCATCAACGGCGCGTCGATCCCGATGCTGGCCAGATGCCGCTCACTGGCCGAGACCAGCCGTTCGATCATCCCGATCAACCGGGCGTTCAGAACCGCCGTCAACGCCCGCTTCGGCCCGTTTAACTGCGCCGACAATTCGTGGCTGCAGGTCACCGGCCGCCCGGTCACCTGGCGGATCAGATCGCGCGCGGCCACCTCGTGGGCAGGGTTGCGGGTGGCAAAATGTGCGGCCACGGCAAATCCCATGACCTGATCCCCCAATTCGCGGACCGCATGTTCCAGCGCTGCCATATCAAGGGCCGCGCGTTCCTTGCCGGTGTGGTCATGCCCGCCCGCCATCACGATCACCGGATCACCGCGCAGCGCCTCGCGCAGACCGCCCCGTTCCGCATCACCGGCATCAAATCCTATGAACACCAGTGCCACTCGGCCACCCTGCCCTTCGACCAAAGCATTGGTGGCCAGCGTGGTCGACAGCGATACCAGCGCAATATCCGAGGCGGCAACGCGTGCGTCCAGCAAGGCTGCATCCACCGCCCTGCCAATACCAAGCGCCAGATCGATCCGCGTGGTCAAGGATTTGGCAGCCCCGATGACCCGGTCCGCCACATCATCGACGATCACCGCATCCGTATAGGTGCCGCCCGTGTCGACGCCCAGAAAATACGCCATGCCTGCCCTCAAATGCGGTTTTGACTTGCCCCCTTCTATGGCAAAGCCACAGCGCAGGGTCATCCCCTAATGCGACGCTAAGTGTCGCTGCCCGACGCCGGCCTCGGCGCGCTGCTCGGCTGCACCCGCGTCCGGCGGCGAAATGCGGGCGGTATGCCCAGCCCCTCGCGGTACTTCGCCACCGTGCGTCGCGCGATTTCCACGCCACCTTGCGACAGCGCCTGCGCCAGAGCCTCGTCCGACAGCGGCCGCCCGCGATCCTCAGCCGCCACCATCCGCGCCAGACGATCCCGCAACGTGGCCGCCGACACGTCCCCGCCCATCGAGCCGCTGAACAGCGCCTTCAGCCACCATGTGCCGCGCGGCGTATCAATGCTGGTGCCCGCCACAATCCGGCTGACCGTGCTTTCGTGCAGGTCCAGCGCCACCGCGACATCGCCCATGGTCAGCGGGGCAACGGCACCGAGGCCATGATCCAGCGCCGCCACCTGCCGGCGCATCACCTCCACCCCAAGAGCAAGCAAAGTGGTGTTGCGCGCCGCAACCATCCGCGCGACCGATTGCGCCGACGACCAGGCGCGACGCGCGGCAAGGTCGGGGCCAATTTTTGCAGGCCTGTCCAGCCGCACACCCGGCAGAGCCGACCGGTTCAACGCCACCTCCCAGCCTTTCGCACCGTGCCGCGCGATCAGGTCAGGCTCGCGCACCGGTGCTGCCCCTTGGGTGAACTGTGCGCCCGGCTTCGGGTCCATCGCCCGGATATCGCGCAGGCGGCGCAGGATCCCGGCCTCTGGCACCTCACACAGCTTGGCCAAACGGGCGAACTCCCCTTTGGCCAGCAAATCCAGATGATCCAGCATGCATTCAAGTGTTGCGTCCAGCAGCCCCGCTTCCCGCGCCTGCAACCGCAGACATTCCGCCAGACTCGTCGCAAACAGACCGGCGGGATCGATCCGCTGCAACCGATGCAGAACGGCGTTTACTTCGGCAACCGTCGCTTTTGCCGCCTCCGCCAACACCATCACGGGTGCCCCAAGCCAGCCCGACGGTTCAAGCGCCTCTGCCAGAACAATCGCAATCTGACGCGCCCGTCCGCCCGGAAACAGGCGGTCAACCTCGGCCATGACATGAGCGATCAGACTGGCGGCAGGGCTTTCGTCACGCTCTTCCATCGACCGGTCACCGCCCAGCCCAAGTGCTGCGTCCCATCGCGGCAACCAATCGGTCACCACCGGGTGATCCAGCACCAGATAGGGGTTCTCCGCCGCATGCTCTTCCAGATAACGCGTCAATCCCGCCGCATCGCTGCGCAGCATCCGGATAGAAGCAAGCAACCCAGTGTTCAGCGACAGCTGCTGGGTCTGGGTTACACTTAAACGTTGGCGCGATTTCATGACGTAAAGCCTAAAGCGGGGCCCGGACTTGCGCAACTCTGCCGTGCTGCCCTCTCGCCTTCCCCGCTTCCACTCGCTATGCACGCGGCGACGACCCTCGCCAAAGGACACCTGCCCATGCAGCACATGCCGCTGCCTGCCGTTGCCGATCTTGTCCTCATCGGGGGCGGTCACGCGCATGCGCTGGTGATGCGGATGTGGGGGATGAAGCCGCAACCCGGCGTCCGGCTGACCCTGATCAACCCCGGCCCGGTTGCCCCCTACACCGGCATGTTGCCCGGCCATATCGCGGGCCACTACACCCGTGCGGAGATGATGATCGATCTGGTCCGGCTGGCCCGTTTCGCCAATGCCCGCCTGATCCTCGATCATGCCATCGGCGTCAATCCGGTCACCAAACGCATCCTGCTGTCATCGCGCCCCGACATCGCTTACGACATCGCCTCCGTCGACACCGGCATCACCTCCGACCTGCCCGCCATCCCCGGTTTCAAGGACCACGCCTTCGCTGCAAAACCGCTTGGTGCCTATGCCGCCCAGTGGCAGAAGTTCCTCACCAATCCGCCCGCAAACCCGCAAATCGTCATCATCGGCGCGGGCATCGGTGGCGCAGAACTGGCCATGGCATCCCTGCACCGCCTGCGCGCGCTTGGCACTGATCCCCAGATTACCCTGATCGACCAGAACCCGGATCTGTTACGTGGTACCGGCACCGGCGCCCGTCGCGCTGTCATTGCAAAACTCACCGAAATGGGCATCACACTGATGCCTTCAACCCAAATCACCCAGATCAAGGCAACCTCGGTCCACCTAAGCGATGGCCGCGCCCTGCCATCAGATTTCACCCTCTCGGTTGCCACCGCCCGCCCGCAAGACTGGCTGCGCGAAACCGGCCTCACCCTGAGCGATGGCTTCCTAACTCTGAACCTGCACCTGCAAACTTCAAACCCCAGCATCTTCGCCGCTGGCGATTGCGCATACCTGCCCCATGCGCCACGCTCCAAAGCAGGCGTCTACGCCGTCCGCGCCGCCCCTATCCTGCACCATAACCTGCGCGCCGCCCTTTCTGGCCAACCCCTGCGCCAGTTCCACCCGCAGCGCGACTATCTGAAACTCATTTCCACCGGCACCAAATCCGCCATCGCCGACCGCTCCGGCCTAAGCTTGCAAGGCGCATGGTTGTGGCGCCGGAAGCACCGTATCGACGCGAAATTCATGGCGAAATTCACCGATTACCCCACTATGCTAGTTACACCCCTCCCCCCAAATGCCGCCCTTGGCCTCGCTGAAGCATTCAACGCAAAACCCCTCTGCGGCGGCTGCGGCGCAAAAGTCGCCTCCACCGACCTCGCCACCGCCCTATCCACCTTTCCCGCCCCCAAACGCTGCGATGTCATCTTTGGCCCCGGCGACGATGCCGCCATCCTGCACCACGGCACAGGCCTGCAAGTCATCACCACAGACCATCTGCGCGCCTTCACCCATGATCCCTACCTGATGGCCAAAATCACCGCGATCCACGCTTTAGGCGACATCTGGGCCATGGGCGCCACGCCGCAGGTTGCCCTCGCTCAGATCACCCTGCCGCCTCTCAGCCCCCACCTCCAGGCCGAAACCCTGCGTCAAATCATGGCCGGCGCAGCTCAAATCATAACCGCCGCCGGGGCAGACCTTGTCGGCGGCCACACCTCGCAGGGCGCCGAGTTGACCATCGGCTTCACGCTAACCGGCCTCGCCCCCCGTGCCATTACCAAAGCCGGGGCAAAACCCGGCGCTGTCCTGATCCTGACCAAACCTCTTGGCATCGGCACAATCCTGGCCGCCGAAATGGCAAACGCCCGCCTCCCCGATATGCTGATGGGCGAGATCGCCGCAAACGCCAGCACCCAGATGCTGCAACCCCTCGACCAAGCCGCAAAAATACTGACCCCCCACGCGCAAGCCATGACTGACATCACCGGCTTCGGCCTCGCCGGTCACCTGCTCGAAATCCTACAAGCCTCCAATTGCGCCGCCAACATTCCCCTAAGCAAAATCCCCCTCCTCCCCGGTGCCGAGGCCCTCGCCGCCGCAGGCCACGCCTCCAGCCTCGCCCCCGCAAACCGCGCAGCGACCACACCCTTCATGCAATTCACCGAAAGCCCCGCCGCTGCTCTGCTGTTTGATCCACAAACCGCTGGCGGCCTGCTCGCCGCCGTCCCCGGCGATCAAGCCCAAACTCTGATCGCCGCCCTAGGCCCCGCCGCCGCAATCATCGGCACTCTAACCGACGGCCCCCCGATGATCCGCATCACCGACTAAGCGCCCAACACATAAGTTTCATTTTGGCAAAAGTATCCGCGCCGCAGGCAAGACTAACCTGGCTGAACAAGCATCACTGCCCCAACTCGCCGACCGCCACTGCCACCCGGCCTGCCACCTCCGCCAAATCGTCTGCCCTCAACCGCTTAACCTCAACATCGGCCCCAACCCGGTCCATCCGCGCCCGGTGCTTGGCGTAGCGCGGGTCGTAATGACGCGCCATCAGATCCCCTGCCAACGCCGCAAAATCCCCCGCCGCCACCATTCCATGCCAGCCCTCAATCACCTCGGCCGCATGCATCGGACGCAACATATCGATCAACCCCGCTAGCCGCGCCGTATCCACCGACAGATCCGCATATGCCCGCGCCAGATATTCCGCCCGCGCCTGCAAGGGTGCCTCGATCGACACGCGCGGTGCCTGCGTCATCGCCTTCCACAGCCCCGGCGGCAACCGGCAGTCCCCCACTTTCGAACTTTCCGCCTCCACCACCACAACGCGGTTAGGGTCCAACCCCACCATTGCCATTGCCAACGCAGTCTCGAACGCCCGCTGCGAAGGCTGCCGGCCCGGCATAGCCCCGAACAAAGACCCGCGATGGCGCGCCAACCCTTCCAGATCAAGCACTTGCACACCAAGCCCCGGCAGCAGCTTCAAAATATCCGTCTTCGCCGACCCGGTATTGCCATCCAGCACCACCACCCGGCAGGGAAACAGCTGCTCATAAAGCGCACTAACCACCAGCCCGCGCCACGCCTTGTAGCCGCCGGCAATCGTTTCCACCCGCCAGCCGATCTGCGCCAAAATCGTCGCAAAAGACCCCGACCTTTGCCCGCCCCGCCAGCAATAGACCAACGGCCGCCAGCCCCCCGGCTTGTCCGCCAGCGTTCCCTGCAAATGCAAACTGGCGTTCTTCGCCACCAATGCCGCACCAACTTTGCGCGCGGTAAACGGGCTCACCTGCTTGTAAATCGTTCCCACCTCAGCCCGTTCGGCATCATCCAGCACGGGCAGATTTATCGCCCCCGGCAGATGATCCTCCGCCCATTCGGCGGGGGCCCGCACATCAATGATGTCGTCAAAGCCAAGCGTGCCAAGGTCAGTCAGCGATGTCAGGGTAATGGCCATCCCCGCCTTCTAAGCCCCTCCACGCGCCACCGCAATCAGAACCCGGCCACCAGCCGCGCGAGCAGCACATCCAGCATCGCCTCACAGCGCACCAGTTGGTCCGCCTCGATATACTCGTCCGGCGTGTGCCCCTGCGTCATCGACCCCGGCCCGCAGATCACCGTCGGCACTCCCAACCGGTGCGCAAACATGCCGCCCTCGGTTCCATACGGCACCTTGATCGTGCCGTTGCCCCCCACCAACCCTTTGGCAAACGCCACAACGTCAGCATCAGGCGAAGCCGCCAACCCCGGATAATCCCACAACCGTTCCACCACAATCGCCGCCTCCGGAAACGCCTCCCGGTGCGGGGCTACAATCGCCTCAGCCGACGTCTTTAGCCGCCCGATCAGCGCCGCAGTATCCTCCCCCGCCAGCGCACGTATCTCAAAGTCCAGAACGCAGGTTTTCGGCACAATATTTACCTGCACGCCACCATTCATCTTGCCCACGTGCAGCGTCGTGTACGGCACATCGTAATCCGCATCCCGCAGACCCGTTGCCACCACCTCGGCTTGCAAATCCCGCACAGCCCCCAGAAACTCTGCCCCCAGATGCAGCGCGTTCAGCCCCATCGGGGCCATCGCCGAATGCAATTCCCGCCCGGTACACGTCGCCCGCAACGCGATCTTGCCCTTGTGCCCCGTCGCCACCTGCATCAACGTCGGCTCCCCCACCAAACACATCCGCGCAGGCACCGGCCAACCCGCCATCATATCCAGCATACTGCCCACCCCTTGGCAGCCAATTTCCTCATCATGGCTCAACGCAAGGATCACCGGCACCTTCAAATCCAACGCCTTGGCCCGCAAAACCGCCGCAATCGCACAGGCCACAAAGCCCTTCATATCCGTGGTGCCGCGCCCATAAAAACGCCCGGCACTTTCGGTCAACGCAAACGGCGCTTTCGTCCACGCCTGTCCATCCACCGGCACCACATCCACATGTCCCGACAGTATCACCCCCGGCACATCTGCAGGCCCGACAACTGCATAAAGATTGGCCTTCTGCCCCGTCGCATCCAGGATCAGCACGCTGTCGATGCCGGCATCCCCCAGCAGCCCCCGCACATATCCCAGCAGATCGAGGTTCGATTTGGCGCTGACGGTGTCAAAACCAATCAGCCGCTCCAGAATACGTCGCATCATCATCGGGGCATCCCTCTACCTCGCCCGCAGCAAAGCGCAAATCGCAGCCCTGCGAAACCCCCTATCCAAACCCTCCGTCTGCTGCCAAAAAGACCGCTCACCACTGCAGGACCGCGCCATGACCCGCTATTTCCCCCTAATCCTGCTGGCCGCGTTGGCATCACCCACCACTGCCCAAGACATTCCCGCGCCAAACCTTGCCACCGAAGGCAAAGGCACCCAAGGCGGCGTCGCCCGCCTTGTCTTAGCCCGCCAGCTTTACGCCTTTGGCCGCGCCAACAAAGACCCGCTCACCGTCCTGAACGCCGCACGCCTCGCTGCCTCTGTTACCCCAACCGACACCCCACGCGCCAAAGAAACCACTGGCGACGCATCCGCAACAGCCGCGCCTGACATCGCCCGCCACACACAGATGTTTGATACCGCCGCCGGCCTTGCCGCCGAAAACGAAGGCCTGCTCGACCTCATCGATATCTCCCGCCGCGAGGCTGCCTTTGCCCCCGTGACAGGCGTTGTCATCACCACTAGCACCTTGACCGCAGCCCAAACCGAAACTTGGCCGGTGCCCTTCTTCGGCGCGTCACTGGCCGAGCTTGCCATCATCGGCGACGGCAGCGGCAATCTTGATCTGGCTGTCACCGATGATTTCGGCAACCAAATCTGCCAAGACACCGGCCCCGCCGACACCGCCTATTGCAGCTTCTACCCGGCACAAAACGGCACCTTCAAAATCATCGTGGAAAATACCAGCAGCACCGCAAACACCTATCATTTGCTCACAAACTGACTGCGCCAAACCCAAATCGCTGCGCCGCATAACCGCAGCACGCCTACGAAATGCTGCGCAGCATAAACTCCCATGCTGCGCAGCGAAACATTGATCCTAAACGATAATCCCTATTCTTCTGCCCGCAGCACTTGCGCTGGCCGAACCATCATCGGCGGCCACGCAAAGCCTAGCCCCGCCAGCAACGTGGCAATCACGCCGCCCACAACAATCGCCACCGCCGACACCGGCTCGAACGCGTAATCGGCCTCCATCACAAAGCGCATCACCGCCCACCCTGCTAGCCCGCCAGCCCCAATCGCCACGACGCCTGCCGCGGCCCCCAACAGTGCCGACCGCAGCGCAAAACTGGCCAATATCCGCGCCCGCGTCGCCCCCAAGACTTTCAGCACCGCCGCCTCGTGCATTCGGGCGCGCACCCCCGCCGCCGCCGCCCCGATCAACACCACAAACCCTGTCAGCAAACTTGCCCCCGCCGCCCAAGCCGTCGCGGTGGCAATGGCCGTCAACGCCTCGGTCACCCGGTCAATCGCATCGCGCACCCTTATCGCGGTGATGTTAGGATAGGCCCCGGCCAGATCGCGCAAAATCGGCCCCTCCGACGCCTCGGTTGCATAGACAGTCGAGATGAAACTATGCGGTGCCCCCGCCAGTGCACCGGGGTTCATCGACATGACAAACCCCATGCCGGCGGTCGAAAAATCAACCTCGCGGAACGACGTGATGGTCGCCTCGATATCCCGCCCGAGGATATTCACCGTGATCTTGTCGCCCAGCTTCAACCCCATCTCCTCGGCCTCTTCCGCCGCGAAAGACACCTGCGCAGGCCCCGTGTAACCCGCCGGCCACCACGCACCAGCCGTCACCTTGGCATTGTCCGGGACCGTTTCCGAATAGGTAACTCCGCGGTCGCCCTGCACTACCCAGTGGTTGCCAGACGCCTCTATCGCCGACGTCCCGTTGATCAACGTGATGATCCCACGCAGCATCGGCGCGCTTTCCACCTTGCTGACGGTCGCGTCGCCTGCCAGTCGCTCAAGAAACCCATCTATCTGATCTTGTTGGATATCCACAAAGAAATAGCTTGGCGCGCGGGCTGGCAGATCGCGATCAATCGCCGACCGCAAGTTGCTGTCGATCTGCCCGACCGCAGCCAGCACCGTCAGCCCCAGACCCAAGGACAGGATCACCGACATCGCCTCTTCACGCGGCCCCCCTATCGCACCCAACGCCAGCCGCAATCCGGTGCGCCCGCGCACGAACGGTTTGCGTGCCGCCCAGCGTGCCAAGCGCCGCAGACCCAATGCCGCAAGCGCCAGCACGATCAACGCACCGACCACGCCGCCCGCCGTACCCAGCGCCAGATTGGCAGCGCCCGAAAACAGCATAGCGCCACTGACCAGTGCCACCCCCAGCGCGATCAGCCAAAGCCAATGCCGCAAGGCGGGCCACCCCGCATTTCCAGCCCCCCGGTACAATGCAGCCGCGCGGACCTCTTCGCTGCGGGCAAGCGGCCAAAGGGTGAAAAGGAACGCCGTGACAAATCCGTAAAACGCAGCCTCCAACAGCGGCATCGGGTAAATTCCGAACGCCACCGGAAACGGCAACGAAGCCTCGATCCACGGCGCCGCCAGCAGCGGCACCCCTGCGCCAATCACCAGCCCCAGCAGGACGCCAAGCCCCGACAGCACGGCAATCTGAAGCAGGTACACTTGAAAGATCATCCGCCCCTCTGCCCCCAGAGTTTTCAGCGTGGCAATGGTGGCAATCTTGCCCTCCAGATACGCGCGCACTGCCGCAGATACCCCAACGCCGCCCACCGCCAGCCCCGACAGCCCGACCAGCACTAGAAACGCGCCAATCCGGTCAACAAACCGCTGCACCCCCGGTGCCGCCCGCCGACTATCGGCCCAGCGCATCCCCTTGTCGCGAAACTCCGCCTCGGCCGCCGTTTGCATCGCCTCTAGATCAGCCCCCTGCGGCACGTCCAGTCGATACGCGGTTTCATACATCGTGCCGGGTTCGATCAAACCCGATTCTGTCAGCCCAGTGGTCAGCACAATCGTGCGCGGCCCCAACGAAAAGCCGCCCGCCGCACTGTCAGGCTCGCGCATCAGCGCCGCCCCCAACCGAAATTCCTGCACCCCCAACGTGAACCGATCACCCGGCTTCAACGCCAGCCGATCCACCAGAACCCGGTCCATCACCGCCCCCGGAATACCGTCGACCGGTGCCAACGCATCGGCCAGTGGGATCGCAGGGTCCAACACCACCTCGCCCGTCAGCGGATACGCACCATCCACGCCCTTCACCTGCGTCAGCGCGCGGGTATCATCGCCCACCAGCGCCATCGACCTAAAATCAACGATTTCAGAGACTTGGCTGGACATCCCCACCATCATTGCACGCTCTTCATCGCTGGCAAACCGCGCGGTAAACCCCATTTTGGCGTCGCCACCCAGCAGCACGGCACCCTGTTCGCGCAGGCCCGCCTCAATGGCAGACCGCACCATGCCAACGGCCGCGATTGCCGCGACGCCCAGCGCCAGACAGGCCAGAAACACCCGGAACCCGGCCAACCCGCCGCGCAGTTCGCGCAGCGCAATCCGTGCGGCCAAAGGCAACGTCATGCCATGCCCTCGCCGGCAATCCGCCCATCCGCCAGCCGCACGACACGGTCACAGCGCGCGGCCAGTTCCGGCGCGTGGGTCACCAGTATCAGCGTGGCCCCGTACCGATCCCGCAACCCAAACAGCAGGTCCATGATCGCGGCACCATTGGCCCCATCCAGATTGCCGGTCGGCTCATCTGCCAGCAAAATCGCCGGACGCGGGGCCGCCGCCCGGGCCAAAGCCACGCGCTGCTGTTCCCCGCCCGACATCTGCCGTGGGAAATGCAGCATGCGCGGCCCCAGCCCCACCGCCGCCAATTCCGCCTCTGCCCGCGCGAACGCGTCGGCCGCCCCTGCCAATTCCATCGGCAGCGCCACATTTTCCAGCGCCGTCATCGTTGGAATAAGGTGGAAAGACTGAAACACCACCCCCATATTCCCTCTACGAAAACGTGCAAGACCATCTTCATTCATCGCTGTAAGATCAGCCCCGAGTGCCGTAACCTCGCCCGACGACGCCCGTTCCAAGCCGCCCATCAACATCAGGAGCGAAGATTTGCCCGACCCAGACGGCCCGACCAACCCGACCGTTTCCCCGCGCGCCACACTCAACGTGATGCCGCGCAAAATTTCGACCGGCCCCGCATTGCCCGCAAGCGTCAATGCCACATCGCGCATGGCCAGTATCGTATCGGTCATCATCTCTGCCCTTTGGTCGTGTCTTACGTGTGGATATGGCGCGCGCCGCACGCTTCGCAACTGCACAATCGCGTTGATGATCGGCACTTTGCCCGTAAATGCCGAAAAGCTGACACTTGTGGCCCTTGGTGACAGCCTGACGCAGGGTTTCGGGCTGCCGCAACAAGACGGCTTCGTGCCGCAACTGCAAAGCTGGCTTGCAACGAATGGTGCCGACGTCACTGTCATCAACGCCGGAGTGTCGGGTGATACCACTGCCGGTGGCCTTGCCCGGCTGGACTGGACGCTGACGCCGGATGTCGATGCGATGATCATCAACCTTGGCGGCAATGACCTTTTGCGCGGCATTGATCCCGCGTCCAGCCGTGGAAATCTTGATGCGATGCTGACCAAGGCTGATACCCTTGGCCTGCCGGTCCTGCTGGTCGGCCTGCGCGCGCCCGGCAACTACGGCCCGAAGTTCAAGGCCGATTTCGATTCAATGTATCCGACCCTTGCCCTGAAACACGGCGTCGATCTGACCGAGAATTTCTTCGTCCCGCTGATCGACCAATCCAGCCGCCGCCTGTCAACCAACCTGATGCAACCTGACGGCATTCACCCCAATGCAGACGGGGTCAAAGTGCTGGTCAACTGGATCGGCCCGAAAGTGCTGGACCTGCTGGCACGGGTGAAGAAATGAGCTGTCATGACCCTTATTACTGATCTCGCCCGCGCTCTTGGTCCGGCAAATGTGCTGTCCGGCGCTGATACCGCCCGCTTCGCCAAGGACTGGACTGGCAACTACACCGCCAGTCCGGTTGCCGTGGCCCGCCCTGCCACTACCGAAGACGTGGCCGCCACCCTGCGCATTGCTGCCGACTACGACGTGCCCGTCATCCCGGTTTCCGGCCTGACCGGCATTGTCGGCGGTGCCATGACCAATGGCGGGCTGATGCTATCGCTGGAACGGATGAACCGCATCCGCGAGATCCGGCCCGACGCCCGTGTCGCGGTGGTTGAGGCGGGGGTAATCCTGTCTTCCTTGCATGACGCCGCCGATGCGCAGGGGTTGTATTTCCCGCTATGGTTCGGCGCGCGTGGGTCGGCCATGATCGGCGGGGTGCTGTCCACCAATGCCGGTGGCTCCAACGTGCTGCGCTATGGCTCGACCCGGGCTTTGTGTCTGGGGCTGGAGGTGGTGCTAGCTGACGGCCGCGTGCTGAACCTGCTGTCGGCGCTGCACAAGGACAATTCCGGCTATGATCTGAAAGACCTGTTCATCGGGGCCGAAGGCACGCTTGGCGTGATCACTGCCGCCGTGATGAAACTGGTCCCCAAGCCACGCGCCTATGCCACCGCGACCTTGGCCCTTCGCAGCCTGCCCGATGCGCTGATCTTGCTGAACCGGTTGCAAGAGGCTACCGGCGGCGCTGTCGAAGCCTTTGAATTTATGCCGAAAAGCTACATGCGCCGGCTGGCCGAGGCCCGCCCCGACATCCGCCAACCCTTCACCCCGATGCAGGATATCACCATCCTGGTCGAAATCGGTGCCACCGCGCCCCGCGATGCCACCCCCTGCCCTGATGGCAGCCTGCCGGTCGTCAGCCTGCTGGAGGACACTCTTGCCGACATGATGGCGCAAGGCATGGTGCTGGATGCGCAGATCGCGCGCAGCGATGCCCAGCGCCGCGCGATGTGGCACATCCGCGAACTGGCGGGCGAAATCACCTATGCCCGAAAACCCGCGATCGATACCGATGTCAGCCTGCCGCTGGACCATGTCGCCACGTTTCTGGACCGCATCCATGCCCGCCTGCCCACCCTTGATGCCGGCGCAGACACGCTGACCGTTGCGCATCTGGGCGATGGCAATATCCATTTCACCGTTTTTCCGACCCGTGACAGCGCCGATCTGCACGATGCCGTGGTCAGCGCAATCGAGGATGTCGTGCAGGATCTTGGCGGCAGCTTTTCCGCCGAACATGGCGTCGGACTGTCTAAGCGCGCGTCGATGGCGCGGCGTAAGGACCCGGTTGCCGTCGCCGTCATGCGCAGTATAAAGTCAGCGCTTGATCCAGAAAACCGGATGAACCCGGGCAAGATCCTTCCAGATATAGTCTAGATATTGGTCGATTGAATGTTGCAGTCACTTTCCCCGCTGTGGCGTGACCCGGCGCTGCGTCTGGTTGTGCTGATCTTCCTGCTGACCGGCGCGCTTATCTCGTCGCTTGCCCCTTACATGTCGCTGATCGGCATCACCCGGATCGGATTTTCCGAACAGGCCTATTCGGTGATCCTGGTTGTCGCCTCAGTGTTGAGCCTTGCCAGCGCCATTGGCATTGGCATCCTGACCGATCAACGCCCGCTGCGCCGGCAGATGGCACTTTTGTCGGCCCTGCTGCTGACGCTTGGCAATGGCGTGATGTGGCTGTTCCCCACCAAATTCGGCTTCGCCATCAGCCACGCGGTTTTGCTTCCATTCGGCTTCACGCTGTTCATTCTGTTGTTCGCCTTAAGCCACCTTGCCACCCAGGCCTATCCGGAGACGCGCGATGCGCTTGTCTCGGCGGTACGGGCCAGTTTTGCCCTACCGTTTGTCGTGGTTCTGCCGCTGTGGTCGGTGGCCCTTCGATCGGGCATCGATGTGATGGCGGTCTATCCCTTTGCCACCATTCTCGGTGCGGTCACGTTGGCGGTGATCTGGTTCAGTTGGCCGCAAAACGGTGCCAGTACGTGGAAAGATCGGAAATCCGGCCTCAGCTTTGGGCAGTCGGTCCGCGAAATGGCTGAAAAGCCGGTGCTGTTCCGCGTCATGCTGTTGGGTGCTGTGGCATCGGCGGCCACCCTTTACATCGTGCTTGTGGGCCTTGTTTTCAGCCAGACGCCCGGTCGCGATGCCGGAGACACCGCCCTTTACGTGGGTTTGGTGGCCGGTGCCGAAGTGCCGTTCATGCTGCTGGCACCCCGGCTGTTGCGGCATTTCGGCAAGGTCGAACTGATTGTCATCGGCACCGCGCTTTACTGCGTGCATCTGGTGTTTCTGCCGTTCATTGCCGCTACCGGCTTTGTCTGGCTTCTGATCCTGCCTGCGTCGCTTGGGGGTGCCATTATCCTGACCTTGCCGATTGCCTATCTGCAAGACCTGCTGGCTGCGCGTCCAGGGGCCGGATCATCGCTGATCTCGCTGCAGCGGGTTGCCGGTGATACCATCTGCGCCGTGACATTTGCGCTTGGCACCTATGTCGCGGGCTACGGTCTTGCAGCCTTCATCGGGGCGGCAGTCGCGGTGACAGGTGCCTTGGTGCTGCTCTGGGCCGACCGCGCGGATCAGTCGATTGCCCGGCGCAGATAGCGCATGGTTTCCGGGATCGCCTGGACTTCGGCTGCATTGCGCATGACCCAACGCGCCGGGGCGGTCAGGTGCGACAGCGGGCCAAGCCACGCGCAAAGCGCCTGAACATTGGCCCATGACCGCTCTGGTGCCGCTGCGCGATAGGCCTTCATTGCGCCGTCAAGATCGTCGCTTGCCCTGCCGGTTTCCGCCAGAAACGAGTTGACGAACACGATCACGTCAATCGCCTTGCGCCGCACCGAAGCATGCCCGGCAGAAAACCGCTCTAGATCGATGAAATGCACCTGCCGTCCGTCCCAGCAGATATCACGGACTGCCGGACTGCCATGCGCAAAGCCCGCGCGATGCAGCCTGCCCAGCGCTGTTCCCGCCGCCCGAAACGCTGCAGCACGTTTGCCCGGTGTCGCCTCGGGTCTGCCCAGCAACAGGTTCAGCGTCGCCCCGACATCCGACAGCACCATATGATCGGGCCCTTCGGACAGGATCTCGGGTACCGGCAAGCCTGCATCGGCCAAAGTATGCAATCCGCGCAGTTCATTGGCAAAAGCCCGCCGACCGTCGCCCTTGGAAATCCGCAATCGCAGCGACAACGCCTCGATCCGCTTCAGCCAAAGACGCTCGCCGTCTGGGCCCAGAATTGGCCGCACCCTGACAACTGGTTCGCGCAACGCCAGATTCAATATATCATTCAAAGCAGTAGATCGGTTCAAATACGTCTGCATCACACCAAAAACCAATGTCAGCGCGGACCAGCACAAGCCCGCGAGGGGTATCTAGCAATTCCGACATGGAATTTTAAGGGCCCTCCAATATGCATAGGCGGTGATTCGCCTGACCCTAGGTAATGCGCTACTGCCAGGCGAAAAATCCGCTGGGCGCCTGCCCCAGCAACCGCGCCGCCAGATCTGTGCCTAGTGCCGCTGCATCGGCTATTGCCGCACGGCCTTCGCCGGAAATGGACTGCGATCCATCGGGCCGCAAAATCTCGCCCCGCAACCAGATCTGATCGCCTTCAATCACCGCCAACCCGGCAATTGGGGTCTCGCAAGACCCGTCCAGCTTCAACAAAAACGCCCGTTCGGCGGCCAACCTGTGCCCCGTGGCGACATCATGTATCCCTTCCAACAGCCCGGCAACCCGCACATCGGCCACCCGCCGCTCGACGCCAATCGCCCCCTGCGCCACCGCTGGCAGCATCTCGTCAACCTCGATCGCGCCGCGCGCCATATGCGCCAGCCCCAGCCGGTTCAGGCCCGCCATCGCCAGAAAGGTCGCCACCGCCACGCCTTCTTCCAGCTTCCTCATCCGGGTCTGCACATTGCCGCGAAACTCCACCAGCCGCAAATCCGGTCTGCGCAGCGCCAGTTGCGCCCGCCTGCGCAACGATGACGATCCGACCACCGCCCCCTGCGCCAAATCCGCCAGCCGCGCCACGGAAGGGGATACAAACGCATCGCGCACATCCTCGCGCGGCAGATAACAGTCCAGCACCAGCCCCGCAGGCTGCAACGTCGGCATGTCCTTCATCGAATGCACCGCAATATCGATGCTGCCATCCAGCAACGCATCCTCGATCTCGCGCGTGAACAGCCCTTTGCCGCCAATGTCCTTCAACGCGCGATCCTGTATCTGGTCGCCCATTACCTTGATCACCACCACCTCAAACGCCGCCTCCGGCAAATCCCACGCCGCCATCAGGCACCGCCGCACCTCATGCGCCTGCCACAAGGCAAGCGGCGATCCACGGGTTCCAATGCGTAACGGCTGGGCGGGGTTGGGCAATGCTTGTGTCATGTGAACAGACATAGCCCATGTCAATTCAGACTGACAACTCCCACCTTGACAAGCCGCGCCAGCCATCCGACCCATGGCATGAAAAGGGGAGCATTCGATGACCAAAACAATCCTGCGCGCACTCAAGGGTGAAATTCTGCCAACCCCGCCGATCTGGATGATGCGTCAGGCGGGCCGTTACTTGCCCGAATACCGTGCCACTCGCGCACAGGCCGGTGATTTCCTGAAACTTTGCTACAACCCCGACCTCGCGGCCGAGGTTACGCTGCAACCGATCCGTCGGTACGGTTTCGATGCCGCCATCTTGTTCGCCGATATTCTGCTGCTGCCGCAAGCGCTTGGTGCCGATCTGTGGTTCGAAACCGGCGAAGGCCCGCGCCTTTCCACCATCACATCAATGGTCGGCGTGACAGAACTAAAGCCAACCGAAGCCATCCACGAAACCCTAAATCCCATCTATGAAACCCTGCGCATCCTGAAACGCGAACTGCCCCCCGAGACCGCCCTGATCGGTTTTGCCGGTGCGCCCTGGACCGTTGCCACCTACATGATCGCCGGTCGCGGATCGCCCGATCAACACGCTGCACATACGTTGAAAAACCATGACCGCCCTGCGTTTCAGGCCCTGATGGACCGCATCACCGACGGCACCATTGAATACCTGTCGGCACAAGTGAACGCTGGTGCCGAAGTAATCAAACTGTTCGACAGTTGGGCCGGTTCACTGAAAGGCCAGGATTTCACTGACTTCGCCGTTCGACCCGCCACCCATATCATCGCAGCCTTGAAGGAACGCCACCCCGACTTACCGATCATCACCTTCCCGCGCGAAGCGGCTGCGGGCTACATCGGCTTTGCCGACGCCACCGGGGCCGATTGCGTCGCCATCGACAATTCCGTCACCCCGGAGTGGGCTGCCGAACATGTCCAATGCGACGGCTGCGTTCAAGGCAACCTCGCCCCCGAACATATGGTAACGGGGGGCGACGAATTAGATCGCGCAACCCGCCGCGTGGTCAGAGCCTTCAAAAACGGCCCACACATCTTCAACCTCGGCCACGGCATCACCCCCGACGCCAACCCCGACAACGTCCAACGCATGATTGACGTGGTGCGGGGCGGCTAAAGCTTGTCCGCCAGGTCATAACCTCAGGTCTTCCGGACCATCCAGACCGCCACTCCGACCAAAGCCAGCGACAAGGTGCGGCGAACCGTTTTCTCGCGCTTTGCATCGGCCAGCCAGCCGCGCGCCGCGCCCGCTGCCGTAACGATGCCGGCATGAACCCCGGTGGCGGCGGCTACATAAATCCCCGACAGCGTGATGACGTCCCAGATGTCGGGGTGCGCCGACAGAAACCCCGGCAGCACCGCCACGTAGAACACCCCCGCTTTCGGGTTCAGCAAATTCGTGATCAGGCCGCGCCGAAAGAACAGCCCAAGCGGCGAGCCCATTTCGGCGTGCTCGACGTTCTCGGGCGCCCCGCGCCAGCCGTCCCACGCCAGCCAAAGCAAATACCCGACCCCCGCCCACCGAAGTGCCTGATAGACCACCGGCGACGCATTGATCACCGCCGCCAAACCCAGCGCCACCGCCACCCCGACCAGCCCCAGCCCCAGCGCCACGCCAGCAACTGCCGCATAGCCCGGCCTGCGTCCTTCGGTGGCAGCAATCAGCGCCAGATACGTCATGTTTGGACCCGGTGTCAGTTCGATTACCAGCGAGGTCAGCGCAAAGGCGGCCAGCGTGGCGGCATCAACCATCTGCCCGACCTCGCGGCCATGCCATTCGCAGGGCACACGCCGTCAAACCCATTTTGCCAGCGGTGGCAGGCTCATCAAGACCGCGTTGGCATCATGCCCGGTTTCCAGCCCAAATTTGGTACCCCGGTCATAGACAAGGTTGTATTCCGCATAAAGCCCGCGATGGATCAGTTGCACGTCGCGGTCCGCTTCATTCCACGGCATCAGGGTCCGCCGCTCAACTAACGGCTGAAACGCGGGCAGGAACGCCGCCCCGACACTTTGGGTAAAGGCAAAATCCGCCTCCCAGTCACCAGTATCAAGATCATCATAAAAGATGCCGCCCACCCCCCGAGCACGGCCCCGGTGCGGTACAAAGAAATACTCGTCCGCCCATGCCTTGAACTTTGGGAAATAGCCAGGCGAATAGGCATCGCAGGCTGCCTGCATCTGGGCATGGAAATGCTGGGTATCCAGCGGATATTCGATGCAGGGGTTCAAATCCGACCCACCGCCAAACCAATCTGCATGCGGCGTCCAGAACATCCGCGTGTTCATGTGAACGGCAGGTGCGTGCGGGTTGACCATGTGCGCAACAAGCGAAATTCCCGATGCCCAAAAGCGCGGATCGCTGTCCATGCCCGGCACACCGCGCGCAGCCATCGCCTTTTGCGCCCGCTCGCCCAGCACGCCATGCACTTCGGAGACATTGACGCCGACCTTCTCGAACACCCGCCCGCCGCGCATGACGCTCATCAAACCGCCGCCACCATCGGCGCGGGTGGTCGGCGTCACCTCGAAACGTCCGGGCGTGCCGGTTCCGTGGGCATCCTCCAGCCCCTCGAACGCCTCGACAATGCGGTCGCGAAGGCTGCGAAACCATGTCGACGCACGGGGTTTGCGGGTTTCATATGCGTCGGTCATTGGTCTGGGGCTCCTGTCATTTTGCCATGCGTAACAGACTGGCCAATCGACAAACAAGACATTTGGCAAAGCTCGGTCAGGCGCGCTATGATCAGGGCGAAGTGTTTGAAAGGCGGGCCGATGTTCAAGCCGATTCTGATCCTTCCGATCTGCGCCGCGCTGATCGCCTGCGGCACCCCACAACAGCTTTGCATCGCCCGTGAAACCCGCGATTTGCGCGTCGTGGACCGATTGATCGCCGAGACGCAGGGCAATCTGGATCGCGGTTACGCCTTCAAGGACGTGGTGATTTCGCGCACGGTCTGGGTCAATTGCGCGCCTTGGCCGGAACCGCGCCCCGTCGAGGGTGCACCGGTCCCTCGGTATTCATCCCCGAGGCTATGCCTTGAAGACAGGGACGAGACGATCACCAGGCCCGTCGCCATCGATCTGGCGGCAGAGCAATCCAAGCTTTCCGGGCTAAAGGCCAAACGCAAGCAACTTGCCGCTGCGGGGGAACGGTCGATTGCCGCCTGCCGCAAGGCCTATCCTGAGTAATCAGTGCGCAGGCACCTGAACTGCGTCAAGCACACTGCGGCCGCCATCGACCGTGATCACCTGCCCAGTGATAAAGGCTGCAGCCTCCGACACGAGGAACTGCACGGTTTCTGCCAGTTCCGCTGCGGCAGCGATACGCTTCAGCGGCGTTCCATCAAGGATGATCTGGCGAAAATCGGGGTTTTCGTTCAGGTTGTCCTGCAAGCTGGCACTCATCACAGACCCGAAAGCCACCGCATTGACCCGAATTCCTTTGGGCGCCAGGGCTACAGCCATCGACCGCGTCATCTGATCAATGGCCGCGCAACTGATTGAATAACCTATCAGGTTCGCCTGCACGCGGTGTGCAGCGATCGACGACAGGTTGACGACCGCTCCGATCATGCCGTCGCGACCGGCCTTCTCGGCGCCGTTGATCATCCGGCGCGCCGTCATCTGGGTCAGCCGCAACCCGGTCAGCAGGTTTTGCTCCAGCAACGCCTCGACCGCGTCACTTTCAGGATCAAGCGGATCGGAAATCACCATCTGCCGGCTGGCGTTGACCAGAATATCAATGGTGTCGAAGGCATCAATGGTGGCTGACAACAGGTTGTTGATCGACAGCTTCTGGCGCAGATCGCCCGCAAACATCCGCACCTGCCCCTCAGCCCGCGCCTCGGCGCCGACCTCGGCCTCCAGATGGGCTTCGTCCATATCGGCGAACATCACATTCGCGCCCTGTTCCAGAAAATGCCGGGCAATGGCCAAGCCAATGCCATTCGCCGATCCGGTTACAATGGCCGTTTTCCCGCTGATGGAAAGTGACATGTTCTATCCTTGTCGCATCACGGCCGCGCCCTGACGGGCAGGGCTGCGCGGGTTACCTTGAACGCAGTGTCGCCGCCGATCACCTCGATCTCACGAAACAGGGTGGCGAGCACGCGGTCATAGGGCAAATGGCGGTTTGCAACCAGATAAAGCGCACCTGACGGGGCCAGCATGCGGTGGGCCGCGACAAGAAACGCGATCCCAATCGCAGGGTCTGCGTCCCGGGTGGTGTGGAAGGGCGGGTTGCAGACAACCGCGCCCACAGGCTGGGACAGGCGAAAGGTCGTTGCATCAGCCCAGTGAAAGGCGGCGCGTGGATCGGTGATGTTGCGGCGCGCGCACTCCAGCGCGGTTGCCTCCGCCTCGACCAGATCAAGCGACACAACACCTTGGCGCGCCAGAATCGCAATACTCAGATAACCCCACCCGGCACCAAGATCGACGACGCGCGCCGGCAACTTGGCTGGTAAAGCCGCTGCCAAAAGCATCGACCCCCGATCCGGGCCATCGGCAGAGAACACTCCGGGGTGCGTGATGAACCCATCAGCAGTCGTCGTTAGCGACGATGCCCAGATGCCAAGCTCGGGGCCGGCTGCAAAGCTGAAGATCTTGCCATGCGCCTTGGCAAGCGCCTCTGACACAGGAACCATTTCACGCAAGTCTTTGAAAACGCTGTCAACGCCGTCAGTCTTTTGTCCGTCAACGACGATCATTCCGCCCGTCGTCACAACGCGTGAGGCGTCAGCCAACATCGCGCACGCGTCCGACTTGGCGCGTGGCAGGCACACGATGGCCGCAGCGTACGGGCCGGTGGTGCTGCTCTCCACCACGAATCCCTGTTGCGCAAACGCGTCATGATCGGGGCGAAACCCGGTGATCACCGACACCCGATCTTTGGGCAACGCGGACAGATCATCGCCTGTGCGCGGCCTTATCACGGCAATTCTGCCGGCTTGGGGCAATGTCACCGCGCCGGTTGCCAGCGCCATTTCCAGTCGTGCAGATCGCATGAGCGGTCGCGAGGCGACCTTATTCCTTTTCCATCGTGCATTGCAGCGGGTGCTGATGACGCCGGGCAAAATCCATCACCTGCGCCACCTTTGTTTCTGCCACTTCAAAGGAATACACGCCGACAACGGCGAGCCCCTTCTTGTGCACAGTCAACATGATCTCGAACGATTGGGCGTGGGTCAGGCCAAAGAACCGCTCCAGTACATGCACCACAAATTCCATCGGGGTATAGTCGTCATTTAGCAGCAGCACCTTGTACAAAGGCGGCCGCTCCGTCTTCGTGCGGGTCTTCGTCATGATCGACGCGTCGCCGCCCGGCCCATCGGGTTTGTTAGACAATAAAAACGGGCGTCTTGGCACAGGCAGAACTCCAACGGCGGCTAGCAGATTCGGTGGCAATCTCGAAAATTCAATATAGCGGGTTTTGGGGCGTGGAAAAGGGGGCGGGCCGGGATTGCATCATTGCCAAAGCCGCGCAACACTTCACGCAGAGGTAGCACCCATGACTAACGACGGCCCGCTGACCACAATCGGCTTTGATGCCGATGACACGCTTTGGCACAACGAGACGCATTTTCGGATGACCCAAACCCGGTTCGTCGAAATGCTGTCGGGCTTTGCGGATGAGTACCGTCTCGAAGAACGGCTTCTGGCGGCAGAGCATCGAAACCTTGGGCACTACGGATATGGCGTCAAGGGGTTCGTGCTGTCGATGATCGAAACCGCAATCGAGGTGACCGAGGGCCGCGTTTCCGCCAATGTAATAAGTGAATTGATGGCCGCCGGGCGCGAGATGCTGCGCCATCCGGTCGAACTGCTGCCGCATGCCGCACAGGCGGTGGTAACGCTGGCCGCACACTACCGCGTGATCCTGATCACCAAGGGCGACCTGCTGGATCAGGAACGCAAGCTGGCGCAATCAGGCTTGGGCGATCTGTTTCACGGGGTAGAGATCGTGTCGGAAAAGACCGCCCCAGTTTATGCGGCCCTGTTCAAACGCCATGGGCATGGGGCGGGTCGGGGCATGATGATCGGCAACTCGCTGAAATCCGATGTGCTGCCGATGCTGGCGGCGGGCGGCTACGGCGTGCATGTGCCACACCGGTTGACGTGGGCGCTGGAAGTCGCCGATGCTCCGCAAGATCACACGCGGTTTCACAGTCTGGTTGACCTTGGCGGACTGCCCGATCTTGTAGGTCGCCTGGTAGAGCAGCACAACATGTAGTTGTTATTGTACCCTCAATCAAAGAGAATCCCTCAATCGCGGTGTGAACTGCTTTACAAAACCCATTGAATTTAAGGGCTTTTCCAGAATCCATTGCTGTGCTAGGTTTTCGCTTATTGAGAACAAGCCCCAAGACAAAATAGGGGCGTCTGAGGCAGTGATAAGGGGCAAGCGACGTGGCATCGCTTTTGGGGCATATCGCTCGATTTTTTGGTGTGCTGGCGTTGCTGGCACTTCTTGCCATTAATGCCGCATTTGCAGCGCCTTATGCTGCAATTGTCATGGATGCCCGCACTGGCGAGACGCTGTATTCTAAGAATGCGGATACGCGCCTGCATCCGGCGTCGCTGACCAAAATGCTGACGCTTTATATCGCGTTCGAAGAAATCCGGCGCGGCAACATCTCGCTCGATACGATGATCACGGTATCCGAAAACGCGGCGGCGCAACCGCCATCTCGGCTTGGTCTGCGTGCCGGGCAAAAGATCGCGCTGCGCTATCTGATCCGCGCCGCTGCGGTGAAATCGGCCAACGATGCCGCCTCTGCGATCGGGGATGCGATCGGCGGGTCAGCGTCCGGCTTTGCCAAGCGGATGAACCGCACCGCCAAAGCCATTGGCATGACCGCTTCCACCTTCAAGAATGCCAATGGTCTGACGGCTTCCGGCCACCTGTCGACCGCGCGGGACATGAACCTGCTAGGGCGGCGGTTGTTCTATGATTTCCCTGAATTCTACAACATCTTCTCGCGCCGTTCGACCGACGCCGGAATGGCGCAGGTTGCCAACACCAACCGCAAGTTCCTTGACGCCTACAAAGGCGCTGACGGGATCAAGACCGGCTATACCAACCCTGCCGGTTTCAACCTGACAGCATCTGCCGAACGCGGCAAAGTGCGCATTATCGCCACGATTTTCGGTGGCCAGTCGACAGCACAGCGCAATGCCAAAATGGCCGAACTGCTGGATCTGGGCTTTGCGAAGGCCCCCGGAAACGCACGCGTCACCAAACCCGGCACTCCGGACTATCAGGGCGGCGATGCCCTGATCGCCAGTGCCGAGCCGACCTTCGAAGATCAGCCCGGCGGATCCGCAAAGACAATCCGGCTGATCAGGACGGTGGCAAAATCGCCGCGGCCCAAGGCAAGGCCCGGTGCAGAAGCGCCAGTCGAAGAAGTGGTTGTCGCCGAGGTTGTTGTAGATCAGGCGGTTGATGACGCCATGCAAGACAGCATCGCCGGTGCCCTTGCCGAAGCAACCACACCGCCGCCCGTCGACACGTTGGAGGCGCAGACGATGGCACTTGCCGACGCCACAGTCGATCTGGCCTTGCCGCAAGCCATTGACACCGGCACTGCGGTAAACCTGGCACTTGCCGAAACGCCTGCCCCACCCGCACCGCCCGGAACGCTGGACGCACAGTCGCAAATCGTGGCCCCGGTGCAATCCCCGCCCGAACCACCGGCTCAAGACGCCGCCACGCCAACCGAACTTGCTGCCCTGCCCGCTGTCGATGCCGTTGCCGTTGCTGCGGCGCAGGTGACCGGGGATCAACCCTCAACCGCCATGCCAAAGTCTGCCCAGAATGCCCCGCCCGCCCGCCCTGCACGGCAGGTGGCAGAACCGGAGGTCGCCGTTGCAAGCAACGAAGTGATCGACGAACCCGTTCCGCAAGCCATCGAAGATACCGCATCTGCACCGGTACCCGATCTGGCCGGCGAGCCTGCGGTCGAACCGGCTGTACTGGCGCTGGCCGCAGCAATTGTCCGCCCTGCCAAACGCAATGCCCCGATCTTTGACGAGGTCGCAGCCGTACCCGAGGCCGCAGCACCCGATCAAGAGGTTGTCACCCGCATGTCAACCTCGGGCGGGCGCTACTGGGGCGTCAATGTGGGCCGGTTCGGGTCCAGCTACGAGGCCGAACGTGTCTTGCTGAAAACCCAGTTGACGGAATCCGCCACGCTGAACGATGGCTTGCGGATGGTGGTCAAGAAAGGTGGCGCGTTCGACGCAAACTTCATGGGCCTCAGTCAGGAACAGGCCGATCTTGCCTGCCGCCGCCTGCAGGCGCGCGCGGTGCAGTGTTTCACCATCGGGCCCTGAGGCCCCCAGCAACAAGCAACTGCCGTTATCGCAGCCCTTGTCAGACCAACAACGCCTGCGTCTCGACAAAGCTGACCAGACGCGGCAGCGAAACGGACCGCAGGTCGTAGCGATCAAGGATCGTCTGACGCGCCGCGCGGCGCAGGTCCTGATAGCTTGATGGGTTGGCAAGCGCATGGGTCAGCGCGCCTTCCCAGGCAGGCACATCGAAGAAATCCACCAGCAAGCCATTGCTGCCGTGTCGGATCACCTCTTCCACCGGGGCGGTGCGCGACCCCACGATCAACGCACCCGCCGACATCGCCTCCAGCATCGACCATGACAGCACGAAGGGGTAGGTCAGATAGGCATGTGCCCGGCTGACCTGCATCACGGCGGTGAATTGGTCATAGGGCACACGGCCCAGAAAGTGCACACGGGCCAGATCAAGCCTGTCGCGGACCTCGTTCAGGATCAGGTCTTTCCAGCCCTTTGCGCCTTTCGGTGGCGCACCATAGCTGACTTCATCGCCGCCAATGATCACAACCTGCGCATCTGGCCGCTTGGCCAGAACGCCCGGCAAGGCCCGCATGAAGACATGATAGCCGCGGTAGGGTTCAAGATTGCGATTGACGAAGGTCAGCACTTCATCGCCTGCCCGCAGGTGCTTGCCGCCCGGCAAAGTGAAGGTGGCCTGCGGGTTCGGGTGAATCAGGGCGGTGTCAATGCCGTCGTGGATCACTTCGATCAGCTTGCGCAAAGGCGGGGGATAGGAACTGGCCTGCCATTCGGTGGGCGAAAGACCCGCATCCGCATGCAACAGCGCCTGCCCCAGATGGGCGGCCCGCCCCTGTGCGATCATCACCTGATCAAAGTTGGGCGGGTTGAATTCGGCATCAAAGCCGACATCGGCGCCACGACCCCGGTAGTAAAATTCGGCATAGACGATCAGCTTGGCGGTGGGCCAGACCTCTTTCAGGAACAGCGTCTCGCCCCAGCCGGAATGCCCGATGATGACGTCAGGCACATAGCCTTTGGTATCGCGCAACTGGCATGCCGCACGGGCCACGGTAACACCCCGGTCCGACATCTGGGCGTAGTTGCGCCCCAACCGCGCAGCGGCAGGATCGATCGTAGGCGCATCATGCCGGTAATGCTCGGTCTGAATAGGCGAGGGGCGTTTGTTCTGCCAGTCAGTCAGCGCCAGACATTGGTGGCCGCGACGCTGCAATTCTGGTGCAAGATGCGGAAACTGTCCGGGGAAATTCTGGTGCACGAACAGGATTTTCATCGCACTCTACACACCGAACGCTGCCGCCATAAGCGCGCGGGTATAATCGGTCTGGGGGGTCGTGAACAGTTTGGCAGTTTCTGCCGCCTCGACGATATCGCCGTCCTTCATCACGATCACCTTGTGCGACATCGCCTGCACAACGCGCAGATCGTGGCTGATGAAGATATAGGCCAGCCCCCACTTACGCTGCAATGCGCGCAGCAGGTCGACGATCTGCACCTGCACGGTCATATCCAGCGCCGAGGTGGGTTCATCCAGCACCAGCAGCTTTGGCCGCAGGATCATGGCGCGCGCGATGGCCACGCGCTGGCGCTGGCCGCCGGAAAATTCGTGCGGATAGCGCACCATGCTGGCCGGATCAAGGCCGACCTCGTGCATGATCTCGGCGACCATATCGTGCCGGTTGCGCCCCGGTTCCACACCGTGCACGCCAAGCCCTTCGGCGATGATTTCTTCCACCGTCATGCGCGGCGACAGACTGCCATAGGGGTCCTGGAATACAACCTGCAAGTTGCGACGCGTGCCGCGCATCTGTGCCGGCCGCCAGCCCTGAATATCCTGCCCCAGAACGACGATCCTGCCGGTCGATGGCAACAGCCGCAAGATCGCCATCGCAAGCGTGGTCTTGCCAGACCCGCTTTCGCCCACAACACCAAGGGTTTCCCCCCGGCACACGGTGATGCTTGCCGCATTCACAGCCTTCACATGGCCGACAGTCTTGCGCAGAAACCCGCTATTGATCGGAAACCAGACGCGCAGATTTTCGGTCGAAACCACCACTTCTGCGCTGTCCGGCACCGGATCGGGCTGACCTTTGGGTTCCGCCGCCAGCAGCTTTTGGGTGTAGGGATGTTGCGGGTTTGCAAACACCTCGGCGGCCGGGCCCTGCTCGACTATTTCGCCGCCCTGCATTACGCAAACACGGTCGGCAATCCGGCGCACGATGCCCAGATCATGAGTGATGAACAAAAGGCTCAGCCCCTCGCGCACCTTCAGATCGGCCAGCAGATCCAGAATCTGCGCCTGAATGGTCACGTCCAGTGCCGTGGTCGGCTCATCCGCGATCAGCAGTTCCGGCCCGTTCGCCAAAGCCATGGCGATCATCACGCGCTGGCGCTGACCACCCGACAACTGGTGCGGATAGGCCTGCAAGCGGCTTTCCGCGTCGCGAATACCCACCTTGTGCAGAAGGTCCAGGATCCGCGCCCGGGCCGGTGCACCCTTCAGACCCTGATGCAGAGCAAGACTTTCGCCCAATTGCCGTTCGATCGTGTGCAGCGGGTTCAGCGATGTCATCGGTTCCTGAAAGATGAAACTGATGTCGTTGCCGCGCACCCGCCGCAGGGACGGCTCATCCGCACCGACCATTTCAGTGCCATTGTAACGGATCGATCCGGTCACTTCTGCACTGTCCGGCAGCAAGGCCACCGTTGACAAGGCGGTAACCGATTTGCCCGACCCGCTTTCACCGACCAGCGCCACGGTTTCACCCTTGGCGACCGTGAAGCTGACATCGCGCACCGCGTGAATAAGGCGGCCGTCCTGCCGGAAGGTGACATTCAGGTTTTGCACGTCCAGCACGACATTCATCGGCCCATCGGTCATCGAAATGTCTTTCGGGGGTCAAAGGCATCGCGGACGCCCTCGAATATGAACACCAGAAGCGACAGCATGATCGCGAAGGTGAAAAACGCCGTGAACGCCAGTGATGGCATTTGCAGATTCTGCTGCGCCTGCCGCGACAACTGCCCCAGCGATGGCAGCGACGGCGGCAGACCAAAGCCCAGATAATCCAGTGCCGCCAGCGATCCGATAGTGCCGGAAATGGCGAAAGGAAGCAGCGTCAGCGTGGCGACCATGGCATTGGGCAGCACGTGGCGAAAGATGATAACCCGGTCCGACACGCCAAGCGCCTTTGCCGCGCGCACATATTCGAAATTCCGCGCCCGCAGGAATTCGGCCCGCACGATGCCCACAAGCCGCGTCCAGCCGAACAACACCATGATGATCAGCAATATCCACAGGTTTCGCTGCCAGACCGAAAACACGATGATGATGAAGTAAAGTTCAGGGACAGAGCCCCAGATTTCGAGTATGCGCTGAAAGATCAGATCTACCAGACCGCCGAAATAGCCTTGAACGGCGCCTGCCGCGATACCGATGATGGATGTGACAAGTGTGACGAACAACCCGATCGCCACCGACAGCCGAAAGCCGTAGATCACCCGCGCCAGAACATCGCGCGACGTGTCATCCGTGCCCAGCCAATGGGTTGCATCCGGCGCGGATGGTGCCGCAGCGCCGCCCAGATCGTTGATCGTGTTATAGCTGAACGGGATTAGTGGCCAGAGGACCGAGCCCTCGTGAAACCCCTCGGTGGTGGTGTCGAACGTCCCCTGTTCGACGGCCTCGACCATCGCGTCGGGGTCGTCAAAACACTCCACCAGCCCGCCGGTCAGGATCAGGCATTGCACCTCGGAGGACTTGTAGTTCGCTTCGGTGCGAAAATCGCCGCCGAACTCTGCTTCGGAATAGAACTTGAGGAACGGCACCCGCCACTCGCCGCGATAGGTCACCAGAAGCGGGCGGTCATTGGCCAGAACCTCGGCGAACAACGTCACGCCGAACAGGATCGAAAAGGTGAACAGCGACCAATAGGCCCGCCGGTTCGCCTTGAAATTCCGCCAGCGCCGCTGGTTGAGGGGGGAAAGTGCCATCTATCCCCGCCTGTCAAAATCAATACGGGGGTCAATCCAGACATACATCAGATCCGAAATGATGCCCACCACCAGCCCCATCAGACCAAAGGCAAACAAGGTGCCGAAGATAACCGGATAGTCGCGTTCGAGGGCGGCCTTGTAGCCAAGCTGGCCAAGCCCGTCCAGGCTGAAGATCGTCTCGATGATCAGACTGCCGCCAAAGAACACCCCGATGAACAGCGCCGGGAACCCCGCGATCACGATCAGCATGGCGTTACGGAACACATGGCCGTACAGCACCCGGTTTTCCGGCAACCCCTTGGCGCGCGCGGTCATCACATATTGCTTCTTGATCTCGTCCAGAAAGCTGTTCTTGGTCAGCAAAGTTAGCGTCGCGAAAGATGCGATGGTCGAGGCCAGCACAGGCAGCGTGATATGCCAGAAATAATCCGCCACCTTGCCGATCAAAGTCAGATCATCGAAATTCGAGGATGTCAGACCGCGCAAGGGGAATATCTTCCAATACGACCCGCCCGCGAACAGCACCAGCAGCAGCACCGCCACCAGCAGGCCCGGAATGGCATAGGCCGCAATGATGATGCCGCTGGTCCAGCTGTCAAACGCCGACCCATCCCGCACCGCCTTGCGGATGCCCAGCGGGATCGAGATCAGATAAGCGATCAGCGTCGACCACAGGCCAAGGGTGATCGACACCGGCATTTTTTCGACCACAAGTTCCAGCACGCCGGTTGAACGGAAATAGCTCTGGCCAAAATCGAAGCGCACGAATTTTCCGATCATGATGAAGAACCTCTCCACCGCCGGGATCATTTGCTTTTCACAGTCTTTGGCCTGCTGCGACAGCGTGCCCTGATAGCCGTCGGGGCAGACGAAGCGGGCAAAGCCGAACTCTACCTCCAACTTGGCGCGAAATTCCGGCGGCAGGCCGCGCGCACCGACATAGCCGCCTTTCTCGCTTTCCTTGCCTGCTTCTTCGCTACTGGTACCGGTCACAGCGCCGATGACATCGCCCTCGCCTTCGAGCCGCGCCTCGATCTGGTCGAACGGTCCGCCCGGCACAAACTGGGTCAATCCGAAATTGACCACCATGATGCCGAACAAAGTCGGGATCACCAGCAGAAGACGGCGGAGAATATAGGCTATCATCGGCTACTTCAGCACACCCGCAGACTTGAGCTTTTCAGCCTTTTCCGCATTGAACCACCAGAAATCCAATTCACCCAACGCATAGGGCGGCAAGGTTTCTGGATGGTCGTACTGGTCGTAATAGGCCACCCAATACTTGTCGCGGTACCACATCGGTATCCAGAACCGGACCGACCGCAGCACGCGGTCAATGGCCTGCACGGCTACGTCCAGCTCCTCGCGGGTTTTCGCGGACTCTACAATGTCGGTCAACGTGTCTAGCGCGGGCAAGGATACGCCCGCGCGGTTGCGCGACGAATTGTTTGTCGTCGCCGTGGAATAGGCCTGCTTCAACTCGCCCCCCGGTTCATAACCGCCGTTCACTGCACTGGCGGCAATGAGGTCGAAGTCAAAGTTCGGAGGATCGGTGCGCTGGCTCATCTGGGCAGGGTCAATCAGGTTCAGCGACGCATCAACCCCAAGCGCGCGCAGATTTTCCACATAGGGACTGATGACGCGCTCAAAATTCGGCGAATCTTCCAGAAACTCCACCTTAAGCGTTTCGCCCTTGGCATTGCGTCGCATGCCGTCATCGCCCACCGTCCAGCCCGCCTCGTCCAGCAGCGCCGATGCGCGACGTAGATTTTTTCGGTCCATCGCTTTGTCTATCCCAGAATTGGACCCCAGCACCGGATCGTCCTTCAAAAGCGTTGCCGGCAACAGGCCCTTGTCAATCAGAGGCTGCAGGATCGCCGTCTCGGCCGGTGACGCCGGACCAACCGCAGCCATCTGCGTGTTTTCCCAGATCGAATTGATCCGCGCGTAAAGCCCGTAGAACAGCGTCTGGTTCGACCATTCGAAATTGAACATCAATCCGATCGCTTCGCGCACACGCGGGTCCTGAAACTTCTCGCGGCGCAGGTTGATCAGGAACCCCTGACCGGACGCGATGTTGCCATTCGGCAATTCGGTCTTGATCACCGAGCCATTGCTCAGGTTCTCGAACACATAGCCGGTAGCCCAGGTCTTTGCCGAATTCTCGCTGCGAAACGTATAAAGCCCGGATTTGAAGGCTTCCATCGCGGCCGTATCATCGCCGAAATATTCAATTCGGATGCGGTCAAAGTTGTAGCGACCCTTGCCGAACGGCAGGTCCTGCGCCCAATAATCCGGATTGCGTTTGTAAACGATCTGCGCGCCGGGCTTGATGCTGTCCAGCACATAGGCGGCAGTCCCAAGGAACGGCTGCAGGCTCGACTCCTCCAGATCGCGCTTGTTGGCCTGGTAATGGGCTTTGGAAATTACCGTCAAACTGCCGGCTGTCGCGGGCATATCGCGAAAATTGGTGCCGGGGGTGAAGGTGAATTTCACGCGGTAGGGATCAAGTGCCTCGACCAACTGAAACTTCTGGTTAAAGACCGACCGATATTCGGCAATGCCTTTTTCGCTGAACAGGTAATAGCTGAATACCACATCTTCCGCCGTCAAAGGCGTGCCATCGGAAAACTTCACATCTTTGCGCAGATTGAAGATTACCCAGGACCGGTCTTCAGGGTATTCCATCGTTTCGCACATCAGGCAGTAGCTTGACCCGATCTCATCCGAGGTTCCGGTCAGAAGGCCTTCGTAATAGATCGAACTTAGAACCGCTGCGACACCCTTGACCGAGTAGGGGTTCACGGAATCAAACGTGCCGGGGTACCACTGCGAAATTTCCCCACCCTTCGGGGCATCTGGGTTCACGTAGTCCAGATGCGCGAAATCGGCCGGGTATTTCAGCTCGCCAAACGTCGATATGCCGTGCGACACAATTGTTGTCTGGGCACGCGCGGCACTTGCCCACGCAGCCAGCGACACGAGCAGCAAACCCAAGCCCAGCCACCCGGTTATCCGCACCGGTTTAGGCATCGCGACTGCCCGCGCCACTGGCTTGCGTCCGGCTATCTGGTCCCGCTGCATCGTGCACTCCCCGCCTTGTCGCTGTTCTATCCAGCTACACTTAATTTATGCTAAATCGAAGCTTGTCGATGGCAAGTTGCGTTTGCGTGATGCAACAGGGGGCAAAAACACAAAAGCCGCCCTGGATGGGGCAGCTTTTTGGGCTGTATCCGGATACAGAATTACTCCACAGTCGCGATATAGGCGATTACGTTGGCGCGGTCCTCGGCCTTTGGCAGACCTGCAAAGCCCATTTTGGTGCCCGGCGCATAGGCCTTCGGGCTGAGCAGGAAGCCATTCAAGTTTTCCGGCGTCCATGTGTCGCCCGCCATGGCCAGAAGAGCGTCGGAATAAGCAAAGCCCTCGACAGCCGCCTTGGCACGATCGACAGAGCCGTTCAGATGCGGTCCGGTACCATCCGTTCCATCCAGCTTGTGGCAGGCCTTGCACTTGGCGAACACTTTCTCGCCGGCCACAGGATCGGCCGCCAGATAGATTTCAGCGAAGGGCGGGCCTTCTTCTGCGGCCCCTTCGGCAGGTGCCTCTGAACCGGTATCAATGACATAGGCTTGCACGACCTCTTCGCCCGCATGCGCGACCGGGGCAGTGTGGTACAACGCTTCCGCAGCCCACTTGCCCAGCAACAAAATCAGCAGCGATCCGCAAACCGCACCCAATATCTTGGTCATCGTCATTGTGTCGAACATGAAGCACTTCCCTTGGCCGTCATTTACTGGGCTATCTACCCGCTTCCCCCCATGGGTTTCAAGGTGTAGTAGCGCGACCAATCGCCCCGTAAGGGGCTTTTTCGCAAGGAGCAGTGCCAGATGCCCGGTCGCATAGCCTTTCAGGGCGAACTTGGCGCCTATTCGCATCAGGCCTGCCGTCAGGCCCGCCCCGACATGGAAGCGGTTCCCTGTGCCACCTTCGAAGAGGCGATTGATCGTTGCCGCAGCGGCGATGTCGATCTGGCCATGCTGGGTCTGGAAAATTCAACCTATGGCCGGGTCGCAGATGTTCACCGCCTGCTGCCCGACAGTGGTCTGCACATCATCGATGAGGCCTTCGTGCGCGTGCACATCAACCTGCTTGCAGTAAGGGGCACGACCCTGTCGCAGGTCAAACGCGTGCGCTGCATGTCGATCCTGCTGGGCCAGTGCGGGACGTTCCTTAAAGATCACAATCTCGCCACGCTGAACTGGACCGATAACGCGGCTGCGGCGCGTGATGTCGCCCTTCTGGGCGATCCGGCCGAGGCAGCCCTTGCCTCGGAACTCGCGGCAGAGATTTACGGGCTGGATGTCCTGGCCCACCAGATCGAAGATCAATCCAACAATACGACCCGGTTTCTGGTGATGTCTCGCCAGCCCGATCACAGCCGCCGTGGCGCAGGCACCATGATGACCACCTTCACCTTTCGCGTGCGCAACATTCCGGCCGCCCTTTACAAGGCGATGGGCGGCTTTGCCACCAACGGCGTCAACATGACCAAACTCGAAAGCTACATGGTCGGCGGCTCCTTCACTGCGACGGAGTTTTACGCCGATATCGAAGGCCATCCCGACGATACCAATGTGCGTTTGGCGCTGGAGGAACTGGCCTATTTCACGTCAGCATTCGATGTGCTGGGTGTCTATCCGGCGGATCGGCAGCGCTAACGCGGTCCACAGACGTGTATATCGTATTTGTCGAA
Source organism: Pseudorhodobacter sp. (assembly GCA_031406155.1). GTDB lineage: Bacteria > Pseudomonadota > Alphaproteobacteria > Rhodobacterales > Rhodobacteraceae > JACMNW01. The sequence continues at coordinate 35,288 of JANOGW010000061.1, forward strand.
AGACAGACGGCAAAGCAAGCCGCCTTAGGTGCGGGGCGACTGGCGGTAGCGGCTCTCGATCTCTGCACAGACCTGGCCCACGCGGTCGGCAAACCGGCGATTAAGGCTTGATTTTGCAAGACGCAAAGACTGCATCACGAGGCGCGCCCCAATCGTCCTAGGCCGCACGTCCAACGTGATGCTCAGCCGGGTTCGACGCGCGGCCAGTTGCAGCAGATCAATACCGGCCATCCCGTCAAGTGAGTTTCCGGTTCCCGAAAACCCCAACGAGGCGGGTGGCTCCAGCGCGATAAGTCGCACGGCCAGCCTGCGTTGCTTGCCGCGATAGGCAAACCGGATCATCCACGATAAGCCCGGAGCAACGCCGGTCAACTTGTCTGTCCGCACCACATCGGCACCCCGCCGCAAAGCGGCCCGTTCCCATAGCTCGAAATCGCTGAGCGCAGCAAAGACGAACGCGGCCGGTGCGTCGATGTCCTGACGTGAGGTAAGTTTCATCTGCCGCGGTCTTTCTTTCTTGCCCACACAAGCCGCTGCTGAACGGCCAACCCGACCCGAATTTTGCGATCAATCCAGCCTGTCGGCAAGCCAATTGGCAAGCAAGAAATGTGCGATCGATCCAAGGCGTGTCGGTTTGATCACGGGGTGATCGGCCGCCATGACACCCACCATGTCTTCGCGGGATATCCACAGCGCCGCCTCCAGTTCTGCCGGGTCGATCACAATCTCGGTCGACAACGCCTCTGCCGCGCATCCGATCATCAAGGACGCAGGGAACGGCCAGGGCTGGCTGGCCAGATAGCTTACCCTGCCGATTTGCACGCCGGTTTCTTCCGTCACTTCGCGGCGCACGGCGGCCTCGATCGTCTCGCCCGGTTCGACAAAACCTGCAAGCAGCGAATACATGCCCTCCGGCCAACCAGGCGACCGCCCTAGCAGCACCTGATTTCCGCGGGTCACCAACATGATCACGACTGGGTCGGTGCGCGGGAAATGCTGCGCGCCGCAGGCCGGACAGCCGCGTTGCCAACCCGCCGTCTGCATCACCGATCTGGCACCACAAGCCGCACAAAAGCCGTGGCTGCGATGCCAGTGCAGCAGCGCCCTCGCGGTTGCGGCCAGTTCGGCGTCGCGGGATGAAAGCCGCGCCATGGCACCGCGCAATTCGGTGAACACCTGCCCCGGCACCAGCGCCGGATGGGTCTGTTCGGATGGATCAAAGAAACCGGCCTCGATCCCCGGTGCCCCGGCCTCGGGCGACCATGCCGAAATGTCGGCGGCAAAGCGCGGCGTGCCGTCATCGATGCCAAGGAACACAAGGTCATCGCCGCCGTGCGCCAATACCGGATGCCCGGCCGGCAGCCAGACCAGCCGGTCACCGCTCACCACCAGTGGCTTGCCACGCCAAAGCGCCAGCACTAGTCCACGTGCCAACAGCCCCGCGATCGCCTTCGGATCACTTCGAAGCGCTGCCGCACGATCAAGGCCCGAGCCGCCAAAGGTTACCGTTTCCGCGTGCCGCATGTATTCGCCTCGTTCGATGCCATGGTCCTGTCTTGGCACGATGAGCGGAAACTGGCAAAGCCGAACCGTCCGCTCGCCAAATTGCAACCCATTGGTGAATTTGCCGCAATCCGCTCGCCTAATTGCCTTTCGCCCGCCGTTGTCTTGGACTATCGCGGCAAGCCTGCACAGGTTTGGCCTGTGCGCGGCATCTTGGGCAATGGATTGAAGTTCGTGACACGCAAGACAGTAACTGAACCGCCCGCGCAGCGATCCTCCGCAAGCACCCCACAAGACAAATCGGGCACAATCCATCTGCGCCTGCTGGCCACGTCTGACTTGCATGTCCATATCCTGCCCTATGACTATTTCGCGGGCCACGCGACCGACAGGCTAGGGCTGGCACGCACCGCCAGCCTGATCGAGGCCGCACGCACCGAGGTGGAAAACTGCCTGCTGTTTGACAATGGCGATTTTCTGCAAGGCAGCCTGATGGGCGATTACCATGCTCAAGGCGACGGCACGCCCGCGACGGGTGCCCATCCAATGCTGGCCGCGATGAACCATCTTGGCTACGACGCCGGCACATTGGGCAACCACGAATTCAACTATGGCCTCGATTTCCTTGCCGCGTCACTTGCCGATGCCGACTTCCCGCTGGTGTCGGCGAACGTATTCGCGGCTGCCGGACACCGGGCCGGGCAAACGCTGATCCCGCCCTATGCCATTCTTGACCGGGTCGTGCTGGACGATGACGGGGTCAGTCACCCCATCAGGATCGGGGTCATCGGCTTCACGCCGCCCCAAATCATGACTTGGGACCATCGTCATCTTCATGGCAGGCTTACCACCAAGGACATTGTCGAAACCGCGATCGCCATGGTGCCGCAGATGCAGGTCGACGGCGCTGATCTGATCATCGCGCTGTCACATTCAGGCATCGGCACGTCCAAGGCATCACCGGGGCTGGAAAACGCATCAACCGCCCTTGCACAGGTCGCAGGAATTGATGCCGTGATCGCGGGGCATTCGCATCTTGTTTTTCCATCTGACGATTTTCAGCAGACGCCGGATATCGACCCCGTCAAGGGTACGCTGTGTGGCAAGCCCGCCGTCATGCCGGGGCTTTACGGATCGCATCTGGGCGTGATCGACCTTTATCTGTCGCACGACGCGGGAAAATACCGTGTCAGGCGTCACCACGCCGAAGCGCGGCCGATCTGGCAGCGCAATGCGCAGGGAACCGGAACCGCGTTGGTCAAAAGTCACGTAGGCATCGTTGCCATCACGGATGCCGCCCATCGTGAAACACTTGGTTGGACCTCGCGGCCGGTCGGGCACACTCCCGTGCCGCTGCATAGCTATTTCGCGTTGCTGGCAGAGACACCAGCACTGTCATTGGTGGCGGCGGCACAACGCCAATTCGTCAGGGAAGCACTTTCCACCACCCCGGACGCCGGCCTGCCCGTGCTCGGTTCGGTGGCCCCGTTCAAAGCCGGTGGTCGCGGCGGGCCGGAAAACTACACCGATGTGCCGGCAGGCGGTGTGATGCAGCGCCATGCGGCCGATCTGTACAGCCTGCCCAACACCAGTGCGGCCATTCGCCTGACCGGGGCAGAGATCGCATCATGGCTGGAATTTGCGGTCGGCATCTTCAACCAGATACCGGACGGCAGCACGGACGCCGACCTGATCAACCCGGATTTTCCGAGTTTCAACTTTGATCTGATCTTCGGACTGGATTTTCAGATCGACCTTGGCAGGCCACCGAGATTTGACGTGCGGGGTGCCTTGATCAACCCGCACAGCCACCGGATTGTGGGGTTGACCTATCAGGGCGCACCCCTTGATCCGTGCCAGGATTTTGCGATTGCCACCAACAGCTACCGTGTCGCGGCAAATGCCGGTGTTCTGTCCCCGGCTGAAGGCCGTGTATTGCTGCAAACAACCAAAACCAACCTGAGTGCAGTTCTTTCCTACCTCGCGACCAACACGGCCACTGCGATTGTTGCACATCCAAAGCATCGCTTTGCCGCGATGCCGGGCACATCGGTCGTCTTCGACACATCCCCCAAGGCTTTGGCCCATCTGGCCGAATTAGGGGAGATGAAGATCGAACCGGTCGGCCTCACGCAACCGGGATTCCAGCGCTTTCGCCTGCATCTGTGATCGGGTATCACGTTCGCAATCAAGGAGGCATGGTTCGTGTATGATGCAGTGATTTTCGATCTGGATGGTACCCTGATCGATACAGAACGGCTGGCGATGGCGGCAACGACGGCGGCCTTTGATGCCATGGGTTTTTCGGTTGACCACGACTTCCTGCATAGTCTTGTCGGCAAGGACATGCCTACCGGCGACCGCCTGATTTCCGGGCGCTATCCGGGCCTTGATCTTACAGAGCTTGATCGCCTTGTGAAGGCGGCGATGCAGCAGGAATTGCTGCTTGGCATGCCGCTGAAACCGGGGGTGCGGGACCTGCTGTCGCAAATCAGACAGCCAAAGGCCATTGCCACTTCGTCCGGTCGCCACAACGCCATTCGCAAGGTCGCGCAGGCCGGTCTGACGGCGGATTTTCTTCACCTGATCACGCTTGATGATGTCCGCCGCGCCAAGCCCGCGCCTGATCCCTATCTGCTGGCCGCAACCCTGCTGGGCGTTGCCCCGGCGCGCTGTCTGGTGTTCGAGGACAGCGAGGTTGGCGCAAGGGCAGCCCACGCCGCCGGCATGCGGGTGGTTCAGGTGCCCGATCTCGTGCCCTCGACCGGGCAGTTTGCGCACCATCTGGCCGAGGATCTGTTGACCGGCGCGCGCGGCTGGCCTGATATAAGTGGACCTGAGCTGAACCACATTCTCTAAATCGCAATGACCTGTGCCGGGTCCAGCAGATAGGGGGCCACGATGCCGCAGGTATCCGCTAGCGGCAGCAATGTCTGCACCACGTCCAACCCGATGACATCGCGCATGAAATCCACCCGCATGCTGCACCGTTTGGCCACGGCGGGAAATTTCGCGGCAAGGTCGGCCTGCAAGGCGGCATCCGCGATCACATAGCCATCTTCCATCCGCGTTGACCCCCACTGCGGGTGGCCCGGAATGACATCGCATTGCATCGCCATGCCAGATGCCAGCGGCTCGGCGGAGCCTTCATAAATCGGTGACGACATCCATTCATCCATGCCGATCAGATGGCCGGGGTTCAGGGTGACGCCAAATGTTTCAAACGGCAGTTCCGCCCGCATGCGCGCCCAAACCTCGCCCCCCGTAATGCCCGGCTGCATCAGCGAAAACCATTGCGACAGCGCCTCGACATAGGGCCCGGCAAAGCCGGCGATGTATCCTTGCGCGTTCGCCGGCAGATCGTCGGAGGCACGCGCAAGCCATCCGGCACGGCAAATGTTCGATCCCCAATGGCTGATGTTGAAGGATATCTGCTGGCCGGTGCGCAACACCTCGCCCGTCGGACCGGACAATCCCTGCGCGGCTCGCCCACCCGTTGCAAAGGTGGAATGACAGGCCAGCGGCAAACCACCAACGCCCGCTGCCTGATAGGCTTCGAAATCGGTCATGCCTTCGCGAAAGCTGAACATCATGCGCCGCATCGCCTGTGCCGCCATGTGATTGGCAAATTCCAGCCGTGCGATTTCGGCCGCGCCCACCCGTGCCCGCAGCCCATATCCGGGATGCATCATCAGATCGGTCGCATTTTCCACCCGCCCGGCGATGCGCCGCAGCGGATCGGCGAGAAACGCCGGAATATCAAGCGCCGTTGCTGGATCATCAACTTCGCCTGCGCCAAACCATTTCCAGCCGACAGCGCCCAGTTTGCACCCCATCGGCACCAATTCTGCGAACCAGTCCGCCAGCCGCCGCCCGTCGCGGGGCTGCGAAGGCAATGAAAGACTGGCGCAATGGCCTGCCCGCATATCCCCCGCTGCCACCAGTGGCGAAATACCGGTGTAGGGCAGGCATTCGTTACCCGCCAGCAGCACCGCGTCCTGCGGAGTGACGATCAGAACCGCCTCTTCAAACCGAGGGTCGAACCCGGTCAGCCAATGCATGTTGGCCGCATGTTCCCGGTCGCCGTAAACCACGGCGGCATCATACCCGCGTGCCGCCACTGCCACCCGAAACGCCACCAGACGCCCCCGCATCTCGGCCAGCATCAGTGCTGGCGGCAGATCAGGCACCCCGAAATCGGGCCAGTCGATACGGATCAGGCGTGCAGTCATGTGGCCTCCGGTACAGATTTGCGAAACCTAAACCAACACCGGCAGTCAGGCCACCGCTTTTCCAGCACCGGACTTGCGCATTGGCGACACCGCGATTATATGCAAAGTCGAGAGGTTGGCGCGGGCAAGTGCCTCGCCAACCCGGTCAGGTCCGGAAGGAAGCAGCCGCAACGAGACCCACTTGGGTCGTGTTCAGCCTCTCACCTGATGCGCGCCGGGGATGAATGCCGATGAGGAAGACCCCCGGGCAACCCGCCGCTGATCTGATCGAAATCCCCGCACCTCAGGCCCAAACAGATCATGACAGCGCCGGATGGTCGGACTTTTTCGCCCGGCAACTGATCGCCGGCGAGGATGACGGTTTTGCCCCGATGCGCGTAGCCACGGTTCACCGCTCACGCCTGACCGCCAATTTCGGGACAATGCCGGTTCGGCTGACCCTGCCAGTTCACGCCAAGACCACCGATTTTGCCGTCGGCGACTGGGTGCTTGCCGACCCCGAGACGTATCACCTGCATCGCCGCCTTGCCCGCAAAACCCTGCTGGAACGCCGGGTTGAAGGCAGCCATACCCCGCAATTGATCGCCGCGAATGTCGATACGCTGTTCATCGTCACCTCGTGCAACGCCGATTTCAACCCGGCACGGCTGGAACGCTACCTCGCGCTGGCAAACGAAGCGGGCACTGATCCGGTCATCGTTTTGACTAAGGCCGACACCGTCGCCGATGCCGACGATTACCTCGGCCGGGCCCGCGCCCTGCAACGCGGCCTTGTCGCCGTATCGCTGAATGCCAAATCCCCCGATGCCGCACTCGCCCTTGCGCCATGGTGCAAATCCGGGCGGACGGTTGCCCTGATCGGATCATCCGGGGTGGGCAAATCAACCCTTCTGAACACGCTGGTCGGCCCGGATCAGGACGCGCCGCAAGCAACGGGTGGCATTCGCGAAACCGATGCCAAGGGCCGGCATACCACAACGTCACGCTCGCTTCACGCCATTCAGGGCGGTGCCTGGGTGATCGACACTCCCGGAATGCGGTCGCTTCATGTCAGCGATGTTGCCTTCGGGATTGACAGCCTGTTCGCTGAAATCACCGAACTGGCCCCGCAATGCCGTTTTCGCGACTGCACCCATGCGCATGAACCGGGCTGCGCCGTGCAGGCCGCCATGAAGGCCGGCAAGCTGAATGCTGACCGTTTGGATCGCTGGCGCAAACTGCTGGGCGAAAACCGTACCAATACGCCCGTTATGACCGGCGCGCGCGGCAACAAATCCGCCCCCACCTGGCCGAAACGGCGCTAGGCCATTGCCCTATCCGGGTGGACGCGTCGCCGACCCACGCCTAGTCTGCTAACTCTGATTCTCGCGAGGATTGATGTCCGACACACCCGCCCCTGCCTACCAGGTCCTTGCCCGCAAATACCGGCCCGAAACCTTTGCCGATCTGGTCGGCCAAGAAGCGATGGTGCGGACCCTCAGGAATGCCTTCGCGGCCGACCGCATCGCGCATGCCTTTATCATGACCGGCATTCGCGGCACCGGCAAAACCACCACCGCGCGGATCATCGCCAAGGGTCTGAACTGCATCGGCCCCGATGGCACCGGCGGCCCCACGACCGAACCCTGCGGGCAGTGCGACCCCTGCCGCGCCATCAGCGATGGCCGCCATGTCGATGTCATGGAAATGGATGCGGCCTCGCGCACCGGGGTTGGCGATATCCGCGAAATCATCGAAAGCGTGCATTACCGCGCCGCATCGGCCCGCTACAAGATCTACATCATCGACGAAGTGCATATGCTATCGACCTCGGCCTTCAACGCGCTGCTGAAAACGCTGGAAGAGCCGCCTGCGCATGTGAAATTCATCTTTGCCACCACCGAAATCCGCAAGGTACCGGTGACCGTGCTGTCGCGCTGCCAAAGGTTTGATCTGCGGCGGATCGAGCCCGAAGTGATGATGGCGCTGCTGAAAAAGATCGCCACTGCGGAAGGTGCTGCGATCACCGAAGCCGCGATGGCCCTGATCACCCGTGCCGCCGAAGGGTCTGCCCGCGACGCGACTTCGCTGCTGGATCAGTCCATTTCCCACGGTGCAGGCGAAACGACCGCCGAACAGGTGCGCGCCATGCTGGGGCTGGCCGACCGGGGCCGCGTGCTGGACCTGTTCGATCTGATCATGCGGGGCGATGCTGCCGGTGCGCTGGCGGAACTTTCCGGCCAGTATGCTGACGGTGCCGATCCGATGGCCGTACTGCGCGATCTGGCCGAAATCACGCACTGGATTTCTGTCATCAAGATCACGCCCGAAACCGCGCAGGACCCGACCACGCCGCCGGATGAGCGGGAACGCGGCCTTGATATGGCCAGCCGCCTTGCGATGCGGATGCTCAGCCGGATGTGGCAGATGCTGCTGAAATCTCTGGAAGAAGTGGCGCTGGCCCCGAATGCCATGATGGCTGCCGAAATGGCGGTGATCCGGTTGACGCATGTGGCCGACCTGCCCGATCCCGAAACCCTTATCAAGCGGTTGCAAAGCCAGCCGCAACCGGTTGCCCCCCCGGGCGGCGGCGGGGGTGGCGGCATGTCGCCCGGCACACCGCCGCGCATGATGGCCCCTGCGCACAGCCCGTCGACCGGGCCCATGATGTCGGGTGCTGTACAGGCCGTTGCCTTGGCCGAGGGGCAGCTTGCCACTTACATCAGCTTTGATCAGGTGGTCGCCCTGATCCGCGAAAGGCGCGATGTGCAACTGCTGGTCGAGGTGGAAACCAGCCTGCGGCTCGCGCGGTTTTCCCCCGGCCGCATCGAATTTCAACCGACCGCAACCGCCGCCCCCGACCTTGCCTCGCGCCTGTCGCAGCGGCTTGCCGGATGGACCGGCGCGCGTTGGGCGGTGTCGCTGGTCAACGACGGCGGTGCGCCCACAATCGCCGAGGTGCGCGACGAACACCGCCTTGCCGCCGAGGATGAAGCCGCGTCATTCCCGCTTGTGCAGGCCGTGATGGCCGCCTTTCCGGGCGCGAAGATCGTCGAAATTCGCACCCCTGAGGCGCTGGCGGCGTCCGCAGCACTGGACGCGCTGCCAGAGGTGGAAGATGAATGGGACCCATTTGAAGATGACTGACAGGAGGGCAGAATGCTGAAAGGTTTGGGCGGGCTTGGCGACATGGCCGGCATGATGAAGGCAGCGCAGGATTTGCAGGGCAAGATGGCCAGCCTGCAAGACGATCTGGCACGCATCGTGGTTATCGGCGAGTCCGGTGGCGGGCTGGTCAAGGCGCGCGCCACCGCGAAGGGCGATCTGACGGGGCTGGAGATTGATCCCTCGATCTTTGTCGCTTCTGAAAAGGAGGTGGTCGAAGACCTGATCCTTGCCGCGATCAAGGATGCGCAGGGCAAGGCCGCGGCGCGCAATCAACAGGAAATGGCCAAACTGACCGAAGGTCTGGGGCTGCCTGAGGGCATGAAGCTGCCGTTTTGATGCGCAACGCGGTCTCTGATATTGAAACGTTGATCGATCTGATGGCGCGGCTGCCCGGACTTGGGCCGAGGTCGGCACGCCGCGCGGTTTTGATGCTGCTGAAACGCCGCGACGCGGTGATGGCCCCGCTGGCGCAGGTGATGGCCGAGGTGGCGGCCACGGCCCGCGATTGCGCGCGCTGCGGCAATATCTGTTCCGCCGAGATCTGCGATATCTGCGCCGATGACCGCCGCGCCACGGGTGAGATTTGCGTGGTCGAAGACATCGCCGATCTGTGGGCGATGGAACGCGGGGGGGCGTTCAAGGGGCGGTATCATGTTCTGGGGGGAACCTTGTCGGCGCTTGACGCCGTCGGGCCGGAGGAATTGCGCATCCCGCAACTGCTTGACCGGATGGCGGAGGAAGGGGTGACGGAAGTGATCCTCGCCCTGAATGCCACCGTGGACGGTCAGACGACAGCGCATTACATCGCCGATGTTCTGGCGGGATGCGGCGTCGCGATTACGTCGCTGGCGCAGGGGGTGCCTATTGGTGGGGAACTGGATTATCTGGATGACGGGACGATCGGGGCGGCTTTGAAGGCCCGGAAGACGTTTTGACGGGTTTGTTACCGGGCGGGTAACACGCGTATTGCGATCTGTAAGTCATTGATTTTGTTTTGTTAAGGTGTTGTTAGGGGGGTGGGGTGTGTTACATGTCGCAGATAACCTTGGGCTTAGTGTCCGCGCGAGTGGGGAAGATGCAGGCAGATGCTTCTGACTTATTCCGGAATCTCGATCAGTTAGACTTGCTTTGAAGTCTGAGTGTCGCTCGTGGGTCACGACCCACCAAACAACTAATGGCTTCGAATGACCACTTCGAGCCCGTTGCGGTCATTGTCTGCAAGGTGCTTACCACTGGTACTGAAATGTCAAGAATACCTGGTTTCTTGCCATTCCTTTATCGCACGAGTCAGAGTTGACAATGCAAACCCTCGACTGGCTCTGAAATCCAGATGTGCAAATTCTTCATAGAACTTTACGACATCCTGTCCGTCCAAGATAAACTCATACCGCCCGCCCTCGTCGTCAGCTTCCGGGTCATACTCCACAACACGCCAAACTCCGAGAACTTCACCGTCACGGGTAATGACATCTCCGCCAGCTAGCCCTAGTGAGTAGCCGCTCCTCATCCACTCATCGTGGCCCACAAAATTTATTGGGTAGGTCAATTCCATGAGCAGGAGGATAAATCACACGATGCGTCGCGCAAGTCCTTTCTAGTCCGAATCCTGCGTTTCTTGGCCGGACCTTCTAGACAATCTTTCGGCTAATGGGCTGAAACTAAATGCTCGCTCCGAACGACAGCTTCGTCCGCAAAGCAGACGATTGGGCACTTGCGTTTAAGGGATACCGAACCACGTTAGATAAGTTGCGCTAATGGGTTGGGAGGGCGGCGCGTGTAAACACGCACCCTACGTGACCGCCCGCACCTGACTGCCCTTCAACCCGATCTGGCATCTGCCCGGGGACAGATGGTCGGGGCGTTGCTTGGAGGCGCAAGCCGGAGAATATGGGGGGCTGGGTCGGGTGCTGCCAGTGCTAAATCAGGGCGCGCGTGCCTGGGTGGGTGCGCAAAACAGAAAAAAGCCCCGGCCTTTCGGCTGGGGCTTTCGTTGGAGCGAGCGTTGCGCGACTCGAAATCACCGCTTCTTGTCGTCTTCGTCCTCGTCGTCTTCGTCGTCATCTTCCGGCAGGTTGAAGAAGCTTTCGGCGTCGGAATAGTCGGCCGGGCTTTCTTCCTTCGTCGGCTTGGCGAATTGCGACAGCGCCTCGATCCCGGACGGGGTCTTGGCATCCGTGCTCATGCCCAGCGATTGTTCGGTGGAAACCAGCTTGCGGCGTTCGTCGTCCGACATCACCGTGCCACCTGCGGCCTTCTTGCGGGCGGCGATCTGCACCGCCGCGTCAAGCTCCGACTGCCGGCACAGGCCCAGCGCCACCGGATCGATCGGCTGGATGTTGTTGATGTTCCAGTGGCTGCGTTCGCGGATGGTCAGGATGGTGGGCTTGGTGGTGCCGACCAGCTTGCCGATCTGACCGTCTGTCAGTTCAGGGTGAAACTTCACCAGCCACAGAATGGCCGCCGGGCGATCTTGGCGTTTGGACAGGGGCGTATAGCGCGGGCCGCGTCGCTTTTCCTCGCCCACGGCAGAGGCAATGAATTTCAGCTTCAGATGATAGGTCGGGTCTTTCTGGCCACGTTCAATTTCGATCGGGTCAAGCTGGTTGTTGGCGACCGGATCGAAACCCTTCACGCCGGTGGCAACATCGCCGTCCGCGATGCCCTGAATTTCCAGCTCGTGCATGCCGCAGAAATCGGCGACCTGCCGGAATGTCAGCGTGGTGTTGTCAACCAGCCAGACGGCGGTAGCTTTGGCCATGAGCGGCTTGTTCATCGGTTTCGTCCTTTGGTTTGCCTGCCCTTGGACGACGCCAAGGCTTGGGCCTTTACAAATCTTTCTCGGGCCGGGAAAACGGCTGCAAGGCTTTTCCTTGCGTCTTCTCGGTTTCGGGAAGTTGAGGGGTATATAGTCGCGTTCCCGGTGAGAGGAAAGAGAAAATGCGTATCGGTATCGCGGCACTTCTGCTGGGGCTGACTGGCCCGGTCTGGGCGGACGGCGAGCGTGCCGGCGATTTCGATTATTACGTGATGTCGTTGTCGTGGTCGCCCAACTGGTGTGCGCAAACCGGTGACGGGCGCGGCGATCCGCAATGCGATGCCGGGCGGGGGTTGAGCTTCACCCTGCACGGATTGTGGCCGCAGTTCGAGGCTGGTTATCCGAGCTATTGCCGCACCGGCGCGCGCGATCCGTCGCGCGCCGAGACGGCGGCAATGGCCGATATCATGGGTGGTGCGGGGCTGGCATTCCATGAATGGAAAAAACACGGGCGGTGTTCGGCGCTGGAGGCGCGCGATTACTTTGCCCTGTCGCGTAAGGCATATGGGGCAGTGGTGATCCCGGATGTTTTCAAGGGTCTAGGCCGCGATGTTGGACTGCCCGCATCTGTTGTAGAGGATGCATTCATTGAGGCCAATCCGGGCCTGTTGCGTGATCAGATCACGGTCACCTGCGACGCCGGCATGATCGAGGAAGTGCGGCTGTGCCTGACCACAGATCTGCAACCCCGGGCATGCGGGGCCGATGTCGTGCGAGATTGCACGCTAAGCGATGCGGTGATGGAGGCTGTGCGCTAGGACGTGCCGGGAAGTCCTTTTGTACCAGATCGTGGGGAATTATCCCGCAACCTTCAACACGATCTTGCCAATATGGCCCGAGCTTTCGATGCGCCAGTGGGCGGCGGCGGCCTGATCAAGGGCGAACTCGCTGTCGATGACGGGGGCGAAGGCGCCTTTCAGGATCATCGGCCAGACATGGGTTTCAATGGCCTCGGCGTAGCGGGCCTTGGGCAGGTCTGATTGCGGGCGCAGGGTGGAGCCGGTGATGGTCAGGCGGCGCATCATCACTTCGGCAAAGTTCAATTCCACCTTCGGGCCGGTCAGAAACGCGATTTGCACGAGGCGGCCATCATCGGCCAAGGCTTTGACATTGCGGGGAAGATAGCTGCCGCCGACCATATCGAGGATCAGATGCGCGCCGCCTTCTTTCTTGAGGACTTCAACGAAGTCTTCGTCGCGGTAATTCATCGCAACTTCGGCACCCAAAGCCAGACAAGCCGCCACCTTTTCGGCTGAGCCCGCAGTCGTAAAAACCCGCGCGCCCAGTGCCTTAGCGATCTGAACGGCCGTTGTGCCAATGCCGGACGATCCGCCATGCACCAAGAACCGCTCGCCTGCCTTCAGGCCGCCACGGATCACGACGTTGGACCAGACGGTGAAGCAGGTTTCGGGCAAACAGGCGGCATCGCGCAAGGTCATGCCCAACGGCACCGGAAGCGCGTGCGCTTCGTTGGTTAGCGCGTATTCCGCGTAGCCACCGCCGGGCAACAAGGCGCACACGGCATCGCCGACCGCCCAGCGCACAACGCCTGCGCCAATCGCCGCAACGTGGCCCGCAGCCTCCAGTCCGGGCAGGGGGGAGGCGCTGGGCGGTGGCGCGTAGGCCCCCGTCCTTTGCAGCGCGTCGGGGCGGTTGACGCCGGCATAGGCGATCTTGATCAGTATCTGCCCGTGGCCCGGCACTGGCACCGGCACCGAAACCGGTTGCAGCACATCCGGCCCACCGGGTTCGCTGATTGCCATTGCGAGCATCGCGTGCGGTAGGCTCATGCATTCGGTCCTTTGGTTTGAAAGCGATCCGTGAATGAACCCGGAAGGTCATCGGGCATCTTTGGTGCTTTGATCTTGTCAAACCAGCGACCCGGCCCTGCGGCAAAGGCTTTGGCAAATGGGTTATCGCGCACAGATGATTTAAATTTCTCAAACGACATCACGTTTTCGATGCGGCGATCGAGAAAATCCCAAGTGGCTTGGTGGTCTGTGCTGTCATCGCCCAGCCAGAACAGCACGGTGGAGCCGTAGACGGCGGACAGGGTAGCGCGTTTGGTGTACCAGTTCAGATCTTCTGAAGTATCGCCAAGGGCCTGCCAGATAGCGTCTGCCGTGCCCCAGATGGCGCGGGCACCGTCGGCGGCGTGTTGTGGCAGGGCGAACAGGGTGGTGCCGCGGCGAACCGCCTCTTTATCGGATGCAGCTTCCAGTCGCAGACGCACGGCGCGCGCGACTTTTTCGCTGTAGCGCAGGCCGGTCAGGTCTTCTGCTGCAAAGCGTTCGCGCATCAGGGCGTCGCCGCGGTGATGATAGGCCAAGGCAAGGTCAACAGCACCACGAGGGAACAAGGCGGCGACCAAAGCAGGGGCCACGCCCGAATCGGCAGTTGCTGCACGCAATGTGGCCGCGGACCAGCCGTCGAACGGCACATGGGCCAATGCGGCATCAAGAACTGCGTCTTTCGCATGGTCCATCGAGTTATTCTGGTTCATCACACCCTCCGTTCGGCCATTAGTAGACAAGTGCCCCTTGCTTTGTTATAGCCCGCCAGCCTGCACATCAAAGTGCAACTTTAACCTAGGAAGGTGGTGACAACCACATGCAGGTCAGCGTCCGCGACAATAACGTCGAGCAAGCCCTTCGGGCCCTCAAGAAAAAGCTCCAGCGCGAAGGCGTTTTTCGGGAAATGAAGCTTAAGCAACATTTCGA
>JANOGW010000094.1:0-5572 GCA_031406155.1 Pseudorhodobacter sp.
CGGCCTCAGGCGTGTAAACCTCGGCCAGCATGATGACCGACCGCGCCTCTGGCCACAACGCCGCCGCCGACCCGCGCCAAGCCTCGCGGTTCGCCATCCATTCCATCTGCCCGTGATGCCCGGCCTGCAGAAACGCCGCCAACCGCCCAGCCGTCTGAGGCACCGCATCCGGCGCACAAACACCAAGCTTTGAAAAGCCCTCCTCCAAGGCCCGCGCACGCAACCGCTCTTTCATTTTGGCACAAATATCCCACGGGGGTTGACGGTTGGTTCGCCATCGGTTCAAGAACCGACCGGCGACGGGGTGTGAAACCCCCGCCTGTCTCAGCTAGAAATCAAGATCGGCATAATGCGCAGGCGGCGGAAAGCCCGACACCTGATCCACCAGCAGCGTCCGGAAACAGGGCCGCGATTTGATCTTGGCATACCAGTCTTTCACCACCGCATGCCTGTTCCAGTCGACATCCGAGATATAATCCAGACAGGAAAGATGCGCCGCCGCCGCGAAATCCGCCAGCGTCATGTCATTGCCCGCCAGCCAGCGCCGCTGATCCAGCAGCCAGGCCAGATAATCCAGATGATACTTGATGCGCGCAGCCCCGGTCTTGACTGCCTTGCTGTCCGGATAGCCCTGCCCGATCACCTTTTTGGTGATGCGCTCATACAGCAACTTCGAGGTCACCTCGGCCTGAAACTTGTCATCAAACCATGCACACAGCCGGCGCACCTCATAGCGACCATCGGCATCGCGCGGCATCAGTGCAGGCGTTGGATATGCCTCTTCCAGATATTCGCAGATCGCCTGACTTTCGCTCATCACACGACTGTCCATCCGCAAGACCGGTACCTTGCCCGCCGGGTTCCGGCGCAGAAATTCCGGCGACGGCTCCCAATACCGCTCCTCCACCAGTTCCACCTCGATCCGCTTTTCCGCCAGAGTCAGGCGCACCTTGCGGCAGAATGGCGACAGCGGCACGTGGTAAAGTCGGTTCATTAGCAACCTCCTGGCAGGCTAACCTCTGTTACTTGCCCGAACGGTGACAAGCAATGGTTTGGTCAGCCTCCGCGGCATCGCAAGACCGCGCAAGATGGCAATCGCGCCGCAAGAAACGCAATTCAGCGTCGACCGCTTATCCGTGGCAGGGCACTGGATCATCGACGCGCGATAACAGCAGCGCACGATCTACTGCGGGGAAGTTGCCAAACTTGGCCAGCGGCGACAGACCATCCACAACAGTCCAATCTATCTGGTCAATGAATGTTCGGGCTATGTCGGGCCGCTGCAAATGCACAAGCACCAGCACCACATCCAGAATGCCGGAGCCAAAGAATTTGGGGTCGCGGTACCGGGGCAGCAGGCTTTGTCCTGCCTCCATAACGAAGGGTACAAGACGGTCGGACCAACGCAGATCAGCCCCGCAGACGGCCTGCAAAACAAGTGCGTCGGCGGCCTCGTCAACTCCCGCCGTCCAGAGGTCGCGCATATGTGGCGTGGGGTCGAAGGCAAAGTTGCCCAATAGCGGGGTCAGGCCGGGGATCCTTTCTAGGGCGGCTAGGTAGTCTTCGCCGTAGGCGTCGTAGGTGCCCGGCGGGGCGTCTGAGACCATGTCACGAACGATATTCAGGGCGCGAAGCGCTTCAAACCCCTTGCTGGTCGTAATTCGAGACAGCCAGCCGCCAAGATCATCATCAGCCGGGCGGCCAGTCTGCGCGGGTTGTGGCGTGACCGGCAGGCCGCGCTTGATGTTGGGCTGAACTTGCTCGCCGCCGACATTCTCCGATTGGGAAGCCGGCGCTACGACGACAGCCGGCGCGGTTGCGACAAGTCCGGGCAAGTTTCTAAAGAACATTTCCGCCGGAGTTCCTGTCGGAACAGGTTTGCCTTCAGCAACGGCGAACATCGTGGTCTTTAGCGGCTCGTCATAGGGTAGTTGGGTCATGTAGCCGCCATGTGACCATAAAAGCTCGGCCGGGCTATAAAAGGGCAGGGTGTCCCGGGGCGGGCCCATGCGGACGCCGATACTGTTCAGGCTTTTGCGCAGGTCGATTCTGCCAGTATAAAGCCGCTTTGGGCGCAGGCGAAACCCGCCATTTGCCCTGACTGCAACATCGAAATCGGTATCAGGTTCCAGAAAACCGACCGTGGGTTCGATCCAGCCATAGCGGCTTTGCGTGATCAACTCCCGTCCGTCGCGCAAGTCGGTGATGACCAGTTTTTGCACTCCCGTCAGGGCAACGATGCCACTATATTGATCCATCGGCTCGTAAAAATTTCCAAGCTCAGTCAAGTGCAGTTGTAGATCAGCCGGGATGCCGTCATCAGCGCGCGCTAGCAAGCATTCCGCGCCATCCGGGAAACTGTGGTCCAAGGCGGTGCAGTCTTTTGAAGTGGCGCGGTAGTAAACGATGGCTCGCTGCGGCAACCGTGCATCCGGGGCAGAGACCATCCTAATCCATTGCAGATCGCCCCCCGTAAGCAACTGTTGGCAAAGAATCTGGCAGCTGTGCAGATGAGCGATGTCGTCAGTCAGAACCATCTCCAGACTGCCGATGCCAGAGGCGGGTAAGGGGGTCAGGTTGGCGGTATCAATGGTTGCGGGCACCAAAGCTTGGCGCTGTTGCGTGATGTAAAACGTGGGCAGTGTGAAAAGTGCGACCAGTACAAGCGCCGAGATCAGAAAACCGCGGATTGGAAAACCCCGGCGAGCAAACCAAGCCCAAGGCGCAAGTACTAATGCGATCCACCACAAATTGACCGCCAATATCCAAATCGGGATCATCAACCCAACAGTGAACATTATTGAAGAGGCGACGAAGGTCGTGTTGTAACAGGCAACCAAGCCAATCAAAGCCGCGATAGCTAATTTCACAAACCAAGCTGGCATTTTCAGCCCCTTATCAAGCGGTTGAAAAAACATGAGAACATGGCCAGAATAGGTTCACCGCGCGGCTGCATCGCTATTCTGCTATGGCTTTTTTCCCAGATTGCGTAGGGCGGCAGGGGCGGTTGTATCTCTCCAAGTCGCGGCTATTCAAAACAGCTTGCCCGCCCGTCTGCCGCAATCGTCTCGGCCCCGCCTGCAATCTGTCCCGCGCGTTTGCGCACAAAGGAGGATGGCTTGCCCGCTGACCGTCCCTTCGGGTCTGGCAGAACGGCGGCAAGGCGCGCGGCCTGAATGCCCGACAAATCCGCCGCATCCACCCCGAAATAATGCTGCGCTGCGGCCTGCACGCCAAACACGCCTTCATCAAATTCGGCAACGTTCAGATAGACCTCGATGATGCGCCGCTTGGTCCAGATCAGTTCCACAACCGGCGTGATTACCGCTTCCATCGCCTTGCGCAGCCAACTGCGCTCATGCCACAAAAAGACGTTCTTCACCACCTGCTGGCTCAGCGTCGATGCGCCGCGATTGCTGCCTTCCTGCACCGCTGCGCGGATTGCGGCCATGTCAAAGCCCCAGTGCAAGCAGAAATTCGCGTCCTCCGCAGCCACCACCGACCGCGCCATCGCTGGCGCGACGTCCTCGATGTTGACCGAAACCTGCTCAACGCCGCCCAGACGTCGGCCTTCGGACCACATGTACAGATTGCCGGGCGGATTGATAAACGCGAACAGCACGATCGCCAGCAGATAGAACGCCATCAGCCCCAGCAGCCCGCGCCCCGCCCAGCGCAATGCCCGCCGCCAGACCGGCCCCCGCGCCCGCCTGTTGGCACGCGTCGCGGCGGCGGCTTTGGCCGCCTTGCTGCGGCTTGGTCTGGGTTTCTGAGAAGGCTGTTCCACCATGCGCAACCATAGCCACGAAGCGGGCGGCAGGGTCAAGCGCCCCAGGGCACACCGGACATCGGCCGGTGCGGCCCCGCCACTTGCTACTGCCGCAGCAAAGCCGCCTGCGTGCCCCTGACCGATGGCGCTGCAAGAGGCCAGCCCCGCGTCACGTCAGCCAGTGCCGGAAACAGCGTCGTCACTTCTACGAACATGTCACGGTCGGCGGCGAGAACCGCCGTGGCCGGATAAAACGACTCCGTCGGAACACCTTCGGCAAAGATAATCTCATGCCTGTCGAACAACAGATGAAAGTAATCCACGGCCCGCGTCAGAAACGGCACAATCGTGCGGCCATTGACCAGATGCATCGCCGCCACCAGAACCTCCGGCTCGCCAAAGAACAGCTCCGCCCGCCAGCCGGAAACCAGCATCCGGTGCTGCGGCGAGACCAGCAGACTGCGGGCATTCCCCAAAGCACCTGGCAAAAAATGGATCGGCGCAAACTTGCCAAGCCCGCAGACACCGCGCTCGCCGATCCAGCGCAAAGTTTGCAGCCCATGATCGCGGGTCACCACCATGTCACCAACGCGCAGGTCCTGAACCGCGCGGTTGCCCTGCGGGGTCAGCAATTCTGTGCCGTAAGTGAAACAGGGCGGGCCAAAGGCCGCAAGGCTGACCTGCGTGGACTGCACGACATAGCTTGACGAAATGAACGTAGCATCCTGGAGTTCAGTGCCATCCGTCGGGGTGAAAACAGGTGGACCGTTTTGCCGGTAGAACGTCACGCCAACCACTTCCACCGGGCCGTTCCCCATATCGACCGTGATCGTATCATTCACCCAAACTCTGGTGACCCGCAGCCCGCCGATCAGATCCACACCACCGACGGAGATAAGTTTGTCGCCATTCGCGTCGCCGACCGACAGCTTGACCACTTTAAGCGGTGTTCCGGCACGTGGCGGTTGCGCTGGATCCAAGGCAAAGAACTGATCGCCCTTCAATACTGACATGTCGCAAGTTTCCCGAAGTCATTTTTTCGGGACCAGCGTTACTGGCAAAGTGTTGACAAAGCCTTCGGGCCGCACCGCGAGGATCGCCCGGCCGGGGAATAAACTGGTTAGAATTGTCGGTAATGCGGTCCCCAAGGAACTGTCAGGTGTCGGGCGGGGGCCAACCCTCGCCCGACAAAACGCTTACTCGGCTGGCACTGCGAGCGGTTGATCGCTCAACGGAAACGGCAGGTGTATCAGCATTTCCTTTGGGCAAACCTGCACGAAATGCCGCCGCTCCACCGCCCAGTCGGTCAGAATGCGCGCGGCTTTCACCGACCCGGTTTCCGCCACGTGTTGCTCTATCAGCCCGCGCAACTGTGCTTCCCAATGCGGATGCATCACAGCATTGGTCACCAGCGATTCCGCGTTGATGAAGGCCCCGGTCACGCCCTGGGGATCATACAGATACGCCATCCCTCCTGTCATACCGGCGCCAAAGTTGGCCCCGATCCGGCCCAGAATAACGGCCACACCGCCCGTCATGTATTCACACCCGTTCGATCCGCAGCCTTCGACCACTACCGATGCGCCCGAATTGCGCACGGCAAACCGCTCGCCTGTGCGGCCAGCCGCAAACAGATAGCCTGCCGTTGCGCCATACAGCACCGTGTTGCCGATGATGGTGTTTTCCGATGCCACCAACGGCGACGACATGTGCGGCCGTACCACGATCAGCCCGCCCGACAGACCCTTGCCGACATAGTCGTTGGCATCGCCCATCACCTCGATCTTCAATCCCCTTGTGGCA
>JANOGW010000004.1:0-4689 GCA_031406155.1 Pseudorhodobacter sp.
AAGACGAACCGATCACCGATTTTGTCGGCCTTCGGATAGCGGTCCCGAACATCCTGGAAGGATGTCCAAACCGTCGACTTCGACGCAACCTCAGCTTTCCACGCCGAGAGGCGTTTGGCCGCATCAGCGTGGCGCTTCTGCGCCTCTTCTATGATTTGTCCGCCGACCAGCCTCATATACAGCGCTCCCCCTTCAGGATCAAGCGATATGATCCCCATTTAGGATCGCTTCGGTTCAAAATGTCAAGCTGAGCGCTGATCCGTACGTTCTGGCCACCTAACCAGCCATACGACTCGCCCTTGACACGGCCTCATTTATAGCAAATATAGCAAACATGACAAACGCACAAGCTGTAGCCGCGACCCTTCGCGCAATTCGCACAAAAATGGACTTCACGCAGGAACAGCTCGCCGAGCGACTCGGCGTGTCATTCGCGACGGTTAACCGCTGGGAAGGCGGATCAAACCTGCCGCAGAAGGCGGCGCGAGAGGTGATCTCAGCACTGGCACAAGAGGCTGGCATCGACACTGCCGAAGAAGGCGATGAATCGGGTGAGCCCGCAGCTGGCGTAACTCGTCGTCGCCGAACTTCGGCCAGCGCCGCACCGTCAACCAAATCGATGGAACAGATGCTGTGGGATGCCGCCTGCTCCATCCGGGGCGAAAAAGACGCAGCAAAGTTCAAGGACTACCTGCTGCCGCTCCTCTTTCTTAAGCGGCTATCAGACGTTTTTGATGACGAGATCGCGCGTCTTGCCGAAGACTACGGCGATCGCGACACCGCTCTTGAGATTGCTGAGGGCGATCATTCCCTGCTGCGCTTCTATCTGCCGCCCGAGGCGCGCTGGGGCGCGATCAGCGGGCGCCAGGTCGTTGAATGGCCGCTGGATGACAAGGGCATCACTACCAAACCGAAAGACATCGGCGAGCATCTGACCAAGGCCGTCCGTGCCGTTGTCAAACAGAACCCCCAGCTTTCCGGCGTCATCGATGTGGTCGACTTCGCTGCCGAACGAAACGGCGAGCGTGATATCAACCCAGCCAAACTGCGCCTTGTGGTCGAGACGTTCTCCGATCCGCGCTACCGCCTTGGCCTTGCCGATGTGCAGCCCGATTTCCTCGGGCGCGCCTATGAATATCTGCTGAGGAAGTTTGCAGAAGGCTCCGGCCAGAGCGCGGGCGAGTTTTTCACGCCGACCGAGGTCGGCTTCCTGATGGCGCACATCATGCGGCCCCGCCCTGGCGAGGACTGCCATGATTACGCCTGCGGGTCGGCGGGCCTTCTGGTCAAGCTGCAGCTTGTGGCGCGTGAACTCGATCCGATGGCCAAGGTGCCGCTGAAGTTGACCGGCCAGGAGCTTATGGCCGAAAGCTACGCCGTCGCGCAGATGAACGGCATCATCCACGACATGGAGATCGAGATCGCCCGCGGCGACACGATGATCAATCCCAAGTTCCGAACCAACGAGGGCAAGGTGCGCGGCCACGATATTGTTGTCGCCAACCCGATGTGGAACCAGCCTTTCGCGCCGGAAGTATTCGCAAATGATCCTTTTGACCGGTTCCGCACCACGGGCGGCATCACAACAGGCAAGGGCGATTGGGCCTGGCTTCAGCATACCCTTGCTTGCCTGAACGAACATGGCCGCGCGGCGGTGGTGCTTGATACCGGCGCAGTCACGCGTGGCTCGGGCTCGAAGAACGACGACAAGGAGCGCAACATCCGCAAATGGTTCGTCGATCACGATCTGATCGACGGCGTCATCTTGCTGCCTGAAAACCTGTTCTACAACACTATGGCCGCTGGCGTGATCGTAGTGCTGAACAAACGCAAGCCCGCCGCTCGCAAGGACAAGATCGTCCTCTTGAACGCCAGCAAGCGGCTGAAGAAGGGCAAGCCGAAGAACTACATCCCGGAGGACGCCATCCGTCCTCTCGCAGCGGCTTATCTCAAAGGCGAACCTATTGAAGGTGAGATCGCGGTTATAACGCGACAACAAGCAGACGAGGCGGACTACAACCTGAGCCCGAGCCGATGGGTAGGACAAACCGATGAGATTGACCATGGCTCAATCTCAGACTTGCTGCGCGAATTGTCCCAGCTGCACCAGCAAGATGCCGCGTTAACGAATGATTTGATCAAGTTGCTGGCACCTCTTGGCAAGGAGGCCACCGATGACTGACTGGCGCACTCAGACGGTGGAAGAATGCCTTACTAACTTACGATTTGGATCGGTGAAGAAGCTCCAGACGCGGGAATACCGGCCTTTTGGGAGTTTCCCAATTATAGACCAAGGGCAGGCGCTGATAGCTGGGTGGACGGACGACGATAGCGGTCTGATCGAGCAAGCCTTGCCTGTAGTCGTTTTCGGTGATCACACTCGAGCGCTCAAATACGTCAATTTTCCCTTTGTGCGCGGAGCCGACGGAACACAGATTCTAAAACCTAGGCCCGATGTCGATCCCTTGTTCTTCTACTACGCGCTCCGCGGTGTCGATTTGCAAAGTCGAGGATACAATCGTCATTTCAAAGCATTAAAAGAAAAAGAGATCGGCATTCCGGAAGAAGGTGAGCAGGCCGATATCGCCAGCGTCTTGAAGTTGGCCGAAACCGCGCTGTCCGGTCAATTTCAAGAAATCACCTCATGGGAAAACTGCAAACGCGTCGTCATGCGCGAACTTTTCACGCGCGGTCTTCGCGGCGAAGCACAAAAGAAAACTGAAATCGGTTTCGTTCCCGAATCCTGGAACGTTGTCGATTTTGGGGAGGTCCGCGAGTGGCTGCAATACGGAACATCAACGCCCTGCACGTATTCGAGGACCGATTTTCCTGTCCTCCGTATTCCGAACATCCGGACCGGCCATGTTAGCCCCGAAGATATTAAATTTGGAAAGCTGACTACTGAGGAGGCCAATCGGTACCGCCTCGAAAAAGGTGATCTGATCTTCATTCGGACGAACGGGGTAATCGAACGGCTTGGTGCTTGTGCAGTGTTTGCAGGAGACCCGGCTGGCGCGTTGTTCGCATCCTACTTGATCCGGGCACGACTTAAACGACAAATGATTGATCCGTATTTCGTAGCTCAGTTCTTTGCTTCGGAACGCGGCACAAGCATTATTGCAGGACGCGCCACGCCAGCTGCAGATGGAAAATACAACCTGAATACGGGGACGATCGACGGCCTTCCAATCCCCCTCCCACCCACTCTCGACGAACAGTGCGAGATCGTGGAAATCCTCCGCGCTATCGACGGCAAGATTAACCTACATCAGCGCAAACGCGCCGTGCTCGAAGACCTGTTCAAGGCGTTGCTACACAAGCTGATGACCGGCGGAGTCCGCGTGGCCGATCTCGATCTGTCGGTGCTCAGCAAAGCGCCGATTGAAGGAGTTGCCGCATGAGCGACCTCAAGATCAGCGAAGCAGGTACCGTCCAGTTTCCGATGGTCAAGCACGCCGCCGAAATCGGCTGGACCCCCCTCAGTCCGGAAGTTGCCAAGCAGAAGCGCGGCGGCGAAGCAGGAATGCTGCTTCGCGACGAACTAGAGGCCAAGCTGACGGAATTCAACGCCTGGCTGTCGCCCGATGCGCTGCGCTCGATCGTTGAAACCCTCGATGCGATCCCGGCGACTGTCGACGGCAACCGTGAAATGCTGATGTGGTTGCGCGGCGAGCGCGGCTGGTATGACGAGGCCGAAAAGCGCCATCGCCGCGTCCAGCTGATCGACTTCGAACATCCTGACGCCAACGCCTTTCATGTCTCGTGGGAATGGGCGCTGAAGCCGCCCGCCCGAAAGGGCAACCGGGCTGACGTGATGTTTTGCATCAACGGCGTGCCGGTCTGCATCGTCGAACACAAGAATCCGAAGGACGGCGACGCCATTGAACGCGGCATCAAACAACTGCGCCGGTATGAGATCGAGACGCCGGAACTGATCGGGGCACCGCAAATCTTCAACGTCACGCACCTGCTCGACTATTGGTATGGCGTCACCTGGAACGCCACCCGCCGCGATATGGCCCGCTGGAAGCAAACGCCCGACGAGGCCTATCGCTTTGCAGTGCAGGCGTTCTTCGAGCGGACGGATTTCCTGCGCACGCTCCAGCACTGGATTTTGTTCTACGTCCAGGACAGCGAGACGCGAAAATCGATCCTGCGCCAGCATCAGCGCCGCGCCATCGATGCAATAGTCGAGCGTTGCGCCGATCCGGCCAAGACGCGCGGTCTCGTCTGGCACACGCAGGGGTCGGGCAAGACGTTCACCCTGCTCACAGCGGCAAAACTGATCCTTGAGCAGAAGGACCGGTTCAAGAATGGCACGGTGATCCTTGTCGTGGATCGCACTGAACTTGAAGGGCAGTTGAAGGGCTGGGTCGAGCGCGTCTTGGGCGAAATGCAGAACCAAGACATCGCTATCAGGCGGGCCCGCAACAAGGCCGAGCTTCAGGAGCTGCTGGATGCGGATTTTCGCGGGCTGATCATTGCAATGATCCATAAATTCGAGGCGATCAGAAAGGACTCCTCTATCCGCGACAACATCTATGTTTTCATCGATGAGGCCCACCGCTCGGTCGCGAAGGATCTGGGCACGTATCTCATGGCTTCGGTGCCAAACGCGACGATCATCGGCTTTACGGGCACGCCGATCGCCAACACCGAACAGGGCACTGGCACGTTCAAGATTTTCGG
>JANOGW010000008.1:0-4312 GCA_031406155.1 Pseudorhodobacter sp.
GGCGTCCGGGTCAGTCTCGGTTTCAAAAAGCTCAGAACGGCGCTGACCAATGCAACGATCATGATCGAGACGATCAGCAGAAGCAGGATCGTGGCCCAATCCGCCAGCGGCCAGCCCATGATCATGGTGGCACCGATGCCACCTCCCATGCCGTGCATCATCATCTCGCGCCCTCCGATCCGGCCGGGCGGGCTGGTGGCCCGCGGCGTGCAAAGATGACTTTCAACAGCGCCACGGCCGCCAACAGCAGGACAAGAGCGGTCAACAGCCCCAGTGCCGGTCCAGAGGTCAGGATCACCAGAACCTGAGTTGCGAGGCGGCCGAAAAAGGCGACCACCTCTGCCAGGATGTGGCCCAGACCAGCAGAGCGGTGCCCTGCACCAAAACCGCAACCCATCATGTATCCCCCTTGTTCACGGGCGCGGGCGTCGCCTTGTGGTGCCCGTCATTCCGCGTGGTCCTTTGCGGCAAGTGTCTCGGAAGCATCCGGCTCAAAAGGTCGTTCTTCAGAAACAGATGGTGAAACAGCGCTGCCGAGACATGCAGCGCAATCAACCCGATGATGATCCACGCAAAGGCAACGTGAACCCGGTAGGCCGCCCCGACGTCTGCCGGGGTTTCTGCGCCGACCCCGAAGGACAACAGGTTGACATCCGGCAACCCGGGCACAGACCAGCAGCAGCCCATCCCGGACGCCATGATCCATCCCGTCAGGGGAATGAGGATCATCATGGCATACAGCGTCCAGTGGATGATCTTGGCGACAATCTCACCAAGCCCGGATTTGCCGGAAGGCGCGTGCTGCGGCCACCCGTATGTGACCCTGAAAAACAGGCGGAGGACGACAAGCCCCAGGACGGTGAGACCCGCATAGGCGTGCAACAGATAGGCGATCCGCCGCTCTGCGGCGCAGCAACCACTGGTATAATAGACCGTGAACAACCCGGCCAGCAGCGCCAGAAATACCAGTGCCGCCCCGACCCAGTGTAGGGTGACCGAACCGACATTTGGTCTTTTGGTGGCATACGCATCATGCACCGGCAGAACCGTGCGCCTGCGGTAAACCCAAAGTCTGCCGCCATGCTCTGAAACCGGCACAAGCGGGGAGACGCTCGATTTCCTTATACGGCTGCGAACCTTCCCCTCTCATGGCGTCACCCGCAGGATCACTTCACGCCGGATGACCGCTGTCTCGTCATCAAAGTGAACTGCGATGGAGAAGCGCCAGGCCCCAGCCATCCCCAGATCTGCATGAAAGCGGTATTGCCCGGGAACGTCGGATGTCAGCGCCTCTACAGGGGCCGTCATCCCAGCCATTCCATCGGGCGCCATGTCAAGCCGTGTGGCGAAGATCATCGCGTCGGTCACCGGTGTCTGTGTGCGCAGGTCCGTGACGCTTACGGTGAAGACCGCACCATCGCCTTGCGGCAGTTCGGTCTCCAGGACCTTGAATTCGTAGTCTTCGGGCGCAGCAAAGGCGACCGGTGTCGCGCCGAGCGACAGGCCTTGTGCCAGCACAAGGCTGCACAGGATGCGTGAGAGTGTCATGATCGGGTCCGATTGTCTGAAGGGACGCTTGCGCGCTGACGAACGCGGCACAGGCCACGCTCATTTCACCGCTTGGCGTTGGCCATGCGGTTCAGGAGCGCAATGCGCTCCAGACAATCAGATTTTGGGAGGTCGTCGGAGCCCGTCGCCATCGAACAAGGCGACTGATGTTATGTCGGAAAGGTCGAATATGACTGATGCCACATAAAAGCGATGTAAACTCAGGCTTTCAGGCATCAGATACGCGAGGGAACCAAATCCGCCAGGCAGTGCCATCGTGCAGTTCGGCATCGACCCGCAGTCTTGCGGCGGGCATGGTGAGCCATCCGCCATTTCCATCATCATCGACGAGTTGTCCGACGCCATGCCACTGTGTGCCGGGACGATTAACATCGACACCAGCAATAGCAAAAGGCCCAAGGTACGAATAACCGCCATTGAAGGAAGGTCTCACTGTTCCAAACGGGTTTCAAGACACAAGTTGTTGAGCAAACGTCGCGAGCCAAGAAGCCGCACGAAAGATTGTTCGGATGGGGCCCGGTGCTTCCATGTTCTATGGTCCGATGCGGCAGGTGGGCATCTCGGTGTCGGCAATGATCCGGTATACAATGGAACACGCTGCTTCGACCCCTTCCCCTTCCCAACCCCCACCCCTACCCAAAACACCCGCCTGCACGCCCTTGGCGAAGACCTCGACGCGCACCGCAAGGCGCGTCAGGCCGAACATCCGAAACTGACCCTGACCGGCATGTACAACGTCCTTGAAAAGCTCCGCGCCGGGCAGCGGATCGAGGGCCGCGATCGCGAGGTTTACGATCAGGGCCTGATCGGCATCCTGCGCGACCTGCACGACCAGATCGACGCCGCCGTGGCCGAAGCCTACGACTGGCCCGCCACTCTCTCTGATGACGAAATCCTGCAAAACCTCGTCACCCTGAATCGCACCCGCGCCGCCGAGGAAGCGCGCGGCCAAATCCGCTGGCTGCGCCCCGCATACCAGAACCCCGCAGGCCACACCGCCGCCGCCACCGAACAGGCCGAAATGGATGTGGGCGTCGTCCTGCCCACCGCCAAAACCCCTTGGCCCAAGACCCTGCCGCAACAATTCGCCGCCGTCCGCGCCGCCCTTGACGAGTTGGGCGAGGCCACCCCCGATCAGATCGCCCGCCACTTCGCCCGCGCCCGCGCCACGACCGTGCTGCCCCTTTTGGAAAGCTTGGCAGCACTGGGCCATGCGCAAGTCACCGAACGCGGCAGCTATGCAGCGTGACGGGCGGCATAATGCGCCAAAGGGAAGCCCGTTGCTGTTCATCTCAGCGATCCTGCCGCCTCATCAGCGGCACACCCCAAGCATGGATTGAAGAAAGCGGGTCAACAATAGGTCAATCTGTCTAACTACCTCGTTCCCCGTTTGGACCCGTCCGCTGCGGTTCTTTGCGGCGCGATACGGTTCGAAAACATAGGCGGTTTAAGCGGTTATCACGTAACCATCTGATTTACTTAAGTTATGGAATCGCTGGTCCTTCGGCTTATAACCTGAAGGTTACCTTGTTGATCGCAGTAGTATCCGTTGTCAGCAAGAGGTATTTGGCGTCCAGTTTCGGTTATCGCGCATAAGCGCATTGGCGAGGACGATCAGCTTTCGCATGATCGCGGTGATGGCGATTTTCGCGGCTTTCCCGCTGGCAATCAGCTTCTGGTACTTTTCCCTGAGTGGCGCGTTGTAGCGCGTGGCTACAAGGGCGGGCATGTAGAGAGACTTTCGCAGACCGGCCCGCCCGCCCTGGATGTGCGCATGCCCCTTCCATTTGCCTGACTGCTGGGTGATCGGCGCGAGGCCCGCCAGAGCTGCCGCCTGTCTGGCCTCCAACTGCCCGAGTTCCGGCATCTCGATCAGCATGGCGCAGGCTGCGATCTCACCGATGCCCGGAATGCTGGTCAGGATGTCAAAGCGCTGCGATAGGGCTTCGTCCGCCCTGACGGCCTCAAGAATGGTAGCGTCGATCTCGGCCAGATGCGCCTCGACCTGACGGATGCTGAGTCGGAGCTGGTGCTTGATCAACGCAAGATTGGCGTGCCGGAGACGCACCGTCAGGGCAATGCGATCCTTCATCCGGCCTTGGCGGGCAACGCGTAACTCTCTCAGATCGTGCAGCATTTCGCTTTTCGGCGGAAGAGCTTGGAGGTCCAACGTCGCTCCGAGACGAGCCAACATTGCTGCATCGACCCGGTCCGTCTTGGCAAGGCGACCGATGGCTTCGGCAAAGCGCCGTGCCTGCCGCGGGTTCACCTTGATCATGGCAATGTTCGCCGCTGCCAGCGTCTTTTCCAAGAGCCGATGGTACGGGCCGGTCGGCTCAAAGACGACGCGTAACGCCTCGTCCCGGCCCAGCCAGAGCAGAAGTGTGGTCAGACCGGCCTTGTCATTGCCGACCTCAAGGGTCGCCTTGTCTGGCAGACGGTGAATGACGAGCGTATCTTTTCCGATATCGATTCCGATTGTACAGTTCATTTGCCTCTTCATCCCCTGTGCTTCTCATGCGGGGCTTTCCCCCAGGTATCCGTTCAGGCCACATGAAAAGGCGGGGGTGATCAGACTACTGCACGGCCCAGCACGGCCCAGCTTAATTCGATCCAGCCCCCGCCGCTGCCCGGCATAAATGCCGTGCCGGGCAGCGGCTTCCGTATCGCACGAAAGCCGAGGTTCCTTCTAAGAGAAGCTTAAGTCAGCCAGAAATCTGTCCAAAAATTGGGGAGTAGCTCA
>JANOGW010000031.1:0-28110 GCA_031406155.1 Pseudorhodobacter sp.
ACTGCTACGACAACTTCACCGTCGAAAGCTTCTTCAAGTCGCTGAAGGCAGAACTGGTCTGGCGCCGCACCTGGCAAACCCGGCGCGAGGTCGAAGTCGCGCTCTTCGGCTCCATCAATGGCTTCTACAACCCACGCCGAAGACACTCAGCAATCGGCTGGAAATCCCCCGTGGCCTTCGAACAGAAGGCCGCCTAACATGAACACCCGACCGGAACAAAACCGGTGCAGGTCCAGACAGATCAGATTTGCCAGACTACCTGAGCCTGAAGTTCGGTTCGTTCGCAGATAACGCGCAGGCGCTTGGGGGCGCAGACAAGGTCGCATCATCATTTGTTGGGTTCCAAAAGTACCTGTATCTGTAGTTGTCGTCGGAATTTGGGGGTATCGTCGGGGGTATCATGAATAATGGACAAAACTTTCATATTATTAATCATAGCCTTATTGACCAAATGCGAGTCCCCCCCCTTCCATTTTAAAAACAATAGATTAGCTGCCATTTGTGACACCGGAAACGGACCCGTTTACAGGGCCGGTTACAGTGGCTGTTCTGGAATTGTGCTTTCCATCTAGATACTTGCTCTGGCCAATTCCGGGGCTTCTTTGCGCTTGGGGGCTGTGCTACCGTTCCATTGCGATCAAGATGACGCCGTTGTATAAATCGGAACGGATTGTTGTCGGGCGTGCCGCGCGTAGGTCCGGTTCGGTAACAATGGCATGATGACCGGTCAGCACATGCAGACACAAGAGGATGTACGCTTTCGTGTCTTGCGTCTATTGCAGAACATACCTGAGATGAGCCAACGTGAACTTTCGCAGGTCGTAGCGATCAGCGTGGGCTCGGTGCATTATGTGCTGGCCGCACTTGTCGAGAAGGGCCGTGTCAAACTTGGCAACTTCACCGCGGCGCAGTACAAGCGCCGCTACGCGTATCTGCTGACCCCGAGCGGTATGGCGGAAAAGGTAGCCCGCGCGCGCGGGTTCCTTCGGCGCAAGATTGACGAGTATGAGGCCTTGAAAAACAAAACTGAAGCATTGAGCCAGGAGGTTGATGGTGCGACCCTGGCCGCAACCGGTCGCAAGTGATGGGCAAGGCATGACAAAAATCTTGGTAACCGGAACTGCGGGTTTCATCGGATTTCACCTTGCACGGTTGCTTCTTGCCGAAGGCGTTCAGGTGCATGGTTTCGACGGAATGACCGATTACTACGATGTGCGGCTCAAGCAGCGCCGTCACCAGATGCTGCATCAGATGCCTGGTTTCGCGGCAACCGAGGCGATGCTGGAAGATCGCGCGGCCCTTGATGCCGCCGTCGATGCGTTTGCGCCGGACGTGATCGTTCACCTCGCCGCACAGGCCGGCGTGCGGTATAGCCTTGAGAACCCGCATGCCTATGTTCAGGCCAATGTGGTTGGCACGATGAATGTGATGGAGGCTGCGCGGCGCGCCGGGGTGCGGCACCTGCTGATGGCGTCAACATCTTCGGTCTATGGCGCGAACGAGGACATGCCGTTTTGCGAAACTGAAAAGGCCGATACGCAACTGACCATCTACGCCGCGACCAAGAAGGCCAACGAAAGCATGGGCCACGCCTGGGCGCATGTGAACAAGCTGCCGATCACCATGTTCCGGTTCTTCACGGTCTATGGCCCTTGGGGGCGCCCCGATCTGGCGCTTTTCAAGTTCGTCGAGGCGATTCTGGACGACCGCCCGATCGACGTTTACAATCATGGCGAGATGTGGCGCGATTTTACCTATGTCGATGACCTTGTGCGCGCCATCCGCCTGCTGATCGATGTGCCGCCGGGCGGGCCGGAAACGGCGGTCGAGGGCGACAGCCTGTCGCCGGTGGCACCCTTCCGCATCGTCAACATCGGCAATTCGGACAAGGTGCGGCTGCTCGATTTCGTGGACGCCATCGAGGATTGCCTTGGCAAGAAATCGATCCGCAACTACATGCCGATGCAGATGGGCGATGTGCCAGCCACCTGGGCCAACGCCAACCTGTTGTTGCGCCTGACAGGCTACCGCCCGCAAACAGACGTGCGCGACGGCATCGCGCGGTTTGTAAAGTGGTTCAGGGAGTATTACGGCAAATGAGTGGGTTGGAAGACTCCGAAAAAATGTTGAAGTGACATGAGCGACACGTCACCTGCAACTATCGCCGTTATCGGCCTCGGCTATGTCGGTCTGCCGCTTGCCGCGGAGTTTGGCAAGCTACGCCGCGTGATCGGGCTTGACATCAACGCCGCGCGGATTGATGCGCTGCGCCGCGGGCACGACCATACGCGTGAGACGACGCCCGAGGATCTGGCCGCGGCGCGTCATCTTGTGTTTACCGCTGATCCAGCCGATCTGCACGCGGCGACGGTGTTCATCGTCACCGTGCCCACCCCGATTGACGCCCACAAGCGCCCAGATCTGACGCCCCTGCTGAAAGCCTCAGAGACTGTTGGCCGTGCGCTGAAACCGGGCGACATCGTGATCTACGAATCCACCGTTTATCCTGGCGCGACCGAGGAAGATTGCGTTCCCGTTCTTGAGCGCGTTTCGGGCTTGCGCTTCAACATCGACTTTTTCTGCGGCTATTCGCCCGAACGGATCAATCCGGGCGACAAGGCGCACCGGCTGACGACGATCTGCAAGGTAACGTCGGGGTCCACACCCGCCGTGGCCGACACCGTTGACGCGCTTTACGCCAGCATCATCACCGCGGGCACCTACAAGGCCGAAAGCATCCGCGTGGCCGAAGCGGCCAAGGTGATCGAGAACACGCAGCGCGACCTGAACATCGCATTGGTCAACGAACTGGCCATCATCTTTCACCGGATGGGGCTTGATACCGATGCGGTACTGCGCGCGGCGGGAACGAAGTGGAACTTCCTGCCGTTCCGCCCCGGTCTGGTGGGCGGGCACTGCATCGGGGTGGACCCCTACTACCTGACCCATAAGGCCGAGGCGCTGGGGTATCATCCGCAGGTTATTTTGGCGGGGCGCCGCATCAACGATGGCATGGGTGCCTGGGTGGTGGGGCAGATGATCAAGGCCATGCTGAAGCGTCGCATTCAGGTGGACGGCGCGCGGGTGCTGGTTCTGGGCCTGACCTTCAAGGAAAACTGCACCGATCTGCGCAATACCCGGGTGGTTGATATCGTTGCAGAACTGCAGGACTACGGCGTGCAGGTTGACGTGCATGACCCTTGGGCCGACGCTGGCGAGGCGAAGGCGGAGTATGGGCTGGACCTTGTGGGCGATCCTCAGGCGGGAACTTACGACGGCATTATCCTCGCGGTTGCGCATGACAGCTACCGTGCGATGACGGCTGCGGGTGTGCGGGCCTACGGGCGGGACGGCCACGTGTTTTGCGATCTCAAAAGTGTGTTCGCGGTTGGCGAAAGCGATATGAGGCTGTGACCTCTTGGTCAGAGACCGCGCGCGTGGGGGGCAAAATCTGATGCTGGGCTTGAGCGCAGGGTCGCTTCTCCTTAACCTGAACATGCGGTCTTGGGGGGCGAAACATGCGAATTCTCATTATCGGCGCGGGTGGCATGTTGGGCGCAAAGTTGATTGCCCGGTTGGCGCGCGACGGGGTGTTGGGCGGGCAGGCGATCCGCCACCTCACAAGGGCGGATGTAGTGCCATGTGCGCCCATAACGGCAGGTTTCGATGTGGAAACAGTGGTTTGTGACCTCTCGACGCCTGCAGTCACGGCACAGTTGCTGGCGGGCAGGCCCGATCTGATCTTTCATTTGGCCGCCGTAGTGTCTGGCGAGGCGGAGCGGGATTTCGATAGGGGCTACCGGATCAACATGGATGCAACGCGGCACCTGCTGGAGGCCGCGCGCGGCGCCGGATATTGCCCGAAGATCATCTTCACCTCGTCCATCGCGGTGTTCGGGGCACCGTTCCCCGATCTGATCGGGGATGAGTACTTCACCACGCCGCTGACCAGCTATGGTACCCAAAAGGCTATCGCGGAGCTGTTGGTATCTGATTATTCGCGGCGCGGGTTCGTGGACGGCGTGGCGTTACGGATGCCGACAATCTGTGTGCGGCCCGGCGCGCCCAATGCGGCGGCGTCGGGGTTCTTCTCCAACATAATACGTGAACCTTTGGTCGGTTTACCGGCTGTTCTGCCGGTTGATGATGGCGTGCGGCATTGGTTCGCTTCGCCGCGCGCCGCCGCAAGGTTTCTGGTGCAAGCGGCCGAGATGGATCTGGCGCAGTTGGGTGCACGGCGCACACTGACGCTGCCGGGCTTAAGTTGCACCGTTGCAGACCAGATCGAGGCGCTGCGACGCGTGGCCGGGGATAATGCGGTGGCGCTTATTTCGCGGGTGCCGGACCACGTTATCGCAGGTATCGTGGCGGGCTGGCCACAGCGATTTGATGCAGCCCGGGCGCTGACGCTTGGGTTTGCCGCTGAAGATAGCTTTGATATGATCATCCGTTCACATATTGAGGATGAACTTGGCGGATAGTCAATGCGGAACCTCGCCCCCCGTTGCCTCGGTCACGCTGCGGGCGGCGTCTCGCACTGCCTGGCCGATTTTTGCCGCATCTGACAGGTTGATGCGAAAAGCGGGGCCGGACACCGACAGCCCGGCGACGGGTTCGCCGTAAGCATTGAAGATCGGGGCCGCGATGCAGCGCATGCCTTCCGCGCGTTCCTGATCATCAATGGAATAGCCGCGCGCGCGCGTATGGGCCAGATCGCGCAGAAGCGACGATTGCGATGTGATCGAAAGACTGGTGAATTTTGCAAGGCCTTGGCGTTCAATGATACCCTGCACGCGGTCGGCAGGGTACCAGGCCAGAAGCGCCTTGCCGATGCCCGAGACATGCATTGGGCCCTTGGTACCCGGCGGAAAGAACGCGCGAATGGCTTGGGTGGTTTCAACCTGGCTGAGGAAAAGCACCTCGTCGCCAGACTCCACCCCCAGATTTGCCGTCTCGCCGGTGGCACGCATCAGCGCGTCCATCGGTGCACGGGCGCGTTCCACCACCTTGGTGCGGCGCAAAAACGCTGACCCGACCCGGAACGCGCCACTGCCGACGTGCCATAACTGGCCCTTGTCTTCCACCTCGGCCATGGCATGGGCCTGAAGGGTGATCAGGGCGCGATAGACGGTTGCGGCGGCTTGCCCGGTCTGCTGGGCAATGTCCGACAGGGTCAGGCCGGAACTGCGGGACAGCAGGTCCATCAAGGCCATCGCCCGATCAATCGACTGGACGGTGTTCTGATCCGTGGTGTCGTGAAATGCTTTCGGACGGCCGCGGGGGCGGGATTCGGGTTGGATTGCCATTCATGTGCTCCGATCAACCAGCAATGAAAACGTATTTCAAGAAAAATGAAAACTCATAAAGCATGCTGATACAACAGTTAAGTCACGATCCAGAGAAATGAAAAAATATTCCGAAAAAATTGCCACTTTGGGAGACGCGGAGTACGGTATCATCATAAAATTGGTCTCAAGCGAAAGTCGCCTCCATGTCCAGCCAAAACCCCGTCTTCATCCCGGGCCCGACCAACATCCCCGACAGCATCCGCAAGGCCTGTGACATGGCGACGCTCGATCATCGCTCGCCGGCGTTCGCAAAAATCTTCAAGCCTGCGGTGGCCGGTGTCCGGCGTGTGCTGAAGATGTCCGAGGGCGAGGTGATTTTGCTGCCGTCAACCGGAACAGGCGGCTGGGAGGCCGCGATCAGCAACACCCTGTCGCCCGGTGATACCGTGCTGGCGCCAAGGTTCGGCATGTTCAGCCACCGCTGGATCGATATGTGCGAGCGGCACGGGTTGAACGTGCAGGTGATCGAAACGCCTTGGGGTCAGGGCGCTCCGATCGCAGAGATCGAGGCGGCGCTGCGCGCGGATACCGGGTACAAGATCCGTGCGGTTCTGGGTACGCACAATGAGACTGCGACGGGCGTGCGCAGCGACATTGCCGGCATTCGGGCGGCGATGGACGCAGCACGGCACCCGGCGATGCTGTTTGTGGACGGTGTGTCTTCGATCGCCTCGATGCCGTTCGACATGGCAGGGTGGGGTGTTGATATCGCCATCGCGGGCAGCCAGAAGGGCTTCATGCTGCCAGTGGGGCTGGCCATCCTTGGCGTTGGCCCAAAGGCGCTGGCGGCGATGGAAACGGCAAAGCTGCCGCGGACGTTCTTTGATTTTCGCGACATGTTGCGTAGCTATGCGGCGGGTGGCTACCCCTATACGCCGGCGGCCGGGCTGATTGCGGGGCTGTCACATGCCATTGAAGTGTTGGAGGATGAAGGGCTGGACGCCGTCTATGCCCGGCATCATCGGCTGGCGGAGGGCGTGCGTCTGGCCATAGCCGCCTGGGGCCTGCGCCCCTGTGCGGTATCGCCCGATCTTTATTCCGATACAGTGACGGCGGTTGTCGTGCCCGAGGGTTGCAATGGCACCGATCTGGTGGCCCTTGCGGCGTCGAAATACAACGTGGCGTTCGGGGTGGGACTGGGGGAGGTTGCAGGCCGCGTGTTCCGCATCGGGCATCTGGGCATGCTGACCGATGTGATGATGCTGGCGGGTCTGGCCACGGCGGAAATGTGCATGGCCGATCTGGGCTGGCCGGTGAAATTGGGGTCAGGCGTGGCGGCGGCGCAGGAGTATTACCGCGGGTCGGTGTCCGTTTCGCTGCGGGCGGCGGCGGAATAAGATGAATATTTGTGCGAAGAAAAAGCCGCTTTCGGGCAGGATGACAGGACGGGGCTTTGATGTATATTCCGACGTTTGATGACGTGATTGCGGCGCACGACCGGATCAGGCCCCATATTCATCGCACCCCGGTGCTGACATCCAGCTATCTGAATGATCTGACCGGGGCTGAGTTGTTCTTTAAGTGCGAGAATTTCCAGAAAGCCGGTGCGTTCAAGGTGCGCGGTGCGTGTAATGCGGTGTTCGGGCTGGCGCATGACAAACTGGCGCGCGGGGTGGCGACGCATTCATCGGGCAACCATGCGTTGTCGTTAAGTTATGCGGCAGGCCGGCGCGGCATTGCCTGCAATGTGGTGATGCCGCGCACCGCCCCGCAGGCGAAGAAAGATGCAGTGCGCGGATATGGCGGTGTCATCGTGGAATGCGAGCCGTCAACCAGCAGCCGCGAGGCGGTGTTTGCGGAAATGGTGGCGAAGTCCGGGGCGGACTTCGTGCACCCCTATAATGACCCACGGGTGATCGCAGGGCAGGCGACCTGTTCACTCGAATTGCTGGAGCAGGTCGAGGGGTTGGAGGCCGTCATTGCGCCCATCGGTGGCGGGGGCATGATCTCGGGCACTTGCTTGACCGTTTCCAGCACCGCGCCGAACGTGCAGATTTATGCGGCCGAACCCGAACAGGCCGATGACGCCTTTCGCAGTTTCAAAGCCGGGCATATCATCGCCGATGACGCGCCTGTCACGGTGGCTGACGGGTTGAAAGTGCCGCTGAAAGAGCTGACCTGGCATTTTGTCAAAACCCATGTGACCGATATTCTGACCGCGTCGGAGGAGGAGATCATCGACGCGATGAAAACCACATGGAAGCGAATGAAGATCGTGATCGAGCCCTCTTGCGCCGTGCCATTGGCCACCATTCTGAAGAACCCGGACATATTCCGGGGCCGCCGCGTTGGCGTGATCATCACCGGCGGCAACGTCGATCTGGATACGTTGCCCTGGTTCAAGGGCTGAAGGAGAGCATCATGAATAAAGCCGCGACATTTGACGGGCTTGAGGTGGGTTATGACATTCCCGCCCTGCCGGGCATGAACGAGGCCGATATCCAGACCCCCTGCCTTGTGCTGGATCTGGATGCATTGGAACGCAATATCAAGAAGATGGGTGACTATGCCAAGGCATGCGGCATGCGCCACCGGGTGCATGGCAAGATGCACAAGTCGGTGGATGTGGCGCTGTTGCAGGAACGGCTGGGCGGGTCAGTAGGGGTATGCTGCCAGAAGGTGTCAGAGGCAGAGGTGTTCGCGCGCGGCGGAATCAAGGATGTGCTGGTCAGCAATCAGGTGCGCGACCCGGTGAAGATCGACAGGCTGGCGCGGATGCCGAAACTGGGCGCGCGGGTGCTGTGCTGTGTCGATGACATCGCCAATGTGGTCGACCTTTCGGCGGCAGCGGTGAAGCACGGCACCCAGATTGAATGTCTGGTCGAGATCGATTGCGGGGCGGGGCGGTGCGGTGTGACAACGACCCCGGCGGTGGTGGCACTGGCCCAGGCGATCGGCGCGGCACCGGGTCTGAAATTCGCGGGCATCCAGGCCTATCAGGGCGCCATGCAGCACATGGACAAGTACGAAGACCGTCGTGCCAAGCTGCAGATTGCCGTGGCGATGGTGAAGGACGCGGTGGATATGCTTGCCGCCGGTGGCATTGATTGCGATATCGTCGGCGGCGGCGGCACCGGCAGTTATTATTTTGAAAGCACCTCAGGAGTTTACAACGAGCTGCAATGCGGATCCTACGCGTTCATGGATGCCGATTATGGCCGCATCCTGGATGAGCACGGCAAGCGGATCGATCAGGGCGAATGGGAAAACGCGCTGTTCATCTTGACGAGCGTGATGAGCCATACCAAGGTCGATAAAGCGATCGTCGATGCCGGGCTGAAAGCGCAATCGGTGGATTCTGGTCTGCCCGTGGTATTCGGGCGCACGGACGTGAAATACATCAAATGCTCGGACGAGCATGGCGTGGTCGAGGATCTGGGCGGCGTGCTGAAGGTAAACGACAAGTTGCGTCTGGTGCCCGGTCACTGTGATCCGACCTGCAATGTGCATGATTGGTACGTTGGTGTGCGCGGCGGCAAGGTCGAGGTGGTCTGGCCGGTATCGGCGCGCGGCAAGGCGTATTGACGGCGTGCCGCTCGGGGGGATGGGCAGAATTGCCCATCCTACAGGTTTGCCCCACATGGATGGGTGGAATTGCCCACCCTACGCCTCAGAAAGGTTACGCATGCTGATCATTGCTGAACGGCTGGTTGCCGAACTGGTTTCGCCTGCCGATGCTTTCACTGCAGTTGAAGCCTGCTTTGCCTCCATGGCGCGGGGCGAGGCGTACAATTTCCCTGTGGTGCGTCAGGCTTTGGGGGAAGGTCGGCAATATGGTTTCAAGTCGGGGCTTGCCAGAGCGTCCAAAGACGGGGCTGGGGCTGGTCTGGGTGTGAAGGCGGGGGGGTATTTTCCCGGCAACATGACGCGCGGGATGATCAATCATCAATCCTCGGTGTTCCTGTTTGATCCGGAAACTGGCCGGCCTTTGGCAATGGTGGGGGGCAATTTGCTGACGGCCCTGCGGACGGCGGCGGCATCGGCGATTTCCATCGATCGGTTGGCCCGCCGCGATGCGCGGGTTCTGGGGATGGTCGGGGCCGGGCATCAGGCGGGGTTTCAGTTGCGTGCCGCGGCGGCCGCACGGACGTTCGAGCGGGTTGTGGCCTGGAACCTGCATCCCGAGATGCTGCCAAAGCTTGGGGCGATTTCGGACGAGCTGGGGTTGCCGTTCGAGGCGGTTTCACTGGCCGAACTTGGGCGGCAGGCGGATGTGATCATCACCATCACCTCGTCGGATAGGGCGAGCCTGATGGATGCGCATGTCAGGGCAGGTACGCATCTGGCTTGCATGGGAACGGATACGATTGGCAAGCAGGAACTGGAACCGTCGCTGCTGGCGCGGGCGAGCGTGTTTACCGATGAGGTGGCGCAATCCGTGACGATCGGCGAGGCGCAGCATGCGGTTGCGGCAGGGTTGATGACGGCCTCGGAGATCACGCCGCTGGGGGATGTCTTGATCGGGTCGCATCCGGGGCGCGCGTCAGAGGATGAAATCACCGTATTTGATGGAACTGGCGTTGGATTGCAGGATCTGGCGGTGGCGGGCGTTGCAATGCTACGGGCGCAGGAACGTGGGTTGGGGATTGAGGTCGAGGTGTAGTGCTGCACGGCTGCCCGCAGCCCCGGCAACCCGTCCCAAGGGAGGCGGGAGGTTCGGGGCCTGAAAGGCTGGGCCTGATCGCAGCATCTGGTTGAACCCTTCCTGCCAAACCGGAATTTGATCAAAAAATTTCCGCTACAGGATTGAAGGCGGTGAGCGGGCATGGTCTGATCCGGCTTGCGCGGCGCGGGGAGGTTTTCATGCGGGTGTTCATCAACGGCTTCGGGCGCATCGGGCGGTCGGTTTTGCGGGCCTATCTGGGCGCGCCACAAAACTGGCCGGGGCTGGATATTGTCGGGATCAATGATATCGCAGTGGCAGATATGTGCGCTTATCTGTTTGAATATGATAGCGTCTTTGGCCCTTGGCGGGGGCAGGTCTCGTTGCAGGATGGCGCGCTGGTGGTGGACGGGCGGGTCATTGCGCTGCACCGGACCGGGGATATTTCGTCGCTGAGTCTGGGCGGCGTTGATGTCGTGATGGAATGTACGGGGCGGGCGGACGCCCCCGAGGTGGCAACGCGTGGTCTGCGCGCAGGGGCGGCGCGCGTGTTGATTTCAGGGCCATCGGGGGCCGCGGATTTCACGGTGGTTCTGGGGGCCAATGACGACGGGCTGGCGGCGCAGCGGGTGGTATCGAACGCGTCTTGCACGACGAATGCGCTGGCCCCTTTGGTGCGACTTCTGGACCGGGAGTTTGGGGTTGTGACGGGCTCGATGACGACGATCCATTGCTATACCGGTTCGCAGCCCACGGTTGACGCGCCAGCATCGGATTTCGCGCGCAGCAGGGCTGCGGCGCTGTCAATGGTGCCGACGACGACCTCGGCGCAACGGCTGCTCGATAAGGTGCTGCCGGGGTTGGCAGGGCGGATCGAGGGATCAGCTGTGCGGGTTCCGGTTGCGAGTGTGTCAGCGGTGGATTTGTGCGTGATGACGGAGCGGGCGACGAGCGTGGAGGCGGTGAATGCGGTGTTTCGGGCGGCCGCCCACACCTCGGGAACTGTGATCGGGGCCACCGACCGGGCGCTGGTCTCAACCGACATGCGGGCGCGGGCCGAGAGTATTGTAATGGCCTGCCCCGAAACGCGGGTGACGGCGGGGGGAATGTGCCGCGTGTTCGGGTGGTATGACAATGAGTGGGGGTTTTCGAACCGGATGCTGGATGTTGCGGGGCGGATGGGGTTGGTGACCGGGGCGAACCGGGCTTCCGGATCAGGTTCGTGATGATGAGGGCTGACTGCAGCTGGGCCGACATTGTGTATCTGACGCCCATTCCCGGTACTGCGGGATGCGCAATGACCAGTGACAATCGAGCAGCCGCTTCTGCATAGCAACGCGTGGCGTGTGCGCCTTTGGTCAGGCGGTGACGATCCACGGCTCCGTGAAGTGGTGTTCTTCCAGGTTCGGGCCGTCGCCGATGCGGTCGATGACGGCGAACAGGCCGGGGGCGGTGAGCGGGGTCAGCACGCCGTGCCAAGTGCCCCGGTGCAGGTTGATGCCTTGCGCGCCGTTGGTCAGGAAGGCGCTGGGGGTGTCGGCGGGGCTGGTTGCGACGATGATGAGAAAGGGGTTTTGGGTCATCGGGATGAAGGCCTGGCTGCCCTCGGGGTGACGCTCGATCAGATCAAGGCAGTATGGCAATATGCGGGGTTCGGCTTGGAAGATCGATATGCCGGGTTGGGCAGCAGCGAAATCAAGGCGGGCGCGGTTGTGAAATCGTTGGCAAAGGCCGGCGTTGATAAGGCGGAAATTGCCGGTCGCGTCAAGGACATCGCCGAACGGGGCGAAGGCTTCGTGCGTGAGGGGTTCGGTGGTAATAGTTTGCATGATGCGGCTTTGCTTTGCCGAGGTCAGCGGGGGGTTCACACCCCGTCGCCGGTTGGTTCTTGAACCAATGGCGAACAACCGACTACCCCGTGGGATATTTGTGAACAGAATAAATCAGGCTGGTGGGCCGAAGGCGCCGGGGCCACGGAGGCGTGCGTGACGGTTGACGTCTTTGTAGAGCAGATAGCGGAACGGGCCGGGGCCGGCGGCGTAGCAGGCTTGCGGGCAATAGGCGCGCAGCCACATGTAATCGCCTGCTTCGACTTCGACCCAGTCCTGGTTGAGTTTGTAGACGGCGCGGCCTTGCAGGACGTAAAGGCCGTGTTCCATGACGTGGGTTTCCTCAAACGGGATCAGGCCGCCGGGTTGGAAAGTGACGATGTTGACGTGGCAATCATGGGCGAGGTCTGACGGGTCGGCGAAGCGGGTGGTGGCCCAAGCGCCGTTTGTGTCGGGCATGGGCGTGGGGGTCATATCCTGGTCGCGGGTGACGAAGGCTTTCGGGGGGGCGATGCCGGGGGCTGGTTCGTAAAGCTTGCGGATCCAGTGGAAGCGGGCGGGTTCTGATCCCTCAGCCAGCAGGGTCCATTTCGCGCCTGCGGGGATGTAGGCGTAGGAGCCGGGGCCGAGGTCGAAGCCTTCGCCGTTGATGGTCAGCGTCGCCTCGCCGTGGGTGAAAAAGAGGATGCTTTGTGCGCCGAATTCGGGGTCTGGCGCGTCTGATCCGCCGCCGGGGGCGACCTCCATCACGTAATGGCTGAAGGTTTCGGAGAAGCCGGAGAGAGGCCTCGCGATCAGCCAGAGTTTGGTGTTCTCCCAGCTGGGGATCAGGCTGGTGACGATATCGGAGAAGCACCCCTTGGGGATGACGGCGTAGGAATTGGTGAAGACGGCGCGGCCAGTGTGGAGGGTGGTTTGCGAGGGGAGGCCACCTTGGGGGGCGTGGTATTGGGTCATGGTGGGCGGCTCCTTTGGGGGGCGTAACGCGTGTGTTACGGTTTTTAAGGTGTTGATTGTGTTGGATGTTGTGTTTTTTGTTTAGGTTTTGTTAGGGGTTAGGCGCGAAGTGTTCAGGGTAAAAGTGGTGCGCAATGAATGCGCATCCTACAGCGCGCTGAACCCAGATATGCCGACTAGTTTCTCATAGATGACCCCGCGCTTGTTTGCTGATAATGCTGAAGTTGCTCTGTCAATAAGTCCCGAAATGCTTTTGCGTCACTTGGGCTAAGCAAGACTGCAGATCGCATCGTGACAGTTGCATCAGGCCCCAAGCTTTCACAGAATGTAATTCGCAGCCCAGACTCAGTTGGCATTACATAAAAGCGATTAGAATAGACTGCTGGCACCAATAGCATCCGCGTAAGGACGTCATCCGGAACCATTAGCCCTGCTACTTTTGAACCACTTGTGGGTTTCGACATTAATTTGACCTTTCCATCAAATTTTACGCTCAGTTTGGTATATCAACCTAGAGAAAGGCTCTAACTCTGGGTTTATCATTCGTCAGTTTTCCCGAAGCTTGAGGCTTAAGCGTGGGTTTCACCCACCCTATGGGGAGCTGCGTCATGGCAACACGTCCTTCAACCGCAATTCCGCGATGCGTTCCACTTGCTCGCAGGCGGTTATGAATTCCGCTTCCGTGTCATTGGCGATGCGGGCCTCGAACGCGGCGAGGATGCTTGCTTTGGTATTGTCCCGCACGGCGATAATGAAGGGGAAGCCGTGTTTGGCGACGTAGGCAGAGTTGAGGCTTTGGAAGGTTTCGCGCTCGGCGTCGGTCAGGGTGTCTAGGGCGGCGCTTGCTTGCTCAGACGTGCTGTCGGGGGTCAGGGTTTTGGCGGCGGCTAGTTTTCCGGCGAGGTCGGGGTGGGCTGTCAGAACGCCAAGGCGTTCGGATGGTGTTGCCGTGCGGAAGATGCGGGCGAGCGCGTTGGCGAGGCCTGCGGCGCTGTCATGGGCGGGGCCGAGTTCCAGCCCGTGGGCGCGGGTGGCGATCCAAGGGGAGTGCTCATAGATAGAGCCGAAGCGTTCAACAAAACGGTCCATCGACATGTGCGAGGGGCGTTCATAGCGTTTGTGGGGGTGGGTTTTGGCCCAGTGGTTTGCGATGTCGATGCGGCGGGGGAACCAGACATTGGCGTGGCTTTGCGCGTAGTCGAGGAAGCGCTTGAGGCCAGCGATTTTGCCGGGGCGGCCGATCAGGCGGCAGTGCAGGCCGATGGAGAACATCTTGGGGCTGCCTTCCGCGCCTTCGGCATAGAGGGTGTCGAAGCTGTCTTTCAGGTATTGGAAGAATTGCTCGCCCTCGATGTAGCCGGGGGCGGTGGCGAAGCGCATGTCGTTGGCCTCTAACGTATAGGGGATGATGAGTTGATCGCGGTCGCCCTGTTCCAGCCAGTAGGGCAGGTCATCGTCGTAGGTGTCTGAGAGCCAAGCGAAGGCTGCGGTTTCAGCGGTGAGGCGGAGCGTGTTGATGGAAGAGCGGCCTGTGTACCAGCCGGTGGGCGGGGTGCCTACCACTTCGGTGTGCAGGCGGATGGCTTCGGCTATGGCGGCGCGCTCGGCATCCTCGGGCATGTCGCGGTGATCGACCCATTTTAGGCCGTGGGAGGCAATTTCCCAGTTGGCGGCTTTCATCGCGGCAACCTGTTCGGGGTTGCGGGCAAGGGCGGTGGCGACGCCGTAGATGGTGACCGGGATATTCAGCGATGTGAACAGGCGATGTAGACGCCAGAAGCCCGCGCGAGCGCCGTAATCATAGAGCGACTCCATGTTGGCATGG
Organism: Pseudorhodobacter sp.; assembly: GCA_031406155.1. Classification (GTDB taxonomy): domain Bacteria; phylum Pseudomonadota; class Alphaproteobacteria; order Rhodobacterales; family Rhodobacteraceae; genus JACMNW01. The sequence continues at coordinate 14,563 of JANOGW010000031.1, forward strand.
CGTTGACCGGGCCAAGATTGCGCGCCTGCGATGTCGGACAGGAACGCCTCTGACCCGGCATCGCCGTGCAGGATGTTGTTTTCGCCGCCTTCTTCATAGTTGAGAACGACGCTGATGGCGATTTTTGCGCCGTTTGGCCATGCGGCATCGGGCGGGTTTGGGCCGTGGCCGCGAAAATCACGGGGGTAGCGGGGCGGGAGGGGATCATGTGACATCAGCACAGACTATGCGGCTTTTTGCGGGGTGTTTATCAAAAAGTGCAGGTAAGTGTTGTTTGTAGCCGCGTTGGTTGCTGGCCGTGGGTTTGTGGCTATCTTGCTTGCATGCAGCGAGGAGAAAACGATGGTAGGATTGACGACGCATGTGCTGGATACTGCGCAGGGCAAGCCTGCGGCAGGGGTGAAGATTATGCTCTATCGGGTGACCGGGAACAGCCATAAGAAGATCGCCGAGGCGGTGACCAATGCCGATGGGCGGACCGATGCGCCGATGCTGGTGGGCAAGGGGTTTACTGTTGGCAGCTACGAGTTGGTGTTTTGCGCTGGGGATTATCTGCGCAGCTCCGGGCAGGCGGCGGGCGAGGTGCTGTTTCTGGACCAGATCCCCATTCGGTTTGGGGTGACGGACGCCGGGGCGCATTATCATGTGCCGCTGCTGATATCGCCCTTTGCCTATTCGACGTACCGGGGGAGTTGACGGGAAAAATTCTTAGTACGAAGAATTTTAGGGGGCCGTCTGCCCCCAACGGCCTTTGGCCGTTTCCCCCGAGGATATTTTTGAACAGAAAAAGCGCCGTGTCAGGCCATGCCATCGGTTTCACGACGAAGCGCGTTGCGGCAGTGGGCGGCCATGAAGTCGGTGAAGAGGCGCACTTTGGGGTCTTTCAGGCGGCGGTGCTGCGACAGCGCGGACAACTGGATGGGCAGGGGTGGCGTGGCGGTGGCGACGGGGATCAGGCGGCCTGCACGCAGATGGGCGGCGACCTCGAATATCGGTTTCAGCACGATGCCGCGGCCATCCAGCGCCCAGCCTGTCAGCACGTCGCCGTCGTCCGACTCGAATGGCCCGGTGATCTCGAACCGTCTGATGCCGTCAGCGGTTTGCAGGGCCCATTGAAATTCCTTGGCACCGGGGAAGCGCAGGTTCAGGCAATCGTGTTTGTCATTGACCAGCGCCGCGCCATCGACCGGATTGCCGCGCCGCGCGATATAAGCCGGGGTGGCGCACAACAGGCGCGGGCAATCGGCGACCTGCCGCACCTTGAGGGTAGAATCGTCAAGCAGACCGAGATGGAAGGCAACATCGATGCCTTCGGCTACCACATCAACGGGCCGGTCCGACAGGCGCAGGCGCACATCGATCTGGGGATATTGGTCCTTGAAATGCGGCACGTGCGGCGCGATAAAACGCCGCCCGATGCCAAGCGGGGCTGCGACAAAGATGGTGCCGCGCGGGTTCTGAGTGACATCCATCACAGCGGATTCCGCATCGTCGATCACGTCCAGGATGCGGCGGGCGCCGTCATAGAATATGCGGCCGTTCTCGGTGGGTTGCAGGCTGCGCGTGGTGCGGCTGAACAGGCGCACGCCGAGGTGTTTTTCCAGATCCGATATGCGCGCTGATGCGACGGCGGGCGAGGTGCGCTGATCACGCGCAGCAGCGCTCATCGAGCCCAGTTCATAAACGCGCACGAACATGCGCACGGTGTTGATATAGGACATGCGCCCTTTCCCTTTGCCGGACGGAGAGAAGTATTATCAGGTTAGGTTTGAAAGTCCTGAGTTATTTTCAGAATTCACGGCTAAGTCGTGATCAGGATAAAGTGCGGTCTGAACTGGGGAGCGTTGGCGATGTATGACTGGGCAGTGTTGTGGGAATGGATCGAGATCGCGGCGCGCTGGACGCATGTGATCACTGCGATCGCCTGGATCGGATCGTCGTTTTATTTCATCGCCCTTGACCTGGGGCTGCACCGCGACCGCGATCTGGCCTCAGGCGCGGACGGCGAGGAATGGCAGGTGCACGGCGGCGGGTTCTATCATGTGCAGAAGTATCTGGTGGCACCCGATGCGATGCCGGATCACCTGATCTGGTTCAAATGGGAAAGCTACGCGACGTGGTTGTCGGGATTTTTCATGCTGGTCGTGGTCTATTACATGGGGGCCGAGCTATACCTGATTGATCCGACCGTGATGGATCTGACGACAGCCCAGGCGGTGGGAATTTCAGCCGGCTCGCTCGCATTTGGTTGGGTGATCTATGATCTGATCTGCAAAAGCCGGTTCGGCAATGACAACACCCGGCTGATGATCGGGCTTTACGTGATTCTGGTTGCAATGGCGTGGGGCTACGTCCAGATATTTTCAGGGCGCGCGGCACTGCTGCATCTGGGGGCGTTCACCGGCACGATCATGAGCGCCAATGTGTTTTTCGTCATCATGCCCAATCAGCGCATCGTGGTGGCAGATCTGAAGGCCGGGCGAAAACCTGATCCGAAATATGGCAAGATCGCCAAGCAACGCTCGACGCACAACAATTACCTGACCTTGCCGGTTCTGTTCCTGATGCTGTCCAATCATTATCCGCTGGTGTTCGCGACCCAGTACAACTGGCTGATTGCGAGCCTGGTGTTTTTGATGGGCGTGACGATCCGACACTGGTTCAACACCCGGCACGCGCGCAGGGGCAACCCGCATTGGACTTGGGCAGCGACGGTGGTGTTGTTCCTGATCATCGCCTGGCTGTCTGCGGTTCCCATGACGCCTGCGGCAGAGGGCGCTGCGATGAAAGGGGACGCGCTGCGTTTCGCCTCAGCCGATGGTTTTGAGGATGTCACAAGTATCGTGCAGGGGCGCTGTTCGATGTGCCATGCGGCGGAACCGGTTTGGGAGGGCATTTACTGGGCGCCAAAGGGCGTGCATCTGGAAACACCGGCGCAGATTGCGGGTGTCGCGCGGCGGATTTACCTTCAGGCGGGGGCCAGTCATGCGATGCCGCCCGGAAACCTGAGTTACATGGAGCTACCCGAGCGGGCGAAGATCGTCGCATGGTTTCGCGCGGCTGAGGGAAGGGGGTAAAATTTTTTCCGAAAAATTTTGTGAAGAATTTTGGGAGAAAATTCTTGCGGTGCTGCTAATTTGGGGCGGTGCTGTGGGGTGATCGGGCCTCCGGCGGGGATATTTATGAACAGAAAAAGCCGCGTCAGGGCGTGCTGAAGCGCCACTCGGTCGTTTGTGAATAGGGCGCGTCTGGTGTTACTTCGATGGACGGGAAGGCATTGCGGTTGGGGGCATCGGGCCAGCCCTGCGGCTCGATCGCAATGCCCTCGTAGTAGCCTTTCGAAGGGCGGGCGGTACGGGCGGCGTCATAAATCTGCAGGCCGGGTTCGGTGGTAGCAACCCGCATCGCAAGACCTGATTGTCCGGTCAGGGTGGCAACGTCGCGCAGGGCGGTCTTTGTATGTGAGAGGCAAAAGTTGATATCCAGTGGCGGTTGGCCGGGGATCAGGCTGCGGTTTTGGCGAAAATCAAAAGCGGTACCGGCGACGGGGGCGATAGCTCCGGTGGGGATCAGGTCTGCATCGGTCGGCAAGATATGGTCTGCCGCGATGATCAGGCTGTGCCCCAGCCAGTCGTCGGAGCCATCAAGGTTCCAGTAGCTGTGGTTGGCAAGGTTCAGCAGAGTTGGCGCGTCCGTGCTGGCCGCGAGGGTCAGGCGCAGGGTTGCGGGGGCGTCGATCTGATAGGTTGCGCGGATTTGACGATTGCCGGGAAAGCCGCCCTCGCCATCGGGCAGATCGAGGGTCAGGGTAACATGATCCGGGCCGGCCTCGGCGATGGTCCATATCTTGCGATGGGTGCCGACATCGCCGCTGTGCAGCAGATGCTGGCCGTTCTGGTTCGGCGTGAACGCAAGCGGGACGCCGTTCAGTGTCGTGCGGGCGTTGTCGATGCGGTTTGCAACCGGTCCGATCAGGGCGCCATGATAGCACAATTCACCCTCGTAATCGGCCAGCCGGTCCGAGCCGAGTGTTAGGCCATGGGGGACACCAACCAGCCCGACATGCTGCAAGATCGCGCCATAGGTCAGGACGGTGGCAGTCAGATCGCCGCCCCCGATCGTAACCGAATGCACGGGCTGGCCGGTGCGGGTTGCTCCGAAGGTGGTGATCTGCACGGTCATGCTCTTTCTTTGGGCCAAGGATACGCAAGCGGGCGGGGGCGTCAATCCCGGCGTTCAGGTCCTGGACAGGCAGTCGGCCAGAGTGGTGGCAAGGCCGCGCAGCAGGTTCGTATACAGCGCCGGCCCCGGGGGCAGACCCGATCCTTCCGGGTCGAGCGCGCGCCCGACCGCGACCGGCGTTCCCTCCGCGATCTGGGTCAGCAGTACAGGGTCATGATTTGCCTCGGGAAACAGGCAGACGGCCTTTCCATTCACAAGGATTTCACGCAGGTCGGCGAGTTTGGCCGCAGAGGGGCCGGAGGCATCGCCAAGGGCCAATTCGCCGACAATCGTCAGCCCGAAACGGGCCGTGAAATAGCCATAGGCATCATGGTAGACCACAAAGGGGCTGGCCTTGACCGGGGCCAGCAGGGCCGTGGCATCCGCTTCTGCAGCCGCGATCCGGCTGGCACTTGCGCTGGCATTGGCGGCGTAGGTTGCGGCGTTTTCGGGATCCAACGTTGATAGGGATGCAGCGATCAGGCCAACCCAGGCGATGGCGTTCGCCGGGTCAAGCCAGGCGTGCGGGTCGATGCCATCATGATCATGCCCGCCGTCATCATGCGCCTGAGCGGCAAGATCGTGGCCCGCGTGGTCATCCTCAAGGTGGCGCGTTTGTGTCAACGGGTCTTCCAGAAGGGCGATCTGGGCGGCACGGGTTTCAAGGCCGTCCAAGGTGCTGCCCAGCCAGGGGGTCATCGCATCGCCCATCCAGACGACAAGATCTGCGTCTTGCAAAGCCGCAGCCTGGCTGGGGCGCAACTGAAAGCTGTGCGCATCGGCGCCTTTGTCGACCAGTAGGACAGGCTGGCCAAGATCGCCCATTACCATGGCGACAAGCGAATGGACCGGCGGAATATCCGTTACGACACGGGGAACTTCGGCTGCCGCCGCATGTGCCAGCAGGAGGGTAGAGAGTGTCAGCGATATAGTATAACGCATTGCAATGGGCTTTCACTTGGTGTTTGAATGGGGTAATGAATGTTATATCATAACATGTCAAGGGGCGAACTATGGTAGCGCGCAGAAAGCCGGACACGTCGCACGCGCTGGCCGCTGATCCGGCCTTTGCGCCGCATGATCATACCCAATGTGCGGGCGATGTGCTGACGCAGGTCGAGGTGCAGGTTCTGAACGCGGGCTTGCGGCTGACCCCTGTGCGGCGGCGCACGCTGGAGATATTGCTGGAGGCGCATCGCGCGTTGGGGGCCTATGATGTCTTGCAGCGGCTTGCCGCTGAGGGCTTTGGCAATCAGCCGCCCGTGGCCTACCGGGCGCTGGAATTTCTAGTTGAAAACGGCCTCGTGCACCGCATTCAGCGGTTGAATGCCTTTGCGGCGTGCATGCATCCGGGGCAGGTGCATGTTCCCGCATTTCTGATCTGCCGGATGTGTGATGGCGTGGCCGAAGCGCCTGCCGCCCCGGTCAGGGCAGCCCTCGACAAGGCGGCGACAGCAATGGGGTTTATCATCGAGCGCAGCAGTTTCGAGGCGCTGGGCCTGTGCCCCGCCTGTCAGGGGATCGCGGCATGACCCTGCTGGCGGCAGATCATATCTGCGTCTGGCTGGGCGCGCACGAGGTTTTGCATGACGTGTCCCTGCGGCTGCAGCGGGCAGAGATCGTGACCATTCTTGGGCCGAATGCATCGGGCAAATCGACATTGCTGCGCGCCCTTATCGGGATCGTGCCACTGGCGGAGGGGCGGGTTACGCGCGCTGCGGGGCTGCGGATCGGCTATGTTCCGCAAAGGCTTGCGATCGACCCGACAATGCCGCTGACGGCGCGCCGGTTTCTGTCGCTGCCGACGCGGTACAGCAGGGCGGACGGCGATGCGGTGCTGGGCCGCGTGGGGATGACTCAGGTGGCCGACAGGCCGATGGCAGGCCTGTCGGGCGGGCAGTTTCAGCGGGTCTTGCTGGCGCGCGCGTTGCTTGGTGCGCCCGATGTGCTGATCCTGGATGAACCGACCCAAGGGCTTGATCAACCCGGCGAGGCGGCCTTCTACCGGCTGATCGAGGAGGTGCGCCGCGAAACCGGAGCGGCGGTGCTGATGGTCAGTCACGATCTGCATGTGGTGATGAGCGCGTCGGACCGGGTGATCTGTCTGAACGGGCATATCTGCTGTGAAGGTACACCGCGCGTGGTGTCGAACGCGCCGGAATACCGCGCCTTGTTCGGGCTTGGCACGCAAGGCGCGTTGGCGCTGTACCAGCATGACCACGACCATGACCACACCGGCGCGCATGATCATCATCATGATCATGACCATGACCATGAGCACGACCACGGGCATCAGCATGGGGAAAAATCCGATGCTTGATGATTTCCTGATCCGTGCCGGGCTTGCCGGGCTTGGCGTCGCGCTTGCGGCGGGGCCGCTTGGGTCCATGGTCGTGTGGCGGCGAATGGCCTATTTCGGCGATGCCACGTCGCATGCGGCCATTCTGGGGGTGGCGCTGGCGCTGGCCACCGAACTGCCGATCGGGATCGGTACGCTGTTCGTGGCGCTGGCGATGGCGGCGACGGTTTCGACGCTGGCCGCACGCGGCTGGGCGATGGATACCACGCTGGGGGTGCTGGCGCATTCGGCACTGGCGCTGGGTCTGGTGGCGGTCAGCTTTGTGCCTGGCGCGCGGGTCGATCTGCAGGCCTATCTCTTTGGCGATATTCTGGCAGTGTCGCGCAGTGATCTGTTGTTCATCTGGGGCGGCGCGGGGGCGGTGGTGGGGCTGTTGGCATGGCGTTGGCAAGCCCTGCTGACGGCGACACTCAGCGAGGATCTGGCGCATGCATCAGGCCTGAACCCGAACCGCGAACGTCTGATCCTGACACTGGCATTGGCGCTGACGGTTGCGGTGGCGCTGAAGGTGGTGGGGGCGCTGTTGATTGCGGCGATGCTGATCATTCCGGCGGCGGCGGCGCGCGGGCTGTCGCGCAGCCCTGAAGGCATGGCTGTGATGGCCTGTGTGATTGGCGGGGTGGCGACGATTGGGGGTCTGGCAATGTCATTGCAGTTTGACACACCAGCGGGGCCGTCGATTGTGGTGATCGCGGCGGCTGTCTTTGCTCTTTGTGCGGTTTTCGGTCGGATGCGCCCGACGTGAGCCTTGCGGCCTGCTCTGATCCGCGCCCTCATGACATAGTGCCGTCCGGAGACTTTTTTATGATCGACCCGTTCAAATTTGATGCGCTGATCAACTGGCTTGTTGCCGGTGCGCTGCCGAAGGCCGAGTTTACAGACACGTTCGGTGAAATTGCGCGTCGGATGATCGGCGCTGGCTTGCCTGTCGACACCCTTGAAACCTACATGAAGAACATAAACCCGATTGTGCTCGGATCCCTTATCTTCTGGACCAAGGCTGGCGGCACCAAGATCATAAAGTTTTCGCACGCGCAGATGCTGACCGAAGTTTACGTCGCCTCGCTGCAAAAGAATGTCTCCGATAGCGGACGCACCGCGCGGATCAGGGCTGGCACTGGCAGCCCATGGGAGACGCATCCCTACATTCAGCCCAAGCTGGCGCGTGGATATACCGATTACATTATGTGCCCTCTCTTTGGAAAGTTCATCCCCAACGGAGCCATCGCTGTGGGGACCAAGCATGCAGGCGGCTTTACGGACGCAGACATTACCGCCATCCGCCGCCTGCAGGCGCCACTCGCCCGTGTGGTCGAGGCGGAAATCCTGCATGAAAACACAGTTACGCTGCTATCCACCTATGTCGGACGAGGCGCAGGTGAAAAGGTGATGGACGGCCGCATCCTGCGCGGATATTCTGAAAACATCACAGCCGTTGTCCTGTTTGCCGATCTGTGCAATTTTACCTCTCTGTCAAACACTCTGCCGCCCGAACAGACCATTGCCGCGCTCAATACATATTTCGAGGCGCTGGATTCGGCGATCCGCACCAATGGTGGCGAAACCCTGAAGTTTATCGGTGACGGGCTTTTGGCAATCTTTCCGACCGTTGATGAATTCACTGCCCAGACTGCCGCCGCGATGGGTGCCATATCGGCATTGGATGATGCCCGGGCAAGTCTGGCAATTTCAAATGCCCAAGGTCCGGAAATCGTCTTTCGCGCGGCACTGCATCTGGGCGAGCTCAACTATGGCAACATCGGCAGCAGCACGCGGCTGGATTTCACCGCCGTGGGGCCGGCCGTCAACCTGACGTCCCGGCTGTTGCAAGCCAGCGCGGAGCTTGACGCCCCAACCGTCTGTTCGGATGCCTTCGCGCCGCTGGCGCGGGTGCGCTGCACGCCTGCACGCGAGTTTGCCTTCAAGGGGTTCGATGACGGCATCATGGTGCATACGGTCGCGTGATCAGGCCGCGGTGCCGTTTTCCGTGCATGCCTGTCGTTTTCCGCCGCCAAAGGTCGGCTCCTCTGGACCGCAAACCGTTGCCTCTGTCAGATAGGGGGGCAAGATGCGGTCAGCGGAGTGAGCCTGATGAAAACCCATGTCAAAGCTTTGGTCGTTGGCGGCGGTGCCGTGGGTACGGGGATTGCCTATCATCTGGCGAAGGCCGGGTGGGACACCATGCTGGTGGAACGGGACGAGCTGACATCAGGCTCCACCTGGCACGCGGCGGGGCTGCTGCCCTTGTTCAACATGGGTTATGCGACGACGCACATCCACAAATACTCGGTCGATTTCTACAAGGCGTTGGAGGCCGAGACGGGGCTGAATGCAGGCTTTGCGGTCGTCGGCAATCTGCGGATGGCACAGCATCAGGCGCGGATGGATGAGTACATGCTTTATTCATCCGTGGCAGAGACGGCGGATGTGTATCACGAATTTCTTAGCCCGAAAGAGATGAAGGATCGTTGGCCACTGCTGCGCACCGAAGATCTGGTCGGAGCACTTTATCACCCGCAGGACGGCTATATCAACCCAGCCGATGTGACCCAGGCCATGGCCAAGGGTGCGCGCCAGCATGGGGCAACGTTCGAGCGGAAAGTTCAGGTCGATGGCTATCGCTGGACTGGTGATGAATGGATCGTGTCCTGCACCCGGATGGTGGAAAAGGGCGGCAATCTGGTCGCGTCGGACGAGAGGTTCGAGATACATGCCGAACATGTGGTGACAGCCACCGGCAACCATGCGCAACGCACGGCAAAGCTGTTGGGGATCAAGACGCCGGCGGTGGTGGTGGAACATCAGTATATCGTAACAGAACCGGACCCGGCTTTGGTGGCCTACCGCAAAACCAACCCGGAACACCCGGTTCTGCGCGATGCCGATGCGAAATGGTACGTGCGCGAGGAACGCGGCGGCTGGATCCTCGGCCCTTACGAAAAGGGCGCGCCTGCACGCTTTGAATATGGTGTGCCGGACAGTTTTCGCGCCGATTTGTTCCCGCTGGATCTGGAGCGGATCGAGGGTGAATACATGTCGTTCATCCACCGGCTTCCGTCGTCGGAAAACGTCGGGCTGAAGGCTGATTTCAACGGGCCGATTTGCTATACGCCGGACGGCAACCCGCTGGTAGGGCCAGCCTCCGGATTGCGCAACATGTGGCTGGCGGAGGGGTTTTCCTTCGGGATCACGGCGGCGGGGGGGACCGGATATTATCTGGCGCAGTTGATGGTAAACGGCGAGGCGGAGATCGACATGGCGTCGCTGGACCCAAGGCGGTTCGGGTCTTGGATGACAACCGAATATGCGGCGAGAAAGAACGAGGAATGCTATGACCACGTCTTTATCCTGCACCACCCGGACGAAGAACGCCCGGCGGCACGGCCCCTGCGCACGGCCCCGGTCTATGACAGGCAGGCCGCTTTGGGGGCGCAGTTCGGGCAGGTCAACGGATGGGAGAGGCCAAATTACTATGGTCCGGTCGGCGCTGATGCGCATTTCGACCATGACGCGCGCAGTTTCCGGCGGGGCGCATGGTGGGACTATGCCCGCGCCGAGGCGGAGGCTTTGCGCGAAACGGCCGGGCTGATCGACGCCACCGCCTTCACCAAGCATATCGTGCGGGGCGTGGGCGCGACCCGGTTTCTTGACTGGTTCACCACCAACAAACTGCCTGCGGTGGGGCGGATCAACCTGACCTATGCGTTGACGCCTACAGGCACGACACGCACCGAATACACCATCGTGCGCAACGGCGTGGATGACTATTATCTGGTCAGCGCCGGTGCCTGGACCGCCTATGATGCCGACTACCTGCGCAAGTGCGCGGCCGATAAAGAGGCCGAGTTTGGCCACGTCGACATCCATGATGTCACCACGCAATGGGGTGTCTTCGCCCTTGCCGGGCCGAACAGCCGCAAGATACTGGCGGAACTGATCAAGGATGCGGACCCCGCAACGGCGCTGTCGAACAAGCGGTTTCCGTGGTTGTCCGCCCGCAGGATCGAACTGGGCATGTGTCCGGTCAACGCCATCCGCGTGGCCTATACCGGCGAATTGGGCTGGGAGTTGCATCACCCGATCGAGATGCAGCGCTACCTTTGGGATCAGTTGATGGTGGCGGGTGCGCGGCACGGGATGAAATTGGTCGGCGCGAGGGCGCAGAACTGGCTCCGGCAGGAAAAGTCGTATCGCGCGTTCGGCACCGAACTTGGCCGCGATGCCACACCGCTGGAAGCGGGGTTGGACCGGTTTGTCGATCTGGGCAAAGAGTTTCAGGGCAAGGCTGCGATGATCGCCACCGGCATTCGGTCGAAATGTGTGACGGTGCTGATTGACGGATCGTCAGATGCAGACCCTTGGGGCAAAGAGGCGCTGGTGGTGGGTGGCAAGAAGATCGGGCGATTGACGTCGGGCGGCTGGTCGGTTGCTTTTGCCAAGCAGATCGGCATGGGATATGTGCGGTCTGATCTGGCAGAAGTCGGCACCAAAATGCAGGTGCGGATGCTTGGGCAGTTGTGGGGGGCGGTGGTGGTCGAGGACAGCCCCTTTGACCCGGCCAACGCGCGGATCAGGTCGGATGGGTAGGGCGACAATTCGGCCCCACGCAGCCCCGGACTTGATCCGTGGCCTTCTGAGCCACCGGCTTAAGGCCCCGTAGCAGGTCCGAAGCCGCGAAGGTATTTCCCAATCCCAAGCTCACCCCGCTACGTTCGTCGATGCAGCCCCCACCTCAAGAAATCTCGTCTCAATAGTCCTCACCTGCATATCAGTTGGGCTGTTCCGCATCCGCAGCGTTTCCAATGAATTTCGCCCAAACACCACCGGGTCGCCAGATACTCTCCATCAATGCCAGAGCGTCAGTTTCTGAGCCACCTTTCCCGATTTGTGCGTATCGGTACAAGAAGGCCGAAACCCGCGCATTGTAGATGCAATGCACATGGATTGACTGCCCCCTTGTGCTTTCAATCGCCTCGCAAAACCGGGAAAAATCGTGATTCGTCGGGCTCTCGAAGTCGACCGGTATGTACACATAGATCATACCAAGACGCGCGACCGTTCCTGCTTCATCGCGAAGCGCGCCTTTGTTCGTATGTGGTCCAAGATTGATGATGTGGGTGACGCCCAGTTCCTTGATTTCCGATAACTGTGCTTCCGTAGGCTGGCCGGAAAGAGTGATATCGCTGTTCAATCGCCGCCAGTTCAGAACTTCAGGTAAATCGTGCATAGCATTCTCCGGTTTGTTGCTGACCACTACCACACCGGGCGGCAAGCAGGTCGACCCGGCCAACGCGCGGATCAAATTGGACAAATAAGGCGGCCAGAAAATTCTTCATGCGAAAATTTTTCGGGGTCCAGCCCGGTCATGGTATGCGTGCGGCAAGCCACGCGGCCCAATCGGCCTTTGATCCGGCAAAGGTGTTCAAATCTGTATCACCTTTGATACCAGACACACCGCCTGTGCTGCTGTACTGCCAGAACGTCCAATTCTGCCCCGGATAGACGTTGGACGGGTGGTCGGCGACCGCGCGCAGCCAGAACTCGGCACGGGGAATGCGCCACATCTGGTTGGTCGCGTAAAACTCGGGCGTGCTATAGATCAGCGGGCGCTGGCCGTAGTGCCGCTCCACCATGTTCAAAAACACCTCGGCCTCCGCCCGCACGGTGGCCGCATCCGGGCGCAGCGTGCAGGTCGGCGAAAACGGCGTCCATTCCATATCCAGCACCGGCGGCAGGGCACCGGCACTGCGCGGCACGTTCCGGATGAACCAACGCGCCTGCTCCGATGCAGGGCGGCAGAAGTAGAAGAAATGGAATGCCCCGCGCGGAATGCCAGCAGCAGCAGCACCGCGCCAATTGGCGGCAAAGGTCGGATCAAGCCCATCGCCGCCCTCTGTCGCCTTCAGAAATGCAAACGAAACGCCCGATTGCTGCGCCGCCCGCCAATCCACATCACCCTGATACCGCGACACGTCTATGCCATGCACCGGGTGGCGGTCCGGGTCTTTGCCGGGAAAATCCTGCGGATCAGAATCGCGAAACTGTGCTTTCGAAACAGTAACTTGCGGCAAACTGCCCGTGTCGTCTTCAGGCGGCTCTGACCGCCCACAAGACATCAAAAGTGCCAGCATCAAGGGCAACAGGAAATGGCGCAGGTGCATTCGAAATTGCCCTATCAGACGAAGTAGATCTATTTTGCCCACAATTGCAGCCCTGTCATCGGACAATTCAAGCAATGCGCAAAATGCCGCGCGTTAGCGGGCAGCGCCGATTAGCATCAGGTTATTCGCCGGCATCTCGGCAATACGCATCGCCAGCCCAGCAGCGACAAACCGCGCCTCAACCCAAGTCAAATCCTTGTAGCCAATGCTCGGGTCTTGTGACCGCAAACTGGCATCGAACGCGGCGTCGCCATCAGACGTGGTATTGCCATCGCGCAGAAACGGCCCGTAGACCATCAACCGCCCCATGGCATTCAAAGCCCGCGCTGATTGCGCCAGAACGGCAGCGGCCATATCGGTGGGGATCAGATGCAAAAGATTGATGATCAGGACAACATCCTGCCCAGCCCATTCATCAGCCCAATCCGGGCTGGCAGCATCCAACACTACCGGCGCGCGCAGATTGGGCTGTGGATCATGCGCCGCCCATGCGTTGATGGATGTCAGGTTGTCCGGGTTGGCGTCACTGGGCTGCCAGACGATGCCGGGCAGCGCCTTTGCACCAGCGGCGGCATGCTGACCCGATCCGGATGCGATCTCCAGCAGTTTGCCCGACGATGGGGCCTCGGTGCGCAGAACATCGATGATCGGGCCTTGATTGCGCAGTGCCGACGGCGCGTGACGGCGCCCGTCGATCGAAATATCGGCTCCACTGTCCGGTAATTTCAAGGTCATCGGAACCTCGCTGGTGACAGGGCCGCAACCAGCGCTGCCGGTGCGTCGGGTTTGGTCCCGATGACCAGATCG
>JANOGW010000083.1:0-11229 GCA_031406155.1 Pseudorhodobacter sp.
GCCACTTTCACTGACGCTGCTATCCTGGCGTGCCTGACGTTGAAGGCGCTGTTCGGGCTGCCATTGCGGCAGACGACCGGGCTGGTCGCCAGCCTGCTTGAACTTGCAGGGCTCGATTGGGCGGTGCCGGACTTCAGCACACTACCGCGCCGCCAGAAAGGTCTGAGCGTCGCCATCCCGTATCGCCCCAGCACCGGCGCGCTGCATCTCTTGATCGACAGTACAGGGATCAAGTCTGACGGCGAAGGCGAGTGGTTCGCCAAGAAACACGGGCCTTCCAAGCCGCGTCAATGGCGCAAGGTTCACCTGGGGATCGATGCGGATAGGCTGGAGATCAGGGCGATCGAAGTGACCGGTAGTCGGGTTGGGGATGCGCCGATGCTCCCTGAACTGCTGGACCAGATCCCCACCGACCAGCCCATCGACAAGGTCAGCGCCGACGGAGCCTATGACACCCGCGCCTGCCACGCCGCCATCGCGGCGCACAGCGCCCGCGCCGTCATCCCTGCGCGCAAAAACGCCCGGCCACGGCTGGAAACCACGCCTGGCGCACAGGCCCGGAACGAAATCCTCCGCGCCACCCGTCGCCTCGGCCGCACGATCTGGCGGCGATGGAGCGGCTACCACCGACGAAGCCTGGTCGAGACCAAAATGCGATACTTCAAGCTGCTCGGGGAACGCGTTTTCGCGCGCGACTTCGACCGGCAGGTGGCGGAGTTGCAGATCAGGGCGGCGATCCAGAACCGATTCACGGCACTTGAAACGCCGCAAACTCAACGCGTGGGATGGCTCTGTCCAGCGGAAGGGAAAACTCTACCTCAGGCTGATTTGTGCAACAGAGCCACCCTTTTTAAATCTAATCTCAAGATGGGAATATGTCCGGTCAATAAAAGAGGGTCCATTGCGGAACAACGAATGCGCACACTTTTTCTGACGCGCAGGCCTGGTGATTAATCTATGACAAGATCGCAGATCGGCTTTCTTATCGAGGAAATCTGAATGCCACTCCATCATTTTTCGCAGTTCATCAAGGTATAGCGCCACATTATATGCGCAGCGCACTTCATTCGCGGGGACGCGCGCTACGATTTTCAGCCCCTGCGCAGTTGCCGGATGTCCCCTGTACGCTTCAAGGGCCTTGAAGAAGTCTGGCTGTTGATCAACCTTCAAGGCTGCGCGATGCTGTTGCCGGGGCGCGGAGTTCATCGCACCGGCAAGGGGTGCCGCCGGGTTAGAGGATGCCCGGCCGATTGCCACAGAAAAGCGAAAGATCGCACTCATGGTCTGCCGTAGCCTCTTTGCCATCTCAATCGCATTGCGGTTCTCCACCGTGCACAACAGGGTTGCGACTTCGGCAGTTGTGATCGTGGCAACATCCTTCGCGCCGGCCTTTGGGAATCGTCAAGCCTTGCCCAAATGTGCGCCGCATAGCCGCTGGCCCATTGGGCCTCGCGGGCGTTGAGCCATTCGCGGGCGGCGTCCTTGAACGGCTTCACGGGCGCAGCAGTCGCGCCTTCCATCACGGCAGGATCGATCCCCGCCGCAATCATGTCCTTAAGTTCTGCCACGCTCATTCTGGCAGTCGAAAGGGAAACGTCAGGGTACGAGCCAACGGCGGCAGTGCGTCGCTTGGCCCCCCAGCGTCAATTCATTCTTCAAAGTTTGGCGTTGCCTCGGGTTATCTGTCGGAAAAGTCCTCGCGCGTCCGATAGCTTTTGGACCTTTGCCGTTGGTTTCGCAGCGCCGCATTGGACATCTGTCCGGGGCATGGCAGCGACTCCTGTTTGTTGGTGTCGCCGCCATCATGCAAACAAATGCAAAAAAAAGCGAAGATGCGTGGACGCAAATCGGGATTCGTGCGCAAAGTAGATCGGCCCTAATCACTGTTTTGAAGCAGTTTCAGGTCGATCACGGATACATGGGATGAGTTTTTGGTAGGCCCGGAGGGACTCGAACCCCCAACCAAGGCGTTATGAGCGCCCTGCTCTAACCAGTTGAGCTACAGGCCCGCAGTGCTCCCTGACTAGCAGACAACGCGTCAAGGTCAAGAAGCGGTGGCAAGGGATCTATCAGATGTTCCCATTTCTTGCGCCATGCGCTAAGGCGGCGCGAAGGGTGCAACAGGGGGCCATCGCATGACATCAACTGGCAAGAATGGCCTGACCTACGCCGATGCAGGGGTTGATATTGATGCCGGCAATGCGTTGGTCGAACGCATCAAGCCTGCCGCAAAACGTACCAATCGTGCAGGCACGATGTCCGGCCTTGGCGGCTTTGGCGCGCTGTTCGATCTGAAGGCTGCGGGGTTTGTTGACCCGGTTCTGGTGGCAGCAACGGACGGCGTCGGCACCAAGCTGCGCATCGCGATCGATACCGGCAATGTCGATACGATTGGTGTCGATCTGGTTGCGATGTGCGTCAACGATCTTGTGTGCCAAGGCGCGGAACCATTGTTTTTTCTGGACTATTTTGCCACTGGCAAACTGGATCTTGTTCAGGCGACCCGCATCATCAACGGTATCGCAGCAGGGTGCGAAGCGTCAGGCTGTGCCCTGATCGGCGGCGAGACAGCAGAAATGCCGGGCATGTATCACAAGGGTGATTTTGATCTGGCGGGCTTTGCCGTAGGCGCGATGGAACGCGGCGCTGATCTGCCAAACGGCGTGCTGGAGGGGGACGTTCTGCTTGGTCTGGCCTCAAACGGCGTGCATTCGAACGGCTATTCTTTCGTGCGCAAAGTGGTGGAACTGTCCGGCCTTGGTTGGGATGCCCCTTCGCCGTTCAGTGACGGCACATTGGGGATGGCCTTGCTGATCCCGACCCGGCTCTATGTGAAACAAGCGCTTGCAGCCGTGCGGGCAGGGGGCGTGCGCGCCCTTGCCCATATCACCGGCGGCGGACTAACCGAAAATCCGCCACGGGTCATCCCGGACGGACTCGCCTGCGAAATCGACCTGTCCGCATGGGTGCTGCCGCCAGTCTTTCGGTGGCTCGCGCAAACTGCGGGCATGCCGCAGCCAGAGCTGCTGAAAACCTTCAATTGCGGGATTGGCATGATGTTGGTCGTGGCCCCCGACCGCGCCGGTGTGCTGTCAGCGCTGCTGGAGGGGCTTGGCGAGACGGTCGTGCCACTTGGCCGGGTCATCACTGGCGAGGGCGTGGTCTACAGGGGCCACCTTTTGTGAAACGTGTTGCCATCCTCATTTCTGGCGGTGGCTCGAATATGTTGGCGTTGCTGCGCGATATGGTGGGGGATCATCCGGCGCGGGGCGTGCTGGTGGTATCCAACGTGCCGGGGTCGGCTGGTCTTGCCCGCGCGGCAGAGTTGGGCGTTGCGACGGCAGTCGTGGATCATCGCCCCTTTGATGGTGACCGCGCGACGTTCGAGGCTGCGTTGACCGCAACGATTGCTGCGACGGCCCCCGATATCATCTGCCTTGCTGGCTTCATGCGGGTGCTGACGCCGGCGTTCGTGACCGGTTATGCTGGACGAATGATCAATATTCATCCCTCGCTCTTGCCGAAATACCCCGGTCTGCACACCCATCAGCGCGCTTTGGAAGCGCATGATCGTGTCGCAGGCTGCACCGTGCATGAAGTGACGGCGGTCCTGGACGGCGGGCCGATCCTGGGGCAGGCCGAAGTTCCGATCCTGCCGGGCGATACGCCCGACAGCCTGTCTGCCCGGGTGCTGTTGCAAGAGCACCGGCTGTACCCCGCCGTCCTGCGCCGCTTTGCCGTTGGCGACCACCGCCGGTTGATGATCTGAACGGCGTTGCCACGGACTGCGGATGGGTCTGCGCGGGCGTTCAGTTTTCATTTTGGTCCAAATATCCCCGCGCGGAGCGCATCTTGGGCAGTAAGTTTGCCTCCGGCAGGGATATTTGGGCCAAAGCGAATGAACAACCTTCGCGCGAGGCCTTTCCATTCGCAATGCTGCCCCCTATAGCGGAATAACGGGATGACCCCGTATTTCTGGGACAATTGTTTGATGCGAACCATTACGACGACTGAAGAGCTTGCGAAATTTTGCGACGCTGCAAAGAAAGAAGCCTACGTTACCATCGATACCGAGTTTCTGCGTGAGCGGACCTATTGGTCAAAACTGTGCCTGATCCAGCTGGCTTTGCCCGGCGATGACGGCGATGCGGTGCTGGTTGACCCGATTGCTGGCGAAGCCATGTCGATGGAACCGCTTTACGATCTGTTCCGCCACAAGGGGACGGTGAAGGTGTTTCACGCCGCCCGTCAGGATCTTGAAATCTTTTTTGTCGAAGGCAATGTGTTTCCCGACCCGATGTTCGATACCCAAGTGGCAGCGATGGTCTGCGGTTTTGGCGAACAGGTCGGCTATGAAACCCTTGTCAAGAAGATCGCGCATCAGCCTCTGGACAAGACCTCGCGCTTTACCGATTGGTCGCGTCGGCCGCTGACCGAGGCGCAGATGGTCTATGCGCTTGCCGATGTAACGCATCTGCGGGTAATCTATGAAAGCCTGTCGGCCCAGATCGTCAAGGCAGGCCGCCAGAAGTGGGTCGAGGAAGAGCTGTCTGTGCTGACAGATCCGGCGACCTACACGGTCATGCCGGACGAGGCCTGGACCCGGATCAAGACGCGCACGACATCGGGAAGGTTTCTTGCCCTCGTGAAAGAGCTTGCACGGTTTCGCGAAGACTATGCGCAAAAGAACAATGTGCCGCGCAGCCGGGTGATGAAGGACGATGCGCTGCTGGAACTGGCCTCGACCCGGCCCACCAATGCCGAAGAACTTGGCCGGTCGCGGTTGTTGCTGCGGGATGGTCGCAAGGGCGATATCGCCGATGGCATCCTTGCTGCAATCAAGGCCGGAATGGACATGAAATCCGAAGACATGCCAAAGCCCGACCTCAGCCGCGATCAGTTGCAGGTGAACCCGGCGCTGGCCGACCTGCTGCGGGTGCTCTTGAAGGCGAAATCGGAACAGCTTGGCGTTGCGGCCAAGTTGATAGCCTCGGCGTCTGATCTTGATTCTATTGCGGCAGGCCTTCGTGATCTGGACACGCTGCACGGCTGGCGGTTGGAAGCTTTTGGCGAGGACGCCTTGCGTCTGTGCCGGGGGGAGATTGCGTTGACCGCCAAGGGCAATGACGTGCGGGTGATCCGGCTCTAGTTCACCCTTTGGGGTGTGTTCAACGCCGGACGGCGCGCGCGTTGCGTGCCCCTTGTACAATAATCTCGGTGATGCCATCCAGCTTGATGTCGGACACCGATACGGCCACAGCGACCTGCCGTGACCGGGGAGTGTTCACATCGGTGCGCCCGGGCGGCGGCGAAATCCGGAAATCATAGACCAGAACCCCTTCCTTGTCTGTGGGTACCGCCACCAGATCGGCGTTCCAGTAGCCCTGGTTCGGGCTTAGCCCTTCGGCGCGGATGATCGCCCCACCGGGGAAGGCCTCAATCTCCAGCGCCAGCACTTCGTCAACCAAAGCGCGCGGGTCGGTGACCTCGCCCTCGGTCAGCAGACCCCGTTCCGCCGGGGCCGACCGGCCAAACCAGTTGAATGGATTGAGGCGCGACTCGCGGATCGCACCGCAGGCGCCCAGCACAACCACCAAAGACAGCGCAGCAAGTAGCGGAGTTTTCATTCGCAGTTCCCCAAATCCTTTTCCCTTGGCTATCCGATACCGCAGGCTTTGAAAAGTGCTGGGTCACTTTGCCCGAGGTCTGGGGCTAGACCTTTTGCATCGAAGTCCTTACCTCAGCATCACATCAAGGGATTTTGCCATGGCCACCACAGCATTCGAGGATATTGCCGACACCTTCGCGTTCCTTGACGATTGGGAGGATCGCTATCGCCACGTCATCGAACTGGGTCGTGCCATGCCGCCATTGGACGAGGCCTTCCGGGTGCCGGCCTTCAAGGTGGATGGCTGTGCCAGTCAGGTCTGGATCAGGCCGATGCTTGCCGGGCAGGGGGATGCTGCCACATTCGACTTTGCAGGCGAAAGTGATGCCATGATCGTGCGCGGGCTGATTGCCATTCTGCATGCGCTGTACGCGGGCGTCAGGGCAGCCGACGTGGCAAGTGTTGATGCAGCTGCGGAATTAGGGCGGCTGGGGCTGCATGAACATCTGTCGGCACAGCGGTCCAACGGTGTTCGCGCGATGGTCGAGCGTATCCGCAAGACCGCCGCTGAAGCAGCGTTGGCTTAACCGCGCACCACAGTGACCCGGTCGGTATAAAACGCCAGATGACCCGCAATCTCGGCCATGTCGTCAACCGGACGCTCATAGGACCAGACGGCGTCTTTCAGAACCCTGTTGCCTGTCACGATCGAATAATAGCTGGCCTGCCCCTTCCATGGGCAAGTGCTCTGCCGGTCGCTGGCATCCAGTAACACCATCGCGACATCATCACGCGGCACGTATATTACCGGGGGATAGCTGCCTTCCGTAAGCTCCAGCGCGCGCGAGGACTCGCCAATAAGCGCACCATCGGCGCGGATCACATAGGTGCCGGGGGCCTGGCGAATTTTGATGTGGTCGGCCATATCCTGCTACTCCTATAAAGGGTCAAGACAACAGGGTGGCAGCAGGTTGTCATTTCGGCAAGACTTATAGTTCTGCGGTGGCGGCGATCAGCCAGTCCTTTGCTTGCGACGTCAGACGGGGGCCGATTTTTGCCAGCGTGTCCTGATGATAATCGTTCAGCCAGACGCGTTCGCCCGGCGACAGAAGGGCTGCGACGATCAGCTTGCGATCCAGCGGCACGAAGGTCAGCGTTTCAAACGCCAGATGGGTGCGGGCATCGCCGCTGGGCAGATCGCGGGCAGGTTCGACGACGATCAGGTTTTCGAGCCGGATGCCGAACGCGCCCTCGCGGTAATAGCCCGGTTCGTTCGACAAGATCATGCCGGGTTCAAGCGGCACTTCCGACAGCTTGCTGATCCGCTGCGGGCCCTCGTGCACCGACAGGAACGCGCCCACGCCATGCCCGGTGCCATGATCGAAATCCATCCCGGCAAGCCACAGGTTATAGCGCGCCAGCGGGTCCAGATCGCGCCCCGCCAAGCCTTTGGGGAACCATACCCGGCTGATCGCGATCATGCCCTGCAGCACGCGCGTGTAAGCTGCCCGCGCCTCCTCCCCCGGATCGCCAATGGCAATGGTGCGGGTGATATCGGTGGTGCCGTCGACGTATTGCGCACCACTGTCGACAAGCAGCAGTTCGTTCTGCCCGATCTGGCGGTTGGAGCCGTCTGTCACCCGGTAATGCATGATCGCGCCATGTGGCCCCGAGCCGCAAATCGTATCGAACGAGATGTCATGCAACGCATTGGTCGCCCGCCGAAACCCTTCCAGCGCCTTGACCACATCAATCTCGGTCAAAGCGGCCTTTGGGGCGGTATTGTCCAGCCAGCACAGAAATTCGACCATCGCGGCCCCATCGCGAAGATGCGCCTCACGCGTCGCAGCAATCTCGGCGGCGTTCTTGCAGGCTTTCGGCAGACGGCACGGGTCAGCCCCCCAAGCCACCGCGATGCCCGCCGCTTCCAACGTTTGGCTGATCGCCAAAGGTGCCGTTCCCCGGTCCACCCGCACTGGCCCTTGCAAAGACCTAAGGGCTGGCACGAACGCGTCCGTCGGGTGCAGAGTGACCTCCGTCCCCAGATGGGCACGAACCTCTGTACCAAACTTGGCGGGGTCGGCGAAGACGGTCACCCGGCCATCGCGATGCAAAATTGCGAAGCCTTGCACAATCGGGTTACGCGGCACATCGGCCCCGCGAATGTTCAACAGCCAGCACAGACTGTCCGGCAAGGTGATTACGGCGGCGTTTTGCCCGGCTTTCGCCAACCCCTCAGCCAGCCGCGCCCGCTTTGCCGCCGAACTTTCCCCCGCCAGTTCCTCCGGGTGCGCAAAGGCCATGCCTGCAGGTGCAGGCGGCTGATCTGTCCAGATATGATCAATTATATTATTGCAAGAACCAATGGTTACGCCAGTATCTTCAAGTGTTGTCTCAATTGCCGAAATCTCATCCGCCGTATGAAGCCATGGGTCAAACCCAACCACGCCCGCGTCAAGATTGGCCTTGATCCAATCGCCGGCCGAGGTATCCGGCCACGCTACAGGTGTAAAATGGCCAAGGTCCACTTGTCCCTTCACTTGCAGCCGGTAGCGGCCATCGATGAACACCCCGGCCATATCAGGCAACACCACGCAGAACCCCGCCGACCCGGTAAAGCCGGTCAGCCATTGCAACCGTTCATCCCGCGCCGCCACGTATTCGCCCTGATGCGCATCAGCCCGCGGAATGATGAACCCCGCCATCCCCTCGGCCGCCAGCGCCACACGTAAAGCCGCCAGCCGCGCAGGCCCTGTTTCAGGTGAGGATACGGCGTTAAACGATTGAAACATCACCAGGTTTTCCGTATTCTCAAAGCCCGCTCGCGTTTGCGCGCGTCCACCTCGAACAGCCCGGCCAGTTGTTCCGTCATCGCCCCGGCCAGTTGTTCGACATCGGTAATCGTCACTGCGCGCTGGTAATACCGCGTCACATCATGACCAATACCAATCGCGATCAATTCAACCTGCCGGCGCTTTTCGACCATCGCAATCACGTCGCGCAGGTGCTTTTCCAGATAATTCGCCGGGTTCACCGATAGTGTGCTGTCGTCCACTGGCGCACCGTCCGAAATCACCATCAAGATCTTGCGTGCCTCGGGCCGCCCGGTCGCCCGTCGATGCGCCCATTCCAGCGCCTCGCCGTCGATGTTTTCCTTCAGCAGCCCCTCTTTCATCATCAGCCCTAGATTGGGCCGCGTCCTACGCCAAGGGGCATCGGCGGATTTATAGATGATGTGCCGCAAATCGTTCAACCGCCCAGGTTGCTGCGCGCGCCCCGCCGCCAGCCACCGCTCGCGCGCTTGCCCACCCTTCCAGGCCCGCGTGGTGAAGCCCAGAATTTCAACCTTCACCGAACATCGTTCCAGCGTGCGCGCCAGAACATCGGCGCAAATCGCCGCAATCGAAATTGGCCGTCCGCGCATCGAGCCGGAGTTATCCAGCAACAACGTCACGCAGGTATCGCGAAAGTCAGTATCCTTTTCGCGCTTGAACGACAGCGGCGTCGTCGGGTTCGCTACCACACGGGCAAGCCGCCCGGCATCCAGAATGCCTTCCTCAAGATCAAATTCCCAAGACCGGTTCTGTTGCGCCTGCAAACGGCGCTGCAATTTGTTGGCCAGCCGCGAAACCGCCCCTTTCAGCGGTTCCAGCTGCTGATCCAGATAGGCGCGCAGGCGTTCCAGTTCGGCCGGTTCCGCCAGATCCTCAGCCTTGATTTCTTCATCAAAATCCGTGGTATAGACGGCATAGTTCGGGTCGGCATCCGAATGTGGGGCAGGGGCTGGCGGCTCCAGCGGGGCTTCGCCTTCCGGCAATTCCGCCTCGTCGCCCTGCTCCATATCGGCGCTGTCTTCCATGCTGACCTGCGCCTGCGACGCGTCGTCCTGGTCATCCTGGCTTTGCTCGGGCGAGGCGTCTGAGTCTTCGCCTTCGTCCTGCTCATCCCCGGCACTATCGGGCTGGTCCTGATCCTGCTCAGCATCGTCCGAGCCGTCTTCGGGATCGTCCATATCAGGATCATCGCCCAACTGGTCGCCGTAGCCCAGATCGGCAATCACCTTGCGGGCCAACCGCGCAAATGCCGCCTGATCACTTAAAACATGGTCCAAATTGCCCAGTGTTTCGTGGGCTTGCCCTTCGATAAACTCGCGCCACAGGCCCATCACGTTGTCGGCACCCTTGGGCAGATCGCGCCCTGTCGCAAGATGCCGTACCAGATAGCCCGCCGCCGTGGCCAAGGGCGCATCCGCCTGCGCCGTTATCTGCGCATAACCCTTCCGGTCCGCCTCATGCCCGATCTTGGCATCAATATTGCCCGCTGTGCCCGGCATCGCGCGCGCCCCAACCGCCTCGCAGCGTGCAGTTTCCATCGCATCATAAATCTCGCGCGCTAACGCCCCAGTCGGGGTATAGTGGGCTGATACGCCCTCATCGTGGAACTTGCGGCGCAGGGCGAACGCATCCGCCGTGCCCCGTGCCAGCAACACCTCATCCCGCGTCATCCGGCGGGAAACCTGCGGCAGGCGCATGCTGTCTTTGGTCATCCCCGATGGATCGACCGAGAATGTCACCGTCAGATCAGGATCGTTCGCCATGGTTTTCGTGGCCTCGGCGAGGGCCTTCTTGAACGGATCGGCGGGGTTGTCACTGGCTTTGGTCATACCCCAGATAAATCACCCGAAAGGCGCGGGGGCAAGGGTGGCCTTCGGTCGTAGCCGCCGCAATTGGGCCAACTGTGCGCTGATGCACGGAACCCGTTCCTTCCTGCGGAATTGTTATTGAAGATCGTAGACGCAAGTAAATATGATCATTCCCCCAACAAGGACCGGACAGCATCATGGCCACCAAACCCAAAATCGCCCTCATCATCGGCTCCACCCGCGCCACGCGCTTTGCCGACAAACCGGCACAGTGGATGCTGAAACAAGCACAGGCCCGTACCGACATGACGGTCGAACTGGTCGACTTGCGCGACTTCAACCTGCCGCTGTTCAACGAAATGGCCTCAAACGCCTGGATGCCGTCGCAAGACCCGGCCGCCATCGCCTGGCAGAACAAGCTGGAGGAATTTGACGGCTTCATCTTTGTGGTGGCCGAATACAACCGCTCCGTCACCGGTGCGCTGAAAAACGCGATGGATCAGGCCGCCAAGGAATGGGCCCGCAAACCGATGGGTGCTATCGCTTACGGGTCGATGGGTGCCTCCTCGGCCTTGCAACACCTGCGCATCATGGCGGTAGAGTTGCAAATGGTGCCGGTGCGCAGCGCCGTTCACATCGGCGGCGCGGACCTGTTCAAAATCCACCCGATGGGTGGCAACATGAACGGCACGGTCGAGGAGATCGAGGCGAGCCTGCTGCCCGCCGCAAAAACCCTGTTGGACGATATCGTCTGGTGGGCGAAGGCGACGATGGATGCAAAGGCCGACACGGTCGCCAAAGCGGCCTAATTTTTCACTTCGGCGATCTTGCTTACTTAACCGACATTCCCCAAGTGGCCTGCCGCTTGACGTCACTTTTTCCTGATCTTGCCGCCAGATCAAGTGTTTTGCCCTCCCAGCCTCGACTGCGGTCGTCAGATCGCTCGATTGTGGGTGGATCGGACCGCGAATGCGCGTCA
>JANOGW010000090.1:0-3622 GCA_031406155.1 Pseudorhodobacter sp.
CTTAATTCGATCCAGCCCCCGCCGCTGCCCGGCATAAATGCCGTGCCGGGCAGCGGCTTCCGTATCGCACGAAAGCCGAGGTTCCTTCTAAGAGAAGCTTAAGTCAGCCAGAAATCTGTCCAAAAATTGGGGAGTAGCTCAGTTCTATGCAAACCTGAACACACTCGATATGGTCGACTAATCGTTGAACAAATCACCGTCCGGTAAAGCCGGGGCGGTTCAGAATACTCTAGTTCCATGGTAAGTTTAGGAAAAGGTACGGCCCATGCCCGCAGCCAAGCCTGCCATCCTGACCGTCACGCTCAACCCAGCGCTCGATCTGGCAACTTCTGTCGAGCAAGTTCTGCCGGGGCCAAAGTTGCGCTGCGCCGAACCACTGACCGACCCGGGGGGAGGCGGCATCAATGTCTCGCGTGCGATCCACTATCTGGGTGGCAACTCGCGGGCCTTTGTCGCCCTTGGCGGGACGTTGGGCGAAACGCTGGCAGCGCTGCTTCACAAGGCCGGGATCGAGACAGAGCGGTTTGCGGCACCCGGCGACACCCGACTCAGCTTCGCCGTGACCGAAACCGGCAGCGGCAAGCAGTACCGCTTCATGCTTCCCGGTCCGGTCTGGTCCGAATTGGAAGTGACTCGGGTCTTAGCCTCGATAGCCGCCGCGGCTCCACATGGCGGCTTTGTCGTGCTGAGCGGCAGCCAGCCGCCGGGCGTACCAGAGGATTTTGTGGCCCGTTTGTGCAAGTGGCTGGCAGCGACCGGCGCGCGACTGGTGATCGACACCTCGGGCGCGGCGCTGCGGGCCATGGTAGCGGCCCCTGCACGACCTTATCTGTTGCGCCTCGACGGGCCAGAGGCAGAGGAACTGGCTGGGCGCCCATTGCCCGACAGCGCCGCTAGCCTTGATCTGGCCGCCGATCTGGTTGGCCGGGGTGCCGCCGAAGTGGTGATCCTGGCGCGCGGTGCAGAGGGTTCGGTCTTGGTCAGCCAGGATCAGCGGCTGTTCAGTCCGGCCGCGAAAGTGATGGTGGTCAGCAAGATTGGTGCGGGTGACAGCTTCATGGCAGCGTTGGTGCTGGCTTTGTCACGCGGCCAAGCCCTTGGGACAGCCCTGCAATGGGGAACCGCTGCGGCCTCGGCGGCGGTCACCAGCCAAGGCACCGGGCTGTGTCAGCGGGCAGATGTCGAGCGGTTGTTGCAAGAATGCCAGGTGACGGAAGCGTGACCTGAGTAATACCGCACTTGTGTAACTGTTGGAAGGTTGAAACAGGTCTCCCTGAATGGAGCCTGTGTTCTTTGGCTGGTGCGCTGGCGGCGCAGGAGATGTTCGGGCTGGATCCGTTCTGCGGGGCAGTCTTTGTGTTCAGGTCGAAACGCGCCGACCGGGGCACGAGACACTTGATCGGCAAGCAAAAACTGGCAAACTTGCCATCAAGCGGCAGGCCACTTGGGGAATGTCGGTTAAAAGAAATTGCGAGGGCGCAATGTTGATGTCGTCTCATCGAATTGAGCGCTGTCTTGCGTGCTTAAGCCGTTGGCTTGTCAGACAATATCTTTTCATCGTTATAACCTTAACTCTCTTGGTCGGTTTGGCCTTCACATCAAACGCAATCGCTGGTGATTTGCACGATGCAGTCCTAGCCAATGATGCGAAGCGTCTGGTTGTTCTCTTGGAGGCAGGACAGCCTGTTGACGAGACTGACTTCGTGCTGGGAACTGCCCTGCATGTTGCCGTAGCACAGGGAAGTGTGCCTCTTGCCAAGATTCTGATTTCTCACGGCGCGGATCTGGAGGCGCCAAGCGAGGATCGGGGGGCGAGGGCACTCCACATGGCGGCCAACTTCGGCGACGTGGAAATGCTTGGTTTTCTGTTGGACGCCGGCGCGGACATCGAGGCACAGGATCAGTCGGGGCAGACGCCGTTGCTGGTTGCAACTGGAATCAATCGGCTGAACGCGGTCAAGGCTCTGCTTGATCGCAACGCAAACATCGAGGCCCGCGAACCCGGGAAAGGAATGACGCCGCTGATGCGCGCCTGTCGATTCGGGTTCCTGGAAATTGCGGTTGCGCTTGTGGAGAAGGGTGCGCAAATCAATGCGGTCACCAGTGATAAACGCACGCCGCTCAAGCTCGCGGCCACTCGAAGCTCCTACATCAATGTAGGGGGCGGGACACTGATCGAATACCTGGTCGATAACGGCGCGGATATAGATGCGAGAGAATTGGGCGGATATACTGCTCTGGGTTGGGCAATGCTGTCCCTCGATGATCCGACCTATCGAAAGATCGCGGACGTACTTCGAAAGCTTGGGGCGAGCGAGTAAGCTTCGGAGAAATGCCATCTTTGACGTATTTGGTTCGGGCACCGGCGCCGTTCCATCCCACCCCGCGGATGGGCCGGGTCGAACCCGCTGGCCATTGTGATCTTCGGAAATTTCTGCCAGCACCAGCCGCTGCACCGGAATGCTGGTCACGCCTGCCGCCCCTTGGCGGCAGGGTGATCGGCCAAAGCCGCAAATCCACCATTCTTACTGAAAAATGATCTGTTCCGTGATTCACTTTGCACCATGGATGCTGCTGTTGTCACCTTTCCCGCCGGACGCTCATCGTGCCGGCAACCGCTTTGGCAGGCGGCGCACCGCTCGCCATATTCATGTCTGACCCAGCAAACGCAGAGGAAACCAAGATGACCGCCGAAAAAACCGCCGACATCGTCCGTCGCGCCTATCACGCCTTCAACACCGCCGATCTTGACCTGTTCACGACGCTCTCGTCCGATGAACTGACTTGGGAAACGCCCGGCACCTCGCCCATCGCCGGCCTTCGCGAGGGCCGCGAGGCTGTTTACGAACAGTACGGGACCTATCTCAGCGGCACTGACGGCACTTTCAAGGCCGAACTGCATTATGTGACCGCCGATGCCGAGGGCCGGGTGATCGGCGTGCACCGCAACACCGGGATGCGCGACGGCAAGGTGCTCGACTCGATGTGCTGCATCACCTTCGTGGTGAAGGACGACAAAATTCTTCCGGGCAAGGAGCACTTCTTCGACCTCTACAATTGGGACCAGTTCTGGGCCTGAAGCATATCCGGGAACGGCAACACGCGCCGTTCCCTGACCCGCCAGTGATCTGCGTGCAGGTTGCTTGGTACCCCGGAAAAGGCGCGGTGTGCTGGTCCCGCAACTCTATCCGCCCTCTTGTGCTGAAGGTGCACCGTCCTGTCCAAGCAGCAGCGCTTTTGGTACATCGGCCCTATTCGGCGAGCACGGCCCGAAGTCGTTCTATTGCAGGACGAAGTGCAGCATCGAAGCCTGTGGCCGCCTTTTCGAAGAACGCGTCGTCTTCCGGGGCCGGTCGGGCAGTGTACATCGAAAGGACTGTGCCGCCTCCCGGCGCCGATGTCACGCGCCGCGTCATCACAATCTGCGGGGCGCCGGGCATCGGCAAGGTGATACCGCAGGTAAAGTAGTCGAAAGGATGCCAGTGTTGATTTTCACCCAGAACTGAGCCGGTAAGGCGCATAATTTTCACTGAGAACTGAGCCATGTGAACCTACCCCCAAAGCGGAGAGCAGCGGGGGCAACGGAGTGATCCACATGGGACTATTGAACATTATCCGACGG
>JANOGW010000091.1:0-4721 GCA_031406155.1 Pseudorhodobacter sp.
AAATGGGCCAAGGTTAACGCAACATTGCCAAAGGAATTGGACCCGGAAACGGTGACTCTGGAGGAGGCGTTGGCGTTGGTGGCCGAAAAGGCGGGCAAGGGGAAACCTGCGAAAAAGGCTGCGGTGAAGAAGCCTGCAGCCAAGGCTTCGGTGGCCAAAAAGCCTGCCGCAAAAAAGCCAGCGGTGAAAAAGCCAGCGGTGAAAAAGCCGGCGGTGAAAAAAGCCCCCGCAAAAGCCAAGGCCGTTGCCGAATAGAAGATTTTTCGCACGAAAAATCTTCGGGTCTCGGCGTCAATCCTTCAGCACGCCGCGCGGGTTTAGCAGGCGGCGGATCACGCCTTCGCGGGTGATTTGGCCGATGACCTTGCCACCCTCTGTCAGCGTCACAGCGCGGGTCTCGCCGCGCAGTTGTGACATGACGTCCCGAATGGGGGCATCGGCATCGGCATTGCCGGATGTGGGGAAAGCGCCCGGTGTGGGTTCCATCGCGTCGCGCGCGGTCAGCACGCCCAAGGGGTTCATATGATTGACGAAATCGGCGACGTAATCTGACACCGGGTTTGCGATAATCTCTCGCGCGGTGCCGCATTGCACGATGCGGCCCCCTTCCATCAGGGCAATCCGGTCGCCGATTTTGAAGGCTTCATCCAGATCGTGGGACACGAAAATGATGGTGCGTTTCAGCTTGTCTTGCAGATCCAGCAGTTCATCCTGCAGGCGGGAACGGATCAGCGGGTCCAGCGCAGAAAACGGCTCGTCCATCAACAAAATCGGCGCTTCGGTGACGAAAGCGCGCGCCAGCCCCACGCGTTGCTGCATGCCGCCGGAAAGTTCGCCCACTTTACGTTCCGCCCATTGGGTCAGGTTCACAAGATCAAGCTGGCGATCGACGCGGGGTTTGCGGCCTTCTTCTGACACGCCGCCCAGCTCCAAACCCAGCCCCACATTTTCGCGCACGGTGCGCCACGGCAGCAGGCCGAACGCCTGAAACACCATCGCGATGTTTGACAGGCGCAGGCGGCGCAGAGTGGCGGCATCGGCATGGGTGACGGAGGTCATTTTATCGCCGTCCAGCACCCGCACTTCGCCGCGGCAGACCGGGTTCAACCCGTTGACCGCGCGCAGCAAGGTGGATTTGCCAGACCCCGACAGGCCCATCAGCACCAGAATCTCGCCATTGCCAACCGTGAGGCTGCAATCATGCACGCCAAGCACTTGGCGGGTGGCTTCCTGAATTTCAGACCGGCTTTGGCCTTTGTCCATCAGCGGCAAGGCGCGTTTCGCATCATCGCCGAAGACGATATTCACCTTGTCAAATTCGACGGCGTTCATCGGTGTTGCGTTCTGAGCGGTGTTGTCTTTCATTTGGTTTCCACCCGCAGCATACGGTCAAGCAAAATGGCCACCACGACGATGATGAAACCCGACTCAAAACCCAGCGCAGTATTCACCGAATTCAGCGCGCGAACAACTGGCACGCCAAGGCCGTTGGCCCCGACAAGCGCTGCAATCACCACCATCGACAGCGACAGCATGATGGTTTGGTTCAGGCCCGCCATAATCTGCGGCAGCGCATAGGGCAGTTCCACCTTCCACAGCGTTTGTTTCGGGGTGGCACCAAAGGCGGTTGCGGCCTCCAACAGCGGTTTTGGCGTGGTGGAAATACCAAGATGCGTCAGGCGGATCGGGGCAGGCAGCACGAAAATTACCGTGGCAATCAGACCCGGCACCATGCCAAGGCCGAAAAAGACGATGGCGGGTATCAGGTAGACGAAGGTCGGCAGGGTTTGCATTAAGTCCAATACCGGCACCATGAAACGGTACAGGCGCGGGCGGTGGGCGACGGCAATACCAATCGGCACGCCAAGGCCCATGCAGACGACGCAGGCCGACAGGATCAGGGTCAGGCTTTCAGTGGTTTCTTCCCAGTAGCCTTGGTTCAGGATGAACAGGAACCCGATCAGGACGCCAAGGCAGACCTTCCAGCTGTGTTGCAAAAACCATGTCAGGGCGATGAAAATCGTCACGATGACCAAGGGATGTGGTGTTTGCAACAACCACAGAATGCCGTCAATCATCGCTTCCATCACTGTGGAAATGGCGTCGAACAGCCCGCCAAGATTGTCGTTCATCCATTCGAACACGGCCTTTGCCGTTTTCCCAATCGGAATTTTGTAATCGGTCAACCAATCCATATGCGCCCCCAAATGCACCCTTTCGGGTCCGAAAATTAAAGGCCCCGGGTTTTCCGGGGCCTTAGTGTCGGTTTACTGCAACGCGGCTGTTACGGCGGCCATCGCGTCACCACCGTCTTTGGTGGTAACCCCGTCAAGCCACGGCCCGAGTACATCGGGGTTGGCCGCAAGCCATGCTTTGGCAGCATCGGCAGGATCGGCACCGTCATTCAGAATGGCACCCATGATCTCGTTTTCCATAGCGAGTGAGAATCCAAGATTTTGCAGCAGCTTGCCAGTATTCTGGCATTCCGCCACATAGCCTGCACGCACGTTGGTGGCGACAGTAGCACCGCCAAAATCGGGGCCAAAGAAATCATCGCCACCGGCAAGATAGGTCATCTTGAAATTGGCATTCATCGGGTGCGGCTCCCACCCAAGGAACACGATCGGCTTGCCATCTTCGGTGGCTTTCTTCACTTCGGCCAGCATGCCCTGTTCGGACGATTCCACCACCTCAAAGCCGTCCAGCTTGAACGGACCTGACGCGATCATGTCGAGGATCAGGCGGTTGCCATCATTGCCGGGTTCGATGCCGTAAATCTGCCCTTCCAGCGCATCTTTCTGGGCGGCGATCGCGGCGAAATCGGTGATGCCAAGGGCTGCCCCGGCTTCGTTGGTGGCTAGCGTGTATTTGGCTCCTTCCAGATTGGTGCGAACGGTTTCGACTGTGCCCGCGTCGCGGTAGCTGGCAATGTCGGCCTCCATCGTTGGCATCCAGTTGCCGAGGAACACATCAATATCGCCCCCACCCAAGCCTGCATAGGTCACCGGCACCGACAGAACCTTGATCTCTGTTTCGTACCCAAGCGCATCCAGAACCAAGGTCGTTGCTGCCGTGGTAGCGGTGATATCCGTCCAGCCCACGTCAGAGAACACGACTTTGTCACAGCCTTCGGCATAGGCGCTGCCGGCAAAGGCGAAGGTCACAGTCGAGGCGAGCAGAGTTTTCTTCAAGGTATTCATGGTGGCTCCCTTTGGTTTTTCGTTTGGTTTTTTGTTGATTGACGAGTCAATAAACTTCACGCACCCTCTGCTTGGCAAGTCTTTTTTGCGAGGATTAAAATGCCCAAGCTTGGAATGGAGCCTATCCGAAAGGCGGCGCTGGTCAACGCAACGATTGTTGAGATCGGGCGTTCGGGCAGTCTGGACGTAACTGTCAGCCAAATTGCCAAGCGCGCGGGCATGTCTACCGCCCTTGCGCATCATTACTTTGGCAGCAAGGAAGCCATGTTTTTGGCGGCGATGCGGCATGTCCTGTCACTGTATGGTGCCGAAGTGCGCGGCGCACTGGCCGTTGCATCCGGCCCCGAACAGCGGCTTCACGCGATTCTGCGGGCGTCGTTCAGCCCGGCCAACTTTCGGCGTGAAGTGGTAGGGGCTTGGTTGAATTTCTACGTTCTGGCCCAAACCCTGCCCGAAGCGCGCCGTTTGCTGGCGGTGTATCAGGGGCGGCTGCGGTCAAATCTGCTGGTCTGCTTGCGCCCGATTGCCGGGGCAAAGGCTGAAGGGGTGGCCAACGGTCTGGGCGCATTGATCGACGGCGTTTATCTGCGTGAGGCGCTGACGGGCACGGCACCCGACGGCAAAACCTCGGTTGCCTTGGTGCTGGATTATCTGAATGCCGAATTGAAAAGGCCGCGTCCATGATTGCGCAACATTTCGTCGATGGGCCTGTTGATGCCGCTTACTGATTACGTCATCGTCGGTGCGGGCAGTGGCGGCTGCGCGTTGGCATACCGGCTGGCAGAGGCTGGCCGCACGGTAACCATCATCGAACATGGCGGCACCGACGCCGGGCCGTTCATCCAGATGCCGGGCGCTTTGTCGTTCCCGATGAACATGCCGATGTATGATTGGGGCCTGCGCACTGAACCCGAGCCGCATCTGGGTGGGCGCAGACTTGCCACCCCACGCGGCAAAGTGGTGGGCGGGTCATCGTCGATCAACGGCATGGTCTATGTCCGAGGTCACGCACGCGATTTCGATACATGGGAGGAAATGGGTGCGCATGGCTGGTCCTTCGCCGATGTGCTGCCCTATTTCAAGCGGATGGAAAACTGGCACGGGCCGGGCGATCCGTCGTTTCGCGGCACGGATGGGCCGTTGCACATCACGCGCGGGCCTCGGTCGAACCCGTTGTTCGATGCGTTCATTCAGGCGGGGGCAGAGGCCGGTTATCCGGCAACGTCTGACTATAACGGCCAGTCGCAAGAAGGCTTCGGGCCGATGGAGGCGACAATCTGGAAGGGGCGGCGCTGGTCGGCGGCCAATGCCTATCTGCGGCCCGCGATGAAGGGCGGCAACGTCAAACTGGTGCGCGGGCTGGCACGGCGCGTGGTGTTTGACGGCAATCGAGCAGTCGGGGTTGAACTGGACCGGGGCGGGCAGATCGAAGTTGTGCGCGCCGGGGCCGAGGTTATTCTGGCGGCATCATCGATCAACACGCCGAAACTGCTGATGCTGTCGGGCATCGGGCCGGGCGCG
>JANOGW010000001.1:0-6658 GCA_031406155.1 Pseudorhodobacter sp.
CCTGCCAGACCGCCCGGGACGATGGATCGTCGCCGCCAAGCGCCTGTTCGTCATTCAGTGCCGCAATCGGCTGGCCGGGAAGTCGCGCATCAAGGCGGGCATAGGCGTCAGCCTCGACGGGGCGGCGAAACGCCCTTAGGCCAGAAATCAATGCCCAAATGGCACCCGTCGCAGACAGCACAAGCCCTGCCCAGACACCCTCGATCGGCAGCCAGTCCTGAATGCCGAAGGCAAGCCCGGCGAGTGTGCCAATCAGAACCGTCCAGAGCGGCCAGAACGCATGGGTCAGGCGTTCCGCCCACAGACCGGCCAAGGTCCGGCGCATCGGCCCTTTCAGGCGGCGCAGGGCGGTCTGGCGGTCAAGGTCGGTCATGCCGGGGTGCTGTTCCTTTGGCATGGCACTATAGCCATTTGGGCATGGTATCGCGTTTCAACATTTCGTCAAAGGTCGGCCGCGCCCGTATGACGGCGAATTGATCGCCTTTCACCAGAACCTCGGGGATCAGCGGCCGGGAGTTGTATTCAGAGGCCATCACCGCGCCATAAGCCCCGGCCGAGCGGAACGCGACCAGATCGCCCGCCTGCAACGGCACCAGATCGCGCGCCCGGGCAAAGGTGTCGCCTGTCTCGCAGACCGGGCCCACCACATCATAGGGCTGGCTTTCTGTGCCGGGGGGCGATTGCACCAGCGGCACAATATCATGATGTGCGCCGTACATCGACGGGCGCACTAGATCGTTCATCGCCGCATCGAGGATCAGAAAATCGCGGCCCTCGCCTTCCTTGACATAGATGACCCGCGACACCAGCACGCCTGCATTGCCGGAAATCAGCCGGCCCGGTTCAATCTCGATCTCGCAGCCCAGATGGCCGACAGTGCGTTTGATCAACGCGCCATAATCCAATGGCAAAGGTGGTGCCTCGTTGGATTGCGCATATGGGATGCCCAGGCCACCGCCCAGATCGAGGCGGGTGATCTGATGCCCCTCGGCGCGCAGTTGCCGGGTCAGGTCCGCGACCTTCAGGTAGGCCTGTTCGAACGGTTCCAGATCGGTCAACTGGCTGCCGATATGCACGTCGATCCCGATAACCTTGATGCCGGGAAGTCTGGCTGCCTCGGCGTAGACCTGCGACGCGCGCCCGATCGGTATGCCGAACTTGTTGTCCTTCTTGCCGGTGGCAATCTTTTCGTGCGTGCGGGCATCGACATCGGGGTTGACGCGGATGGTGATCGGCGCGGTCAGCCCAAGGCTGTAGGCCACCTCGGACAGGGCACGCAACTCCGGCTCGCCTTCCACGTTGAACTGCCGGATACCGCCGGTCAGCGCCATGCGCATTTCGTCACGCGTCTTGCCGACGCCGGAAAACACGATCCTGTCGCCCGGAACGCCGGCCGCCTTGGCACGCAGATATTCGCCGCCCGACACCACATCCATGCCGGCCCCCAGATCGCCCAGCGTTTTCAGAACCGCGATGTTGGACAGGGATTTGATGGCAAAGCACACGAGGTGCGGCAGCGGCGACAGGGCTTCGGTGAACAGGTGATAATGCCGGGTCAGCGTGGCGGTGGAATAGCAATAGAAAGGTGTTCCGACAGATGCCGCGATTTCGGCCAGTGCGACATCTTCGGCGTGAAGCTGGCCGTTGCGGTAAAGGAAATGGTCCATCGGCCTTGGGCTTTCTTGTGTCTGCCGGGTCAGCGGGGGCCAGCCCCCGCACCCCCGGGATATTTGTGCCAAAATGAAACGGCGGGTCGAAGTTACGTAACAGGTCTTGTGCGCAAGAACAGGTAAAGTGGCAGCCCGCAGCTTACGCCGATGCCAAAGGTGGCGGGAATGGCAATCAGCGCCAGCCAGTTTTTGCGAACCGATGTCTCTGCAATGATCCACACCGTCAAAGTGATGGCGGCGATGGTCAGATCCCAGGTCAGGCCGGTGGTCGATGCGTTCACGTACCACGCGTCGATCAGCCCGCCCAGACCGGTACCGGTGTCGCGCATGTGGCGAACAAACCAGACCATCGGGTGGATGGCCCCCCAGATCGCCAGCGCCAAATAAATCATCCGCAGCGGCGAGATCATAGCGACGCTCCGACGTTGACGCCGCCGACATTGCCGCTGACCCTCGGCGAGACGGAAACCCCTCCGGGCCCGAAGCCGAGGCCGACGCCAAGGAAAGGGCCGTTGTCGCAGGCTGTCAGCAACAGAGCCGCCATCAAGGCCCAAGCAAAACGGATACGGATCATCCGGAGACCCCGATCCGAACCTCGCCCGACAGGCTGACAGTCGGGGTGGCCGCCGGGGGCGTTGGTTCGCCGTCGGCACCGCAGGCAGTCAGGGTCATCAGGGCGGCAAAGGCAAGCAGCAGGGGTTTCATGACAATTCCTTTGTCCAGCGGGCGATTTGCGCGCGTACCTGTGCGGGCGCCGTTCCGCCATAAGAGATACGGCTTTGCACCGAATTTTCCACCCCCAATACGCCGAACACGTCGGCGGTGATGCCGGGGTGAACCGACCGCATGTCGGCGAGGCTAAGGTCTTGAAGATCACAGCCCCGTGCTTCGGCCATCGCGACAAGTGTGCCGGTGACATGGTGGGCATCTCGGAACGGCAGGCCAACGGTGCGCACAAGCCAATCGGCAAGGTCGGTCGCGGTGGAAAACCCCGACCCGGCCGCAGCCGCCAGACTGGCGGTTTGTGCCGTCAAATCGCCGACCATTCCCGTCATCGCAGCGAGGCCCAGCATCAGCGTGTCGGCGGCATCGAAGGTCTGTTCCTTGTCTTCCTGCATATCCTTGGAATAGGTCAGCGGCAGGCCCTTCATGATGGTGAACAGCGCCACCGTGGCGCCCAGAATCCGCCCCAGTTTGGCGCGCAGCAATTCCGCCGCATCAGGGTTTTTCTTTTGCGGCATGATCGACGACCCGGTTGTCCACTTGTCCGACAGTTTGACAAAACGGAATTGCGCGGAAGACCAGATCACCAGTTCCTCGGCAAAGCGCGACAGGTGCATGGCGCAGATGCTGGATGCGGACAGGAATTCCAACGCGAAATCGCGGTCGGACACGCTGTCCAGTGAATTGGCGGTGGGCCGATCAAACCCCAAAGCCCGCGCCGTCATATCCCGGTCAATCGGAAACGACGTACCCGCCAGCGCCGCCGCCCCCAAGGGACATTCGTTCATCCGCGCACGGGCATCCACAAAACGTGACCGGTCACGCGCCAACATTTCAACATACGCCATCATGTGATGGCCCCATGTTACCGGTTGCGCCGATTGAAGATGCGTGAAGCCCGGCATCACCCAGTCAGCACCTGCCGATGCCTGCGTCAGAAATGCACGCATCAGCGCCTCGATCCCGGCCACCGCAGCATCGCACTGGTCACGCACCCACAGCCGGAAATCCAGCGCCACCTGATCATTGCGCGACCGCGCGGTATGCAGACGGCCCGCCGGTTCGCCGATCACTTCCTTCAGCCGCGACTCGACGTTCATGTGAATGTCTTCGAGATCTGTGCGAAACTGAAATTTTCCGCCCTCAATCTCTGACAACACCGTGAGCAGGCCTTCCCCAATCGCCTTTGCATCCTTATTGCTGATGATGCTCGTCGCGGCCAGCATCGCCGCATGGGCGCGAGAGCCTGCGATATCCTGTGCGAAAAGCCTTTGGTCAAACCCGATTGACGCGTTGATCGCCTGCATGATCGCATCCGGCCCCGCCGCGAAACGCCCACCCCACATCTGGTTGGCCGTGGGGGCGGGTTTGGAACTGTCGGTCATCGTCTGCCCTCGGAGGGAAAATGCTGCGGAAACTTATGGTTGTTCTCTACACGTCCTTGGCTATCGGTGCAAACGCCGCTCTTGCCGATGTCGCGACTGCCGATGCGGCGCGGGCGGGCGACATGCGCAGGCTGGTCTTCCTTGACGAACCGATTGCACTGCCTGACATCGGCCTTGTCGATGAAACCGATGCGCCGCGCAGCCTGGCCGAGTACAAGGGCCAATGGGTGGTCCTGAACTTCTGGGCCACGTGGTGCGCGCCGTGCAGGGCGGAAATGCCATTGCTGCAAGCGCTGGAAGCCGCGATGGGCGACGATTTTTCGGTCGTCACGATTGCAACGGGCCGCAATTCGGTTGAAGGCATCGACAAGTTCTTCGCCGAGGCAGGCATCACCAGCCTGCCCAGGTTGCGCGATCCGAAATCAGAACTTGCCCGCAACATGGGGGTGTTGGGTCTGCCTTTGACCGTGATCCTGAACCCGGAGGGCCAGGACGTTGGCCGTCTGATTGGCGATGCCGATTGGAATGGCGTGGACGCGCGCGCGATGTTCGCCGCCCTGATGGCGCCGTGATCAGCGCGTGGCCAGGGCCGCGACCCGCGCATGGCCGGGGCAATGGGTCATGTGATCGTTCACCATGCCTGTTGCCTGCATGAAGGCATAGACAATCGTTGGTCCGCAGAACTTAAAGCCTTCGGCCTTTAGCGCCTTTGACATTGCCACAGATACCGAGGTCTGGGTCGGCACGTCGGCCATGCTCGCGGGTCGGTTCTGCACCGGCTTGCCATCGACAAAGGCCCACAGATAGTTGGAAAACCCTTCCCGCGCCTCAATCCGCAGATAGGCTCGCGCCGAGGCGATGGTGCCTTCGATCTTGCCCCGATGCCGCACGATGCCGGGGTCGGCCAGCAGGCGCTGCACGTCGTCCGCGCCCCACGTTGCAATTTCTTCGGGATGAAAGCCGCGAAACGCGGCCCGAAATGCCTCGCGCTTGCGCAGAATGGTGATCCAGGACAGCCCCGCCTGAAAGCCGTCTAGGATCAGCTTTTCCCACAACGCCCGGCCATCCCATTCCGGCACGCCCCAGTCTGTATCGTGATACTCCACATAAAGCGGATCGTCTCCGCACCACGGGCAGTTGTGTGAAGCTTGCAGATGATGCATAGTGCGAACCTTTGCGCCAAGATTGGGAAAAATTAGAACAAACTAGGAATGTTTACCCCAGATTTACCGTTGCGGCGGCAGTGTGTCGAGAGGGAAGACCGCTGTTGGCAGAGGGTAGCATGATACACGACGGGCCACTTGGGCGGCGCAAACCACGTATCGATGATGGCGCCTCAGCAGCCAGTCCGCTGGGGGCGGCCATTTCGCAGGGGGATGGTGAAACAATCGCGATGGTGCGCGCCGCACTGGAAAACGGGCGGTTGCGGCTGGCCTATCAGCCGGTCGTGCTCGGCCAGGACCCGCAGAAAATAGCGTTCCACGAAGGGTTGATCCGCGTGCTGGAACCCTCAGGCCGCATCATTCCGGCGCGCGACTTCATCTCTGTCGTCGAAGACATGGATATCGGTCGGCTGATCGATTGTGCGGCACTGGACATCGGTCTTGCAACCCTGCTGCGTCATCCGGACCTGCGCCTTTCGGTGAACATGTCGGCGCGATCGATCGGTTATCCGCAATGGATGCGCACGCTGAAACGCGGGCTGATGGCGTCGCCGACGATTGGTGAGCGGCTGATCCTCGAGATTACGGAAAGTTCTGCCATGCATGTGCCGGAACTGGTGATCGCCTTCATGGATCAGTTGCAGGATCGAGGGGTTGCCTTCGCGCTGGATGATTTTGGTGCCGGCATGACGGCGTTCCGGCATTTCAAGGATTTCCAGTTCGATATCGTCAAGATTGACGGTCAGTTCATTCGCGGCATTCACGGCAATCCCGACAATCAGGTGTTGACGCAGGCCTTGGCCTTGATCGGGCGGCACTTTGATATGGTCGTTGTCGCGGAACAGGTTGAAGAGGTGGTCGATGCGGAATGGCTGCGCGCCGAGGGGATCGACTGCCTGCAGGGCTATCTTTTCGGGGCCCCGACGGTAAAGCCGGATTGGTTAAAGCCGGTGCAGCGTGCCGCCGGCTGATGCCGCACCATCTTGCGTAACATTCTTGCCAATGTCACCATCCCGGCTTAGGCCAATGGGCAGCGCGGCGCAGGACGCCTGCCGCCCCGGTTTGCCTTAAGGGAGAGGATCCAGCATGACCAATGTCGTAATCGTTTCGGCGGCTCGTACCGCTGTTGGCAGTTTCAACGGTGCTTTCGCCAATACCCCGGCGCATGATCTGGGGGCTGCCGTGATCAAGGCTGTGGTGGAGCGTGCAGGCATCGATGGTGCCGATGTGTCGGAAACCATTCTGGGGCAGGTGCTGACCGCGGGGCAGGGCCAGAACCCGGCCCGTCAGGCGCATATCAACGCAGGCCTGCCAAAGGAATCTTCCGCTTGGTCGATCAATCAGGTCTGCGGATCAGGCCTGCGCGCCGTGGCCCTGGGTGCCCAGCACATTCAACTTGGTGATTCGTCAATTGTCGTGGCCGGCGGTCAGGAAAGCATGAGCCTGTCACCCCATGTGGCGCACCTGCGCGCGGGGCAAAAGATGGGCGATATGAAGTTCATCGATTCGATGATCAAGGACGGGCTGTGGGATGCCTTTAACGGCTATCACATGGGCCAGACTGCTGAAAACGTGGCCTCGCAATGGCAGATTTCCCGCGAGATGCAGGACACCTTTGCCGTGGCCAGCCAGAACAAGGCCGAAGCCGCGCAAAAGGCCGGTAAGTTCGCTGATGAAATCGTGCCGTTTATCATCTCCACCCGTAAGGGCGATGTCA
>JANOGW010000034.1:0-5566 GCA_031406155.1 Pseudorhodobacter sp.
GGAGCGCCACCTCCAAAACCGCGACACCTACAAGACGACCCGTGCCGCCGCTCTTGCTGAGTGGCGCGGCCTTCTCGCTGACTGACACCCGGGTGGGGTCGGGGAAACAGAGACTGGTTCGCATTCGTCTGACAGCACCCGGCGCGGCCTTCTCGCTGCCTGATACGTGAATGGGGTCGGGGTAACGGAGACTGGTTCGCATTCGTCTGACAGCACCCGTCACCGTGATCAGAGCCGGAAAACTCCAGCGTCCGGCGGTCCAAAGTTGGGTCTCAGAGCAATCTGATGGTGCCCTCTCGTTATGACCGAGGGACGACCGGGGGGCAGGTCATCGCTCAGCCCGTAGTTGCGCCAAGCTATCCTTGCTGGAGCCAGCAAGGTTGAATTCCTTTTTCAACTCCAGTATGGGTTTACTCGAGAGGTTGAACGCCGCGGTCTTGGACAGTCGTAGTCCCGCAGATGGCACACCATGCCTGAAAAGAAGAACGACCGGATCTGTTTTGATCCGTACTTGGTTTTCGTCCTAGCCCTACATCCCTTAGCCTTCGCAGCCGTCCGAAACTGACATTTGATCAGTCGCCGTAACGTGCGGCGGTCATTGCAGAATTGATCCTCGCGCGACTCTCGTCCCAATCTCGGCCGCCCGCAATCGCAAGACCATAGACCACCTTGGCCGTCAATTTGTTGCCAAAAACGTAAGAGGTTATCGGATTGTCCAAAACACCAGATTTCGCCGCCAAAGAGCGCAACCGCCTGGATGCCCTGCTTGCGCTAAATGTGCTCGACACGCCGCCAGAGGTCGAATTTGAAGCGCTGGTTAATGCGGCCGCGTTGATTTGCGACGTTCCAATTTCGCTGATCTCTTTGGTGGATGAAGATAGGCAATGGTTCAAAGCGCAGGTCGGTCTGGCGGGTATCTCGGAAACGCCACGTGAAGTGGCGATTTGTTCCACAGCGATTGATGGCGATGGCCTGTTCGAGGTGCACGACGCGTTGTCCGACGCGCGCTTTTCCGACAACCCGTTGATCATCGGCGAACCGGCCATCCGGTTTTATGCGGGTGTTCCCCTCAAGCTCAGTGACGGCAGTCAAGTTGGCACGATCTGTGTGATTGACACGCAGCCCCGGATATTGACCGATACTCAGCGCGAGATCCTAGAGAACCTTGCGAAATCCGCGGTCCACGCGCTTGAATCGCGGAAGGCTGCTTTTGTTTTTTCACAAAAGGAGGCGCAGCTTAAGGCGTTGACGAACGCCGCGCCTTTGGGTGTTTTCTTTGTCGATCTGGAGGGGGGCTGCACCTATACCAACGAACGGATGCAAACAATCTTCGGGATAACCGAAGCAGAGGCCTTAGGAACCGGTTGGCAAAATAGCATCGACCTAGAGGACAGCGATCATGTCCTTTCGCAATGGTCCCGCAGCATCAACGTCAATGCCAAGTTCGAGGCGACCTTTCGCATTCGCACGAAGTCCGGCGTTGAACGCAGGGTCCGCTGCATTACAGCCCCGGCAATTGCCCAAGACGGTGCCGCCCGCAGCCATGTTGGATCCATCGAAGATGTGACCGAGAAGCTGCGCTCGGAAGCACAGCTCAATACCGAACGATTGCGGCTCGGCTCGATTCTGGAGGCGACGGCGGTTGGGACTTGGGAATGGGACTACGTGTCCGACAAAATCCGCGTGAACGACCAATGGGCCGGTATACTTGGTCTGTCCGGCGAGGGCGGAGCAGACTGCACGCTTGCCGAGTTTCGCAGCTTTATCAATCCTGAGGATTTGGAGCGATCGATCGCGCTTTTGGCTGAGCATATCAATGGCGGAACCAAAGCCTATGAGTGCGAGCTGCGGCTCAGGCATCATGACGGCCATTGGGTTTGGGTTCTGGACCGTGGCAAGATCATGTCGTGGCAAGACGGGCAACCCAAGCTGCTTTTTGGCACCTATCATGACATCACAGACCGCAAAGCGCAGCAGCATACGCTGGAACGCAGCGAGCGTTTTCTGGAGCGTACTGGCATCGCAGCCGGCGTAGGGGGCTGGGAGTTGGATGTCAGGACACAGACCCTTGTTTGGTCCGATCAGACATGTCGCATTCATGGGTTCGAGCCCGGCCATAAGCCTGACTTGAACGAGGCAATCAATTCATACGCCCCCGAAGCGCGCCCAATCATTCAGGCGGCTGTTCAAGAGGCGATGGCTACCGGGCAAGG
Source organism: Pseudorhodobacter sp. (assembly GCA_031406155.1). Classification (GTDB taxonomy): domain Bacteria; phylum Pseudomonadota; class Alphaproteobacteria; order Rhodobacterales; family Rhodobacteraceae; genus JACMNW01. The sequence goes on from JANOGW010000034.1 coordinate 2,214, forward strand.
CTGGGATCTGGAACTGCCCTTGATTACGACGCAGGGTAAGCCGATCTGGGTCAGGGCCGTTGGAAATGCCGAGTTTCAAGACGGGCAACCCGTTCTGCTTTTTGGTGCCTTTCAGGACATCACACAAAAGATTAACGATCAGCACGAATTAGCCGCAGAACACCACCGCGTGCAGGTCCTCGGGGCTGAATTGTCCTCTCAGCATGAACGTATGCGGGTCACGCTGCAATCGATCGGGGACGCCGTCATCACCACAGATGAAACGGGCCGCGTCACATGGCTGAACCCGGTGGCCGAGGTCATGACGGGTTGGCAAAATAACGAAGCCATCGGGCGCCTGCTCGGACAGATATTTGTCATTCAACACGAACAGACCCGTGAGCCCGTCGAAAGCCCGGTGATGACGTGCCTGAAAGTCGGCCAGCCCGTCGGCCTTGCTGCCGGAACCGTGCTGATTTCGCGGTCTGGTACAGAGTTTGGCATCGAGGATTCCGCGGCGCCCATCCTGAACGACGCCGGCGTCATTCTGGGCGTGGTCCTTGTGTTCCACGATGTGACAGAAGCGCGCCGTCAAAGCGGCGAGATGACCTATCGCGCCACCCATGACCAAATGACCGGCGCACTGAACCGATCCGAGTTCGAAGGCAGACTGACCGCCATTTTGGCAGACAAGGACCGCAGGCGGGGCCAATACGCGCTGCTTTTCATCGACTTGGATCAATTCAAGCTGGTGAACGATGATTGTGGTCACTCGGTCGGGGACGATGTTCTAAAGCAGGTCACCAAGATCTTCGGGAAGTCAGTCCGGTCCAACGACACGGTCGCCCGGATCGGCGGGGACGAGTTTGCGATCATATTGGAAAACTGCGAACCAGCCCAAGCCGTGCTGGTTGCCCAGAAAATCTGCAGCCATATGGACTTTTTCCGTTTTGCCCATGATGGCAAAAGCTTCCGCATCGGTACCAGCATCGGTCTGGTCTCCATTGATCAACAATGGGACGATGCCCAGACCTTGATCCGGGCCGCTGATGCCGCCTGCATCGCGGCCAAGGACGAGGGCCGAAATCGGGTTCACGTATGGGATCAGGCGGACGGGTCGATGATCCTGCGTCAGGGCGAGATGCGGTGGGCATCCCGACTTGAAGAGGCGCTGGATTCAGGGCGGTTTGTGCTGTTTGCACAACGCATCGAGCCTGCCAAGCCGCGCAAATCCGGTTTGTTTCTGGAAGTTCTGATCCGCTTGGTCGAACCATCTGGTGCTCTGACAATGCCGGGAGTGTTTCTTCCTGCCGCTGAGCGTTTCAACCTCATGGTGCGCATCGACAAATGGGTGCTGGACACAGTGTTTAATGTTCTGGACTCCATGTCAGACCTGTCGACAGTTGATATGGTAGGCATCAATATCTCTGGCAAATCACTAGGTGACAGGAGCTTTCACCGGTATGTTATCGAAAAGCTAATTCACTCAGGACCTGCGATTTCCAAAAAGCTCTGCTTTGAAATTTCAGAAACGGCAGCCGCAACAAACATGGCGGATGTCACGCTTTTCATCGAACAAGTGCATAGACTTGGCGTAAAGATCGCTTTGGATGACTTTGGGTCTGGAGTGGCATCCTTTGGCTATCTGAAGCTGCTTGCTGCAGATTATTTGAAGATAGATGGCCAATTCATTACCAATCTAGAAACCGATCCGCTTTGCGCTGCAGCCGTCCGATGTTTCGTGGATGTGGCGAATGTGCTTGGCATCCCGACCATTGCGGAATTTGTCAGCTCGCCAAGCTTAAGGATGTTGGTCGGCCAGTTTGGTGTCGACTACAATCAAGGCTATGCGATCAGCCAACCAGAACCGCTAGGTCAGGTTTTGGGGCTGTCTTTTTGAAGATAACTTGTGGCCATGCTGAAGTCGGGACCCATTGATCTTGAGTTTGCAGCGTGTTTCAGGGTTCGAAAGTACACTGACCCTTGAGCGCACTATTCTGACTGATGGACACCCAGATGGCGCGACTTCAGCCTTTCTTTCTCAAGATCCGCGGCAAGGCCCGCGTCGATGATCGGCGTCGCCTTGTGGCATTATCTTCATCAATTGCAATGGCTTGCGGCTGGATACCGATCAGTATCTGGAAGCGCCAGAATTCACGAGGCGTTGAACTGGCACCGCAGACCGGGTCAGCAACGGTCAATTTGATCAAGGGTCCAAACGTCCGAGTTCTGGCCAGATCATATCACCGCTGACTGACGTAGGAGAGCCCATAGCGGACGTTGCTCAATCAAGATGTTCATGTTAAGTTCTTTTTGATGAAATGGAGGAGGCGATGTGGCGCTAGGCAGTAAACTGAACGGAACACTTAGAGCGTTCATCGAGCGCCAACCACTTTTCTTTGTGGCAACGGCGGCACAAACCGGTCGCGTCAATGTCTCACCTAAGGGTGCCGAAACCCTTCGCGTTGTAGACAATAGCCACATTCGTTGATTGAATTTGTCCGGCATCGGAAATGAAACTGCAGGACATTTGCGCCAGACTAACCGCATAACGCTCATGTTCTGTGCGTTCGAAGGCGGTGCCCTCATATTGCGCGTGTATGTGTACAGGGGTCGGATATGGCGGGTTTGCAGCGGCTGGTGGCTTACGAGCGGGTCTCGACTGCGCGGCAGGGGGCCAGCGGGCTAGGGTTGGAGGCGCAGCGCCAGACCATCGAGGCGTTTGCGTCATCCCGCGGCGCAGAGGTGCTGGCGCGATTCACCGAGGTCGAGAGCGGCAAACGTGCCGACCGGCCGGAACTGGTCAAGGCGCTGCATCTGGCCAAGGTCACCGGCGCAACGCTGGTAATCGCCAAGCTGGACAGGCTCAGCCGCAATGCGGCATTCCTTCTGGCCTTGCGCGACAGCGGGGTGCGGTTCGTGGCTGTTGATATTCCCGAAGCCAATGACCTGACTGTCGGCATCATGGCGCTGGTGGCCCAGGCGGAGCGGGAAGCGATCTCGCGGCGCACCAAGGAGGCCCTTGCGGTGGCCAAGGCGCGTGGTGTGAAGCTGGGCAACCCAAACGGGGCGGCGGCCCTGAAGCGCGCTGGGAAGGGCGGTGTGGCGCTGCGGACTGCCGTCTCAGCGAACGCGGTTTCATTCGCGGCGGACCTGGGGCCCGTGGTTGCGGATATCCGCGCGGCTGGTCACATCTCGCTAAGCGCGATCGCGGCAGACCTCACCGCGCGCGGAATCCAAACACGACGAGGCGGTACTTGGCAGGTTTCAAATGTGCGGGTATTGATGCGAAGGCTAGGACCGGCAAACTGAATAACGACAATTCAGGTGCCATCTCCAGAACCGAAACACTTACAAGACGACCCGCGCGGCCG
>JANOGW010000080.1:0-119998 GCA_031406155.1 Pseudorhodobacter sp.
CGTCGGATAATGTTCAATAGTCCCATGTGGATCACTCCGTTGCCCCCGCTGCTCTCCGCTTTGGGGGTAGGTTCACATGGCTCAGTTCTCAGTGAAAATTATGCGCCTTACCGGCTCAGTTCTGGGTGAAAATCAACAGTCCTGCGGTTTACATGCAAGCAGGTCTTCATGCCAACGAGTTGCCGGGAATGGTGGCACTCGATCGCTTGATCCCGCGTCTTTACGCGGCTGAAAAGGATGGTCGGATCGCGAGTAACGTTACGCTGGTCCCGCAGGCCAATCCGATCGGATTGGCTCAGGCAGTATTTGGCGAGACGGTGAATTTGCGATCGCGACTTAAAACGGGGTGCAGTGAGTCAATCGCAACGTGCCGTCAGAACAGATGATCGTTGCGCGGATCGGGATCAACCTTGAGGAAGTGATACGCCAGAGATAATCGCGTTCGCGATGCCGTGAACCAGTACCGACATGGCGGGCGCAACTCTGCCTGCCGCTACGTTACTTCATCAACGCCAGCAGGCCCGCATAGCGTGGATGCCCGCGGAGCGAGTCCAGATCGGAATCGTTCAGGAACCACCTTTGTGCCTCTTTCGAGCACAGCTTCAGATAGACCTCCAGCAGGTCTATGCTGCGGTCCAACTCGCCCAGCAGGGCATAGGTGCAGGCGGCGTTGTAGCGCGCGAGGTTGTCATCGGGGTCAATCGACAATGCCCGCGCCAGCCAATCGCGCGCCCGGTCATGCTCGCCCAGATAGACCAGCGCTATCGCCCCGAGCTGCGCCGGTTTGCTGTCTTCGGGATGCAGGCGCAGCCACGCTTCAGCGCGCTTCACCCCCAGCCTTGCGTAACTCATACCCTCATCATGCCGCCCCAGAGACACCAGTATCTGCCTCAACAAAAGCGGTATCTGGTAGTCATCCGGCTGCAGCTCCAGCACTCGCATGTAATGCATGGCGGCTCGATCAAAAGTGCCTGTCGCGGCAAGATAGCGGGCATAAAAGTCATGGCCGTCAACGCTGTTGGGGTCGAGTTGCAAGGCGCGTTCAAACGCCGGAACTGCTTCGTCGCGGGTGCTGCCTAGCGACAGGGCATATCCCCGCGCCGCGTGGGCTTCGGCCAGATCGGGCTGCAGCGCCAGGGCACGGTCGGCAAGGCGCAGGATATCGGCGATAGGCGTCTCCACCCCGTAGGTGGCGAGCAGGGTCGAGGCGCAATTGGCCATCCCGGCATAGGCCAGCGCATAATCCGGGTCCAGTTCTGCCGCGCGCGCGAACATCCGGTTGGCAAGCGTGACGCCAGATCGGGTGCCGTGGTAGAAGATGTGCTTGCCGCGCAGGTAGGAGGTATAGGCCTCCACGTTGTCGGTCGACGGGCGTTCGATGGCCTTCTTTTCCTCGGGCAGCAGTTTGACCTTCAACTGCGCCACGATGGTCTGGGTGATCTCGTCCTGCACGGCGAAGATGTCGGTCAGGTCGCGGTCATAGCGTTCGGCCCACAGATGGCCGCCCGTAGCACCCTCGATCAGCTGTGCCGTGATCCGCACCCGGTTGCCAGCCTTGCGCACTGATCCCTCAACCAGATAGGCCACCCCCAACTGCCGGGCGGCCTGTTCCAGATTGACCGCCTTGCCCTTTAGCGTGAACACGGTGTTGCGCCCCAGCACGAACAGGCCGGACACCTTGGACAGGTCGGTGATGATGTCCTCGGTGATGCCGTCCGAGAAGAACTCCTGCTCGGGGTCGTTCGACATATTGGAAAACGGCAGCACGGCGACCGAGGGCTTGTCGGGCACTGCGGCGGGCTGCGAGGTTGCCTTGGCTTGCAGCGGACCGGGATGCAAAGCCTCGGCCATGTTGATGAAATAGACATGCACCGGCTGGGCGATATTCTTGACCGACTTCTCGCCCTGATCCAGAAACTCCATCTCAAGCTTGTTGCCGATCTGGGTCCGCACCGCAGCCGAGCAACTGATCCCGCCCAGCGGGGCCATCGCCTCCAGTCTTGCCGCCATGTTCACGCCGTCACCGTAGAAATCGTCGCCATCCACGATCAGGTCGCCGACGTTGATGCCGATGCGGAACTTGATGTGGCGATCCTCGGGCACGCCTTCGTTGCGTTCCGGCATCCCGCGCTGGATTTCGACGGCGCAGCGGGCGGCGTTCAGCACGGACCCGAACTCGACAAGAAACCCGTCGCCCATCACCTTGAAGATGCGCCCGCCATGCTTGGCCATGGTGGGGTCGAAGAACTCGCGCCGATGATACTTCAGCGCCGCCATCGTGCGTTCCTCGTTGGCCTCCATCAGGCGGGAATAGCCCACCACGTCAGCGGCAAGGATCGCGGCGAGGCGGCGTTCGACGGGATCGGCGGTCATTCTGTAACCCCGGCTTTGCGCAGCGCAGCCAAGTCGTCTGCCATCTGTTCGGAATCGCTTCGGAACTGCGTTCTGAGCCACCCCGCAATGGTAAACGACGGACGCGTGGCCGCAAGCTGTTTTGCCGTTTCGCGCGCCTCGTCAATGTGCCCGGCCTGGTCTTGCAACATGATGATGTCGCTCAGTCCGAATCCCGGCTCACGCGCGTGGCGACCCCACAGCACCATCAGCGCCTCTTCGTTCCGGCCAACGAGCCTGTAGGAGTTGCCAAGCACGCCAAGAAACCAGCCCGGATAATTCGGGCTCAATGTTATGGCCTTCTCGATCTGGCCAATCCCTTCGGCGGCGCGGCCGCAACAGGCCAGGACAAACCCTGCAAATACAAGAACTTCAGGGAAATTGGGCGCAATCCTGAAGGTCTTGTGTGCGACGGCGGCGGCCTCGTCAAAGCGCGCGTTCATCAGAAGTATGCCGCTGAGCGCACGATGAGCGTCCGGGTCTTCGGCGTCGATCACCAGCGCACGATCTACATAGTCCTGAGACTTTTTCAGGGCGAGGTCTCGGTCATCACGCGAAATGCTGTGGCGTGCGTCCGAAAAATGCGAAACAGCAAGCAAGCCGTTGAGCGCGGCAGACCCGGGATCGAGCGCAAGAGCCTTTTTCCAGCAATGCTGCGCATGGTGAAGGCCCTCGGCAGTAACCCAGCGACGATGAGAACGTATGCCCTCCATGTAAAGGTTCCACGCTTCGAGGTTCGTCGTGGCATTGTAACGCAGGCGCGCCTGGTCTCCTTCAGTCAGCCTGACCCGCATTTCTGTTGCCAACTTCAGCGTGATCTCATCCTGAACGGCAAATACGTCTTCGACTGTGCGATCAAAGCGATCCGCCCAGACATGCGCGCCTGTCACGGCGTTTATCAGCTTCGCAAACACACGGATGCGGTTGTCCGCCATTTGAACGCTGCCCTCAAGCACGAAGCCCACACCAAGTTCCCTTGCAACCTGGCGCACATCGACCGCGCGCCCTTTGTAGACGAAACTTGAGTTACGGGAAATGACCGACAGTTCGGGAAGTTTCGAAAGGGTTGTCAGAATGTCCTCTACCAGGCTGTCAGCAAAGAATTCCTGCGCCGTGTCGTTGTTCGCGGTCAAGAAAGGCATCACGGCGATCGACGGCTTGTCTGTTGCGAGCGCCAAAGCGAAACCGGCAATTGGGGTAGGGTTCTTGGCAAATTGACCTTCCCAACGCCATACATGAATTGGCTGGGTGATGTTCTTCAGGACCCGTTCGCCCATATCGATGAAAGCCGCATCCAGCTTGCCCCGCACTTCGGCGTGGACCTTGGCCGAGACGCAGATGCCCCCCGTTTCGGCCAACCCCTCCAGCCGGGCCGCCACGTTCACCCCGTCACCGTTCAGGTCGGTGCCCTCCACCATGACATCGCCCAGATTGACGCCGATGCGAAAGGTGATGCGCTGATCCTCCGGCACGTCCTGATTGCGCCGCGCCATGCCCTGCTGGATATCCACCGCGCAAAGCACCGCACTCACCGCCGAGCCAAACTCCACCAGAAACCCGTCGCCCATCACCTTGAAGATGCGCCCGCCGTGTTTGGCCATGGTGGGATCAAAGGACTCGCGCCGGTGGTGCTTCAGCGCGGCCATGGTGCGTTCTTCGTTGGCCTCCATCAGGCGGGAGTAGCCCACCACGTCGGCGGCCAAGATGGCAGCTAGGCGGCGTTCGACGTTTTCCCCGGACATTTGCTATCCTGACATCAACTCGATGAAGGTTAGACCTAAAACCACAGCGCGACAACCGAGGATTTCATTCCGACCTGCCCGCGATGCGCAGCCCTTCGAAGATCGGCGCCATCCGATCAGGCCGACATTCCCCGAGTGGTCCGCCGCCTGACGACAACATCGTCAGATCTTGCTGCCCGATCAAGAGATTTGCCATCCCAGCCTGTTGTTTCGAAAGCTCGGCAAATGACAACAGCAAGCGAGCCGTCGGGTCCGCATTCATTGCGCACCATTCCGCTGGGCTCGAACTCTTCCCTTCAACCCCTTGACCTGGTCTCCAACGAACTGGAGAACAGACATGTCGAAACGCAGGAACCATGATGCGGCGTTCAAGGCGCGTGTCGCGCTGGAAGCCTTGAAGGGTGAGCGGACGGTGTCGGAGCTGGCTGTGGCTTACGAGGTCCATCCGACGGTGATCCACCAGTGGAAGAAGACGCTGCTGGCATCTTCGATCTGGGCGGCAAGACGGTGTTCGCAGCCAGATTTCTAGCCCGTCATTCTGCAGCCATTGCCGCCCGAGCGCAGAAACAACTCGCAGCCACGCGACCGTCCGCGCGTGACAGGGCAAAATCGAGGCGCTGAGCCAACAGACGCGCTTCCTCGGTGTCGCTGGCTCCCCGCGCCTTCAGGCAGTCCGAAAGTCCCTTCATACTCCAGACATTGTCGGGATGAATCGTCGCCCGGGAAAGGGAGCCACCCATCCCGAGGTCTTCGCGATAGACAGTTTCGGCCTCCGCCACGCGGCCTTGTTCGAACAACAGCGCACCAAGCGCGTGACGGGTCGGCTGGATCCACCCCCAAGGCTCATCGTAGGGCAGCGTGTCGTCCAGCTCGACTGACCGGCGCAGATGTGCAAAGGCGGCATCGAAGTTGCCCTTGCGATACTCGATCTCGCCTTCAAGCATGGCCTCGGCAATTTTCAGCAGGTCGAGGCACAGATTGTTGTGCAAATAGCGGGTGTCCGGCACGGCCTTCCTGGCATCCAGGAATTCAAGTCGCTTTTGTTCTGCCGCAGGAATTTCGCCGATCGCAGCATGCGCGACACCCTTCGCATAAAGGCGCATGGCATGCGTGACGCAAAACAGCGCTGGATCATCCACCGGCGGCAGGGCGATGATCTCGCGCCATTTTCCGAACCGGATCATCACATGCTCCTTCATCGAAAAGTAGCTTTCGATGAAGTCCGCCATCGGCGGGGTCTCAACGCGCAAAAGCGCTTCGGGTGTCGTCTCGATAAGACCCTCTGCCGCCCGAAGTGCGGGTTCATACTGTCCCAAGAACATCGCGCCATAGATCGCGAAGTGGTAATTGTGGATGCGGTAGGCGGTATAGAAATTCATCGCACCCTCGCGCTCGACAAACTTCAGATCGGCTTCGATTGCCTTCTGGTTCCAGTAGAGCGTGTCGTGGTAGGCACCGCACAGAATGTCGACATGTGTCGGCATGTGGATCAGATGCCCGGAATCGGGGACAAGCGTGCGCAGCACGTCGCCCGTCTTCAGTGCGCGTTCAGGATGTGGCGACATTTCCATCAGGTGGACGTGAAGGTGCAAGAGGCCGGGGTGCTGCCATGCCGCCGCAGACTTGAAGCACTTGTTCAACACGGCTTCCGCCTCTGCCGTCGCTGCACCCTCTGCGACGGTTCCTTTCCGCAAGTCCCACATCTGCCAGGGCGTCACGTTCATGATCGCTTCCACAAAGATGCACGCCACGTCGAGATCATCCAGGTGTGCCTGGTAGGCTACGCGCATCGCGTTCATGAAGTCGACGTTCCAGGGTTTCTGATCCTCGATCGGATCCCGCCGGGGATAGCGGGCGGGCAAAGCCTCGATCAGGCAGCGCTCTAGCGGCGTCATGCGGTCCTTCAGCGACAGGGCGGCCTGCGTGGCGTCGTAAGCGGTGGCCAACGCCTGAGCCTTTCCGACCGGATCGAAATGATGCCACTGCATGTTGTAATTCGGACCGACAGCATAGGCGATGCCCCAGTGCGCCATTGCGCAGTCCGGATCATGTTCGAGTGCCTTCGAGAAACACTTCGCCGCCTCTTCGTGGCAATAGGCGAATGTCCAGACAAGGCCGCGATTGAACCAGCGTTGAGTCTCGTCACTGGTCGTCGTGATCTTCCGTGAGTAAACGTCTATATTGAAATAGCTCATGGGACTTCCCTCATGCTCAAGTTGACGCGACCGATGGTAACAGAACCGTGATAGTTTGACACCGGTGTTCCAGAATTTGCAGCCTCGGTTAGCGGGTCGTAAAAAAAACACGGGTGGGTGACGTCGATCGGCCTGGAGCCGAGTGCCTATGGCACGCATTCGATGCGCCGGACCAAGGTTGCGCAGATCTACAAGAAGGCGGGGAACGTCCGGGCCGTCCAACTGCTGCTGGGGCACACGAAGATGGACAGCACGGTGCGCTACCTCGGCGTCGACATTGAGGACGCCCTGACCCTGTCGGAGGGGGTGGACCTGTAGCCGACAGCCGACCGGCGCGGTCCGCGCCGGTCGGCCCATAGTCGACGTTCGGCTCTCTGTCGTGCGGCAGCGCAGCTTCCCCAGACCAGTCATTGGTGCCGACTGCAGCGAAATCTACGGGGCAAAGGTGGTGAGCCGAAGGGTGACGGGACCGACCCGCATGAAGACCTGGCGCCGCTGGTCGACAGCATCCACGCATCCGACCCTTGCGACACCTAATCTGACCCCACGGGATGAAGGTGGATAATCCTGATTTCCTTCGCGACAAGGTCCTGCAAGTGCCAGAGATGCGGGTCTTGGATGTTGGCGGCTTGCAGTGCAGCAACCGTCTTGAACAGATATTCCGCGCCCGAGCCAATGTGACCGCAAGCGCGGGCAAGGGTCGAGGCAATTTGCTCTGCGGGAAGCTCGGGCGTATCGGCGACCTCAGGGGGGTCGGCATAGAAGCACAGCGCCCGCAAAGGCCCCTCGTTTGACTGTAACTCGATCAACCGCAGGGCCGCGTATCCGATTGGTCCACCGATTTCACGCCTCAGCAACCTTACTATCAGGCTGTGCCGGTCATGGCCCACCGGTCGTTGTGCGATACTCGTGCAAGAACCGCCACGGCGAAGGGCCATCATCAGGCCGGGCTGCTCTGGCGATCCCCGCCAACTGCGCATCTCGAGGCAGAAGGACCGGTGCCAGCCATGAGCTGTGCTTCGGCGTTGTTCGGCGATGTCAGCTGCCGGTTTCCAGATCAGGGAGCCATAAGCAAAGACCCAGATCGGTCCGTCACCGAGTTCTGATAGGACTTCGGTTGCCGCGCAATCGTAGTCGGCATCTGTAAAGCGGACCGTGTCCGGATCGCGGGGCGGTTCTGGAATCTCGAGGTGGCACAACGCGACAAGGCCTGCCGTCAGGGACATCGTGGCACCGCGCGCCAGTTCGGGTTGCGGATGGACGGAGCAGTTCATCTCCCGCGCGGCCCCCAGCTATCGAGAAGCCAGCGGGCGTTACTGTCATACATCGAGGCCATGAGCGCCTCGTCCCATATGGCATCAAATCGTGGGCTGGCACCTTTACCGTCCATCAAGGATGATTCCTCGGCCGCTGCTTTGGAAAGTCCCGAAGAAAGGAAACTTGCGAGCTGCATGGGTAGGTATTTCATTCATGCCTCCTTGGCTAAGTCGTGGCTTGTTGGAACGATCCTGAACCCCCGTCGTGAAATGAATGGGCCGCAGACCGTGAAATCCACTGCGAAAAAGGCTTTGCTTGCGGGTGAGATCGTGAATTAATTGTAAAAAGTGCCTTGGGACGCTGTCAGCAGAAGGACCACTGCCGTGTCGCTTTGCCAACTCAACCTGCTTGGCAGTTGGTCCCTGACGGGCCCGGACGGATCCGGTCTGCCTTTGCCGACCCGTAAGGACCGGCAGCTGTTGGCCTATCTGGCGATGCAGGATGGACGGCCCGTCTCTCGGGAAAAGCTTGCGAATTTGCTCTGGGCCGATCGCGCCGAGGATCAGGCGCGCGACAGTCTTAGACAGTCGCTGGCGGCCCTGCGCAGGGCGTTTCGGACTATCGGACTTGACGTGCTGACCAGCGACCGCTCCGAGGCCCGCCTGAACCGGTCTCACTTGTCGAACGACGTGGTGACATTTGCCTCTGGATGCACCAGTGCGGCGCCTTCGGCAGCGCTGGCCGGGCTCTACCGAGGGCCTTTCCTGGAAGGACTTGAAACGTCGACCCCGGAATTCGAACGGTGGGTTGCGCAGGAGCGGCAGAGATACTCGGCCATGGCCGAACAACTGGTCTGTACGGCGTCGATATCGGCTCTGCCGCCCGCCGATGTCGAGGTAGCCCTGCAGCTAGGCCGCAAGTTGCTGGCGCAGGACCCATCGCTGGAACCGATCTATCGCGCCACGATGCGGATATGTCGCCTGCGCGGTGACCGGGTGAATGCGCTCAAGACCTACTCGGCCTGCCGCGAGGCGCTGCGCGAGGAGTTGGATGTCGAACCGGATCACGAGACCGAAAAGCTCTATCGTGACATATTGACGGAAGGCCCCGCACGGCCACACACGCCGGCCGATATCCTGACCGAATCGGCGCCGAGCAAACCATCGATCGCGGTCCTTCCCTTTGCAAATCTGACGGGAAACGACGGCCTGAACTTCCTTTGTGAAGGCCTTGCCGAGGATGTTTCAACGGGATTAGGGCGGTTCCGATCCCTGCTTGTCATCGACAGATACTCCGCGGCAACGGTCGCCTCAGCCACCTCCGACACCGTCGAGATCGGCAAGCGGCTCGCCGCGGCGGCGCTGGTGCAGGGCAGCATTCAAGCAGCCGTCTCAGGATTGCGGATCACTGTCCGTCTCGTTGACAGCGCCAGCCGCGCTCAGACTTGGAGCGATGTTTTTGAGTGCGCTTCCGGCAACATGTCATCGATCCCCGAACAGATCGTCAGTGCGATGATCGCCACCGTGCAAAATCGGGCAGAGAACATCGTCACGGATCGCAGCAAGGGCAAGCCATCCATGGTGGCCTATGAATGCACGATGCGCGGCATCCGGCATATTCGCGGCTACGCTTCCGACGACAATGACAAAGCGCTGGCCCTGTTCCGCGAAGCCCTGACAGCTGACCCGGGTTATCCGTTGGCGCAGGCCTATCTCGCCTTTGCCGAGGTGGTGGTCAACAACTATGATTCCGCCCCACACGCTCTGCTGGTCGACTGCAAGTCGCGGATTGATCAGGCCTTGGCCATCGACCCCGATGACGGAAGAATCCATTGGCTGCTGGCAAGTGTTCACAGCTATCTGCGCGAATTCGATGACGAGATGCGTAAACTGGAACGCGCACTCGCGTTGAACCCTAATGACGCCAACTCCAAGGCAAGTTTCGGTTGTGCTATTGCTGTCATTGGCCAGCACGACGAGGGCCTGCACCATATCCGTGAGGCAATGCGTCTGAACCCTTTCCATCCGGAATGGTACTGGCTGGAGCTCGGGGCGGCGTTTATGGCGGCGAGGCGCTATGAGGATGCGATTGAGGCCTACAAACACCGCACGCGGCCGCAGGTTTTTGTGCTGAGCAGAATGGCCATCTGCCTTGCTCACCTCGGACGAATCCCAGAGGCGCAAGAGATGGCCCGGCGGATTCTGGAGCAGAACCCGTCGTTTCGCATATCAACGTCGCGACGGGGAGGCTGGTCCGATGAGGATACGGCGCATCATCGTGAGGGGATGCGTCTCGCAGGGCTACCCGACTGACGAAGTGGTCCCGCCGCTTAGGGCATTTGGTCTGACGCTTTGAGCGGCACAAACGTCACCCGACTGAGTAGCTCACGCTCCCGGATGTAGCCTTTGACAATCGTGTTCTCGCCCCGCCTCTGGCCATTTCTATGGCAAAGTCAAAGCCGATCCCTCGCGCCGCCGGTGACAAAGCATGCCTTGCTGGAAAACTCGCCGTTAGCTTGTTCCTGACTGCGGCGCGGCAGACCCGGCTGAAGGGCAGCTCTCGACAGTCTCTTCGAATGCCATGCTGCAAGCGCGCCCGTCAGCTTTCCGCCCTTCTCGACATTAACGAGGGGATCAGGCTCGCACGTTCTCAGTCACCCTGCCACGACCTTCAGCCGCGGCTTCAGCATCTCCCCCACGGCGTTCACCCCAGCCCGCAACGGCGAGTCGATCAGGTGAGCGTAGCGCTGGGTAGTGCCGATCTGCGTATGACCCAGCAGCCGCCCGATCATTTCCAGCGAGGCGCCACGGGAGACCAGCAGGGAAGCGAAGGTGTGGTTCAGGTCACGGATGCATGCATGGAAAACCGGACTGGCAACCTGGTTGCACAGGGGGTCAGGACAAATACTGCGTGCCAAATTCGTGCGAAAGATTTTGCCGGTCTTTCGAAAATGAGTAAGATCAAAGTTTCGATCCCAGTCCCTCTCGGCACGCAAAGGAAAACTTAAACTGGACAAACCACGCGGTGTAAATATTGAAGCGAAAACAGATACTTATAGCTGTGAACTAAAATTACGCTGTGCTCAGCATCAGAGAGAAATGGCTGGAAGAGAGACATTTGCAACGAATTCGCCGCAGCCGCAGTGCACAGCCCGACGCGTATAACCTTTGCATTACACAAGAAAATTCCGCCCCGCTAAGGCGGAGAGAACAGTTCCGAAATGGCAAGTGGCGGATCGATAGGGATTCGAACCCTAGAGACGGTTCCCCGCCTACACACTTTCCAAGCGTGCGCCTTCGACCACTCGGCCACCGATCCGTTGCAAGGTCTTATAGGCACTAAAGGGTCGGTTGCAAGAGCTCTTGCAACCCATGCAGCGGTGAAAAACGGGCAATTACAGCAAGGTCACGCTGACACGGCGGTTCTGGCGGCCCTTCTTTTCGATGCGGCCGATCTCGACCCGGCCGATCTCGCCGGTACGCGCTACATGGGTGCCGCCGCAGGGTTGTAGATCGACCTCGTCCGCGCCCTGCCCGATGCGGATCAGGCGGATCTGGCCCTGCCCGGTCGGCGGCATCACCGACAGGGTTTTCACCAGCCCGGGGTTGGCCAGCAACTCGGGCTCGCTGATCCAGCTTTCGGTGACAGGAAGGTCGCGCTCGATCAGCGCATTCAGAGCCTCGTCAAGGGCTGCGACATCCTCGATCGGATTGGGCATGTCGAAATCGAGCCTGCCGCGTTCCGCGCCGATCTGCCCGCCGGTCACCGGCAACGGGATGATGACGGACAGCAGATGCAATGCCGTGTGAATGCGCATGTGTCGGTGCCGGCGGTCCCAGTCCAGAACCTGCGTGATCTGTGCGCCGACGGGCGGCATGGCGGCGGGTTCGGCGGGTACCAGCCCGATCAGGCCGCCTTGCAGCCGGATTGCCGTGGCAACCGCGATCCGTCCGTTGTTCCACTGAATGAAACCAGCATCGCCGGGCTGGCCGCCACCTGTCGGGTAGAACACCGATTGATCCGCCACGATCGCGCCTTCATTGGTATGGCCGGTCACCACCGCCTGACACTGGCGAAGATAGGGGTCCTGGCGAAACAGTGGCAGGCTCATTCGGGTTGGCCTTTCGATACCTGAGCGACAAACCGCGGGTCGTGCCCTGCCTGCTCCGCCGCCGCTTTTTCCGCCGCAAATCTGTGCGTCACCTCGCGCGAGGCATGCGCAATGCCGATCCCGGCCACGGCCAGGCGGGCGACGATCTGATGGTTGATCTCGGATCGCACATCGAGTGAGAAATTGACGTCGCGCAGGATGATCCGTATCTCGAACAGCATCGCGTCTGGCCCGAACCCCATGAAGGCCACGACAGGCGGCGGGTTCAGGATGGCCAGCGGCTGCGCCTCGGCAATCTCGCGCAAGATACGCTCCACGGCACGGGTGTCACTCTCGAACACCACACCGACCGGCACGATCAGCCGTCCCGTCAGATTGAAGCGCGTCCAGTTCGTGACCCGCCCCGCCACCAGATCGGTGTTCGGCACGATCACATCGGTGCGATCAAAGGTCTGGATACGCGTCGACCTGACCGAAATCGCCTGCACGATGCCCTGCACATTGCCAACCTCGATCCAGTCGCCCTGCGAGACCGGGCGTTCAATCAGCAAGATGATGCCAGAGACGAAGTTCGACACGATGTTCTGCAGGCCAAAACCGATGCCGACCGACAGGGCGCCGGCCACGATGGCAAGGCCCGAAAGATCGATCCCGGCCGAATTGATGGCAATCAGCGCGGCCACGAAGATGCCGATGTACCCGACGCCAGCCACGACCGCATTCTGCCCGCCCTGATCAAGGCTGGTCTTTGGCAGGATGGTTGCTTTCAACGCGCCCTGGAAAAGGCGCGTCAGCATGTAGCCCACGGCAAAGATCACGGCGAAGACCAGAAAATCTGTCGGCGATATGCGGGTATCGCCTAACTGGAAGCCTTCGCGAAAGCGGGTCCAAAGTTCGGTCAGGTCTTCGAACCGCGCACCCCAGATCAGGGCGAATACGGGTAGGCTGGCAAGCGTCACCGCGAAACTGACCAGCACCGGCAACAGCGCCGCGCGCCCAGGGTCTTTTGCCCGGATCAGCAGGGCAAAAAGGTCATCGACCAGTTGCTGCAGCACGAACAGCACCGCAACCAAGGCCAGCGTCAGGCCCGCCGGAAAGATCAGCGCCGCCCCGGCGGCCACATAGCCCACCGCGGCGAGGGCCGGGCCAAGCACCCCAATGACAACCGCGCCCTGCGCCAGAAGTTGCAAGATGCGCGTGCGGAACACCGGCAGGTCTTCGCCGGCACGTTCTGGGGGCTTGTGGCGGCGCAGGATGTGGCCCAATCGCAGCAACAAAAGCCCGCCCAGAACAAGGATGGGAAACTGCAAGACCGCCAGCGCTGCCTCGCCCGCAACAATCGGGTCCAGTGCGGCCTCGCGGAAAACCTCCAGCCCCAACGTCAAGCCGAAGGTACCGGCGGCAAACCTGCCCTTGGCGCGCCGCTCGTCGCTAAGCAGCATGACGGTATCAGGACCGGGCACCGCCGGAAAGGCCTGCCCGCCCAGCCAGACGGCTGCGAATAAGACAAAGCCGATCTCGGACAGGCTTTGCACGGTGCTTTGACCCAACGGGCCCAGCATGCCCGTCAAGGACAGCGCGGTCACCAGCGCCAGCACACCGGACGCAGGAATGATGATCTGCCCCAAAGATGCGATCAGCCCAAGAACCCGCCGCCCCCGCGCCGAGGCGTCAAGTTGAAGGCGCTGTGCGACCTGTTCGATCAAGGTTCGCCCGCGCCACAAAAGCCCCCCCGCCACGGCCAAAAGCAACAGGATCAGCGGCAAGTTGTCGCCAAGCTGGGTGCGCGCGTCGGCACGGCCCCACCGGGTCGCGGTTTCCGACCACAAGCCAACCGCCACCGATGAAACCGCCCGCGCGGCTGCCGGCCAGTTGGCAGGGTTGATCGGGGCCGGCCACAAGCGCAGCAATTCATCCGCCTGCCGTTCACGCAGGCGAAGATCGATCTCGCGGATCAGACCGTCGGCGCGGCTGTACGCCTCGTCTGCGGCGATACCCGGGGCTTGCAGGCGGACCAGCTGATCGGACAGTTCGGTGCGCCGGTCAGCAATCTCGGTCGCCTCAACGTTGCCGTCCGCCGGGGCGGGCCCGAGGGCTGCGATCTGGCTGCGCAGACTGCTGATGCGCGATGAGTTGGCGCTTTGCGCGACCAGAAACGCCTCTCGCCAGTCAACCAGTTGCGCGCGCACCTGTTCCAGCGTCTCACCCGGCGCGGCGCGATCCTCGATGGCCGCCTCGGCCCGCAGCGCCATCACTTCCCATGCGGCATAGTCAAGTGTGCTTGGGGCCGCAAGATCGCCGGTGACCGCTTCTTCAGTCTGCGCCATTGACATAGTACCGGACCACAGGCCCAGCACCATCGACAAGATCAGCGCCGCTGCGATCCTGCCGAATACGCCTGTCATGCGTCTTCGAACACGGTGGGGATCGCACGCGGGCCACGGTCCAGCCAATCGGGCACCGGCAGGCCCTTTTCCTTCAGGAATGCTGGGTTGTACAACTTGGATTGATACCGGCTACCGTAATCGCACAGGATGGTCACGATGGTATGCCCGGGCCCCATGTCGCGCGCCATTCGCATGGCACCCGCGATGTTGATGCCGGTCGATCCGCCCATGCACAGACCCTCGTCGCGCAGCAGATCGAACACGATCGGCAGAGCTTCGGCATCGGGGATGCGATAACTGAAATCCGGGGTGAAGCCTTCCAGATTGGCCGTGATGCGCCCCTGCCCGATGCCTTCGGTGATCGACGATCCGGGGCTTTCCAGTTTGCCAGTGGTGTAGAAGCTGTGCAGCGCCGCGCCTTCTGGATCTGCCAGCCCTATCTTGACGCCCTTTGGCCGCAACGCCAGTGCCACGCCGGCCAAGGTGCCCCCCGACCCTACCGCACACACAAAGCCGTGCACACCCCCATCGGTCTGCGCCCAGATCTCGGGGCCGGTGGTTTCCACATGCGCAAGCCGGTTCGCCACATTGTCGAACTGATTGGCCCAAATCGCGCCATTAGGCTCGGTTTTTGCAAGTGCTGCTGCCAGTCGCCCGGAATAGCGCACATAATTGTTCGGATTCTTATAGGGTGCTGCCGGCACCTGCACCAATTCTGCCCCCGCAAGGCGCAGCATGTCCTTCTTTTCCTGGCTCTGGGTTTCCGGGATGACAATCACCGTGCGAAACCCCAGTGACGCACCGACCAGCGCCAGCCCGATCCCGGTATTGCCGGCCGTACCCTCGACAATCGTGCCACCCGGCCGCAGTTCACCCTTGGCGATGGCATCCTTGATCATGTAAAGTGCTGCACGGTCCTTGACCGACTGACCGGGGTTCATGAATTCGCACTTGCCCAGAATTTCGCACCCCGTCAGCGCGCTGGCCTTTTTCAGCCGCATCAGCGGGGTATTTCCGATCGTTTCGGCAAGATCGCTGTAGATTTGCATGGGCTGGTTCCTTTTGGCGCCTAGCCTACAGGTGTAGGGGCCAAAGCCGCCAAACTCAAGAACCCTGCCCTGCTTTCGTGTTCAGGCGGCGACAAACATCCCGTCCGCTTTCAGCCCGGCATACGACTCGTCAAGCGATTTTCGCGCCCGCGCAATCAGAATATCAATCTCGTCCGTGGTGATGACAAGCGGCGGCGAGATGATCATCCGGTCGCCGACATGGCGCATTACCAGATTGTTCGCAAAGCACCGCTCGCGCGTGCGGAACCCCACCTTGCCGGCCTCGGATTTGAACTTGGCCCGCGTGGCCTTGTTCGGCGTCAGGGCCAGGGACCCCATCAGGCCCACCAATTTGGTTTCCCCGACCATCGGATGATCGGCCAGGCCATGCCATTGTTCGGCCAGATATGGATGCGCGACGTTGCGGACATGTTCAACAATGCCCTCCTCCTGAATGATGCGAAGGTTTTCCAGCGCCACCGCCGCCGCAACCGGATGCCCGGAGTAAGTATAGCCATGGTTGAAGTCGCCTGACCCTTCAAAGGTATGCGCAATCTCGTCACAGACCACGGACCCGCCAATCGGCATATAGCCAGACGACAACCCCTTCGCGATCGTCATGATATGGGGGCGAATGTTGAACGTCTGCGACCCGAACCAGTTGCCGGTGCGGCCAAACCCGGTAATCACCTCATCCGCGATCAGCAAAATCCCGTACTTATCAACGATGCGCTGAATCTCTGGCCAATAGGTCGATGGCGGAATGATCACGCCACCCGCCCCCTGCACCGGTTCGGCGATGAACGCCGCGACGTTTTCGACGCCCAACTCCAGAATTTTCGCCTCAAGTTCCTGCGCGCGCAACAGGCCAAATGCTTCGGGCGTCATGTCGCCGCCTTCTGCATACCAATGCGGCTGGCCGATATGCACGATGCCGTCGATCAAGCCGCCATGCGCATGAATGTACGTCATCCCGCCAAGCGAGCCGCCCCCCATGGTCGAACCGTGGTAGCCATTCTTGCGGCTGATGAATACGCGCTTTTCCGGATGCCCCTTGATATCCCAGTAACGGCGCACAAGGCGGATATTGGTATCATTCGCCTCCGATCCCGACCCAGCAAAGAACACATGGTTCAAATCACCCGGTGCCAATTCGGCAATCTTCGCTGCCAGCGCAATCGCGGGCACATGCGTCGTCATGAAGAAGGTGTTGTAATAGCATAGTTCCTTGATCTGGCGCGCGGCCACATCCGCCAGTTCGTCTCGCCCGTAGCCGATGTTGACGCACCACAGCCCCGCCATGCCATCGATGATCCTGTTGCCATCGCTGTCGGTCAGCCACACGCCCTTGGCCTGCGTCATCACCCGCGCGCCGCGTGCCGCCAATTCACCATTGTCGGTGAACGGATGCATGTGGTGGGCCGCGTCCAGCGCCTGCAATTCCGCCGTCGGCAGGTGATTGGTGATCATGTTCATGGCGGCCTCGCTGCGATGTTGGCTGAAATGGTCAGGCCTCACCCCAACCTCTCGCGCCACAATATGATCAAATTATCATGAGTTCAAGAAATTTGATCAAATTTCTCCGCTGTCCAGCGCCTGCCGCACCTGATCAAGCCCTTGCGCAATGTCCCGCTCGATCGCGCGGGCCAAACCGGGGCTATCGCCTGCCCGCATCGCCGCCAGTGCCTCGCCATGCCGATCCGGCAATGATTGTGCCCCGTAATGCGCACAAACCACCCGCAAGGACGGGCCGAACCGCAACCAAAGCGACCGCGCAATATCCACCAGAACCGGCGCACCAGATGCCTCGTACAATGCGAAATGAAATCGGTGGTTCGCCTCAAGATAGGCAGGTATCGCCCCGGTCTGAATGGCGCAGTCCACGTCGGCATCGATCTGTTCCAGCCGCGCGATCAGATCGGGCGTCATTGATTCCATGGCCAGTTCTGCCAGACGCGGCTCGATCGACAGGCGCGCGAACGCGACCTGATCCACCAGCGCCCGTGTCAGGTGCGGCACTGATACGCGACGATTGCCTTGCGGCAGCAGCGCCCCCTCAGCGGCCAATCGGCGGATAGCTTCGCGCACCGGGGTCATACCAGCCTCAAGATCGCGGATCAGGCCCTGGATAGTGACGGGCTGGCCCGGTTCCAGATGCCCGAACAGCACCATGTCGCGCAAACGGCCATAGGTCACTTCATGCGAGGGTATCTTGCGTAACTCTGCGTCCATCCGCCCCGAACCCGTCATCTTGAATGCCGCTTATGACGGGGGCTGAGGCAGCAATCAAGCCGATTGGCACGTGGCGCGCGCGCGCGCAGACTTTTGCGCAGCTTGTCTCTTCCCACATGCCGCACATCATGCCAAAATCACCACCAATGCGGATCATGGGCCAATGCCCGGGGGGACAATCATGAAAACCATCAAGGGCCCAGCCCTGTTTCTGGCGCAGTTTGCGGGCGACACCGCACCGTTCAATTCCTGGCGCGGTATCACCGAATGGGCCGCCGATGCGGGCTATGTCGGGGTGCAGGTGCCAAGCTGGGATGCGCGCCTGTTCGATCTGGAGAAAGCTTCAAAATCAAAAGGTTACTGCGATGAGTTCAAAGGCGTCGCCGCAGAGCAGGGCATCGTTGTAACAGAATTGTCCACCCACCTGCAAGGCCAACTCGTTGCCGTTCACCCCGCCTATGACGACGCGTTCGATGGCTTCGCCGCCCCCACGGTCCGCGGCAATCCGAAGGCGCGTCAGGCCTGGGCTGTCGATCAGGTGAAAATGGCCTTAACGGCGTCCAAAAACCTTGGCCTCAACGCCCATGCCACCTTTTCCGGTGCGCTGGCCTGGCCCTATGTTTACCCATGGCCGCAGCGCCCTGCCGGTCTGGTCGAGGCGGCGTTTGACGAACTGGCAAGTCGGTGGCGGCCCATTCTGGACCATGCGGAGGATTGCGGCGTCGACATCTGTTACGAGATTCACCCCGGCGAAGACCTGCATGATGGTGTGACGTTCGAGATGTTTCTCGACCGCGTCGGCAACCACAAACGCGCGAACATGCTGTACGACCCATCGCATTATGTTCTGCAACACCTTGATTATCTTGATAACATCGACATCTACCACGACCGCATCAAGATGTTCCACGTCAAGGATGCCGAACTGAACCCCACCGGGCGGCAAGGCGTTTACGGCGGCTACCAATCCTGGGTTAACCGTGCCGGGCGATTCCGGTCGCTCGGCGACGGGCAGGTGGATTTCGGCTCTGTGTTCTCGAAACTCACGCAATATGGCTTTGATGGCTGGGCCGTGGTGGAATGGGAATGCGCGATCAAGCACCCCGAAGACGGCGCGCGCGAAGGATCGGAATTCGTCCGCGCCCACATAATCCGGGTGACAGAACGCGCGTTCGATGATTTCGCCGATGCCGGGACAGATCACGCCGCCAACCGCCGTATGTTGGGATTGGAGTGAACGATGGCCATCACAGGCGCACATGTTGCCCGCAGCCCGCGCATCCGGCTTGGCATGGTCGGCGGCGGCCGCGATGCTTTCATCGGTGCTGTGCACCGCATCGCATCCAGAATTGATGATCAATATGAATTGGTTGCGGGGTGTTTTTCATCCAGCGCCGAAAAATCCGCAGTCTCCGGCGCAGACATCGGCGTTGCCGACAACCGCACCTACGCCGACTTCACCGAAATGGCCACGCGCGAGGCGCGCCGCAAGGATGGCATCGAGGTTGTGGCCATTGTCACCCCCAACCACATGCACGCCCCTGTCGCCCTGCAGTTCATCAAACGCGGCATCCACGTGATCTGCGACAAACCCCTGACTGCCACCTTGGCGGAGGCGAAAAAACTGGCGAAAGCCGCCGAAGCCTCTGGCGTCATTTTCGTGCTGACGCACAATTACACCGGCTACCCGATGATCCGGCAGGCCAAAGCCATGGTCGCCGCCGGTGATCTGGGCGAGATTCGGCTGGTTCAGGTGGAATACGCGCAGGACTGGTTGGCCGAACCGCTGGAAGCGTCGGGCCAGAAACAGGCCGACTGGCGCACCGATCCGGCCAGAACCGGTGCAGGCGGGTCCACCGGCGATATCGGCACCCATGCGTTCAACATAGCAAATTTTGTCACTGGCCTGACTCTCGATACCCTCGCCGCCGATCTGCAAAGCTTCGTTCCCGGTCGCCGCGTCGATGACAACGCCCATGTCATGCTGCGCTACCGTGGCGGCGCGCGTGGCATCTTGTGGTGCAGCCAGGTTGCCTCAGGCTGCGAAAACGGGCTGCGACTCCGGGTGTTCGGCACCAAAGCCGGCATCGAATGGGCGCAGGAAGACCCCAATTACCTCTGGGTCACTCCGCTGGGCGCTCCCCGCTACCGCCTGACCCGTGGCGGTGCGGGCAGCGGACCCGAAGCCGCGCGCGTCAGCCGCATCCCCCCAGGCCATCCCGAAGGCTATCTGGAAGGTTTCGCCAACATCTACGCCGAAGCCGCCCGCGCCATCCAGGCCCGCCGCGACGGGTCAGCCCTCGATGCTGCCGTCACCTTTCCCGGTCTGAAAGAGGGCCTTGAGGGCGTCGCTTTCGTCGATGCCTGCGTGCGATCCTCCAAACGCAACGGCGCATGGACAAACCTCGCACTTTGATTGCGGATCGAAGCGCGGGCCGTCACAGCCCGCGCAACCGCCCACGTTCGCGCTGCAACCACAATGCCGTCAGGATCAGCGGCGCATTCGCAACCTCACCCGAGTTCACAATTGCCATGAAGTGCTCGAATGACATCAGATGGCCGCGAATGTCTTCGGCCTCGCCAGCCACCCCGAAAACCCCCGCCGATCCGTCAGGAAGGTCGGCAAGCCCGAGGTAGGAAAACAAATACTCGGTCTTGGCCCCGGGCGACGGGTAATAGCTCGCGATAGGTAACAGCGCCCCCAACACAAGGCCGGCCTCTTCCAGCATTTCGCGGCGCGCAGCAGCCTCTGGCCCCTCGCCCGGATCAATACGCCCGGCGATAGCCTCCAGTTGCCATGGGTTCGCATCCCCGCGCGCATAGGGGCCGGCGCGAAATTGCTCGATCACCAGTACTCTGTCGCGCACCGGGTCATAGGGCAGCACCGTGACGGCATCGCCGGAGACAAACGTTGCGCGGTTCACCACCGGGCTCATGGTGCCGTCAAAGCGGCGAAAGCTGAGGTCGTATTCCTCGACCGCAAAGAAATTGGCATAGGGGTAATGCCGCATGGTTACCGCAACATCCCCCGTCGCCATCGTGCGGCGTACTGCAGCCGGTCCTGGCAATTCGGCCCGAGCCCGCGACGCCCCGCGCACCAACATTGGCCCGCGCCGCGCTGCAATCGATGCACGGTCCGCCTGACCAT
This sequence comes from Pseudorhodobacter sp., assembly GCA_031406155.1. Lineage (GTDB taxonomy): Bacteria > Pseudomonadota > Alphaproteobacteria > Rhodobacterales > Rhodobacteraceae > JACMNW01. Next base: position 20,513 of record JANOGW010000080.1, read on the forward strand.
AGAGCGCCATCACATCGCGGGCGGTTGCCACCACTGTCTCGGCCCAGACCCTGGCCCAATCGGCAAGCAGCCAAGGCGTGCCCGGCTTCCACAGGCTGGCGTCAGGAAAATAGACCACCGCCGGTTCCGCGCCAGCGTCGGTGGTAACCGTCAACTCGCATTTGCGTACGCTGTAGCCGCCAGTGTAGAAATCAAGCCGCGCAAGATCCGCTGCATCAACCCCGCGCAGCAGCATCCCCGGCGCGGAGGTTCCGGCCTCGGGCTCGATCATCGGAAAGGTCTGATCTTGCACCCATGAAACGACATGGTCGCCCAACACCGCTGGCGCCGTTTCGGCCGTTCGCCCCAAAACAACGCGCAGCAGCGGCAGATGGCACAGCGTGCCAAAAAAAAACAGGCTCGTCACAGTCCTAGTCCCAACGCCGGCGCGCCCATTCCGTGATCGCCCCGCAGATCAACCCGCCGACCAGAAACGTGCCGATCACGGCAGGCGTCAGCAGCATCTTGCCATAATCCAGCATGATCCCAAACGCCGCAGTCACCGCCTCTATCGGCCCGTCGTAGCGCAGCTGCGTCGACAGCACGACCATCTTGTAGATCGAAAACAACAGCAAAGCCCAGACCACGATGGTGATCGCCGTGCGCACGCCCGATCCCATCGCATCGCGGTAGCCGTGACCGCCCAGCACCCCCATCACTACCCAGCCGTTTAACAGCCCGATCACCGCACTGATCGGCACGAAATAACCAAGCTGCGTGCCCTCCGGCAGGACTGGTATCACGGCGGTGGCGGCAATCGCGCCGAAGAAGGCAAAGCAGATGGCGGCTACTATTTTCGCAGCGGTGGGCATGATCGGTCTACCTTGGGCGGGTCACGGTGATTTGCGTGACGTCACAATTACCGCCGTGAAATGCGCCCGCGCAAGAGGTAAGGTAAAAATTCCACATCCGCCGAAACCGGTCATCAAAGCCCATATGCGCCACCTCGTCCCAGCGCGCGTTGAAGGTGTCATGCCAGCGGCGCAGGGTCTGGCTGTAACTTTGTCCGAACTCGATCGAACTGCGGATCGTCAGCCCGGCCCTTATGACTTCATTGCGCAGCGCGCCGGGTGACGGCAGCATGCCGCCGGGAAAGATGTATTTCTGAATGAAATCAATCCCGCGCCGATAAACCTGCCAGCGTTTGTCCTGCACGGTGATGATCTGCAACGTCGCATGGCCCCCCGGTTTTAACCGGTCGCGCAGCGTGTTGAAATACACCGGCCAATAGCGTTCGCCGACCGCTTCGAACATCTCGATGCTGGCAATGCCGTCATAGGTTCCGCGTTCATCGCGGTAGTCCTGCATCTTGATTTCCACCCGGTCCGACAACCCGGCCTTGGCAATGCGGTCCACGGCATAATCGTGCTGCGCCTGACTGATGGTCAGGCCGGTTACCCGCAATCCGCGCTCACGTGCCGCGTATTCGGCAAACCCGCCCCACCCGCAGCCGATCTCGAGCACATGATCACCCGGTTCGGCCCCCATCTGATCTACCATGCTGGCGTATTTCAGCGTCTGCGCGTGCTCCAGGCTTTCCTGCCCGGTCTCGAACTTGGCCGAAGAATAGGTCATCGTCTCATCCAGCCACAGCCCGTAGAAATCATTGCCCAGATCGTAGTGATGAGCGATATTTTTGCGCGCCTGACGGCGGGAATTGCCACGCAGCCAGTGGCGCGCCTTCTCGAAAGTGCGCACCAGCGTCATTCCTGGATAGCCATCATAGACATTATCATTATCGGTATGGATCAGGTCCATGAACGCCTGCAGATCCGGCGTGCTCCACCAGCTTTCCAGATAGGCATCGCAAAAGCCAAGATCGCCTTCGCGGATCAGACGCCCGAACGTATCGGGGTTGTGGATGTGAAGTTCGGCAACCGGGCCCGGCTTGCCCCCCTCTGCCCGGAACCGCCGACCGTCCGGTATCACGAAATCCAGCCGGCCATGTTCCAGCTTTCGCGCAACATCGAAAGCGTGGCTGAAATAGCGCGGCAGGCCGGTCTGGCCCTTGGTCGTCGTCAGAACAGTCATATCTTCCCCGTCGCTTTGGTTTTGGTGGCGCTGTCTTTTGCAGCGCCCTGTCATTTCAATTCGCCCGTGGCGGCACCGTCACAGATCGCGCGCCGTCCCTCAAGCCCTTAGACGCCCATAGGCCGCCAAAGCCCGCTCCCGGCCGGCAGGTAGCGCGATCATTGGTTCTGGATAGACCGCAATCGGGGAAAGGTGCCACTTTCGCGGCATCGCCTGAAAGAACGCAATCGCCTCAGGCCCGGGGTTCGGTGAAAGCTCCGCGATATATCGCTTTCGGTAGGCCGCGTCGGGGTCAAACTTTTCGGCTTGCGTGGCTGGATTGAAGATCCGGAAATAGGGCGATGCATCGGGCCCCGACCCCGCCGCCCATTGCCAGCCCATCGCATTGGCCGCAATGTCCCAGTCGGTCAAACACTCGGCAAACCAATCAAGCCCCACACGCCAGTCTGTCATCAGATGCTTGGTCAGGTAACTTGCCACGATCATCCGGCCACGGTTGTGCATTGTGCCCGTCACATACATCTGCCGCATGGCGGCATCGACAAACGGCTCGCCTGTCATGCCGCGCCGCCAGCGTTCGGCATCATCATTGTCGCCGCGCCACGGAAAAGCGGCCCAGTCCGCCCGCCAGTTTTGCGTGGCAATGTGGGGGGTGTGATGCAGCAGATGATAGGAAAACTCGCGCCAGATCAGTTCTTTCAAAAACGTCTCGGCCCCGGCAGACCCAGCCAGCCAGGCCCGCATAGCGCGGTGCCAGACATAGCGCGGACCAATTTCGCCAAGGCTCAAGTTCGCCGACAACCCCGAGGTGCCGGGCCGGTCCGCCCTGTTGCGGCCATCGGAATACTCGTCAACCGGCCCATCCAGAAATGCATCCAGCACGCCGAAGGCCACCTCTTCACCCACTCTTTGATAGGGCAGAACCACCGCCGCACCGCGCGCCATCGCAGCCCCGAGGTTCCAGCTGGCCAAGATATCACTCTCTGGCCAGACTTCCGGCGCGCGCAAGCGGTCCGGCGCGGGTGCAGGGGCTGCGACATCGCGGTCCTTCACGGCGCGCCAGAACGGCGTGTAGACGCGGTAAAACCCGCCCTGCCCGCTTTGCACGGTCCAGGGTTCGTGCAGCAAATGGCTGCCAAAACTGCGCGCCTCGATGCCCTGCGCGCGAAGCGCGGCCTTGACGGCGGTATCACGCCGCGTAGCCGCAGGGTCATAAAGCCGCGACCACATCACCGCATCGGCGTCGGTTTCCCTGATCAACTGCTCCAGCACGCCCAGCGCCGACCCGCGCCGAAAGATCAGCCTCGACCCCACGTCCGCCAGCCGCGCGGCAAACTCCGCCAACCCAAGCCCAAGGCGCCATTTGGCAGCAGCGCCCAGCGCCTCGGTTTCCGCATCAAGGACGAAAACCGGCACCAACGGCCGCCCGGTGGCAACGGCCGCTGCCAGCATCGGGTGATCCGACAGCCGCAAGTCGCGCCGAAACCACAGCACAATCGGCTTATCTGTCATTGGCTCAGTACCCCCGCGATCCATCGCTGGGTACCTAAACCGCAGCCCGCAAGATCAACCCCCGTGCTTTCATTTTGGCAAAACTATCCTTGGGGGGTGAATTGGCGCAGCCAAGAGGGCGGCAGACAGCCCCTCCTTCTTACCTACAATTCCGCATCAAGCGCCGTGATCAGGCGGCTGACGTCTTCGGCGCTGGTATAATGCACAAGGCTCATGCGCAGCACGCCGCGATCGGTGTCGATGCCCATCGCCTGCAGTGGGCGCACTGCATAGAAGTCTCCGCCCCAGCAATTGACCCCGTGTCTTGCAAGCCGTGCCGCAACCGCATCGGGCGCATCGCCGCGCAGCACGACGGCAACGGTCGGTGCCCTGTCCCCGGCCTTGCGCGGCCCGATCAACCGCAGATCATTGCGCGCCGCCAGATAATCCAGCAGGGGTGCCGTCACCGTCACCTCTTGCGCGCGCATCAGGTCATGAACCGCCGCGTTGCGCGCAAGCGCCGTGGCACTGCCCGCCCCGAAATGCTGCGCGTATAGTGCGTCGACATAGTCGGCCATTCCCGCGCAAGCCGCAATTTGCGCATGATCCGGCCCTGACGGCGTGAACCGCTTGCAAAGCGTGTCTGCATTGAACCAGTGCCCCTGCGCGGGCAGTACCTCGCCGAACGCGCGGGTGATCGTCATGATGCCCTGATGCGGCCCATAGGTCTTATAGGCCGAAAACAGATAGACATCCGCTCCCAGTGCGCGCACATCGGGCAGGCCGTGTGGGGCATAGCTGACGCCATCGACAATGGTATAGCCGCCCGCCGCCCGCACCATGGCACAAATCTCGACCACCGGATTGATCTCGGCCACCACGTTGGAGCAATGTGGAAAACACACCAGCCGCACAGTGCCGTCGTCCAGCAGAGCCGCCAGATCATCGGTGTCCAGATGTCCGGTTTCGGGATCGATCTGCCACTCGCGGATCTCGATGCCGTCATCCGCCAGCCGCCGCCAGACCCCGGAATTCGCCTCGTGGTCCTGATTAGTGACCACCACCGCGCCGCCCGCCTGCATCAGCCATTTGCGCACGGCCTGCGCCAGCACATAGGTATTGGTGCTGGTCGAGGGCCCGAACGACACCTCGTCCGTCGCAACCCCCATCAGGGCGGCAAGGCGCACCCTTGCCTCGTCCATCTCTTCGCCCCCCGCCTGCGCCGCGGCATAGGGCGCGTAAGGCTGAACTTTGCGATCGTTGTAAAAACGCGTCAGACGGTCCACGACCTGACGGCAGGGGTAGGACCCGCCCGCATTTTCAAAGAACGCCTGTCCGGTGGTCAGCGGTGACGTGAACGCCGGAAACTGCGCGCGCACGAAATTCAGATCGAGTTTGGTCATTCACATTGCCTTTTGTACATCACAATTCTTGCGTCGGATCGCGGATGCGCCCCTTACCGACGGGCACACTGCCCCAACCGCCACCGATTTTCCAGCAAAGCCACTGAAGTCTTGGCTCTTGGGAAAAATCATCGGCAAACCCCGGCCCGACTGCTGACCGGAGCAACGAGTTTAATGGCCAGGCTATCCGCGCGAAACCCGTCAATCCAGCAAATCCGGCATCAGGAACAAGGCACTGTCCTCGGTCAAAGCACCGGCCGCCCCCAGCAGGGCATGCGCCACGCCGCGAAAATGTGCCTGCTGTACGAAGAAATGGGTGATGCAGATCGCCATCGGGCGCGACACATGGCGTTCGGCGGATTTCGAGATCCAGAACAACTCGCCCTCCATCGCGGCATCATCCAGTGTCGAGGCCCAGTCCAGAATGCGCGTATCGGTTTGCGCGCGTTCGGCCCGGTACAATTCCCAGTCGCGAAACTGCATGCCGCTGGTAGCGAGCCTGCCAGATGGGGCCGCCGCCCCGTCAAACCGCGTCATCCAGACCCGGTCCGTCCACAGAAGATGCGACAAGATGCCCGCAATTGACGCAAGCGGTTCTGCGTCGGATCCTTGCCGCACAACGGGGCTGATCGGGTCAGCCGTGGCGATGATTGCCCGGTTCTGCCACAGATTATAGCGTGCCATCATGCAGCACCACGTCGGGCTAATCATTGCCGCCTCTGATTTGTGCAAATGCTCCGACACTGCCCACGAAAAAAACGAATGTCGAAAATGTTATGTCCCGCATCGTGCCGGTCCCTTGTGATGTCGCCGCGTTGGCACCATCCTTAAGAAGTGGTTGAGCAAGCGCCAGAGCTAATCTAGCGTAACCGGACTGCCAGCGTCTCATGGGAGGGGCGCTGTGCAAAAATCTTGCAGGAGCAACAATGAAAAAAACCTCTCTCCTTGTCACGGGCGCCCTATTTGCCCTGAATCTGTCTGCACCCGCTTTCGCAGGCGACCCCGAGCTGACCGTCTTCGACTGGGCCGGATGGGAAATCGAAGGGTTGAATACATCGTATATTGCGAAGAACGGCCAGATGCCTACTTACTCGTTTTACGCCGATGATGATGAAGCCTTCCAGAAGGTGTCCTCCGGCTTCAAGGCCGATATCACGCACCCATGCGCCCAGATGATCCCGAAATACCGCGCGGCGGGCCTGATCGAACCGTGGGACGTCAGCAAGATCCCGGAATATGGAAACATCGCGCCCCGGCTGCTTGCATCGAAAGACTTCGTTGATGATGAAGGCGTGTGGTTCCTGCCGACCGATTACGCCTACACCGCGATCCTTTACAATTCTGAAACCGTCCCGGTCGAAGATGTGGCTTCGCTGTCGGTGTTCACCGATCCGAAATACAAGGACCGCATCTCGTTGCCGGACAACACCGATGATGTCTGGTCACTGGCCCTGCTCGCAACCGGCGTTTCGGACTGGACGGCCGTGACGGACGACCAGTTTGCCGCCGCCGCAGCATGGCTGCGCGAGGCACACCAGAACGTGCGGGCGTATTGGTCTGATCCGTCGCAGTTGTCGCAACTGGTTGCCAGCGGCGAGATCCAGGTGGCCTGGTCCTGGAACGACGCCTTCGCTCTGCTGCGGTCGGAAGACTTCCCCGTCGGATTTCAGCGCCAGCCGACCGAAGGTGTGTCCTCGTTCTTTTGCGGTCTGGTGAATATGAAAGACGGCCCCGGAAGCGAAGAAAAAGCCTATGACTTTGCCAATTCGTTGCTGTCGCAAGCGTCGTCACAAGTTCTGATCGATACCTTGGGGTATGCCCATGCCAATGACGCCGGTGTCGCCCTGCTTGATCAGGCGGCACTGGAGGCAGCCGGCATCAGCCCGATAGACACGACCTTGCTGCCGCAAGTCCCGATCGAGACCGCCATGCGGGACCGGATGCTGGCCGAGTTCGAAGACATCAAGGCCGGCTTCTGACCCGCGCTTCGCAGTCCTGATCTGCCAGATGGCCCGCGCAACCGGTTTGCGCGGGCCTTTCGCTGCACGACATCCGGATGCTGACGGCGACCGGGTTGAAACCTCAGGTTTTTGCCGACAGCAGACAAACGGGTGTATACCAGTTTTAGCCCCTCAACCCGCTTGCGGCCCGGCCCCCCCGCCCCTATATTGAAACTGTTCCGGGCAACCGGAAATATGGCGATAAACGCACCCGTAATACGCGGCTCGGACCCGGGGGCGGTACCCGGCGACTCCACCAAACTACTCCTTCATTGGGGGCGGATGGGGTCGAAATAGGATCGACGAACGTCTAAAGGGGCCAGCTTTCGCTCGGTAGGTACCACCGTTATCGGACCAAATGTACAGTTGCCAATGACAACCGTGCTCCGGCAATGGCTCTTGCAGCGTAAGCTGTTCGGGTCGCCGAAACTAAGTCCTTGCGCTTAGCAGCGTAAGGCGGGGTTCGCAGGCACCTGGCAACAGAAGCCTGCACTTAACCCGACTACCCGCTTCTCCGGCCTTACAGGTGTCCGCGCTGACCAAGCGAAGACTGTCGGTACGGGCTTGATGAGCATACCCCCGCGCCTAGCGGGCCAACGCTTGCGGCCTGCCATTTGCCTTGCGACACGTCCATCGCGCGTGCAAAGTTCGTGCATGCTGCGCATCCTCGCCCTTTGCCTGTTGTCGGCGTCGCAGGCGAAGGCCTGCGATGTGGCGCTTTTGCTGTCGATCGATATCTCCGGCTCGATCGATGCGGGCGAATATGCCATTCAGGCAGAAGGGCTATCGCTTGCCCTGAATGACCCCGCCATTGCCGAGGCGCTGGTTGCTGGACAGATGGCCGTTGCGGTTGTGCACTGGTCCGGCGTGGGCAAGCAAGCCCTTGTTCTGCCATGGAAACGCATGCTGTCGCCCGGTGACATCCGCCGTTTTGCAGCCGCCACCGCCGCCCAGCCCCGCGCCTTCGACGCCTCTGACACCGCCGTCGGCGAGGCAATTGATTTCTCGATCTTGCAATTCGCACCGGTGGGCGATTGCAAACGCAAGGTGGTCGATATCTCGGGTGACGGCCCCGAAAACTCAGGCTTCACCGATGCCGCCGCAAGGACGCGCGCGCAAGCTCTCGGCATCGAGATCAATGCCATTGCGATTGAAGACATGGGCCAATCCGACCCTGTGACCCGTTACTATCAGAAATGGGTGATCACCAAAGGCGGCTTCGTGATGACTGCGCGCGGTTTGCAGGACTACCCCCGCGCGATCCGCGAAAAGATCCTGCGCGAAATTTCGAAGGTTATCGGGTGACGGCCTTCGGACGAGCGTTAGAATGCGAACCCAATCCCTTGCTCGGCAACGCTTTTACGGTTTATCGTACCCACAGATATCATTGGTGGACGCTCCAAAAATGCCGCTCCGTTCGACAGCCCTATTGGCAGCTACACTGGCTTGCTTGATTTTTTCCGCCACCGATGCACAAACAAGGTTGGCGGGCATCAGTTTTGACATCATGCCAGTCGGCTGCCGCATCCACGGCAAGTATTCGTCAGGAGAACAGACGGTCGACGAATATGTCGGCAAAAAAGGGTCCAAACACGTTGTCAAAACCTATTCTGGGTCAAGCGGCAGAAATCTTGTCCGTACAACCACTTACAACGCAGACGGCCAGATGATTCGCAAGGACTGGGCTGGCGGAAAATGGGAAACCTTTACCCCATATTCCTGTTTCGACACCCCCGGCACATGCAGCTACAAATACCGCAATGGCGATGGTCAGGACAGCCAGTTCAAGGGCAAAGTCATCCGCCGTGGCACCAAGTTCGTTAGCATTGGCGGTTTTATCGGCGAAAGCCCGTTTCCCGATTCAGTCGTCACCAAGGGACCCTTTAACAATGGGGATAGATTTAACGATGGATCAACGTCGTTTGCGGTCACAAAATACGAAAACTGCGGCAGCTTTGGGCCGGGATCATAGCGCTGAACTGAAAGTTGCTTGACCGCGGAAGCTTGACTTTCTATCAACTCACTATGGGGTTCGCGAACACCCCGTGAGGCGGCAGCCGCAGGATCGCATCCCTTTTCACCCCTGATCAAGGATGCCAGCCATGCCCGGCCCAAACCAGATTTCCGCTGCCCAACTCGCCCGCCTGATCGGCACGCCCGACGCGCCTGCCATTATCGATGTGCGTATTGCGGACGATTTCGCCGCCCATCCCCGGCTGATCCCGACCGCAATCCGGCACGCACACAAAGACATTGAGGCCCTCGCCCCTGGTCTTGCGGGCCAACGTGTCGTCGTCGTCTGCCAACGCGGCCTGAAACTGTCCGAAGGGGCTGCCGCCCTGCTGCGCACCTGTGGCATCGTCGCCGAATCGCTGGAAGGCGGCACCGAGGCCTGGGTTGCTGCATCATTGCCGATGGTGCCTGCCGCCGCCCTGCCCCCAACCAATCTATGGGTCACCCGTCACCGCCCCAAGATCGACCGCATCGCCTGCCCGTGGCTGATCCGCCGCTTCGTTGATCCTTTCGCACGCTTCTTGTTCGTCACCCCGTCCGAAGTGGCCGATGTCGCCACCCGGTTCGACGCCACCCCCTTCGACATCGATGGCGTGTATTGGAGCCATCGTGGCGATACCTGTACCTTTGACACGATGATTGCCGAATTCGGGCTTGCCACCCCGGCGCTTGAGCGTCTGGCCACGGTTGTGCGCGGCGCCGATACCGACCGGCATGATCTGGCCCCGCAGGCCGCCGGTCTGTTGGCTATTTCTGTGGGCCTGTCGCGGATGTACCGCGATGATCTGGCACAACTTGACGCCGGACTGACGCTGTACGACGCCCTGTACCGCTGGGCCCGTGATGGGTTTGACGAAGGCCATGACTGGCCGGCAGGGCGTGCCTGAGATGACACCCACCCTGCCACAGATGACCCGCGTCTTCGCCCGCATCGGGCTGTTGTCCTTTGGCGGCCCCGCAGCACAGATCGCCCTGATGCACCGCGAACTGGTGGAGGCGCGCAGCTGGGTATCCGAGAAGGACTACCTCTCGGCGCTGTCGTTTTGCATGCTTCTGCCGGGGCCTGAGGCGATGCAACTGGCGACATGGGCTGGCTGGCGCATGCATGGCACCAAGGGCGGGCTGATTGCGGGGCTGCTCTTTGTCTTGCCAGGGGCCATGGTGGTGCTGGCCCTGTCGGTGATCTACGCCTCCTTTGGGCAGCTGGCGCTGGTGATGGCGCTGTTCAAGGGCGTGCAGGCGGCGGTTGTTGTGATCGTGATAGAGGCACTGCTTCGGGTGTCGCGCCGAGCCTTGAAAAGTCGCATGCACTGGCTGATCGCAATCGCCGCGTTTCTAGCGCTGTTCGCGCTGAACATCCCGTTCCCGGTCATCATCATCGCGGCAGCCCTGTTTGGTGCAATTTCGGCGGGGCGTGCCACTGCCTCGCTTGCGCCCGCCCCTGCCGCATCCGCACGCACCGCGTGCACCGTGCTTATCTGGGGCGCGGTGTGGCTAGTACCGCTGGCGGCCCTGTGGATGTTCGAACAGGGCCTGCTGTTCGAGATCGGCCTTTTCTTTTCCAAACTCGCCGTCGTCACTTTTGGAGGGGCTTACGCGGTGCTGGCCTGGATGACCCAGGCGGTGGTGCAAGAAAAGGGCTGGCTGACCCTGCCACAGATGATGGACGGTTTGGGGCTGGCCGAAACCACACCCGGCCCGCTGATCCTGGTGACGGAATTCGTGGGCTATCTGGCGGCCCACAAGCAGGGCGGTGTGATCTATGGCATCGTCGCGGCAGCTGTAACGCTGTGGATGACGTTCGTGCCCTGCTTTCTGTGGATTTTCACCTTTGCCCCTTACATCGCCCGCATTGTAGCGGCGCCGCGCCTTGCCGGCGCCCTAGCGGCCATCACCGCAGCCGTGGTCGGAGTAATTGCCAACCTGTCGCTGTGGTTTGCGGCCCATGTGATCTTCGGATCGGTGGGAAGTCTCAGGGCGGGCCCGGTTCAGATGATATGGCCGGACTGGACATCGGTCGATCTGATCGCGGTCGCCATCAGTATCGTTGCGGCCTGGCTCTTGCTGCTGCGGCATTGGTCACTGCCGCTTGCGCTGGGATCAAGCGCTTTCGCATCGGTTGTAATCGCGATGATCTAAACTTCGCTGCAGGGCAGCGCGGCCCCCTTCCCTTTGGGGACAAATCCCTTATGTTGGGAACAGCACAGAAAGGGCCTCACGCATGGCGCGGTCTATCGACTATGGCAATCTCATGCACCGCGCGATGCGCGGCCTGATCCAGTCTGTGCTGACGGATGTGTCGGAAAACGGCCTGCCCGGTGTGCATCATTTTTTCATTACCTTTGATACCACCCACCCAGACGTCGATATTGCGGACTGGCTGCATTCGCGGTATCCCGCAGAAATGACGGTGGTCATTCAACATTGGTTCGAAAATCTGAAGGTTACCGATGATGGCTTTGCCGTCACCCTGAATTTCGGCAATCAACCCGAACCTTTGCGCATCCCTTTTGACGCCGTGCGGACATTCGTTGATCCCTCCGTCGAATTCGGCCTGCGGTTCGAGACCCATTCCGAAGATGATGAGGACGACGAAGAAGATGTGGCCGACGCCGAACCGGTCCCCGCACAGCGCCGCGACGCAGAGGTTGTCAGCCTCGACAAGTTCCGCAAATAGGCGCAGTCACTGCGACGCGCGGCGTTCAATGGCGCAAGGGTCCTGTCCCTTGCCCCGCCACCACTGATAAGGGACTTGCTTCGCGAATGCCGTCGGACCTTGCGCTTTTCCTGCGGCAACTTGCGCGCAACCCGGCGCAGACATCGGCCGTCGTGCCGTCGTCTGGGCGTCTTGCACGGGCCATGGCAATGGGCCTTGGCCCCGAGAGTGGCCGGGTTGTGGAGTTTGGTCCCGGCACAGGCGTCTTCACGCGTGCAATTCTTAAAGCTGGCGTTTGCCCGAAGGATCTTTCTCTATTCGAGATGAACGCGGAGTTTGCATCACATTTGCGCGGCGCATTCCCCGGCGTGACGGTTCATAACGCAGGGGCGCAGAATGTGGCTAGGCACTGCCGGACTGGTGTGGACACCGTCATCTCTGGTCTTCCGCTGCTGTCGATGCCGCCGCATATACGCCGCGCCGTCGTTGGTGGTGCGTTTGATGTCCTGCGCAGGGGCGGCGCAATGGTGCAGTTCACTTATGGCCCAAAACCCCCATTGGACCCGGAGTCCCTTGATCGGTTGGGCCTGACCTGCGAACGAAATGCTAAGGTCTGGATTAATCTACCCCCGGCGACAGTCTATGTCTTTCATCGGCGGTCTGATTTCGAGTGAACCCTGCCACAGGTCCCGGGCGTCAGAGCGTGATAAGAAAAAATGGGGACTGGTTTTCCTCAACAATCACGCGACCACTCAGAAACGAGAATAGGATAGTGTTTCATTCAAACATCATCCTGCTCTAGCTGCTTGATTTTCACAGCAACCTGCCGCATCAGGTCGTGATCTTCAGAAGGAGCATTGGGCATGACCGACATTCGCATCGAAACCGACAGTTTTGGCCCATTGGACGTGCCCGCAAACAAATACTGGGGCGCACAGACCCAGCGTTCGATCATCAACTTCCCGATCGGTTGGGAAAAACAGCCCATCGCCATTGTCCGTGCCCTCGGTGTGATCAAGAAGGCCTGCGCGCTGGTGAACATTGATCAGGGTGACATGTCGGCTGACCTGGGCCACGCAATCGCCGCTGCTGCAACCGAGGTGATGGACGGCAAGTTCGACGACAACTTCCCGCTGGTGGTCTGGCAGACGGGGTCTGGCACCCAGACCAATATGAACGCGAACGAGGTGATCTCGAACCGCGCCATCGAAATGCTGGGCGGTGTGATGGGCTCGAAAAAGCCGGTCCACCCGAATGACCATGTCAATATGGGGCAATCCTCCAACGACACGTTCCCCACCGCGATGCATGTGGCCATCGCCATGACGGCGCGCGATGTGCTGCTGCCGGGTCTGGAAAAGCTGCACGCAGCCCTTCTGGTGAAGGTCGAAGCGTTCAGTCACATCATCAAGATCGGCCGCACCCACACGCAGGATGCGACACCGCTGACGCTGGGGCAGGAATTTTCGGGCTACGCGCATCAGGTCGCGATGGGCATCCGGCGGATCAACGCCGCCCTGCCCGCGATCTACGAACTGGCACAGGGTGGCACAGCGGTCGGCACAGGGCTGAACACGCGCGTCGGCTGGGACAAACGGATTGCGGCAAAAATCGCCGAACTGACCAAGCTGCCATTCGTGACGGCGCCCAACAAATTCGAAGCCCTTGCCGCCCATGACGCTATTGTCGAGATGTCGGGTGCCACCCGTGTCGTCGCCGTATCACTGTTCAAGATCGCCAATGACATGCGGTTTCTGGGCTCCGGTCCCCGGTCGGGGTTGGGCGAGTTGAACCTGCCCGAAAATGAACCCGGATCGTCGATCATGCCGGGCAAGGTGAACCCGACGCAAGCCGAAGCCCTGACGATGGTCTGTGCGCAGGTTATGGGAAACGACGCCACGGTCGGCTTTGCCGGCAGCCAGGGGCATTTCGAACTGAACGTCTTCAACCCGGTGATGAGCTATAACGTCTTGCAAAGCATGCAGCTTTTGGGCGACGCGGCAGGATCGTTCACCGACAACATGGTTGTGGGCACCACAGCCAACATCGCGCGCATCGACCGGCTGATGAAGGAAAGCCTGATGCTGGTCACTGCTCTGGCCCCCACCATCGGCTATGACGCGGCCACCAAGGTTGCCAAGGCCGCCCACAAGAACGGCACCACCCTGCGCGAGGAAGCTATCGCTTTGGGCTATGTCGATGGCGAAACCTTTGACCGTGTGGTGCGCCCTGAAGACATGATCGGCCCCAAGGGCTGATATGGCAGAGGTGGTCAACCTGCGGGCAAAGCGCAAGGAAAAGGCGCGCGCGACGGCGCGGGCCAAAGCCGACGCGAACGCTGCGAAGTTCGGGCGTTCTAAAGCCGAAAAAGACCTGCAATCGGCGTGCGCAGACAAGGCGCTGCGGGATCTTGACGGGGTAAGACGCGAATGACAGCGCGCCCGGTCAAACGCTCGCTGACGCTGCGCGGGCACCGCACGTCGGTGTCGCTGGAAGACAGCTTCTGGCAAGCCTTCCGGCAGATCGCGGCGGACAAAGGCGTTGCCCTGAACGTTCTGGCCGCCGAAATCGACGCACATCGCGAGACGGATGTGGGGCTTGCCTCGGCCATTCGGGTTTATGTGTTCGAGACACTGCGCCGTTAGGTTGCCGTTAACGCAGATCAGCAACACTGCGTCATGGAGGACACCATGACGAACACCCTTGCCCTATTGCCGCCAGATGTCTGGCTATTGCAGTTGTTCAGCGCCAAGAATGCACGCGAAGGCGGCATCGTGCGCCGTCAGGTGCGCGACGTGGAGCGTATCATTGGCCGTCACAATTTCGAACATGAACTGCGCAGGCGCGGATATCATGCTGTCGAGAACGCCGGGCAGTACGTCATCTTTTGCAACAACGAAACCGTGCGGGTGCTGTGCTGACGCTAAATTCCTTCAGAAGGAATTTGAGAAAACTTTTCTGAAAAGTTTTCTTTTCTCAACCGCCGTTCGACATTCAACCAAATCCCGTCCTTTGCCCGCACTGTCAGATGCGCCACCGGCACCGGTACGCACCCGCCAACCACCGAAAATCGAAACTGCCGGACCAGCATCGCCAGCAACAAGACACCCTCGGCCATCGCAAACCCGGCCCCAGGGCAGGCGCGTGGCCCGGCCGAAAAGGCGATGAAGCCATCGCGAGCGCTGCTGCGCCCAGCCTCGGTCTGCCAGCGATCCGGATCGAAACTATCGGGCTCTGCCCAGATCCGTTCATGCCGGTGCAGATGCCACGGCGACACCACGATCTGCGCGCCGGCAGCGACATGGCGCCCGCGCATGTCCTCCGGGCAGCGGTTTTCGCGCACCATCATCGGCACTGGCGGATAAAGGCGCAGCGCCTCGCGGAACACATCGCGGGTGAACTCCAACCGTGACAGCATCGCAAAATCTGGGCTGTCGCCAAGGCCCGCGGCCTCGTCAGCCACCCTTGCCTGACTGTCCGGATGGCTTGCCAGAAGATACAGCGCCCAGGCAATCGCGGATGCGCTGGTCTCGTGCCCCGCCAGAAAGAAGATCGCAACCTGATCGATCATTTCGTCCGTGTCAAAACCCCGCCCTGTTTCCGGGTCGATCGCCGTCATGATCGATGTCGCCAGATCGCGCGGCGCATCACCCGTTGCGATCTGGTCTGCGCGCGCTTCGGTCAGGGTTGCAATCAACGCCCTGATCGCCCGCGCGGTGGCTTTGGTCCGCGACCGGTGAAATCGCGGTAGCCAGGCCGGCAGTCGCACAAACGCCGCTAGGTTCAGCAAAGGTTGGCTGCGCTGATGGGCCTGAAATTGCCGGAATACTGCAGATGCCACGTCATTTTCAATCGGAATCGAAAACAGCGCGCGAAAGATCACATCCGCTGCGGCATGGCTCATCTGGCTTTCCACCTCGACCAGACCGACCGGCAGCCGCGCCACAGCCGCTTGCGCCGCCGCCAGCATCGCAGGAAACGTATCGCGCAACCGCCCGCCCTGAAAGGCGGGATCGATGATGCGCCGTTGGCGCTGCCATTCCGCCCCGTTGGTCAGGAACACCGAATTGCCCAGCAGCGGTGCCAGCCCTTCACGCACGCGGTCCGATTTCGGAAAATCCAGCGGCCTGTCCGACAACACGCGCCGGATCAGGGCGGGATCATTGCACAGATAGCTTTTGAAAAACGGCGTTCGATATTCTGCCATCCATGCCCGGTACAGTCGCGCCGGTTGTGCTGACAGGATATCGGCCCGAAACAGCCGCAGATGCCGCCATTTAGATACCTTGTCGGTCCGTGGCGCGGGTTTGGGCGGCGTCATGCGGCCCTGCTTGAATAGCGCGATAGCGGTTTCTCGATCCGGCTTTTGGAAGGCGCACGGCCAGCAAACCGCGCTTGCAGCGTTTGCGGCCCAGCCGTGATGCGGAAATAATCATAGTCGCCGGGCCGGTCGAACGCGCAGAGATACTGGAAATGCAAGCGGAAGAACCGCCACCGCATGGCCTGCCAGCGTTCGGCGGAAAGGGTTTGAGTGAATGCCGCCGATATCACTAAAGGCCAGCATTTGGCAGGTGCCGCCGCCCCTGATACCGCCACCGGATCGCATAGCGCAAAGGCGCAGCCATCGCCGGGGGCGGTCACGTCCACCCAAGCCAAGCCCCTGTGCGTGCACAGAAAATGCAGATCGGCACGCAGCCGGTCCGCGTCTGGCAAGAACGATACCATGGGCACGACCTGACCCAATGACAGAAAACCCAAAGGAACCGCCGCCGCACCACTGCGCAGGATATCGGCCAGAACAGAGGCCGCAAGATGCACGCCCGAGGAATGGCCGACCACCAGTACCTCATCGCAATCGCCGTGCAGAGCCTTGGCAATCACCGCCTGAAATTCCGCCAGCCGCAATTCCAGTGCAGCGGGATAGGCCCCGTAGTGCTGGGCAGTGAAGGCGTAATCGTGCATCAGGTAGTAGGCAAAGATATACCGGTCAAAGCGGCGAAACCCCTGCAAGATCAGACCCGACACCACGGCGCCAATGCCCCACCCCGCAGCGGCAGGCAGCACCAGACTGGCAAGAACGCCAATCCCGATGCCGGTTGCAACCGCAAGCACCAATTGCGCCAGCAGCACTACAATCGGATAAAGTGCTGCAATCACGGGCCCTTTGCGCAATCGTGCCAGCCGGAACAACGCGCCCGTCGAGATGTAGATCCATGCCGTGCGCAGCAGTTGCAGATAGGTGCTGATCACGCCACCCCCGATCGAGGCGCGCACGATGTCGGACCAGACCAGCACCTCGAATTCGGTCTGAACCTGTTGCCCGTCCATCGTTGCGGTGACAGCCCAGCCGAAGCCGGCTTTTTGCGGGCGCTCGGCCAGATCAATCGCGTAACCTGATATGGCTGCCTGCATCCGCGCCTCTTTGCGGTACAACTCGCGGTAGCGGCGCGGCGGCGCGGGATCAAACCCCGGCACATAGAACACCCGCCGCCGCACAACTGGCCCGGTCATGGTGGTGTCATGCGACATCGGCCTCCCCTTATCCCCCGCGCGCACCGATCAGTTCCGCAGGGATGGCGGCAAGCCTAGCCGAGCACGGACAGAAAGGGCAACTTTTCCAGCAGGAAAAACGAGAAATCCGAAAACGCGCCGGTCAGAATGGCAACCCCGACGAGGATCAGGAGCACGCCCATCGCGCGTTCGATGGTTTTCATATGCCGCTTCAGCCCGGCCATGACGCCCATCGCGCGTTCAATGAACAGGGCGGCCAGCAAGAACGGCACGCCGAGGCCCAACGCGTAGATGCCAAGCAGCAAGGTGCCGCGTGCCAGCGACGCCTCTTGAGCGGCGAGTGACAGGATCGCGCCCAGTTGCGGCCCGATGCAGGGCGTCCAGCCAAAGGCGAAGGCCAGTCCAAGAACATAGGCACCAAAGGCCGAGCCGCCCTGGGCTTTGGCATCCAGCCGCGCATCACGGTCCAGCAGCGGAATGCGGATAACCCCCAGGAAATGCAGGCCAAACACCACGATCATCGACCCCGAGATGCGGGCGAAAAGAACCTGGTTCTGTAAGAAGAAGCTGCCAAAGGCCGACACCGCAAAGCCGAGCAGCAGGAATATCGTCGACAGGCCCAGCACGAAGAACAGTGCCGGCAGCATGACCCGGCGGCGTGCGGATTGGTCGGACCGCATCTCGCCCATGCTGATGCCGCCCATATAAGCAAGATAGGGCGGCACGATCGGCAGGACACAGGGCGACAGGAACGACAACACGCCTGCCACAAGGGCGATCAGCATGGCCGGCAGCAGGCCCGCATCGATCAAGTCCAGTCCCGCCATGTCATTTTCCCCTTTTTCATCGCATAGCGGTTTCGCGGCCTGCCGTCACCGGTGGTTTATGTCACATTGCCGTGGCAATTCGGCCTGCGATTGTGATTTTCATTTCAAGTCTGGAGCTTGTCCGACAAAAGTGGCTTCCGGTATTGTCGAAAGACAAGCGTAAAATCAAAAGACTAGGGCCTGCCTGACGATACTATGATCGACAGACAGGCCCTAGCCCGCCATAACGATGCCAAACTCACGAAAGCCACTCCGATGACCCTCGACGAGACGCTGGATTGCGCGGGCCTGCTGTGCCCGCTGCCCGTTCTGAAAGCCCGAAAGCGATTGCTTCAGATGCAGGCGGGCGACGTTCTGTCGGTGCGTGCGACGGATGCCATGGCGGCCGTCGATCTGCCGCACTTTTGCGCCGAAGCGGGTCACAGCCTGATTGAAACAAAGACCGACGGCGCGGTCCGGATTTACCGGATCCGGCGCGGCCCCGGCAAACTCTAAGGGCGCCGGATTTCCCCGACGCCCCAAAATGTTCTAGCGGCCCAACGCCCACCAGCCTTTGCGCTTCGGCTTTGGCGGACCATCATCAACAGGTGCATCCTCTTGCACCACGGCATCGTCCGGGGCCGTCTCAACCGCAACCGGTGCTGCGTCAACCGCTGGCTCCGGTTCGGCTACCGGCGCCTCGGTCACCTCTGGTGCGGTGGCAACCTCGGCAGAAGGTTCATCTTCGGCGGCAGCGGCCAGTGCAGCCAATTTGGCCTTGCTGATCCGGGGCGCACGCGGCTTTGGCTTTGGCCTTTCGGCGATGGCCTCCACCACAGGCTCAACCACAGCCTCGACTGCCGGGGCGTCGGCGGGTTGATCCGGGACATCTGCCAGAGGCAATGCCGCTGGTTCCGGCGCAGCGTCGGTCGCAGCGGCGAGTTTTGGCTTGGCCGACCGGCTGCGCGTCCGGCTTCTGGCCTTTGGCGCGGGTTTTGCATCATCGTCGCTGACGGCCTCGATGGCCGGTGTCTCGCTTGGCGCGGCACCGTCACCGGCTTCATCGGCGTCGTCGCCGTCATCATCGCCCGTGCCGTCGGCGGCGGTCTGCAACGCGCCCGCACCACCACGCCGACGCCGACGCCGTTTGCGTTTCTTCTTTGGTCCCTCACCGTCGTCGGATCCGCCATTCACTGCCGCGGATGGCGTCTCTGTTGTGTCATCTGCATCATCCTCGATATCGTCCTCGACAATATCCTCGTCTTCGTCATCGACCGCAGCCCCCATCATCGATGAATTGCCGGAAATGACTGCCGACGCGGCCTCCGATACCACGCGGGTCGCAGTCTTGAATTTCTCGATAGAGTAATCCGGGCTGACCATCACCGGATCACATTCGATCCGCACCGCCATGCCGTAGCGCGCCTCGATCAACGCGATATGTTCGCGCTTCTGGTTGATCAGGAAGTTCACGATGCCGATCGGTGCGCGCAGCAGCACCTCTTTGCTGCGCTTGCGCGTGCCCTCTTCTTCCAAAGCGCGCAAAACCTGCAAGCCCTGACTGTCGTCCGACCGGATCAGCCCGGTCCCATGGCAATGCGGGCACGGCTGGGTCGTGCTTTCCAGCATCCCCGGACGCAACCGCTGGCGGCTCATCTCCAGCAGGCCAAAGCCCGAAATACGGCCCACCTGAATGCGGGCGCGGTCAGTTTTCAGCTTGTCCTTGATGCGCTTTTCAACGGCCAGATTGTTGCGCCGTTCTTCCATGTCGATGAAGTCGATGACGATCAGCCCGGCCAGATCGCGCAGGCGCAACTGGCGGGCCACCTCTTCGGCTGCCTCCAGGTTGGTCTTAAGTGCAGTATCTTCGATTGAACCTTCCTTGGTCGCCCGGCCAGAGTTCACGTCGATGGCGACCAGCGCCTCGGTGATCCCGATCACGATGTAGCCGCCGGATTTCAACTGCACGGTCGGGTTGAACATGCCCCCCAGATAGCTTTCCACCTGATAGCGCGCGAACAGCGGCATCTGCTCGTCATAGCGCTGCACCGATTTCGCGTGGCTCGGCATGATCATCTTCATGAAGTCTTTGGCGGTCCGGTAGCCTTCCTCGCCTTCGACCAGAACTTCCTCGATCTCGCGGTTGTAAAGATCGCGGATCGAGCGTTTGATCAGATCGCCTTCCTCATAGATGGGCGCAGGGGCGATGGAGCGCAGGGTCAATTCGCGGACCTGTTCCCACAGCCGCATCAGATATTCGTAGTCGCGGCGGATTTCCTGCTTGGTGCGCTTGGCCCCGGCGGTGCGGATGATCAAACCGGCACCTTCCGGCACTTCGATCTCCTGCGCGATCTCCTTCAGCTTCTTGCGGTCAGCGGCCATGGTGATCTTGCGCGATATGCCGCCCCCGCGTGCGGTGTTCGGCATCAGCACGCAATATCGCCCGGCGAGGCTGAGGTAGGTCGTCAGTGCCGCACCCTTGTTGCCGCGTTCTTCCTTGACCACCTGCACCAGCATGATCTGGCGGACCTTGACCACTTCCTGAATCTTGTAGCGCCGCGCGCGTGGCTTGCGGGTCTGGCTGATTTCCTCGGCTACGTCCTCTTCAGCGATGGATTCTATATCCTCATCCACCTCGGCGGCGTGATCGACGGCGCGGTAAGGCTGATCGCTGTCGCCATTTTCGAGCGCGCGCGGCGTTTCCACCAAGGCGTCCGCCCCGGTTTCCTCGCCCAGATCAACCACATCCATGCTGGTTGCGGCTGGCGCGCTGACCACCGCGTCATCGGAAGGCGCTGCCGCGGCACGCGGTGCAGGGCGTGGCCGGCGGCGATTGCTGCGGTTGTTGTCTTCCTCATCCTCGGCCCGCGCGAAGGCGCGTTCCTCTTCCAGCAGGGCTTTGCGATCTGCCAGCGGGATCTGGTAATAATCCGGGTGAATTTCGGCAAAGGCCAGAAAGCCGTGCCGGTTGCCACCGTAATCGATGAACGCCGCCTGCAACGACGGCTCGACGCGCGTTACCTTGGCAAGATAGATATTTCCGGCGATCTGCCGTTTGTTGATGGTTTCAAAATCGAATTCTTCGACCTTGTTTCCATCCACCACCACAACCCGAGTTTCCTCGGCGTGGGTGGCATCGATAAGCATCTTTTTGACCATTTTGTTCCATGGCACCCATGCCAACCGATGCCACCGGGCGATAAACCGGGTGGTGGGTCAGCGGGCATGTGGTGGCTTGTTCGGGCGATGGCGCGCGTGGCGACGGGAAAAGCGGCCCGGTCCGGGGCTCCCTTCGATCCTGTCGTCATCTTTGCACACTTCATCACGGTTCTGTTCCGGATGCCCACTCAGGCACCCACCTAAAAAAGCCTGCGTTTGTCAAAGACTTAGCTGGCAATACCCCGGCTTTTCAGCCGATCCGACTGATCCGCAAACGGCACACAAACGCGCCAGCAAAGGACCAGAGAATTCAGTGGCAGACGCAACCTATGGCTGCATGTCTACCTCTCCCGACCCTATCGGCAAAGCATGCGCAAAGACAATGGCTGATTTTGCGGTGTCGGGTGTCCAGCCGCTATACGTATTCAGACCGCGTCAGGCTGTATTTTGCCATCTTTTCGTTCAGCGTCCGGCGTGGCAGGCACAGCTCTTCCATCACGGCGACAATGCTGCCCTTGTGCCGGCGCATCGTGTTGTCGATCAGCATCCGCTCGAACGCTTCGACATAATCCTTCAGGGGCTTACCCTCGGTGGTCAGTGCCGGACCGGTCGCTTCGTTGTCGGCCATCAGCAAAGATGCGATGGACCCTGACCCGCGCCGGTTCTGCAAAACCGCGCGTTCGGCGATATTCACCAACTGGCGCACATTGCCGGGCCACGGGGCCTGCAACAATTGCGCCGCCTCCTGTGCGGTCACCTGAGGCGCGTCACAGCCGTATTCCTCGGCAAACTGTTCCGACATCCGGGTGAACAGCGTCAGGATATCCTCGCCTCGATTGCGCAGGGGCGGCAACACGATGGTCAGCGCACCCAGCCGATAATAAAGATCGGGCCGCAGCACGTTTTCCAGCGTCGTATCGGGCTGGTGCTGGTTGCAGATGGCGATGATGCGGGTTTCCGGTGGTGTGCCCTGATCGTTGATCAGGGTCAGAAGGCGCGACTGCAACGGATGGCTTAGCGCTTCGATATCCTCAAGGCACAGCGTTCCGCCGCGTGCCTCTTCCACCAAAGGGATCATGCCATCCTGCGCCGGACCGAACAGCCGTGCCTGCAACTGATCCTCGGACCATGCGGCACAGGAAATTGTCACGAACTTGCGTCCCGCGCGTGACCCAACGGCGTGCAGCGCATGCGCGACAAGCGTCTTGCCGGTGCCGGTTTCGCCGTCGATCAGGACATGCCCGTCGGCTTGCCCAAGATCGAGGATGTCTTCGCGCAGCCGTTCCATTTCGGGCGATCCGCCGATCAGTTTCTTCATCAGGACGGAACCGTCCGACAGTTCCCGCCGCAGTGCCCGGTTATCCAGCGTCATCCGACGGGTCTGCGTGGCCTTCTTGGCAAGTTCGGTCATCCGGTCCGGGTTGAACGGCTTTTCGAGAAAATCGAATGCCCCTACCCGCATCGCCTCGACCGCCATCGGCACATCGCCGTGACCCGTGATCATGATGACCGGCAGGCCGCTATCAAGGCTCATCAGGCGTTTCAGGAACGCCATGCCATCCATCCCCGGCATCTTGATATCGCTGACCACAACACCCGGAAATTCTGCCCCGATGCCCTTCAGCGCCTCTTCGGCAGAGGCGTAGGTTTCGGTGTCAAACCCCGACAGCGCCAACCACTGGCTGATCGACTGGCGCATATCGGCCTCGTCATCCACTATTGCCACCTTCATTGCACGCGCCATAAAATCCTCATTCTGCTGCTTTTGTTTCTTTGCCCGTCAAGGGCAACTGCACTTCAAATACCGCACCGCCCTCGTCACTGTTGCGCGCAGTCAGTCGCCCGCCCAGATCGGTGATAATGCCGGACGAGATGGCCAATCCTAGCCCCACCCCTTCGCCCGGTTTTTTCGTGGTGTAAAACGGCTCGAACAGATTATCGAGATCGCCGATGCCGTGCCCGTTGTCACGCACCGCCAGCACGGCACTTTCACCCGCCGACAACATGATGTCGATCTGCGGCGCTTTGCTTTCCTTGGTCGCATCCAGCGCGTTGCGCAGAAGGTTGATGATCACCTGCTCCAGCCGCAGCCGGTCAGCCATCACGATCACCGGTGTGCGCGGCAGACTGCGGGTGATGCGCACCACGCGCAGTTTCAACTGCGGCTCCATCATCGACAGCGCCGACGACACGCAGGCGCGCATATCGACCGGCTCGAACGCCTCTCCACCCTTGCGGGCATAAGATTTCAACTGCCGGGTAATCGCGCCCATGCGTTCGATCAGATCGTCGATTCGCTGGAACGACGACAGCGCCTCTTCCGGCCGTTTGCGCTGCAATAACAGCCGCGCGCCGGCCAGATAGGTTTTCATTGCGGCCAAGGGTTGGTTCAATTCGTGGCTGACGGCGGCGGACATCTCGCCCAGTGCCGCCAGTTTGGACGATTGCGCCAGCGTCAGTTCGGCAACCTCCAGATCCTTTTGCGCCTTTTCCCGCTGGGCCACCTCGCGTTGCAGCCGCGCATTCAGAAGGCGTAGTTCCGCGGATTCCCGTTGAAACCCGATAGACCGCGTCCAGGCCCGGCGCGACAGCAGATAAAACGTCAGCGCCGCCAGAATGGCAAATCCCATAATTTCAAGCGCCAGAACACCGTTGACCCGTTCGCGCACGGAATCGTAGGCAGTGAAGGTGATCAGCCGCCAGCCGCGAAACGGCACACGTGTTTCGGTTTTCAACACCGCCTTGCCCAAAACATACGCATCCGGAGCCCTTTGTGCCCAATCCGTCGTGGCCTGAAACGCCCGCCCGATTGCCGAAGGCGCGTCAGTTGACGCCAAAGCCTCGCCCAAAGGCAAGCCCCGCCAGCGCAGTTCAGTCGACAGCAGAACAACGCCTTCACTGTCAGCGACCACGACTGCATCCTGCAACCCCGCCCAAGCCCGTTCGTACTTCATCAGATCCGCCGCCACGACCAGTACCCCGATCGCCTGCCCCTCGGATTGGATCGCACGCGAATAGGTAAACTCATGCGCGCCCGTGTCGGTCTTGGTGACGGTGAAGACGGAATCCTTCGTGCGTATGGCATCGACAAATGCGCTGTCCGCCGCGTGCGCAGTGCCAAGCAGATTACGGTTCGTCGCACCGACCGTGCGGCCTTCCCCGTCCAGCAGCAGGATGGAAGCCGCCCCGATCTCGTCTTGAAAAGAAATCAGCCGCGCCGAAGTGCCGGAAAAATCCCCAACGCTTAACGCCCGGATCAATTCGGGATCGCGCGCAAGCAGCAATGGCACGACCGATGTGCGCTGCAATTCAGAGATCAGATTGCCCGAGTACAGCGCAAGACGCAACTCGGCGCGATTGCGCGTTGTATCAGTAAAGCGGTCGGACAACCAGCGATTGGTGGTCAACACGACGGCAACGGCGAAAAGGACCAAGATGGCGATCACCACTTTGGCCCGCCAAGACATGCCCTGCGGCGCGTCTGATCCTAACTCATCTGCCTCGACTTCAGTCATATGACGAGTTTACGACCCGGCGGGCTACGTCTCAAGGACCAGCCCATCAGGCCAGCGCCATCCCGCCCATCAATGACCGGAATACTTTCGCACCATCGATGCCACCCAGGCGCGCATCGATGGCCCGTTCGGGGTGTGGCATCATGCCCAAGACCCGGCGATTGTCCGACACGATGCCAGCAATGTCACCCATCGCGCCATTGGGATTATCCGTGTAGCGAAACGCAATGTGCCCCTCGCCCTCCAGCCGCGCCATGGTTTCGGCATCGGTCGTGTAGTTGCCGTCGTGATGCGCGATTGGCAGATGTATCACCTCGCCGGGCTGGTAGGCCGTGGTAAACGCGTTTGCCGGCCCCACCCGCAACCCCACGGCTTTGCACACGAATTTCAAGCCGGCATTGCGCATCAATGCACCCGGCAAAAGCCCCGTCTCAGTCAGGACCTGAAACCCGTTGCAGATGCCCAGAACATAGCCGCCACGAGCGGCATGCGCATGGATCGCCCCGGCAATGGGCGACCTTGCGGCAATGGCGCCACAACGCAGATAATCGCCAAACGAAAACCCGCCCGGAATGCCAACCACATCCACTCCGTCCGGCATCGACGTGTCTTTATGCCAGACACGGGCCACATCAAACCCGGCGCTTTCAAACGCAACGATCAGATCACGGTCGCAGTTTGATCCCGGAAACGTAATGACAGCGGCTTTCATTCCAAATCCCCTCAACATACTTGCGACGCCTTTACCTTACCGGCACGCCCGCTTCCAGTCCAACACGGCTTAGTGCAAGAAACAGCGGCGCGGTCCAGGAAACCACATGACAAGAAACACTTTCCTCGGGCACAGCGTCGGGCCGTCAAATCAAACAGTTCGCCCGGTTCGTCCGTAGCGCAACAAAAATCTGCACAGATTTTTGCCAACAATTTTGTGCAAAATTCTTCGCCCGGCCTGGCTGTTTCGACCCGTCTCAGACGATCTCGATGCTGAACTTCTCGATCACCGTATTGGCCAGCAGCCGCTCGCACATTGCCCGGACTTCAGCCTCGGCCACCGCGTGGTCAGACCCCGCAAGATCCAGCTCGATCACTTTGCCCTGTCGCACGCCGGTGACGCCGCCAAACCCCAATGTGCCCAGCGCATGCCGGACCGCTTCACCCTGAGGGTCCAGTACACCGTCTTTCAACATCACATGCACGCGCGCTTTCATCAGCCCTGACCTTCCTTCAATTGATCAATGTCGGTTTGGTGGTATGCGTCACATTCGATGGCAACACCCCCAGACGGCGGGCGAGTTCGGTATACACATCCGGCAACGGACCGGGTTCGCGCACGGCACCGTCGCGCTCGCTTGCTTCATTTCCTCGCATGTCCCATAGCCGACAACTGTCCGGGCTAATTTCATCCGCAACGATCAGGCGCATGAAATCGCCTTCCCAGATGCGGCCAATCTCGATGCGGAAATCGGCAAGCCGGATGCCGACACCCATCATCACGCCGGACAGGAAATCGTTCACTCGCAGCGCAAGGGCGATCACATCATCCAGGTCCTGCTGATTGGCCCAGCCGAAGGCGACGATGTGCTCCTCGGCCACCAGTGGGCAGCCCAGCTTGTCATCCTTGAAATAGTATTCCACGATTGGTCGTGGCAAAGCGGTGCCTTCGGAAATACCAAGCCGCTTTGACAGATCGCCGGCGGCAAAGTTGCGCACCACAATCTCCAGTGGCAGGATCTCGGCCATGCGGACAAGTTGTTCGCGCATGTTTACCCGGCGGATGAAATGCGTGGGCACCCCGATGCTGTTCAAACCGGTCATGAAGAATTCCGACAGCCGGTTGTTCAAGACACCCTTGCCATCGACGGCAACGGCCGCCTCGGACCCGCTGGCGATCCCGTCATCCTTGAAATACTGGATCAGCGTGCCCGGCTCGGGGCCCTCATACAAAATCTTGGCCTTGCCTTCGTAAACCTTCTTGCGCCGCGCCATGAACTCTCCGATCAAACAGCCAAAAGGGGCGCTGAAGGCACCCCGATCAGTCTTTGGTGCAGCCATATGCCAAGCGCGCCTGTCCCGCAAGGCAAACGCAGCCCACCCCTTGCACGACGGGATGCGGAAGGGCATATGGAAGGCAACCGAGGGTTTCACGAAAGGATTTGTCCATGCCAACGTTCGACGACCGCGAGAAAGCCTTTGAATCGAAATTTGCGCGTGATGCCGACATGCAGTTCCGGGCCGAGGCGCGGCGCAACAAATTGCTCGGTCAGTGGGCTGCGGGCCTGCTTGGCAAAACCGGCGACGACGCAGCGTCTTATGCCACGAGTGTCGTGCATGCCGACTTCGAAGAAGCGGGCGTCGAAGACGTCGTGCGCAAGGTCGCCGCCGATCTGGCCGGCCACGCCAGCGCAGACGAAATACGCGCCAAGCTGGCCGAACTTTTGCCGTTGGCCAAGGCGCAACTGATGGACGAAATCTAAGGTCATCGCCCTGCCTGTGACAGCCGATCGCATGTCAGAGGCCGGACTTTTGTTTTTTTGGTACGATTTGATCCGTTAAGTCCCGCTGAACCCTGATCGCTTAGCACTGACCTGGTGCATGCGATCATCAAAGGGTTCGAACCATGACAAATCCCAGACGTCAGGCCTTTGCGCAGGCACGGGCCGACCTGCCCGCGGGGGAATGGCACCGCCAGATCGGCAAGGCGGGTCTTGCGGTAGCGATTGCCGGCGTCCTAGCCTGGCTGCTTGCCGACCGGCTGTCTGAAGTTTCGTTGGATGACGCCCGCAGTCACCTCTTGGCGGTTGCCCCCGGCCAGTGGCTTGCCGCCGGTCTGGCCACGCTTGTCGGCTTTTGGGCGGTCGGGCACTATGATGATGTGATCCACCGATATCTGGCCACGTGCGCGCGCCCGTCGGATGCCCGTTGCGCCGGGGCCACGGCGATCGCCATCAGCCAGACCCTTGGGCTTGGCGTGATCACCGGAGCCATCGTGCGCTGGCGGATGCTGCCCGACCAGAACCTGTGGCAGGCGACCAGGATCACCGCTATTGTCGCGCTGTTTTTCCTGTCGGGCTGGGCAGTTGTCACTGCACTCGTTTTGGCGACCTTGCCGATCGCCCCCTTCAAATCAGCCGCCCTGTTGGTGCTTGGCGCCTTCGCTGCCCTTATCATCATCTGTGCGATTGCGCCGAAGGTTCGCACCCTGCACCTGCCCAACCTCTTTGTGATCACCCGGCTTTTGGCGCTGACCACCGTTGATACCCTGGCAGCAGCCACAGCGCTTTGGGTCTTGTGCCCGCCGGATCTTGCCTTGCCGCTGACAACCTTGCTACCTGCTTTTCTGCTGGCCTTTGGTGCGGGCTTGATCTCCGGCGCGCCGGGCGGAGTCGGCGCGTTTGAAATCACCTTGCTTGCCCTGTTGCCACAGGTGCCAGAGGCACCGCTGCTGGCAGGCATCATTGCCTGGCGGGTCGTCTATTTTGCAGCCCCTGCCCTGCTCGGCGCGGCCTTTGCGATCCGCGGACCAAACCGCAACCGGCAGGCTGCACAACTTCGCCCGCGACCGGCTTTGACCAAAGTCGCCTCGCGCGCAGAGGCGGGGTTGCTGGCACAGGGTCATCTGGATCTTCTTGCCGCAGGGCATGATCAGGCGTGGCTTTCGGGGCGTACCGCGCATTGCCTGATCGGCTTGCTTGATCCCATGTCCGATGATCCCAAGATCGGGGCGGTCGCTTGTGATCACAAACGGGCTATCACCTGCCTGATCGACAGGGCCCGGTTGGAGCACAAGCTGCCGGTGATCTACAAATGCACGGCCCGCACGGCGGTTGCCGCACGCCGGCTTGGCCTTTTTTTGCGCCCCGTCGGACGCGAGGCTTGGCTCGATCCACGCAACTTTGCCCTTGATACCCCATCGCGCGCAGGCTTGCGGCGCAAACTGCGCCGGGCGGCGGCAGCGGGCATAACCATCACAACCGAGCCGCAGGATTGGGACCAATTGTCCAGAATTGTCGGCGATTGGGTCAAGTGTCATGGCGCGGAACGCGGCTTTTCCATGGGCCGGTTTGATCGCAACTATCTGATAGGCCAGCGGCTTTATGCAGCAATGCGGGACGGCCGGCCCATCGCCTTTGCCAGCTTTCATGTGGGCAAATACGAATGGACACTTGATCTTATGCGCCATGCGTCGCCGTTGCCGGATGGCACTATGCACGCCCTGATCGCGAAAGCCATTGCCGATGCCGCAGCCGCCAGCCTGCCGCGCCTGTCACTGGCCGCGGTGCCCCTTGCGGCGCTGTGCCCGGCCCCGGTCCCGCGCCTTGCTCGCCTTGTCCACCGCGTGACGGGCGGCGACCAGACCGGCCTTGCGCAATTCAAATCCGCTTTTGTGCCAAACTGGCAAACCTTGTACCTTGCGGCATCAAGCAGGCCCGGGCTGGCGCTTGCCGGGATGGAAATTGCGCGCGCGGTGCGGTTTCCGCCGCCTGTAGGCTGCGCCCCTCATCATCTTCATGAAGATTATGAATTTGCCAGCACGCACCAACCGTGGCAGAGCAGGCTCAACACGATCCCGTGACTTGTTCAAAGGATGCTTATGCCCACCGATCTTTTGTCGACGCTTCTTGCCAGCCGCGATTGGCTGCTGGCCGATGGGGCCACCGGCACCAATCTGTTCAACATGGGCCTGTCATCGGGCGAGCCGCCCGAGATGTGGAATATCGAACACCCCGACAAAATTCGCGCGCTCTACAAAGATGCGGTCGATGCGGGGTCCGATCTGTTCCTGACCAACTCATTCGGCGGCAATGCAAGCCGGATGCGGCTGCACAACCTGCAAGACCGCGTGCATGAGTTGAACCGCGTTGCCGCCAGTCTTGGGCGCGAGATTGCCGATGCCGCCAGTCGCCCGGTTGTGGTGGCTGGCTCTGTCGGGCCAACGGGCGAGATCATGGTGCCGGTCGGCCCGTTGACGCATGCCCTTGCGGTCGAGATGTTCCACGAACAGGCCGAGGGGTTGAAGGCGGGCGGCGCAGATGTGCTGTGGGTCGAGACGATGTCAGCCCCAGAAGAGTATCGCGCCGCAGCCGAAGCCGCAGCCCTGGCCGGAATGCCATGGTGCGGCACGATGAGCTTTGATACCGCAGGGCGCACGATGATGGGCATCACCTCGGCGGCGATGGTGACGATGGTTGAAAAGCTGCCGAACCCGCCGATCGCGTTTGGCGCGAACTGCGGCGTCGGCGCGTCGGATTTGTTGCGCACCGTGTTGGGGTTTGTTGCACAAGGCACTGATCGGCCGATCATTGCCAAGGGCAATGCGGGCATTCCGAAATACCACGATGGCCATATCCATTATGATGGCACGCCTGAACTCATGGCCGAATATGCCGTTCTGGCCCGGGACGCAGGGGTGCGGATCATCGGTGGCTGCTGTGGCACCATGCCAGAGCATTTGCGCGCCATGCGGCACGCGCTGGAAACCCGCCCAAAATCCTTGCGCCCGACACTTGACGCGATCACCGGCGCGTTGGGCGGATTTTCCTCGGCCTCGGACGGCACGGGGGACACTTCGGGTGATCCAAGGCGCGAACGGCGCGGTGGGCGGCGCGGCTAGCGCTTGTCCCGGCCCTTTCGGGCGTCCGCGCTGTCCAGCGAAGACGCGGCGCAAGGCGCGGATGATCGGGCTAAAACAACGCCAACTGATCGCCGGCTTTTGCTGGCCGCGCAAACAGGTCGCAGCGCAATTTCGGCTGAACCCGGTCCAGCCTCAGTCGCCGCGCCGCCACCGCGAACCGCCGCGCCATCAGATCGGCCCATGGCCCCTCGCCGCGCATCCGTTTACCAAACTCCGGATCATAGTCACGCCCCCCGTGCAAGCTGCGCACCCGGCCCATCACCTTGGCCGCCCGGTCAGGGTAATGTTGCGCTAGCCAGTCCTGAAACAGGTCCGACACCTCGCGCGGCAGCCGCAGCATGATGAAACTGGCCGCCACTGCCCCGGCATCCTTGGCCGCCTGCAAGATCGGTTCCACCTCGTGATCGGTCAATCCCGGTACTACCGGGGCCACCATCACCCGCACCGGAACGCCCGCCTCCGTCAATCGGCGGATCGTGGCCAACCGCCGCGCGGGCGAAGCGACCCGTGGTTCCATCTTGCGCGACATATCGGCATCCAGCGTGGTGACCGACACGCCAACCCGCACCAGACCAACGGCGGCCATGGGCGCCAGTATGTCCAGATCCCGCTCGACCAGCGTGCCCTTTGTCGTTATTGCAACCGGATGGTTGAAATCGCGCAGCACTTCCAGAACCTCGCGCATCACGCCATGGCTGGCTTCAATCGGTTGATAGGGATCGGTATTCGTGCCGATCGCAACCGTTTGAACCCGGTACGCGCGGGCCTGCAATTCGCGCGCCAGAACCGCGCCGATCCCCGGCTTTGCGATCAGCCGGGTTTCGAAATCCAGACCCGGTGACAGGTTCACAAACGCATGGCTGGGCCGCGCGAAACAATAGATGCAGCCATGCTCGCACCCCCGGTAGGGATTGATCGATCGATCAAACGGCAGGTCGGGCGACCGGTTATAGCTGAGCGCAGACTTTGGCACCTCGAGTCGCACCTCGGTGCGCACAAGCTGCTGATCTTCCGGAATATCCCAGCCATCGCTGACACCGACACGCGCATGCGCTTCGAACCGGCCCGCCGCATTCGATGCCGCCGCCCTCGCCCGCAACCGCTGCCCCGGCAACAGATTGTTTTCTTTATCCACCATGTGCCCAATTTAGAACATACTGGCAACATATGCCAACGATATTCGAAACACGCCGCTTGCTGTCGGCTTTCATCCGGGGCATGTCGTAAACCGAAAAGTCATTGCGCGCGGTTCAGCCCATTGACAACATAACTTACCCGCAGGAGCGCATCAGATGGCCGACGATAACGACGAGATCATTCTATCCGACCTGTCCGACGATGAACTTGTGCTGCAGATGCACGACGATCTGTACGACGGCCTGAAGGAAGAGATTGAAGAAGGTGTCGGCATCCTGTTGCAACGTGGCTGGACGCCCTACGATGTGCTGACCAAGGCGCTTGTCGCGGGCATGACCATCGTCGGCGCCGACTTCCGCGATGGCATCCTGTTCGTGCCCGAAGTGCTGCTGGCCGCCAATGCCATGAAGGGTGGCATGTTCATCCTCAAACCGCTGCTGGCCGAAACCGGTGCACCGCGCATGGGCAAAATGGTGATCGGCACCGTCAAGGGCGACATCCACGATATCGGCAAGAACCTTGTCGGCATGATGATGGAAGGTGCCGGCTTCGAAGTGCGCGATCTTGGCATCAACAATTCGGTTGAAAAGTACCTCGCTGCCCTTGAAGAAGAGCAACCCGATATCCTTGGCATGTCGGCCCTGCTGACGACCACTATGCCCTACATGAAGGTTGTGATCGACACGCTCAAGGAAAAAGGCATGCGCGAAAACTACATTGTCATGGTCGGTGGCGCGCCGTTGAACGAAGAGTTCAGCAAAGCCATCGGTGCAGACGCCTATTGCCGTGACGCCGCCGTTGCAGTTGAAACCGCAAAGTCGTTCATGCTGCGGAAACATAACTCGCTCAGCGCCTGAAGACCCGCGTTTTGGGCGGGTTTCCGTTCACATTTCGGGGAACCGCCGCTTATTTGCGTTTCCGCCTTGGAAAAAGCGCGACGAAAGATCAGATTGAGGTGATAGGAGATTAATCATGCCCCTGCCGCATCTGTTTGGTCTGATTGCTTTCGTCATTGTTGCTGCGGGCGCGACGCTTGCTCTGGCACTTTGGGCCAACGTGCCCTTGGTGGCCCTTGGCTTTGCCGCAATGGCCGGCAGTCTGGTCCTTGGATCGAGGCAGTGGCGCTGACGCCCGATCATACGACGTTGACCATCTCGGGCCTGCCGCCTGCCTTGCAGGGCCGCATTCTGTTGATCGCCTGTGGCGCTTTGGCGCATGAGATTTTGGCACTGAAGCGCATCAACGGCTGGGATCACCTTGATCTGCAATGCCTGCCGGCCAACCTGCACCTTTACCCCGACAAGATTACCCCCGCCGTAGCCGATGCCGTGGCCACCTACCGCGCGAGATATGCCGAGATTTTCGTGGTCTACGCAGATTGCGGGACCGGCGGCCAATTGCAGAAAAAGTGCAAGGAACTGGACGTTCAGATGGTGCAAGGCCCGCATTGCTATTCGTTTTTTGAGGGCAACGCCAATTTCACCGCTCATTTGGATACCGAGTTCACCGCCTTTTACCTGACCGATTTTCTGGTGCGACAGTTCGATGCCTTCGTGTGGCGGCCTATGGGTCTTGATCGGCACCTCGAGCTGCGCGACATGTACTTTGGCAATTACACCAAACTGGTCTATCAGGCCCAGACCAATGATCCCGCCTTGGATGCCAAGGCGGAAGACTGTGCAAGACGGCTTGGGCTTTCTTATGAGCGGCGGTTTACCGGATACGGCGACTTGGCATCCACACTGTCGCAGGTAGCAAGACCGTTATAGTGACCTCTGGCTGTTAAGGGGCTGACGAAACAGTCCCCGCTCAACCTGCCGCTGACGGTATTCAAGATTGGTCTGGTCCCGCGCGGTTGTCAGATAGTCGCGTTCGACCTCGTCAATCGATGGCAGTCGGAACGCAGCGATCAGTGATTCGAAAAACTTCAGCATGGTGAACTCCTGTGTCACCCTCCCATGCGAAAAGATAGGTCATTGCCACCCCTGTTGCCAGCCGCCAAGACGGGACGCCCCTATGCACCAGCCGCATAGCTGAAGGCCCTTACCCCGCCAACAGCGTCGTCGCTGCCGCCCGCGCTGCATCCGTCACGCTGTCGCCTGACAGCATTCTGGCGATTTCCTCGACCCGCTGGGTCCGGTCAAGCGGCGTGACCGACGACAATGTCATATCATCGACCACCCGCTTTTCGACCCGCCAATGATGTGCGCCGCGTGCGGCCACCTGCGGCGAATGCGTCACCACCAGCACCTGCCCCGCCGTTGCAAGGCCTTGCAAACGCCGCCCCACCGCATCCGCTGTGGCACCACCAACGCCGCGGTCAATCTCGTCAAATATCAGTGTCAGCCCCGGCACGTCGCCGGTCAGACAGACCTTCAGCGCCAGCATGAAGCGCGACAACTCGCCGCCAGAGGCGATCTTGTTCAACGCTCCCGCAGGCGCGCCGGGATTGGTCGTCACCGAAAATGTCACCGCGTCGCGGCCGTCCGGGCCCGCCTCGGCCTGGCTTAATTCTGTCGCAAAAACAGCGCGCTCCATTTTCAGCGGGGCCAGTTCGGTGGCCATAGCCGCGTCCAGCCGCACCGCCGCTTTGGCTCGCCCACGTTGTGCGGCAGTGGCCAGCGCATCATACGCCGCCTGCGCTTGCGCCACTTCGGCCACATGCGCCGCCAATCCCGCAACACCGCTGTCTAACGCGGCCAGACGCGCCCGTAAACGGCTTGCAAATTCGCCCAGATCATCCGCCAATACCGAATGCTTTCGCGCCAATGCCCGGATGGCGAACAGCCGCTCCTCCACGTTTTCAAGGTCTGCCGGGTTGAAATCCAGCCCCCTTAACGCAGCGTCTACCCCGGCCTGCGCCTCGCCCAACTCGATCACGGCGCGGGCAAGGGCTGCAATCGCACCATCAAGCACGCCTTCCGCCCGCCCAGCCACGCCGTCAAGCCAGCGTTGCGCATCCATCAACTGGCGCTCGGCACCCTGATCGGAAAGGGCGGCACGCGCGCGCAAGATATCTCCGCGGATTTTTTCGGCCGCCTGCATCACCCGCCGTTTTGCATCCAGACTGGCCTCTTCGCCCGGCTGTGGGTCCAGCCGGTCAAGCTCCGCAACGGCATGGCGCAGATACTCTTCCTCGCCCCGCGCCGCCGCCAGTGCCGCTTCGGCATCGGCAAGACCGGCCCGCGCCGCCGACCATGCGCGCCACGCGTCCCGCAGAGGTGGCAGATCAAGCCCGGCAAAGGCATCAAGCAACGCTCGGTGGCCACGCGGGTTCAGCAAGCCGCGATCGTCATGCTGCCCGTGCAGTTCAATCAGGGTGTCGGACAGATCACGCAGTACCTCGCCCGACACGCGCCGACCGTTGACCCAAGCCGTCTTGCGACCGTCAACCGTGTTGATCCGGCGCAGGATCACTTCGTCCTCCGCGTCAAACCCGGCTTCTTCCAGAACCGCCCGCGCAGCATGGCCTATGGGCAGATCGAACACCGCCGTCACTTCGCCCTGCGCGGCCCCCGCCCGCACCAGTTCGGCCCGGCCGCGCCAGCCAAGAACAAAGCCAAGCGCATCCAGCAGAATGGACTTTCCGGCCCCGGTTTCCCCGGTCAACACGTTCAAACCCGGCTGGAACGCAAGCTCCAGCCGGTCGATGATCAGCACATCACGGATATCAAGGCTGCGCAGCATGTCCGCCCCGTAGGATGGGCGATCCGCCCATCCTGGTCACAACCACTCGCCCTTGACCACCTGCCGGTAGACCGAACTTAGCCAACTGTTGCCCTTCGCCTCCGGCGACAGTCCACGACCCTTCAACAGCGCAAAACTGTCGTCATAGAACGGGCTTGATTGATAGTTGTAGCCCAAGATCGCCGCCGCCGTCTGCGCCTCATCCGGCAGGCCAAGCGCCACATAAGACTCCGTCAATCGATGCAGCGCTTCTGCGGTATGCGACGTGGTCTGGTAATCCTGAACCACGACCCGGAACCGGTTGATTGCGGCGGTGTAGTTGCCGCGCTTCAGGTAATAGCGACCAATTTCCATTTCCTTGGCCGCCAGATGGTCAAACGCCAGATCAAACTTAAGCGTCGCAGACTTCGCATATTCGCTGTCAGGATACTGTTCGATCACCACGCGCAAAGCTTGCAGCGCCTGGAAGGTCAGCCCCTGATCACGACCCACCTCATCGATCTGGTCATAATAGGAAAGCGCCATCAGATATTGCGCATAAGCGGCATCTTCGTCGGCGGGATACAGGTCAAGGAACCGCTGCGCAGCGCCACGCGCTTCTTCATATTCCTTGGCCTTATGATGGCTGAAAGCCTGCATGATCAGGGCGCGCTTGGCAAATTCGGTGTAGGGGTAAAGTCGCTCCACCTCTTGGAAATAGCGGATGGCTTCTTTGGGCTTCGGGCTGGCATTCAGCTCGAATTCGCCGCGCTTGTAGATTTCCTCGGCAGTGTAGCTGTCCAACGGGGCTTCGTTGGCCTTGCGGGCGCAGGCACCAAGCATCGCAATCAGTAGCGCCATGCCAATCAGTTTCGCGCCGCTCTTCGCGCCTGCCCCTAACCTCACGCCTGCCATTGTCCGTCTACCCCATGCCGTGCAGATGGCCATCATGCCGAAGCACCGTCACCCGCGTTTGTCTTGGTCCTAGCACAGAAAAATCCGGTGCGCAAAACGCCTTTATCGATTCAAGGATTGCTCAGGCGACTGCGGGAATATCGGCACGGTGCACGCCGACGCCGGGCAGTTGCAAACCGGCCAACGGACCGCAATCCACCACCGCAAAGGCATCGGGTTGCGCAAACAGCGCCCGCAGCAACTTGTTGGTCAGGGCATGGCCGGCCCGAACGCCGGTATAGCGCGCCAGCATCGGCCCGCCCGCAAGCGCCAGGTCACCCAAAGCGTCCAGCATCTTGTGACGAACCGGTTCATCCGCATGCCGCAAACCGCCGGGGCTAAGCACCCGGTCACCTTCAAACACCACCGCGTTGTGCAGATTGCCACCAAGAGCCAAGCCTTTGGCTTGCATCGCGTCAACATCGATCTGGCGACAGAACGTGCGGCTGTCACACAATTCCCGCACGAAAGCGCCATTCGCCAGGCTCATCTCTTTGTGCTGCTGGCCGATGGCGGCGTCGGCAAAATCAATACTGAAATCCATTTCCATGGTGTCCGACGGGTCCAGCCGCGCATATGCGTCGCCGTCACGCACCTCGACCGGCCGCAGCACTTTGATCGCCCGGATGGGGCTGGCCTGGCTGCGCAATCCGCGCGCCAGCAATCCCTGCACGAACGGCACCGATGATCCATCAAGGATCGGCACTTCGGCGGCATCAATCTCGATCAGGGCGTTGTGAATGCCGCAACCCGCCAAGGCCGCCATCAGATGTTCGATGGTCGAAACCTGAACACCGGCGGCGTTACCGACCAACGTACACAACCGCGATGGCACAACCGAATCCCAGCGGGCCGCGATCATTGCATCGCGCGCGGCAACATCGGTGCGCCGAAACCAAATGCCATAATCAGCAGAGGCCGGCATCACCACCATACGAACAGGGGCCCCGGAATGCAATCCGAACCCGGTAAAGGTGGCAGCTGACTTAAGCGTGCTTTGCACGTCGTGCTCCGTTCATTCGCGTCTGGCAGCGTCGCGTCTGGTACTGTGAAAATGGCCCCTCAAGTAAAAAATTTTTTAATCTTGTTGTCGGGCTACCTCAACTCACAGTTTGTAACGCTGTGTGACAGAGTGAATTTCGACGGACAACAAATTGATCTAAAACGAAAAAAGGCCCGGTCACCCGAGCCTTCTTCCAACCACTGTCACAAGTTATCAGTTGGCCTGACGTCGCAAGAACGCCGGGATTTCGATCCGCTCCTGATCCGCGCTCAGCTCTGGTTCGTCATCATAGCTGGTTACGGGGGGCTGTTGACGGGAGGCCGGGGCACGCTCGCTCGCCTGTTCGGGGTTGCCCGCCATCCGGTTGATCAGCGAGCCGATGCCAAATCGGGGCTTGTCCGACGGCGCGCGCGCGGCGGGTGCCGGGGCGGCGGGGCGCGGGGCTTGGGTATCCATGCCGGGGCGATTTAGCGGCGCCTTGCTGACGGCGGCGCGCAGCCTTGCCATCGCTTCGGGTGACGGCGTTCCAGCGGCCCGGGGGCGTGGCGCAACAAACTCCGCCGCATCGGCATCGATCTGCGGTGCTGGCGCGCGCGCCGTCGCGGCCGGTTGCGGGCGGTAGGCTGGCGCGGGCACATCGGTGTATTCATCGCCGTCCGCGTCAAAATCGTCGCCGGCATCCGGCTCCACCGCGTCAAACAGTCCAAGCGTTACGGCTTCCGCCTCGGTCATCACGGCGGCGGGGCGCGGCGCTGCTGCGGCACGCGGTTCCGCGATTGGAGCGGGTGCTGCTTGCGGCAAGGGGGCCGCCATCGACCGGCGCGCCACCGGCAGATCATCGCGGGCCTTGGTCGCATCAATGCCGGTTGCCACAACCGAAACCCGGATCATGCCTTCCATCGAGGTATCAAGCGTCGATCCCACAATGATATTCGCGTCCGGGTCTACCTTTTCACGGATGATATTTGCTGCCTCGTCCAATTCGAACAGCGTCAGGTCATAGCCACCGGTAATGTTGATCAGCACGCCCTTGGCACCGTGCAGCGATATTTCGTCCAGCAGCGGGTTGGCAATGGCCTTTTCAGCCGCCTGCACGGCACGGTCTTCACCAGAAGCCTCGCCGGTTCCCATCATTGCCTTGCCCATTTCGTCCATCACGGCACGGACATCGGCAAAATCGAGGTTGATCAGGCCGGGCCGCACCATCAGGTCAGTTACGCCCTTGACGCCTTGATAAAGCACATCGTCCGCCAAAGCGAAGGCTTCGGTAAACGTGGTCTTTTCGTTCGCCAGCCGGAACAAATTCTGGTTCGGGATGATGATCAGCGTATCAACAACCTTTTGCAGCGCCTCGATGCCTTCATCGGCCTGCCGCATCCGCTTGTTGCCCTCGAACTGGAACGGCTTGGTCACCACACCGACGGTCAGCACGCCCAATTCACGCGCGGCCTGGGCGATGATCGGGGCCGCCCCGGTGCCGGTGCCGCCGCCCATGCCTGCGGTGATGAAACACATGTGCGCGCCGGCCAGATGTTCCACGATCTCTTCGATGGTTTCTTCGGCAGCGGCTGCACCCACGGTCGGACGCGCCCCCGCGCCCAGACCTTCGGTGACCTTCAGCCCCATCTGGATTTTTGCACTGGCGCGGCTTTGATGCAGGGCCTGCGCATCGGTGTTGGCGACGACGAATTCGACCCCCTCAAGGTTCTTGTCGATCATGTTGTTGACCGCATTCCCCCCGGCGCCGCCCACGCCAAAAACGGTAATGCGCGGCTTCAATTCGTCGCGCTCGGTACTCATTATAAGGTTAAGGGTCATTGCCTATCCGCCTGATTTTTTTGGTTTGCTGTCATTGCAGTCAGAGAGCCCCCGGAATCACCTGTCCCCAGTGCGGCGGCTTAAATTCCCCTAATTATATCTGCATTGCACCGCTAGGTCACGAAAAAAACACGTCATCACCACAAAATATGGGGAAACAGTCGCCGAGTTCAGCGGTATGTTGCCGGTCGGTCAGGATGTAGTGGTCTACCAGTTGTCCTTGAACCATTTCAGCGCCCTCTTCATCGAACGTGCCGGATATCGTTCGGTCGGAATGTCGAAATCCCACCATTCATCTTGCGGGTGTGCAGCAAACAGGCACAGGCCCACGGCGCTTGCAAAGGCTGCCCCCGTGGCCGCCTGTGGCAAGCCTTGAACGCGCAAGGGGCGACCCAACCGAACCCGTTGGCCAAGGATGCGTGTCGCCAGCCCATCCAACCCCGGGATCTGGCTGCCGCCGCCGGTCAGCACGATCTGCTGGCTTGGCAGATGCTCGAACCCGGCCGCATCCAGCCGGGCGCGGGTTTCCTCCAGTATCTCCTCGACCCGTGGCCGCATGATACCGATCAGTTCGGTCCGGCTGACCTGACGGCGATCCTTTTCCCAATCGCCGCTGTCGCCACCGATATCGATCATTTCGCGGTCGTCCATGCCCGTGGCATGCACGCCGCCGAACCGCGTCTTGATGCGTTCTGCCGTTGTCAGCGGCACTTGCAGACCTTTCGCGATATCTGAGGTCACGTGATCGCCGCCCATGCGCACGGCATCGGCGTAGATCATGTGTTTCTTGATGAAGATTGATACGCCAGTGGCCCCGCCGCCCATGTCGATGCAGGCCGCCCCCAGTTCCTGTTCATCCTCAACAAGACTGGAAATCCCCGACACATAGGCCGAGGAAGCAATGCCCGCCAATTCCAGATCGCAGCGTTTGATGCAGTACAAAAGGTTCTGCACAACCGCCGCGTCCACTGTCAGCAGATGCATATCGCAGGCCAGCCGGTTGCCGATCTGACCGCGCGGATCACCAAGGCCGGTGCGGTGATCCAGCGCAAAGTTCACCGGCTGCGCATGTACCACCTCGCGCCCCGGCCCGATATCGGGCACATCGCAGGCCGCCAACACGCGGGCCACGTCTTGTTCAGATACCACCTGATCCTGCAAATCCCAGATACCGGCAAGCCCGTAACTGCGCGGCTCTGCCCCCGAGAAACAGGCAATCGCGTGGTCAACCCGCACATTGGCCATCTTCTGCGCGGCCTGCACGGCTGTGCGCACCGCACGTTCGGTTTCATTCATCACGGCAATTTCACCAAACCGCACGCCGCGCGACCGTGTGGTTGCCGCCCCGATCACCCGAAAGCTGGATTGCCCCGCCATCGACCCCACGCCATCGCCCTCGCGCAGGCGTTCCGGCCCGTCAAAGCGCAGGATCAGGCAGGCAATTTTCGATGACCCCACATCCAGAACGGCAATCACCCCGCGCTGCATCGCGGCCCGGCGCATGTTCCGCATCGCCCGCTGGGTCTGATAAAGGTCGGTCATAACTTCGTCTCCACTGGGGCAATGCCCCGGCCCGCCCTCATGATTTCCAATGCAAACGGCGACAGGCGCAGCACCGGGCGACGTTCGTTGCGCAGATCGATGGCAAGGATGTCGCGGGCCAGCAGATCCTGCACCTGATCCAGTGCGATCAACCGCTCGACCGCCTGCACCGGGTTACCCGCCGGCAGCAATATCCGCTGATCGCGGTCCAGCATGATATCCCAGCGCCGCTCGCCCATGCGCACAAGACCGCGCACCCGGTTCAGGATCGGGGCGGCGGCGGCATAAATGGCCAGCGCCTCATCCGCCGCTTTTTCTGCACCGATGCCGACAATCAACGGTAAATCCGGCCTGTCACTGCGGGCGGCCAGCCCCGCCACGCGGTGCCCGGTCGCATCCAGCAATTCGATCCTGTCGCCCGCGCGCCAGACAATCACCGGAACGCGTTCAGTGATATCGACATGCAGAACCCCGCCTGCTCGCACCCGCAATTCCGCGTTCGCCACCGCGTCAAGGCTTTCCACCCGGGCCTGGGCTGCATCAAGATCAAGGTCAAACGACGATTTTGGCAGTGCCAGACCCAACTTGCTGCGGATCGCCTCGGCCAGATCCAGCGACGCACCGTTGACCGACACCATGCCTACCCGAAACTCGGGCCGCTGTTCGAACTGCACGCGCAGGCCAACGAGGCCATTCACGATGGCCGCCTGCCGCGCCTCGTTGCCAAGGTAGATACCCAGCGCCACCACCACCACGAACGTCGGCAGCCCGCGCCGCATCATCACACGGAAATAGGGCGTCAGCCACATCCGCTGCATGCGGTAGGCCCACCGGCTTGGGGCCGGATCGCGCCTTTGGCGGGCGCTTACCTGTCGCATGATGCATCCTCCACCATCCAGCGGCACAGATCGGGAAAGGACAGCCCGCAATACGCCGCCTGTTCGGGTGCAAGCGAGGTCGGCGTCATGCCCGGCTGCGTATTGGTTTCCAGCAAGACCAGCCCCGTCAAGCCGCGCGCTTCGTCCCAGCGGAAATCGGTGCGGCTCAGCCCCCGGCAGCCTAGCGCCCGGTGCGCGCGCAATGCAAAATCAAGACAGGCCTCCGCGATCATGGCCGGCACATCCGCCGGCAGCACGTGCGATGATCCACCGACCGAATATTTGGCATCATAGTCGTACCAGCCGGAGGTGATGATGTCGGTCACGCACAGCGCGCGATCGCCCATCACCGTCACGGTCAATTCGCGGCCCGGCGCATAGGCTTCGACCATCACTACTTTCGGCATGGTGTCGGCCAATCGCGGCGCGTTGGCACCTTGCCGCACGATATAGACGCCAACCGACGAGCCTTCATTATTGGGTTTGACCACGTAGGGCGGCGGCAGCACGTGGCCCGCCGACACAGCCTCACTGGTTGCAAGTACCGACGGCACCACCGGTAAGCCAACTGCAACATAAATCTCTTTCGTGCGCGCCTTGTCCATCGCCAGCGCAGACGCCAGCACACCGGAATGGGTGTAGGGAATGCGCATCCATTCCAGCATGCCCTGCACGCAGCCATCCTCACCCCAGCGGCCATGCAGGGCGTTGAACACAACATCTGGTGCAATTTCAGCCAATCGCGACGACAAATCGAGGCCGCAATCGACCTCAATCACATCATACCCCGCCACCCGCAAAGCCGCAGCGCATTCGCGCCCCGAGACAAGCGAAACCTCCCGCTCTGCGGAAAATCCACCCATCAGTACCGCCACACGGGGGGATGCCTTGCCCGACATGCCCACCATCACTGCCTCATCGGGTCTTTGGCGACCCGTTATGTTGTTTTTGCCACCAGTGGAGCGCCCACCCGTAGTACTTCCCACTCTAACGTTATTCCTGCTGTTTCGAAAACCCTTTTTCGCACCGACTCGCCCAATTCCTCCAAATCCGTGGCCGTCGCACCCCCGGTGTTGATCATGAAGTTGGAATGCATCTCGCTCATCTGCGCGCCACCGAGTTTTGCCCCCCGCATTCCGGCGGCATCGATCACCGCCCAGGCTTTCAGATCATGGAGGTCATCGGCGCGGCCAGTGCTGGAATAGCCAGCCGGATTGCGGAATGTGGACCCGGCAGAGCGTTCTTTCGTGGGTTGCGAGGCATCACGTCTGGCGACTTGATCTTCCATCCTGGCCTGCAATGCCAATGGATTGCCTTCCTTCGCCCGGAACATTGCTGACACGATCACCGCGCCGTCGGGCAAGTTGCTTTGCCGGTAGCGCAAATCCAGATCGGCGGCAGGCACCGTGACCACATCCCCGCCGCGTGTCACCAGCCGCACCGACACCAGATGATCCACCACATAAGAGCCATAGCAGCCTGCATTCATCCGCACCGCCCCGCCGATACTGCCCGGAATGGTGCGCAGAAAGGTCAGATCCAGCCCCGCCTCGGCAGCCTTGCGCGCAACATGCGCATCCAGCGCCGCTGCACCAGCGATCACGGTATCACCCTGAATATCAATGGAATTGAAGCCCCGCCCCAGCCGGATCACCACTGCCCGGATGCCCCCATCCCGCACGATCAGATTGGAGCCGACGCCCATCGGGAAGACCGGAATTGCCGGATCAAGTCCGCGCAGGAAATCGCACAAGTCAGCTTCATCCGCAGGCTGAAACAACCAATCCGCAGGCCCACCGACCCGCAGCCAAGTCAGGTCCGCCAACGGACGGTTCGGGGTCAGGGGGCCGCGCGGGGTGGGAAGGGCCATAGGGAACCGCCAGGTGGTTGGGAACGCAGTGGTAATGCGGGGAAATTGTGAGGAATTCAATGTCTGACTTCGGTACACCCCCTGTGCACCGGCGGTGCAGACGTTTTTGTAGGGGGTGGGATGTTAACTATGATGGAGGAATCGAGCACCCTGACCGATCAGGTGATTGTCCGGGGGACAATCACCAGGTCAGTTGCCTGAAGGCGCAAGCCGTCGGGCAAGGGACTATCCGCCCTCGAAACGGTGGGGAAATCAGGGCGCGCCTGACTGGGCTGGTGCGTGAAACGCGCCTGCCCCGGGCAGTCAGGCGCTGCCTGATTTGACGCGTGTCAAATCCGGCAAGAAGGCAGATGTCAGGTATCTGACAGGAGCGGTATTAATGTGGGTTTCGAAACCAACTACCAACTTTGCGCCATGCATGTCGAACAAGCGCAGCGGGCACGAGGGCGGCGGCAACGAGCAAGACGAGAATGCCACCGAAGAAGTGATGGAGTTTGTTACTTGCCCGCCAGAATCCGTGCGCCAAAATCGATATCGCCAATACAAGGCTTGCTAAATGACGTCGCATCGCTTGCCTCGCTAATGCATGTAATCGCGATTGTGGCGGGGCCATCTTACCGTCAGTCGCGCTTGTGGCCAGTCACATTACTTCCCTTTTCCTCGCACCTCTTGAAATAGTTGTGCTATCTAACGACCGCAATGGAGCTCAAAAAGCAGAACTTCAGGTAGTCTCCCCCCTACTCCCCTACCCCCTTCACCAGCCGCTTCACCCAGCGTGCCAG
This sequence comes from Pseudorhodobacter sp., assembly GCA_031406155.1. Taxonomy (GTDB): domain Bacteria; phylum Pseudomonadota; class Alphaproteobacteria; order Rhodobacterales; family Rhodobacteraceae; genus JACMNW01. Next base: position 64,419 of record JANOGW010000080.1, read on the forward strand.
AAAATACACCGGCCAGCGCAGCACGCTTGCGCCGCCTGCCAGCACGACCATGCCCCAGATCGGGCCGTTCTCGTAGGTGACCCAACCCAGGATCGGGATGCCGATGGCGATCAGGATGTAGGCGGCGCGCCAGTGATGGTCGCGGGTTGGCAGAAATCCGATGACATTGGCCACGATCAGCCAGACTAGTGCGGCGACAAAAGACAAGCTCATTTGGCATCCTCCGTCGGGGGCTGCGTTGCGTCCGGCTGCAGTTCCGCGGGCAGGCTTACCGGCTGGCCCATGGCGCGGCGAGCGAAGTAGATCAGCGGGTTGCGGAACAGTGACAGCGCCGCGAGCAGCGTCAGTGCGAACACCCAAAAGCCATGCTGATGGGCGATGAACCACAACAGGACGGGGGCCGCCAGCAACAGCGCCAGCCCTGGCACCATTTGGAGGCGCATCGGCAGCATTGCCGTCACGGTCGAGGCGATAACCCAAAAACAGCCCAAGACCAACGATGTGCTCATACCGAACCTATTCCATCCGCGCGGGAAGCAAAAATTTTCGTAGGAAAATTTTTCGGCGCCCCGGCCATCATGCAACGCCCTTCATCAACCGCTGCGGCAGAGCATTTGCCCAGCCAGAGATTGTCCCCGCGCCAAGGCACACCACCATGTCGCCGGGGCGCGCCTGTTCGCGCACAAGGCGTTCCAGATCATCCTCCCCCAACAGCGCGCGGGCATGCCGGTGACCATGGGCGATCAGGCCAGCCACCAGATCATCGCGAGCGGCCCCCGCAATCGGGTCTTCACCGGCGGAGTAGACATCCGCAATCGCCACCACATCCGCCTCGTTGAAACAGGTGCAGAAATCTTCGAACAGGCTTGACAGTCTGGTATAGCGATGTGGCTGATGTATGGCGATGACCCGGCCCCTCGTGGCTTGCCGGGCTGCGCGCAGAACGGCTGCAATCTCGACCGGGTGATGGCCGTAATCGTCGATGATGGTAACACCATTGACCACACCAACCCGCGTGAAGCGCCGGTTGACGCCTGCAAAGCCCGCCAGCGCCTCGCGTATTTCGTCGCGTTTCATACCCAGATGGCGGGCCACAGCAATGGCCGACAGCGCGTTGCTGACATTGTGATCGCCCGGCATCGGCAGGGTCATGCCTTCGATCATCGCGCCCGCCCCCTCGCCCTGCAGGGCGACATCGAAATGCGCCACGCCGTCGGCATAGGTCAGGTTCACGGCCCGCACATCGGCTTGCGCATTGAAACCAAAGGTTATGATGCGCCGGTCGGTGATACGACCCACCAGCGCCTGCACCTCGGGGTGGTCGGTGCAACACACCGCCACGCCGTAGAAGGGGATGTTGCTGACGAAATCGTAGAAGCCTTTGCGCAGGTTGTCGAACGTACCCCAATGTTCCATATGTTCGGGGTCGATGTTGGTGACAATGGCAATGGTTGCGGGCAGGCGGTTGAAAGAACCGTCGCTTTCATCCGCCTCGACCACCATCCATTCGCCGGTGCCCGCCCGCGCATTGCTGCCATAGGCATGGATCACGCCGCCATTGATCACGGTCGGATCGAACCCGCCCTTGTCAAGCAAGGTGGCAACCATGGTCGTCGTCGTGGTCTTGCCGTGTGTGCCGGCAACCGCGATGTTTGATCGCAAGCGCATCAGTTCGGCCAGCATTTCGGCCCGGCGTACCACCGGCAAGCCACGCTTGCGCGCCTCTTCGAGTTCCGGATTGCCCGGCTTGATCGCGGAAGAGATGACTACCACCGCCGCGTCGCCGAGATTGTCCGTCCGCTGGCCTTCAAAAAAGACAGCCCCCAATTTTACCAAACGTTCGGTAATTTTCGACGCTTTCGCATCAGACCCCTGCACGCGGTAGCCAAGGTTCATCAGCACCTCGGCAATCCCCGACATGCCGATACCGCCAATGCCGACAAAATGGATCGGCCCAAGTTCCATCGGCAGTTTCGTTGCAGCGTTCATTTCAGCGTTGTCCCGGCCAATCGTTCCACCAATGTCACCAATCGTTCCGTCGCGTCTGGCCGTGCCTGCACCAAGGCGTTTTGTGCCATCCGCAAGGCCGCGTCGGGCTGTGTCAGCACAGACCGGATCTGAACGGCCAGCACGGCTGCATCAAGCGCCTTTTCGGGCACCAGAATTGCCGCCTCGCCAGCCACCAGTCCGCGCGCATTGGCGGTCTGATGATCGCCCGTGGCGGCGGCAAACGGGATGAAGATCGCGGGTCGCCCGATCACCGCGATATCCGCCACCGAAGAGGCGCCCGAGCGTGAAATAACCAGTTGCGCCTCGGACAGCCGTCGGGGAATGTCGGTAAAGAACGGCTCCACCTCGGCGGCCACGCCCGCGGATCGGTACGCCGCTGTCACCCGTTCCACGTCTTCTGCCCGCGCCTGATGCGCCACGCGCATCCAGTGGCGCAGATCATCGGGCAACAGGGCTATCGCGCCCGGCACCACATCCGACAGCACCCGCGCGCCCTGCGACCCGCCGATCACCAGCACCGACATCGGATAGTCGCCGGGCGGAATATAGGGCGATGCCGCCCGGTCGAACACCGCACCTCGGACGGGGTTTCCGACATCCTCGCCCACCACCCCCGGCGGCAAGGATGTGGGCCAGGTACCGCAGGCCACCGCATCCACCCGGCGCGCGAACACCCGGTTCACCCGGCCCAGAACGCCGTTTTGTTCATGGATCATCCGCGGCCTGCGCAACACCCATGCCGCCACCAGCGCCGGGATCGACGGATAGCCGCCAAAGCCCACCACCACGGCAGGTCTGTCACGCAGCATGCCCCACAAGGCCGACAGAACACCGCCCAAAATCTGAAACGGTACTGCCAGTTTCGCCAGCAGCCCGCCCCTTGCAAAGGTGGCCGACTCCACCTGTTCCACCTTTACCACATGCGGAAAGCCGCCCGCATAGCGCGCGCCGCGCGCGTCTGTTGACAGCTTGACCCGCCAACCCTTGCGCACCATTGCCTCTGCCAGCGCCTGCGCGGGGAACATATGCCCCCCGGTGCCGCCTGCCGAAATCAAAAGCAAGGGGCCCGCCATCACCGCCCCCGCTTGCCCAAAAGATCGCCGATCTGCCCCTGAGCGCGCACGCGCGTGAAGGCCAGCAGCATCCCCATCGTGATGCCCGCAGCAATGACCGACGAACCGCCATAAGATACGAACGGCAAGGTCATACCCTTGGCGGGCAGCAGACGCACCGCCACCCCCATGTTGATCATCGCCTGCACGCCAAAAATGCAGGCAAGCCCGGTGCCCGCCAGTCGTGCGAACGGATCGCGTTCCTTCATCAGCCGGAACAGCGACCGCACTACCACCGCACAGTACAAAGCGATAATCAGCAGTACCAGAACCAGTCCGTATTCCTCAGCCGCGACCGCGATGATGAAATCGGTATGCGCGTCGGGCAACGACCATTTGACCTGCCCCTCGCCCACACCCACACCGAAAAACCCACCCTCCTGAATGGCGTTGGTGGCATAGCCAAGCTGCGTGCGCGGGTCCAGATCGGGGGTCAGGAACCCGTCGATGCGGCGGGCAAAATGTTCAGAACTGCCGTAGATCAGAAACGATCCTCCGACCACCAGACCCACCACGATGACGATCAGAACCATCGGCGCACCGGCTACGAAATACACGACGCCCCAGCCAAACAGCACCAGTGCCGCCTGCCCAAAATCCGGCTGCACCGCGAGAAACGCCGAAATCACGCAGGCCATGACGCAGGAAATGGTTTTGCCCGGCGGCCCCGCCACATCCTGCGCCGCCGCCATCATCCATGCGGCCACGACCACGAAGGCAGGCTTCAGAAATTCCGACGGCTGAAGGCTGGCAAAGCCCAGGCTGAACCAGCGCACGGCGCCTTTGCCATAATCCGTGCCAAAGACCGGCAGCAACGCCAGAGCGATGAATGAACCGGCAAACAGCACAACCGCCAGACGCCGCACCTGATCAGGCGACATCATCGAAACAGCGAACATCACCACCAAAGCGCCGCCGCCGAAAAACATCTGGCGATGCACGTAGTGGAACGGATCCAGCCCGTTGCGTTCGGCCAGCGGCACGGATGCGGCAAGCCCCAGCAAGATGCCGATGCCAAACAGCACGAACACCGATGTCAACACCCATTTGTCGATTGTCCGCCACCAGCGAGGAAGCACTGGCTCGCTGACCCGTGCGGGCATGGAGCCATAAACCATTTCTGTCATGGGGAACCGCCTGATTTCACTTGCACTGCCTCGATGCCCGATGTTGTCCCGGGTCTGCGACGAAGTTTATCGAAGATCGCATCAAATGGCTAGGAAAAAGCAGGGATGGCGTGGGGTAAGACCGGGGTTTGCACCGCCGGACCATTGCCTGCGAAAATGCGCTTATGTCGAATCATTATATAACTTATTAATTATATAACAGATCCGCGAGAACCCATGCAAACCACTCCCTCCCTGGACGCCGCCTTTGCGGCCCTTGCCGACCCGACCCGCCGCGCCATCCTTGCACGGCTGATGGAGGGCGAGGCGACGGTGCAAGACCTCGCCCGCCCGTTCGACATCAGTCAACCGGCAATATCGCGGCATCTGAAAGTGCTGGCCGATGCCGGGCTGATCGAAACCCGCGTTGAAGGCAGCGCCCGGCCGCGAAAACTGAACCCCGAGGCGGTGCAGGCCCTGTGGGATTGGCTGGGCCAATACCACGCCTTGTGGGAAGCCCGCTACAACCGGCTTGATGATGTTCTGGCCACGCTCCAAACCGAAGAGGAGACACCGAAATGACCGCCCAGACCCTGGTGACCGACGGCGAAACCGACGTTGTGGTGACCCGCCAGTTCGCCGCCCCGCCGCAGGCCGTCTACCGCGCCCATACCGACCCTGCACTGATCCAGTGGTGTATGCTTGGCCCCGATGGCTGGTCGATGCCGGTTTGCATAAGTGATGCCAGACCCGGCGGCGACATCAGGTTTGAATGGTCGGACGGGCAGGGCAACGGATTTCATCTGACCGGCAACTATCTAGATCTGACCCTGCACAGCCGCATCCGCCACGTCGAACGCATGCACTTGCCAGACCCGACGCCGGACAACCATGTCGACACCCGGTTCGATACTGCACCGGGCGGCACCCTGCTCACCATGCGCATGTCCCTGCCCGACACCGCCACCCGCACCGCGATGCTGGCCACCGGCATGGAACAAGGGATGGAGGCAAGCTACGCGCGGCTGGAGGCGCTGGTTGGCAAAAAAGCCTGATGGCAACCGGGCAGCGCCAAGATCGTCCTTCCCGCGACTTACACAGTGAAATCCCCCACCAACCGCAAGATACCCACCATAGAAAGGAAACCGACTTGGACGACCCGTCCCCCAATCTGACCAAGTTCCGGATCGTGCAGGGCGGCGAAACAGGCATCAACATCCTGCGGGCTTTCAGCCATCCTCCAGCGCGTGTCTGGTGGGGGGGGACAGCGTGGGCCCGGCACGCGCCGTTTGGGGCGGCAGGTGCCAACCTGTAAGAAGATTTTTATCTAGAAATTTTCCGCCTATCCCCTCAGTCGCGCCCGAATTTGCCCCGCAGGGCCTCGAACGCATTGCCTGAAACCTGCGCCGCAGGTGCTGCGACCGATTGTCCCGGCTTGCCACGCTGCAGCGGCGATGCCCGTTCGGACACCCGAGCGCGGGCGTCGGATGTATCAGACTTCATCGACAATCCGATACGCTTGCGCCACACATCCACCTCGACCACCCGCACCGTCACCACGTCGCCCGCCTTCACCGCTTCGTGCGGATCGCGCACGAACTTGTCGGCCAACTGGCTGACATGCACCAATCCGTCCTGATGCACGCCGATATCCACAAACGCGCCAAACGCGGCCACATTGGTCACGGTGCCTTCCAGCATCATGCCGGGTTTCAGATCGCGAATGTCCTCGACACCCGCTGCAAACGTGGCCGTCTTGAAACTGGGGCGCGGGTCACGCCCCGGCTTTTCCAACTCCAACAGAATATCCTTTACCGTCGGCAGGCCGAACCGCGCGTCGGTGAAATCGCCGGGCTCTAGGCTGCGCAGCAAGCCCGGGTCCGCCATCACGGACCGCAAATCCCGCCCACACGCCGCAACGATCTTGCGCGCCAGATCATAAGCTTCGGGGTGCACCGAACTGGTATCCAACGGCTCTGTCCCGCCCGCAATCCGCAAGAAGCCTGCCGCCTGTTCAAACGCCTTCGGCCCGAGACGTGCCACCTTCAGAAGGGCGCGACGCGAGACAAACGGCCCGTTCGCCTCACGATGACTGACGATCGCCTCGGCCAACCCCGGCCCCAAACCGGACACGCGGGCCAGTAGCGGCGCTGATGCCGTGTTCAGATCCACGCCCACCGCGTTCACCGCATCCTCAATCACCGCCTCCAATGATCGCCCCAACCGATGTTGATCGACATCATGCTGATACTGCCCGACGCCAATCGCCTTCGGTTCAATTTTCACCAGTTCCGCCAGCGGGTCCTGCAACCGCCGTGCAATGGACACCGCGCCCCGGATCGACACATCAAGATCTGGAAACTCCCGCGCCGCCAGTTCCGACGCCGAATAAACCGACGCCCCGGCCTCGGACACGATGACTTTCACCGGCTTTGGCCCATCCCCCGGCAAGGCGACCACTACATCGCCCACCAGCTTTTCGGTCTCGCGCGAGGCGGTACCATTGCCAATGGCAATGAGACCGACCCCATATGCCCGGATCAACCGTGCCAGTTCTACGCTCGCACCGCGCAGGTCGTTCTTCGGCTGGAACGGATAGATCGTTGCATGATCCAACACCTTGCCGGTGCCGTCGATCACCGCGATCTTGCAGCCGGTACGAATGCCCGGATCGACCCCCATGGTCACACGCCCCCCCGCCGGGGCCGCAAGAAGCAAATCCTTCAGATTGCGCGCAAAGACCGCAATCGCCTCGGCCTCCGCCCGGTCCCGCAGATCACCCATCAGATAAACGGTCAGCGAAGTTTTCAACTTCACCCGCCACGCCCAGCTTGCCGCATCACGCAACCAGACATCGCCCGGCAACGCGCTGCCAGCCTTCATCTGTCCCGCACACATCCGTTCGGCAACCGATGTGCCCCGCGCCGCATCGGCCTCCACCGCCAGATCAAGCGACAAGAACCCCTCGTTCCGCCCGCGCAGCATGGCCAGCACGCGGTGCCCCGCCGCCTTGCCGTAAGCCTCTGAATGCGCAAAGTAATCCGAAAACTTCGCCGCCTCTGCCTCTTTTCCCGCCACCACGCTCGATACCAAACGCGCCTCGGTCTTCATATGCGCCCTGAGCCGCGCCAGCAGCCCCGCATCCTCGGCCAACCCTTCGGCAATGATGTCGCGCGCGCCTTCCAGTGCCGCCTTCGGGTCAGGCACCGCCTCGGTTAAGAACGCCGCAGCCACCACAACCGGATCGCGCGACCGGTCCGCCAACAGCATATCCGCCAACGGCCCCAAGCCATTTTCCCCCGCAATCATCGCCTTGGTCCGGCGCTTGGGTTTGAACGGCAGATACAGGTCTTCCAATTCGGCTTTCGTCACAGCCTTGGCGATTCCCGCCTCCAGCGCATCGGTCAGCACGCCCTGCCCACGGATGATGTCCAAAACCGCCATCCGCCGTGTCTCCAGCTCGCGCAAATATTCCAACCGCTCCGCAAGCCTGCGCAGTTGCGTATCATCCAGCCCACCGGTCGCTTCCTTGCGGTAGCGCGCAATGAACGGCACGGTTGACCCTTCATCCAGCAAGCCTACCGCAGCATTCACCTGATCCGCCCGTGCGGCAATATCGGCGGCAATCAATTGGGCAATGCGGCGGGTCTGTTCAGGGGTCATCGGATCTGGCCTCAAATTACAGGGATGGCCACCCTAGCCAAGCCGCGCGCCAACGCCAAGACCTGCGCACCCACAAATCAATTGCTCCACAGCAATGTCAGGAAAAGGATGGTACCACGTCCCCGGCTCGAACGGGGGACCCCTAGATCCACAATCTAGTGCTCTAACCAACTGAGCTAACGCGGCGCCAGCCTGCGATTTAGACCTGCATCATTCAGATTGCAAGAGCATCATGCCACGAATCTGCCCCCGACTCCAGCAGGCTTGAAAGCGCATCCATTCGGCGTTAGGCCAAGGCAAAGCGATGAAAGGGCCAGCCATGGGCATCGACAAACAAAGCGACCTTGCCGCCAACATCCAGATTGGCCCGACCAACCTTGGCATGGTGCGCATCTATATTGAAGCCGAGGGAGGCATCGAACTGCCACTCGATTTCGACCCGGAAGAGGCCGACGAGATTGCCGAAGAACTGCGCGCCGCTGCGGTCGCGGCACGCGCCATGGCAGCGGGCCAACCCAAGCCGAAAAAACGCTAAGACACGATCCCGAATAACAGGCGCAGGTTTTCGGGGCGGATCATGCGAGATCGAAAAATGCAAACCCCGGGTCGCGGTAGGATTGCAATCGCTGGGCCGCGTGGCGCGCAAAGCCCTGCATCAGGGCACGGCGGCGCGCCGGGGCCAGCGGCGTGTTCGGCCCCATGCGGATGATCTCGGCATCATAGCTGTCTGCCAGGATCAGCCCGCTATCCGCCGGCAGCAGATCGGTCGGAAACTCCGCGTCCACAGCCCAGAAAAACCGATCGCACCATTCCAGATAGCCCTGCCATTTGTTGTCGGTCACATAGTCTGCGCGCCCCGATTTGCATTCCACCACCCAGATCTCGCCCTTCGGGCCAAGCGCCATCACATCCACCCGCAATCCGGTGGCCGGCACCAATTCTTCAACCGTCACAAAGCCATGCCCGCGCAAGTGCCGGCAAACGCCACGCGCCAGCCGCTGACCAAGGGTCAGGCCTGCCATGCCAAACGGATCAGCGCGCATGTCATCCATCGCGCAAATATGAACCAAAGGTGAACATCGCGCAAGTCTTTCACTACCGCCTTGCGCGGGCCCCGCCTCCGCCCTATGTTCCATGGTGACGGTTACTGCTCTTCTCGTGATAGGCCCTTTTCCAGTGGCCGATAAGCATCTCCGAGGGAGCTGGCTCTGCCTTGGTTCCGGCCTTGGTATCTGGCGACCAACCTGAACACTCAGGCTCTCGGGAAATTCACGTCTACACGGCCGCTGCGGTTCCCGTCACTTCACCACAGCCCCATCGCTGCCCCGGACCCGCGCCGGGGCCCGCAGTCTGGCGTGTTTGAGGCCCCGGATCACGTTCGGGGCTGCGGTGGTTCAGAACGCTTCGGGCTTGGCCTCATGCGCCATGTGATCCAATACCGCATTGACGAATTTCGCCTCCTTCCCCTCGGGGAAGAACGCTTTTGCCACGTCGACATATTCGGTAATCACCACCTTCGGCGGCGTCGGCATGTCCACCATCTCGCCACCCGCCGCGCGAAACAAAGCGCGCAGCACCGGATCAATGCGGTCGATCGGCCATTTCGCCACCAATGCCCGGTCGGTCAACTGATCAATCTTGGCCTGCCAGTTGACGGCATGGCCAACCACGGCGCGGAAATGGCTGACGTCGCCTTCCGCCATTTCATCTCCATCATAAACCGCCCCGAACCGGTGCGTTTCAAACTCGCGCACCACGTCTTCCACGGTTTGCCCGCTCGATTCCATCTGAAACAAGGCTTGCACCGCATAAAGCCGCGAGGCCGATTTCATCTGCTTTTTCAGGTCTTGCTTACTTGGCCCGGTCATGCGCGAAATCCGATGCCCGTGGTCTTGCCCGCCCAGCGCCGCGACAAGGCCACCAGATGCAACGCCGCAGCCGCAGCGCCGCCGCCCTTGTTCTGCCCCGCCGCTTCGGCCCGCACCGCCGCTTGACCCATGTTTTCGACCGTCAGGATACCGTTGCCAATGCACGCCCCTTGCAACCCCAGCAACGACAAAGCGCGCGAGCTGTCATTGCACACGGTATCATAATGCGTCGTCTCGCCCCGGATGATGCAGCCCAGCGCCACATAGCCATCAAATTCCGCCAGCCGTTCCGCCATCGCAATCGCTATCGGCACTTCCAGCGCACCCGGCACTTCCACCACTTCGACCTCTGCCCCGCAAGACGCAGCGACCGTTTTTGCCCCGGCAATCAACTGGTCAGCAATATCGCGGTAATAGGGGGCAACCACGATCAACAGCTTCACCGGCTTGTCAAACTTCGGCAGCGGCAGCGTGTAATGATTCTCATTGGCGGCCATGGCTTATCCTTCCGTGATCGCGCGGGTGCCGGTGATGGTCAGGCCATACGCCTCCAGTCCCACAACTTTGGGAGCCTTCGAATTGGTGACAAGGGTGATCTCGCTCAGGCCAAGGGACGACAGGATTTGCGCGCCAACCCCGTACTGTCGCAGGGTCTGCGGTGACGCCTCGCCCTCCATCACCAGTTTCATCGCAGTATCGCGCAGCAACACCACGACGCCGCGCCCTTCGGCGGCGATCAATCGCATGGCATTGGCCAACTCGCCGGCATGATGCGGCCCGATGCCCAGCACATCTTCCATCGGGTTCATCGCGTGCATCCGCACCAGTACTGGGGCAGGCGAGGTCAGATCACCCTTCAACAGTACAACATGTTCGGCACCCTGCACGTCGTCCGTAAACACCCGCATCAGCCAATCGCCGCCGTAAGCGGACGTCACCGGCTTTACCATCGTTTCGCCAACCATGTTGTCGTGCCGGCGGCGATAGGAAATCAGGTCCGAGATTGTGCCGATCTTCAGATTGTGCTTTTGCGCAAAAGCCACCAGATCGGGCAACCGCGCCATGGTGCCGTCTTCATTCATGATCTCGCAGATCACGCCCGACGGGTTCAACCCCGCCAGTCGGCTGACATCCACGGCAGCCTCGGTATGCCCCGCCCGCACCAGAACGCCGCCGTCGCGTGCGCGTAGCGGGAACACATGGCCCGGCGTTGCGATATCCGCACCTGATCGCATCGGATCGATCGCCACCGCCACCGTCAACGCCCTGTCTGCGGCCGAGATGCCAGTTGAAACCCCCTCGCGCGCCTCGATCGATACGGTAAAGGCCGTCTCGTGACGGCTGGAGTTCTTCGAGGCCATCAACGGCAGGCCCAACTGATCGATCCGCTCGCCGGTCAACGTCAGGCAGATCAAACCGCGCCCGTGCATTGCCATGAAATTTACCGCTTCCGGCGTGCACATCTGTGCCGGGATCACCAGATCGCCTTCGTTCTCGCGATCCTCATGGTCCACCAGAATGAACATGCGCCCATTGCGCGCGTCATCGATGATCTCTTCTATGGTCGAGATTGCATCGGAATATTCGGTTTTATGATCGCTCATCTGTCAGGCTCCGCAGGCTGTCGCCATGCCCTTACTCCGAAGCAACTCCAAACGCCAGAGGCCGGGCGCAGCCGGAATTTTCACAAAATTCCGTGCAAAATCCTTCGAAGGATTTTCTTCACCGCCTCAGCCCGGACCAACCGCGAAATACTTGGCCGCGGCCACATACCCCGCCAGCCGCCCCGCAGCACACCAGTCCTGTTCCAGCGTCAGATCCCCGACCAACAAGACCCGGTCCCCCGGCAAGCCCGCTTTCGCCGCTTGGATCATGGCTTTCGCTTCAGCGAAACTTGCAAGCGCTCCCGGTGCAACACGCGCCGCCTCGATCAACCCTTGCGCCGCCTGCAACACCACGTCCGGCTGCAACGGTGCAGACACCGCTGCCAAACGCCCGCAATTCACCAAAGCCAGCAACTTATTCGCCCGGTCCTGCGGCAACGCTGGCGTCATCCCCAATAGCCGCAACGCATTCGACGAAAACAGAAATGCCACCACATCATGCCCCGACGCCGCCCGCACAGATGCGTAGGTCTTATACTCCAGCCCCAATTCGCGCGCCCGCCTGATCCGCCCGCGCAGCACCTCGATCGGCAGATGCGGCAGCAACGCCTCGCGCGCATGCGACCAGCAATGCTTGCGCCAACTGACGCCCGCCTCCATCGTCGGCCCAAGATTGTGCCCCGGCCCGGCCAGAGGCGATGCCATCAGTCCCACTCCCGCAGCCGCGCGACATACCGCGCCATCGTGTCAATCTCCAGGTTCACCCGATCCCCCAAAGCCACCTCGCCCCAGGTTGTCGCAGCCTGCGTATGCGGGATGAAATTGATGCCAAACTCGCAACCCTTGACCGCGTTCACCGTCAGCGAGGTACCGTTCAGCGCGACCGATCCCTTGGGGGCTATGAATTTCGCCAAAGCTTCGGGCGCGCGGAACGTCACCCGCAGACTGTCGCCCTCGGGCTGCAATCCCACCACTTCGGCCACATCATCGACATGGCCCGACACGATATGCCCGCCCAACTCATCGCCCACTTTCAACGCCCGTTCAAGATTGACCCGGTGCCCGACATGCCAGCCGCCGTGGCCGATATTGGTCGCCCCCACCGTTTCGGCCGAAATCTGCACGTCGAACCAGCCCTGCCCGGCCGTACTGCCCAGTGCCACCACCGTCAGGCAGACGCCATCACAGGCAATTGAGGCCCCGATATCGACACCCGCCACATCATAGCCGGTGCCGATGCGTGCGCGCAGGTCGCCGTGCTGCTCCAGCGCCAGTACCCGGCCGATATCAGTGACAATTCCAGTGAACACAGCATGCCTCTTTGCAAGTCAGATGCGTTTTGGTAGCCCCCAACTCAGCCCAGTGCAAGGGTATCTGCCTGTGACGCGACTGCACGGATGCGCCGAAATCCCTGCACTTTACCGCACAAAGCCTTGATTGCCGCGCGACAATCACCTCACCTTTCGGCACCCGCCCGTCCCCGTTGAAAGCCACGCCATGCCACTCCCCGGCCACCATCGCAGCTTTCTGTTCCTGCAAGGCCCGCATGGCCCGTTTTTCGGTCAGTTGGCCCGCATGTTGCAGCGCACCGGGGCCGGGGTCTGGCGCGCAGGCTTCACCCTTGGGGATCAGGTGCTTTGGCCGCTCAAGGACCGATACACCGCATTTCACGGCACGATAGACGCGTGGCCCGCCGCCCTGACCGATCTGATCGCCGCACATGGTGTCACCGATCTGGTGCTTTACGGCGACACACGGCCCATTCACGCTCAGGCGATCACGGTTGCCAACACCCTCGGGATCACCGTGCATGTGTTCGAGGAGGGCTACCTGCGCCCGCATTGGGTGACCTATGAACGGGGCGGGTCCAACGGGCATTCGCGGTTGATGGACACGTCTGTGGCGACGATGCGCAATGATCTGGCAATGACGGATGTCAATCTGGTTGGCGCGCCCGCGCATTGGGGTGACATGCGCCTGCACATGCTGTGGGGTGCCATCTACCACGCGCTTGTCATGGCCGGGCGGCGGCACTACACGGCCTTTCGCCCCCATCGCAGCCTGACGGCGTCGCAGGAATTCTGGCTTTATGCCAAACGCTATGCGCTGCTTCCATTGCATGGGCTTGAACGGATGGCTGCAAGCTTTCGTATCCGCTATGGCGGTTTTCCCTATCATCTTGCACTGTTGCAACTGGAACATGACGCGAGCTTCCGCGCGCACAGCCCGTTTGCCGGCATGGCTGACTTCATCGCCGTCGTGATGGCGGGCTTTGCCAAAGGCGCGCCGGCGCATCATCACCTCGTGTTCAAGGCGCATCCGTTGGAAGACGGTCGGATCAATCTTGCCCGCATCATCCGCAACCTGGCCCGCGACGCCGGATTGTCGGCCCGCGTCCACTTCGTGCGCGGCGGCAAGCTTGCACGGCTGCTGGACCATGCAACCTCTGCGGTGACCGTCAATTCGACCTCGGGTCAACAGGCGCTGTGGCGGGGCCTGCCGCTGAAGACCTTCGGCACGTCGGTCTATTCCAAGCCGGAGTTAGTCTCATCCCAAGCGATAGATCGCTTCTTTGCAGCACCCGAAAGGCCCGACAGCCGCGCGTATCGCGATTTTCGGCATTACCTGCTCAAAACCAGCCAGTTGGCGGGCGGCTACTACTCATCGCGGGGCAGGCGCGTTTTGCTACGAGGGGTGGTAGACATGATGCTTAACCCCGCCGATCCCTATGATGCGCTGCTTGTGCAAGGCGCGGCACCAAAGCAACAGTTTCAGCTTGTCGTGGGTGGTGCGTCCTGAACGCTCGCCTTTTGCGCGATCCGTCGATATCTTTGCAAAAAACCGAGGCAAGCCAAGTTAAGGAGCCCGAGCATTGAGATCGAGAATATCAGGGGGAGCAAAAGCTCTGACCCTTGCAGTGCTTGTGGTTGCGGTTGGGTCGTGCGGCTTGCCGCGTTCAGGCCCCAACAAACGCGAGATTTATTCAGGATCTGTGCTCAAGCAGGGCGACTCATTCGTGGTCGAGGTCAATCCACGGGTCTCGCAGATCACTGCCGTTTCACCATCCTTTGGCTTTGACAGCGCGTTTCGGAACGCGGGTCTGGTCGGTTCCGACACCATTTCACCGGGCGATACACTGGCATTGACGGTATTTGAAAACGTGAAAGATGACCCGCTTCTGGGCGTTCCGGGGCAGCGCGTGACGCCGCTTAGTGAAACGCAAGTGGATGGGCAGGGCTTCATCTTTGTGCCGTATGCCGGCAAGATCCGCGCCGCGGGCCAGACGCCGGACGGCCTGCGCCAGGCGATTACGCGCAAACTGGAACCGCAGACGCCGGATCCGCAGGTGACCGTACAGCGCCTTGCAGGCGACGGCTCGTCGGTTTCGCTGGCCGGGTCCATCAACGCGCCCGGCGTCTACCCGATCGAACTGCCCACGCGCACGCTGGCAACCATGCTGTCCAAAGCAGGCGGCATTTCCATTGATCCCGCCATCGCCCTTGTACGGGTGACGCGCGGCGGCCACACCGGCAAGGTCTGGTTGCAGGATCTTTACGAAAATCCCGGCCTCGACATCGCGCTGCGATCCAGTGACCAGATCGTGGTGGAACGCGACACGCGGGCATTCACCGCTTTGGGGGCAACTGGAACACAAAGCCGTATCCAGTTCGAAACCAAGACCCTGACGGCGATCGAGGCGTTGGCCACGGTTGGCGGCCTTGCGACCGCATCGGCCGATCCGACCGGCGTGTTCGTCTTGCGCAATGAACCGGCAGAGGTTGCAAATGCTGTGCTCGGCCGCACGGATCTGGTTGGCGATCAGCGCCTGACCTATGTGCTGGATCTGACCCAGCCGACCGGCTTGTTTGAGGCGCGTGATTTCCTGATCCGCGATGGCGACACGGTGTATGTCACCGAAGCGCCATATGTTCAGTGGCAGAAAAGCCTGTCCGCAGTCACCGGTACCGCCGGCGTGGCCAACCAGATCGGCAATGTGGCCGGCGGCACCTAGGGCGTGATGAGGAAAGGTGGAAGCTGGCTGTCCTCACCGATCGCGCGATCCCTATAAAGGCCAAAGCAGGATGATGCGTCCGTCAAACATCGCCCCGCTCTAGAGGCAGAAATGATCGTCGATTTTACACCCCAAATGACCGCCGCCGGGCCGATCCCCCGGCGGCTGTTTGCCTATTCGGGCGGTTTTTTCACGCAACAGCGCCTGCGCCGGATCTTGGAGCTAAGTGGTCACCAGATCTGCATCGGCAGCCCCGGCCCATCGGATGGTATCGTCGTCTGGGGGCGCGGCCCAACCGCCTGGCGCGGGGAAGCCATGGCACGACGCACCGGCAATCCTCTGATCCGCATTGAGGATGCTTTTCTGCGGTCGGTGTTGCCCGGTCGGATGGGGGATGCGGCGCTGGGCCTGCTGATCGATCCCGTCGGTTTGCATTATGACGCCGCATCGCCCAGTATGATCGAGCAGATCCTCAACTCGGATGAATTGGACGATCCGAACCTACTGTCACGTTCATCGGACGCTATTGCGCGGCTGATGCATGTCGATTTGTCAAAATACAATCATTTTGACCCCAAGCTGCCATTACCCGAACCCGGCTATGTGCTGGTGATCGATCAAACCCGCGGTGATGCATCCCTGCGCGCCAGCGGGGCCGATCAGGCCACATTTCGCGGCATGCTGTCACGCGCCCTGACTGACCATCCGGGTGCCCGCGTGATCATCAAGTCTCACCCCGAAACCATGTACCACCTGCGACAGGGCCATTTCGGGCCGCAAGACGCGCGGGGCAATGTCAGCCTGCTGGCTACCGCCGTGTCGCCCCTGCAACTTTTGCTCGGGGCGACAGCCGTCTATACCGTGTCGTCCCAGATGGGATTTGAAGCAATTCTCGAAGGGCACGCGCCGCATGTCTTTGGAACGCCGTTCTATGCCGGGTGGGGGGTCAGTCACGACGAAAATCCACTGCCAAACCGCACCCGCCGCCTGACGCCTGAACGCCTGTTCGCCGCAGCGATGATCCTTGCCCCAACCTGGTACGATCCCTGCCGCGACCGTCTGTGCAGTTTCGAGGACGCTATCGATCAATTGGAGGCTGAAACCCGCGCCTACCGCGAAGACCGCGACGGCCACGTTGCTTTTGGAATGCGCGCGTGGAAACGCCGCCATTTGCAGTCGTTCTATGGGGGGCAAAAGCCTTTGCGCTTTGCAAGCACTGCGGAACGGGCGGTGGCCATGGCCGAAACATTGGGGCGCAACCTGCTGATCTGGGCTAACAAAGCGCCGATCATGCTGACGACCACCGCAAGCGTCACGCGCGTCGAGGACGGAGTGCTACGTTCGCGGGGGCTGGGTGCCAATCTGATCGCACCACTCAGTCTGGTCACCGATGATCTTGGTATCTACTACGATCCCGGGCATCCCAGCCGACTGGAGGCTCTGGTCGCCACGCCCCTGCAGCCATGGGCGCACCGCCGCGCCGCGCGGCTGATCGATACTTTGGTCAAAGACGGTGTCACCAAATACAACGCGGGCACGCAGACGCTGGCGATGCTGCCGCAGGGCCGCCGCATTCTGGTGCCGGGGCAGGTCGAGGATGACGCGTCCATCGTGCTGGGAACCATCGGCATCCGCACCAATATGGCCTTGCTGCGCGCCACACGCGACGCCAATCCGGACGCAATCCTGATCTACAAGCCGCATCCCGATGTCGAGGCTGGCTTGCGCCCCGGTGCCATCACCGCCGATGATATTGCAGGCCTCGCCGACGTCACCTTGCGGCAAACCGATCCTGCCGCGATCATCGCCCAGTGCGACGAGGTCTGGACGATGACATCCACCCTCGGTTTCGAGGCCCTGCTGCGCGGCAAGGCCGTCACTTGTCTTGGCATGCCCTTTTACGCGGGTTGGGGCCTAACGATGGATCTGGCCCCAGTACCGAACCGTCGCACTGCCCTTGCATCGGCGCATGGGCCGGTCACGTTGACCCGCCTTACCCATGCGGTGCTGATCGCCTATCCTCGTTATTTTGATCCAGTAACGCACCGTGCCTGTCCACCCGAAGTGGCCATCGAGCGATTGAGTCTGGGGCCGATCCCTCGCCCCGGCCCGATACATCGCGGGGTTGCCAAACTGCAGGGGCGTTTTGCCGGCTTTGCCCACCTTTGGCGTTAGCCCAGAAAATAAATGCCTGTATCATCAGTAGATGTACCTGATCTGTTCGGTCCAGAACCGTTCCATCCGCTTCAACGACCCATTGATGTCGTCCATCGCCGCCGCCCCGATGAGCCCGCGCTTTTCCAGAGTTTCGGCATGGCGCGCGAACAATTCGTTCAGCATCAGGCGTATCTTGCGGCCTTTTTCCGTCAACCGCACCCGCACGGAACGCCGGTCGATATCTGACCGCTGATGGTGCATGTAGCCCAGATCGACCAGCTTTTTCAGGTTGTAGCTGACATTACTGCCCTGATAATACCCGCGCGATTTCAATTCGCCCGCCGTCACCTCGTTCTCGCCGATGTTGAACAACAACAGCGCCTGAACCGAGTTGATCTCCAGCACGCCGAGGCGTTCGAATTCGTCCTTTACCACATCCAGCAAAAGCCGGTGCAGCCGTTCGACCAATGCAAGACTGTCAAGATAGTTTGTTAGAAGCGCCTTTTGCGACCCTTCGATCATTGTGTCGTGAATGCTCATCTTCTGTCTCCGCCCTCGTTTGACCAAGGGCAGAATCGGCACAAATAGAAAACATTCGGTAAACTAAAGAAGACTTAGTCTCAAATCCCCGCAGAGCCTTCCACCGAAAGCCGTGTCCGCGCAAAACCGGATATGTCAGCGATCAGACCTTCCAGCCCCAAGGGCGCCGTCGCCTGCCCGAGGATCATCGACAGCAGGTCCTGATCGTTTTCATCCAGCAGCCGGTCGTACAGTGCCAGATGCCCCTCCGGCATCTGCGCCAGATGCGTGTCGGCATAGGGGCCGAGGATCAGATCCATCTCTTTCATCCCACGCCGCCAGGACCGCATGCCCATGCGTTTCAGCCGCGCCTCTGCCGTCTCTGTCATGCTTAGCCCCGATAATGCTTGAACCACTTGAAGGCGCACCCTAAGACAGGCTGCCCGAGACTGCAAACGGGCCTGCATTGCCGGAGCAACCGAATGGCCTTCCTGTCCGATACGCTGTCACGCGTCAAACCTTCGCCCACCATCGCCGTCACCACCAAGGCGGCCGAACTGAAGGCGGCAGGGCGTGACGTGATCGGCCTGGGCGCGGGCGAGCCGGATTTCGACACACCGCAAAACATCAAGGATGCCGGCAAGCGGGCGATTGATGCCGGTCGCACCAAATACACCGCAGTTGATGGTATTCCAGAGTTAAAAAAGGCGATCTGCGAGAAATTCCAGCGCGAAAACGGGCTGACCTATGTGCCGTCGCAGATCAGCGTCGGCACTGGCGGCAAACAGATCCTGTACAACGCCTTCATGGCCACCCTGAACCCCGGCGACGAAGTGATCATCCCGGCACCCTACTGGGTCTCGTATCCCGATATGGTGCTGCTGGCTGGTGGCACCCCTGTGCCCATCGCCGCTGGCATCGAAACCCACTTCAAGCTGACCCCGGCGCAACTAGAAGCCGCCATCACCCCCAAAACCAAATGGTTCATCTTCAATTCACCCTCCAATCCCACCGGGGCCGGTTACACAGCCGCCGAACTGCGCGCGCTGTGCGACGTGCTGATGCGACATCCGCATGTCTGGGTGATGACCGACGATATGTACGAACACCTGGTGTTCGACGATTTCGTCTTCACCACCCCCGCCCAGATCGAGCCCGGGCTTTATGACCGCACGCTGACCTGCAACGGTGTCTCGAAATCCTACGCGATGACCGGCTGGCGCATCGGCTATGCCGGTGGTCCTGCGCATCTGATCAAGGCGATGGGCACGGTGCAGTCGCAAAGCACCTCGAACCCCTGCTCGATTTCGCAATACGCGGCACTGGAGGCTTTGAGCGGACCGCAGGATTTCCTAGCCCCCAACCGCAAACTGTTCCAGGGCCGCCGCGATCTGGTGGTATCGATGCTGAACCAGGCCAAAGGCATCACCTGCCCCCGTCCGGAAGGCGCGTTCTACGTCTATCCGGATATTTCCGGCTGCATCGGTAAAACCTCGGAAGCGGGCACTCTGATCAGCGATGACGAGGTGTTCGCCACCGCGTTGCTGGAAGAAACTGGCGTCGCCGTGGTTTTCGGCGCGGCCTTCGGGCTT
The DNA here is from genome assembly GCA_031406155.1 of Pseudorhodobacter sp. Taxonomy (GTDB): domain Bacteria; phylum Pseudomonadota; class Alphaproteobacteria; order Rhodobacterales; family Rhodobacteraceae; genus JACMNW01. The sequence continues at coordinate 84,062 of JANOGW010000080.1, forward strand.
TCGCCAAACTTCCGCGTCAGCTACGCTACGTCAGACGCCGCCCTGACCGAGGCGTGCAGCCGCATTCAGAAATTCTGCGCGGCGCTGACATGATGGGGGACGCATGACAGCAGACCTTCCGCAGTTTTATTTCCGCATCCGAGAAAATGGCGCGACGGTGTTTCGCATCGATACCGAAAACCGCCAGCGCCGGATCGAAATGGAAGAAATTGCGACCGTCAACGTAAAGAACGGCAACATCAAACCGCATGGCGATGTGGTGTTGACGCAGGCGGACCTGAGCGTGATCAAGGACTGGCTCGCCGCCCGGGTGGCGACACTGGCCACCCGCGATATCGACGATATCCACCGCGCAGTTGACCATCTGAACCTGACCACACATTGGGCACAGTCGCGCGCGACCGACGCGCAACTGGACCTTGTGACCGACGGGCTACTGCTGGCGATGCACGATCTGCGATCTGTTCTGGTGCGCAAGAAGGCGGAACGTCTGACCAAAGGCGCAGCCATCGAGTGACTTATTCGTGGATTGTTGTCCCCGGGGAGGATCGTGATTCTGAGTATTTTTACGAAAGAAGACCGCTTAGGCAGGCTTTTGTCTTGCCCGGGACCAGAAGCGGAACATCAATGACGCGCTGGCAACCGTCAGTCCGATCACCAGCCCGAGCCAAAGCCCGGCACCGCCAAAGCCCGCCTTGAACGCCAGCAGATAGCTGCACGGGATGCCGACGGCCCAGTAGCTGAGGGCGGCAATCCACATTGGCACACGGGTGTCCTTGACGCCGCGCAGCAGGCCGAGCGCCATGACCTGCAAGGCATCGGCCAACTGAAACAAAGCAGCGACTGCCAGCAGCACCGATCCGAACACGATGATCCGGGTGGTGTCGGCTTTGGCGGTGTCAAGAAACAGCGCCATGATCGCACCCGGAAACAGCAAGAACAGCGCAACCGTGAACAGCGCGAATGCCATCGACAGCGCAATCGACACCTTGGCACCGGTGCGCATACCCGCCAGATCACCCGATCCCGCCGCAAGTGCTGTGCGCACCGTGGTGGCATTTGACAGGCCGACATGCACCATGAATGTCAGGGACGTGGCTTGCATGGCGATACCGTGGGCTGCCAGTTCCACTGTGCCGATCCACCCCATCATCAGGGCTGCGGCCTGAAACATGCCGCCCTCCGCCAGCGATGTCAGCCCGATCGGCATGCCAAGGCGAAACACTTGTGCCAGCGCCAGCCAGTCGGGTCGCCAGAAGCGTTGAAACAGGCGGTAGCGCCGCAGTTCGGGCAACCAGCCGGCATAGATCGCCAGCACCACGAAGGTCAGACCCTGCACCACGACCGATGCGATGGCAGCCCCGCGCACCCCCAGTTCCGGCGCGCCCCAATTGCCGAAGATCAGTGCCCAGCCAAGGGCTATGTTCACGCCGACGGCGGCAAGTGTCACCCACAGCACCACTTGCGTGCGCTCCAGCGCTGCCAGATAGCTTTTCAATACCATGATCAGCAGCGCCGGGATCATGCCAAACCCGGCGATGCGCAGGAAATCCTGACACAGGGCCGCCACGTCCGGCTGTTGCGCGAGGGCCAGCAGAAGTGGCTCAGACCACCAGAACAGCGGATATGTCATGAGCCCGTACGCGATCGACAGCCAAATCCCCATCCGGGCATCGCGTCGCACCTGAACCTCGTCACCGCGCCCGATGGCAGATGCGACCATCGGCATTACCGCTTGAGCAAAGCCGGCACCGACGATGAAGACGATGAAAAAGCTGGAAGACGCAAGCACGACGGCGGCAAGTTCAGTGACCCCGTACCAGCCCATCATCACCGTGTCGGTGACATGCAACAGCATCTGCGCGAGATGGCTGCCCACAAGCGGCAAACCAAGCGTCAGGATCGCCTTGGCATGGGCTTTGGGGGGCATTATGTCGGACATGGGGATGCTCTATCCTGCGGGCAGTGTCGCCGCAAGATCAGGCTATAAGCTGCGCAGCAACACTTGCCCCGCAACCACGGCCACCACCAATCCCGCGCCAAGTTCCAGCATCGGCAAAACGGCAGCGATGCGCGCACCCGGCAGGCTGGCGAGCGCGCCTTCCCGTGCCCAAACCGCCATTCCTGCGACAGCAACGGTGACAGAGGCGGTGCCAAGGCCCATCGCCAGCACGCCCGCAATGCCAGAGCCGAAAATGCCCATCTGCCAGGTCAGGATCAGCAAGAATAACGCACCCGTACAGGGCCGGATCGCAATTCCCGCAATCAGGGCAAGCGCATCACGCGGCCCGCTGACGGATTCGACCTGGTGCAGGCTTGGCCCATGCGCATGCCCGCAATGGTCATCATGAACATGGTGCGGGTCATGCACATGATCTGCCTCGGCCGGTGCAACCGCAGACGGGCGTTGACGCAGCAATTTGCCCGCCCCCCGCCAGACCAGCCACAACCCCAGCAACAGAATAGCGCCGTAACTGATCGGCGTCATAACGCGGTCACTTACACCAACCATCTGTTCGCGCGTCCACCCCAATGCGGTGATGCCCGCAAACACCAACGCAATTGCCACCGCTGATTGCGCCAGCGACGACACCAGCGCCAGCGCCGACAACCGCATCAGCGGCACGCGCCGCCCCACCCCGTAGCCCGCGATCAGCACCTTGCCATGCCCAGGGCCCGCCGCATGGATAAACCCATAGCTGAAACAAGCGGCCATCAGGGCCATCAATGCCCCTGGATCAGCCGCCCGAAGGCGCCGCACAGCCCCCGCCAGCGTGCCCTGCATCTGGCGTTGCCCCTGCTCGACCAGCCGTTCAAGCGTGCCAAATCCGCCCGCCAGCCAAAGGCCAGCCAGACCTACCGCAAGCACCAGCCCAAGGATCAGGATGCCGCGATGCATGTCACCCGCGCCTCGTCGGAATAGGCGGCCCCGATGGCGGGAAACGCGCCTTCGACATCCGTTGAGCCGGCCTGTTCATCAATCGCCGCCTGCAGAATCGCATCCGCCGCGTCCGGATCGGCGGCGAAAACGTCGATGGTGCATCCAGCGGGTGCTCCGGTCATGGTCGGCGTGCCGACAATGGCATAGGCGGTATAATAGCCCGGATCATAGGATTGCACGATCAGATCGGCCGCCAAGACCTTGATCGGGGCTGCAAGCTTGCGCAGATGCGTCGAGGTGATCTTGCCCCCCTCATACTGCGCCGTCCAATCGCTTGGCCGCGACAGGGGCAGATCGACCCCGTCCATCAGCACATAGGTATCGCCCGCAAAACCGGCATCCCAAGCCATGTCAAACCCGGCCAGCGCCTTTGCTTCTTCTACCGTGGCCGTCCCATCGTAGTCGGGGTCCAGCCCGCGTTCCTCGGTGATCACCAGCGAATAATATTCGTCATAGGTCCAACTGACCCGCAAAGCGGTGGCCCGGCCCTGATCATCAAAGATCACCTCAAGCACAGTGTCGACAAACACATGCGGATGCGCCAGCGCCGGGGACGCCAACCCGAGGCCCAGAATGACTCCGATCCATCGACAGATCATATCTTGCTATACCCCTTCGCCCTGTATCGACACAAGCATAGCGCGCGGCGCAACTGGCGTACCAGAGCCGTCTGCGCTGATTGCAGCGCGCGGGCAAACTTCTGCCGGCGCGTCGCCCCTGTTCCTTGGGGCCTCGCCGTATTACTGTGCCCAAGAACTCACGCAGGAGCCCAGCCATGATCACCCTTTACGGCGTCTACCGGTCCCGCGCGTCACGGCCTTTGTGGCTGCTTGGTGAAACCGGCACTCCCTTCACCCACGTTCCGGTGATCCAGTCCTACCGCTTGGCCGACCCGCAGAAAACCGACACGCCGCTGCACACCGCCTCGCCATCCTATCTGAAGATCAACCCGCAAGCACAGATTCCGGCCATGACGGACGGCGATCTGGTGCTGACCGAAAGCCTTGCCATCACGCTTTATCTGGCGCGCCGATATGGCGCGGCGCTTGGCCCTGCGTCGGATGCCGAAAGTGCCCGGATCAACCAATGGACGCTGTTTGCGGCAACTTCGGTTGAAACCCCGGCTCTTGAAATCCTGTACACTCAAGCCGACGGTGGCGACAAAACGCCCGAAGGTCAGGGCGCCATTGCCATCAATGCCGAAAAACTGCGCCGCCCGCTTGCCCGTCTGAACCTGCACCTTGCTGCTAACCCCTATCTGGTGGCAGACCGCTTTTCCGTCGCCGACATCAACACCGCCGAATGCCTGCGCTACGCACAGGGCCACCCCACGCTGCTGGCGGAATTCCCGGCCGTCAAATCGTGGTTGGAGGCCTGTCAGGCGCGCCCCGCCTTCCAATCCATGTGGGCCCGACGCATGTCCGAACCCGCCTGACCACCTCCACTTTTTCTTCGCTAAAATACTCATCTTCCCCCTACATCTTGCGCGTCCCCTCGCATGACTGCACTATGGCGTGACCTTACACAGGAAAGCCTCCGCATGGCCAACGACCTTCTTTCCAGCACCCACGATACCTACGACGCCTCGTCAATCGAGGTGCTGGAACCCTTGGAGGCTGTCCGCCTGCGCCCCGGCATGTATATCGGCGGCATTGATGAACGCGCCTATCACCACCTCGCCGCCGAGATTATCGACAACTCGATGGACGAAGCCGTCGCAGGCCACGCCAACCGGATCGAAGTGGAACTGCACGCCGACGGCTCCCTGACGGTACGTGACAATGGCCGTGGCATCCCGGTCGATCCGCACCCCAAATTCCCCGACAAATCCGCCCTCGAAGTCATCCTCTGCACCCTCCACTCGGGCGGCAAATTCAACGGCAAATCCTACGAGACATCCGGCGGCCTGCACGGCGTAGGCTCCTCGGTCGTCAACGCCCTGTCCGACCACCTTTACGTCGAGGTCGCCCGCAACAAGGAACTTTACGCCCAAACCTTCTCGCGCGGCAAACCCATGGGCCCCATCGCCAAAATCGGCGCCGCCCCCAACCGCCGCGGCACCGCCTTCACCTTCCACCCCGACCCGGAGATTTTCGGCTCGCACCATTTCCGCCCATCCCGCCTGCTGCGCATGGTCCGTTCCAAGGCCTATTTGTTTTCCGGCGTCGAAATACGCTGGAAATCGGCCATCCCCGACGGCGACACTCCGATGGAGGCCACCTTCCACTTCCCCGGCGGCCTCGCCGATTACCTGTCCGACACGCTGGAACAAACCACCACCTACGCCGACCGCCCCTTTGCAGGCAAAGTCAGCTTTCAGGAAAAATTTCAGGTCCCCGGCTCCGTCGAATGGGCCATCAACTGGTCCCCGGTGCGCGACGGCTTTCTGCAATCCTATTGCAACACCGTCCCCACCCCCGAAGGCGGCACGCATGAATTCGGCTTCTGGTCCGCCATCCTGAAAGGCCTCCGCGCCTACGGCGAGCTGACCAAAAACCGCAAAGCCGAATTGATCACCCGCGATGATATGCTGACCGGCGGCTGCGCGCTAATATCGGTGTTCATTCGTGAGCCACAATTCGTCGGCCAAACCAAAGACCGTTTGGCAACCGAGGAAGCCACCAGATACGTCGAAAACGCCGTGCGTGACCATTTTGATAATTGGCTGGCCAATGATACCAAATCCGCCGGTGCGATTATGGATTTTCTTGTCCTGCGCGCCGAAGAACGCCTGAAACGCAAACAGGAAAAAGAAACCCAACGCAAAACCGCCACCAAAAAACTGCGCCTGCCCGGTAAACTCACCGATTGTTCGTCTAAAACCCGCGAAGGCACTGAATTGTTCATCGTCGAGGGCGATAGCGCCGGCGGGTCCGCCAAAGGGGCGCGGTCCCGTGAAACCCAGGCCCTACTGCCGTTAAAAGGCAAGATTCTCAACGTCCTTGGCGCTGCCTCTGCCAAACTCAACGACAATTCCGAGATTCGCGATATATGCGAGGCGCTTGGCGTCCAAATGGGTACTCGCTTCAAAGTCGATGATCTGCGCTATGAAAAGATCATCATCATGACCGACGCCGACGTTGACGGCGCGCATATCGCCAGCCTGCTGATGACGTTTTTCTTCACCCAAATGCGCCCGCTGATCGACAAGGGCCACCTTTTTCTGGCCTGCCCGCCGCTCTATCGCCTGACCCAAGGCGCCGAACGCCTGTATGTGGCGGATGACGCCGAAAAAGAGCTATGGCTCGCCAAGGGTCTGGGCGGCAAAGGTAAAATCGACGTTCAGCGGTTCAAAGGTCTGGGCGAGATGGACGCAAAAGACCTGAAAGACACCACAATGAACCCCCTGACGCGGAAACTGATCCGGGTGAGCATTGACGAAGAAGCGCCGGGCGAGACCGGCGATCTGGTCGAGCGCCTGATGGGCAAGAAACCGGAACTGCGCTATCAATATATTCAGGAAAACGCGCGGTTTGTGGAGGAGTTAGATGTATGAGTGACATAAAGCTTGGGAAAACATCTGTATCTGGAACAGAGTCGAACGAAGGCTTGGGAGGTACTGGTAACCTACAGAAAGATTTGAATCATATCCGAGAGCTCGTAAACAAATCGGACGGTCGTGAAAAGTTCTTCATGGCACTCGTTACCGTCATTTTTTCTGTGGGGACGGCAGTTAGTACTTATTCGGTTTATGATAACTCGTCTCGGGCACGTGAAAGTGTAGAGCGGGCCGAACGACTCGTGGAGCAGATTTCTGGGATTTCCAGACCAATCGCAGTTCAGTATCTTAAACCTCTAATAGAGTCACAAAAGGGTGAACTTATCGCAACCTATGATATCGCCTCAAACTGGTATCAAAGCCCCGGCACTTACGGATTTTTATTTTCTGTTCCAATAATAGGAAAAACATCCGGCGCACCGGGTAGAATAATTGGCATAGAGTATAAAATGGATGGACCGATTGTAGACTTTCTTTCAACGAGAAGTGATGGAACTATTTCTCAGTCCACTCGGAAAAAATATATGTCAGAATTATATAGTTCGACTACTATAAATCAAACGATTGAAGGTGTGCTTGTCGCCCGAAACGGAACTTTTAGCCTTTCAACAACAAATAGTCGTACTTTCATTTCTTGCGAAGACGGTTATGATAATGCAGAAAATTTTATTGAAATGACAGAAGGGTACATCGGTTCAATAAGCATCAGGCCTGTATTTTCTGATATAGAGAATCTGCCTAATTTCACAACTTTTCAAATGATACTTCCTCAAGGCGAAGATATTTTTTGCCCCCATCTCAATGAGATAGCGGAGCCCGTGATTGTTGTCGAACCAGCGGAAGCTGCTCCCGTAGTGGATGTCGTGGAGCAAAAATGAGAAATTGCCTTTACCGCAGCGACTAGTATCGCATGCTTAACCACAACTCGCTATACGACGCAATTCGGTGCGCAATAATTGCGCGCCCTACACCGCCCCGTAGGTCGGGTCTGTGCCCCTGACGCTCGGGCGCAGGCCGGGCCTCGATGGTCTTGAATCGCTCCCGTAGGGTGTGCATTCATTGCACCACCCTCACGGACCGAGAAACTCCCCAGGGGAGAGTTTCTCGGTCCGTTGCCTGAAGGCGAAACGCCGTAGAGCAAGGGGCACATCAGCACTCCCAAACGCCGGGCCAAATCAGGCCGCGTCTGTCTGGCGGGTGCGTGAAACGCGCCTGCCGGGGGCAGGCAGGCGCGGCCGTCGGGGCAGTGCCCCGACTTGATTAAAATCAAATCCGGCAAGGGAACGGGTAACCACACGATGTTCTGGTGCCCCAATAACCAAATCGTGATGCTACCTCCCCGCCCGCACTCCGCTACCATCCCCTCATGCGCTACGCCCTGCCCCTCCTCTTCATAACCGCCCCCCTTCACGCGCAGGAGGTGGATCTTGAACTTGTCCTGCTCGCCGATGCCTCTGGCTCCATCACCCAAGACGAGATCGATTTCCAACGCCAAGGCTACGCCGCCGCCATCACCGACCCCGCCGTGCTGAACGCCATCAAAAGCAACATGACCGGATCCATCGCCGTGACCTACGTCGAATGGGCCGCCAACCAAGTTACCGTGGTCGGCTGGACGATCATCGACAGCGATGCCGCAGCCCTGACCTTCGCCGAAAACCTGCTGGACCCGCCGCGCCTTGCTTACGGTCGCAACGCCATTGGCGACGCCCTGATCGAAGGCAAGCGCCTGATCGAGGCCAACTCAATCACCGGCCTGCGCCGCGTTATCGACTTTTCCGGCGACAGCATCGGCAATTTCAGCGGCGCCAGCATCGCCGAAGGCCGCGCCCAAGTGCTGGCCGCCAACATCACCATCAACGGCCTGCCGATCCTGAAAAACGCGACTGATAGCCAGCTTGCAGATGTCTACACCGACCAAATCATCGGCGGCCCCGGCGCTTTCGTCGTGCCCGCCGAAACCCGCGAAGGCTTCACCGAAGCCGTGCGTCGCAAGCTGATATTGGAAATTGCAGGCGAGATGCCGATGCAGGTGGCCGCAGACTGAACCTGCACGGCGGCAGGCTATTTCTGCAAGGTTTCCAGATATTCCGCGATCTGCACCAGCCGGATCGGCGTTGGCGTCTCGATCCCGTCGCCGCCATCATAGGGCACCAGTTCGCCGTCCAGCAACGACCCGAAATCGGGCATCACATCCTGCCCCTTCTTGCCCGCGTAGCCCCAGATCTGCGCCATCACACGGGTCGTAGGAAACGCGCCGCCGTTCTTCGCCGAAAGGGAGGTGATATCGGCGGGCTTTGTCGCAAGTTCTGCCGCCAACTCGCCATCCCCTGCCCCCGAAGCCCCGTGGCAGGCGGAACAATAGGCGGCATAATCCTGCGCACCGGTTGCACCCGCGCTGTCTTTCGATCCCGGGACGCATGCCGAAAGAGAGAGTGATGCAATCAGCAGCAATGGTCGTGAAACAGGGTGCATGGTAGCCTCCGTCGTTGCTTTACGAAAATCACGCCCTGCCCCGCAATGCAAGGCTCAGACGACCCGCCCCGCCGAAAGCCGCACAACCCGGTCCATCCTGCCCGCCAGTTCCAGATTATGCGTGGCGATCAGGGCGGACAGCCCGGTTTCCCGAACAAGGTCCATCAGAACCCCGAACACCTGATCCGAGGTGGCCGGATCAAGGTTTCCGGTCGGCTCATCCGCCAGCAATAGCTGCGGCTTATTGGCCAAGGAGCGGCAAAAGGCGACGCGTTGCTGCTCCCCCCCCGACAGGGCAGCGGGCCGGTGATCCGCGCGGGCGCCGATCCCAACCCGGCCCAGCAGATCCATCGCCCGCGCCCGTGCCGCCGTTTCGGAAACCCCGTTCGCAAGCTGCGGCAGCACGATGTTTTCCAGTGCCGAAAACTCTGGCAGAAGATGGTGGAACTGATAGACAAAGCCCACTTCCGCTCGCCTGATCTCAGTTCTGGCGCGGTCGGAAAGACCAGCCATATCCTGCCCGTTCAACCTGACAAGCCCCGCATCCGCCGTATCGAGCAGGCCTGCGATGTGAAGCAGGGTCGATTTTCCGGCCCCCGAAGGTGCCACCAAAGCCACCACCTCGCCCCGCGCCACTGAAACCGATGCCCCCAGCAAAACCAGCACTTCGGCAGGTTTGCCGCGATTGTAGGCTTTCTCGATCCCAACCAGTTCCAGCATCGCCTCACTCATAGCGTAGCGCCTCGACCGGGTTCATCCGCGCCGCCCGCCGTGCCGGAAACAGGGTCACGACAAATGACAAGAACAGCGACAATGAAACGGCCGACATCACATCGCCCCATTGCAGCTTGGCCGGCAGCGCGTAGATGCCGCGAATGGACGGGTCCCAGACGCCACCACCGGACACGTAGTTCACCGCCGAAAAGATCGTGTCGATATAAACCGCGAACAGGCACCCCAGTGCGACGCCAAGTGCTGTGCCAATCAAACCGGTCGAGGCGCCGCAGATGAAAAACACCCGCAGGATCGATCCTTCGGTCAGCCCCATGGTGCGCAAGATGCCGATGTCGCGGCCTTTGTTTTTCACCAGCATGATCAGCCCCGAGATGATGTTCATCGCCGCGATCAGCACGAGGATCGACAGGATGACGAACATCACGTTGTCCTCGATCGTCAATGCGCGCAGGAAAGACCCCGATGCATCGCGCCACGTCCAGATCAGTGCGTCCGGCCCGCCCGCTATCTGCACGTCACCGGTCAGATCATCGACGGCGTCGGGATTTTGAACCATCACTTCAAATTCATCGACAAAGCCTTCGCGGTTGAAAAAGCTCTGCGCCTCAACCAACGGCATGTAAATCCGCGTACGATCAATGTCATAGCGCCCGGCGGTGAAGATATAGACCACCTCATAGGCATTCACCCTTGGGCTGGTGCCGAACGCGGTCTTGGCCCCATTGGGCGAGATCAGGCGCAGCCGGTCACCGACCCCAAGGCCCAGTTCCCTCGCGATGCCCGAACCGATGGCGATGCCCTGATCAAACCGGTCGATATCGCCGATGGCCTCTGCCCCGATACCGACGCGGGGGATCGTTTTGAGATCGGCAGTCGCTATGCCGAACACCTCTGCCCCCAGATTGCGGCCCTGCGCCGCCGCCATGACCTGCCCCTTCACCAACGGGGCCGCACGGGTGACACCGGGCACCGCTGCCAAAGATGTCTCAATTCCGTCGCCTTGGACAAAACCCGAAATGGTCACGCCATCCTCCCCCTGCCGGGCCGAGGAATAAACGGTGACATGGGCATTCGCGCCCAGAATCGTATCGACAAATTCCGCCCGGAAGCCAGCGCGCACCGCCAGCGTGGCAATCAGCGCGAACACGGCAAGGGTGATGCCGATCAGGCTAATCCAGGTCATCACCGACACGCCGCCTTCTGCCCGCCTGGCCCGCAAGTAGCGCCAGGCGATCATCCATTCAAAGCGGGCAAAGGGGGGGGTGCGCTGGGTCATCACGTCTCCGATTTTGTTGGCGGCACCGTGGCGATTGGCATCCCAATGGTCAAGCGCCAGCCCACAAGTTGGCGACAACGCACGTTAACGTTCGGGCAAGCGATGCCGCGCAGACAGTATCGCTTGCCTGTTCATGCCAAGAACCACGTCAATAGCGCTGCGGCAGATCGGGCTTGGTTTGTACAATTGCCTCAACGGCGGCCAGAACATCCGGCGTCATCTTGGATTTTGCGTCCAAAGCTGAAAGATTGTCTTGCAACTGCGCCTTGCGCGATGCGCCAAGTATGACGGTTGATACGCGCGGGTTTTGCAAACACCACAAAAGCGCCAAGTGGTGCACGGGCAAGCCGTTATCTGCAGCCAGTTTTGCCAATGCTTTCACTTTGACCAGCCGCGCTTTGCCCGCTTCGGATTGCATTTGATCCCGCAGCCATTCGTAGCCGGGCAGGTTCACGCGGCTGTCGGGCGGAATGCCATCGTTATATTTGCCCGTCAGCAGACCTGAGGCAAGCGGTGACCAAATCGTCGTGCCCAAACCGAATGTTTCGTAGATCGGCAAATAGTCCGCCTCAACTTTTTGCCGCTCAAACAGGTTATATTGCGGCTGTTCCATGGTGGGTGGCGTCAGGCCATGCGCCCGCGCCACTAAATGCGCTTCGGTTATCTGCTGGCCAGACCACTCTGATGTGCCCCAATACAGAACTTTGCCCTGTGCGATCAGATTGTGCATAGCCCGCACAGTTTCCTCGATGGGGGTTTCAATATCGGGCCGGTGGCAGAAATACAGATCAAGATGGTCAACCTGCAAACGGCGCAGGGCGGCATGACAGGCCTCTGTCACATGTTTCGCCGAAAGGCCGCGCTGGGTGGGTTTGGTGCCGCCCCAGAATACCTTGGACGACACGATGTAGCTGTCACGCGACCATTTCAGGCTGGCCAAGGCTTCGCCCATCAGGGTTTCGGAATTGCCAGCCTCGTAGCCTTCGGCATTATCAAAGAAATTGACACCCGCATCATAGGCTGCCGACATAAGGGTTTTCGCATCGCCCCCGTCAACCTGCTTGCCAAACGTAACCCAAGAGCCAAACGAAAATTCGGAAACTTTCAGCCCTGATTTACCTAAACGACGATAGTCCATTTCAGTCTCCATTCTCTAAATATGCGGGTCAGGGCTTGAGATAAAGCGCTTCGTGGTACATTGGTTCCGTAAGTGATGCCGACAAGGGCGTACCACCAAGACCGCTTGAGATTGTCACGTGCATATGCCCATAGCCGCAGAAACAGAGCCAAGCGCCGCAATTGCACCCGCAGCACGCTGACTCGTGTCTTCCAAGATATCCTTCCGGGTCCGGGGGCAGCCGGCCTCTGGCGTGTGCTGCAAAATCACACCCCGGCGTAAATCTCAACCACCCGCGCAACCGCAGCCTCTGCCGGCATCTCTTCGCTGACACCGGTACGGCGCGAGGTCAGTTCGACCACGCCGTTCGCAAGGCCCCTTGGCCCGACAGTGATGCGCCAAGGCAGGCCGATCAGGTCCATGGTGGCGAACTTGGCGCCTGCGCGTTCGTCGCGGTCGTCGTAAAGCGCCTCCAGCCCCTTGGCGGCCAGCGCCTTATATAGACCGTCACAGGCGGCATCGGTGCCCGCGTCGCCCTGCTTCAGGTTCACGATCCCCACCGGGAACGGCGTCACCCCTTCAGGCCAGATGATGCCCTTGTCGTCATGGCTGGCCTCGATGATCGCACCCAGCAGGCGGCTGACACCAATACCGTGTGAGCCCATCTCGACGGGAACGCGGGAACCATCCGGGGTCACAACCGTCGCCCCCATTGCCTCGGAATACTTTGTGCCGAAATAGAAAATCTGTCCAACCTCGATACCGCGCGCCACTTTGCGGCGGTCTTCGGGGATGGCGTCAAACAGCGCCGCATCATGGGTTTCATCGGTGCGGGCGTAAAGCGTGGTGAATTCGCGGCACACGGCGGCCACCGCGTCGCGGTCGTCATAGTCAACTTCGCGGTTGCCCAGCTTCAACTCGGTCACCGCGCTGTCAAAGAACACCTCGGACTCGCCGGTTGCGGCCAGCACCAGAAACTCATGCGTATTGTCGCCACCGATGGGTCCGCTGTCGGCGCGCATTGGAATGGCGGTCAGCCCCATGCGCTCATAGGTGCGCAGATAGCTGACCATGTGACGGTTGTAGGCGTGCAGGGCAGCCGCCTTGTCGACATCAAAGTTGTAGCCATCCTTCATCAGGAACTCGCGCCCCCGCATCACGCCAAAGCGCGGACGCATCTCGTCGCGAAACTTCCACTGGATGTGATACAGGGTCAGCGGCAGGTCTTTGTAGCTGGTGACATGGGCGCGGAAAATATCGGTGATCATTTCCTCGTTCGTCGGCCCATACAGCAATTCGCGCTTCTGGCGGTCGGTGATGCGCAGCATTTCCTGACCGTAATCATCATAGCGCCCGCTTTCGCGCCACAGATCGGCGGGCTGCAAGGTGGGCATCAGCAGCGGGATATGCCCCGCGCGCACCTGTTCTTCGTTCACGATTTGCTCGATGCGCTTCAGCACCCGCAGGCCCAGCGGCAACCATGAATAGATCCCCGCCGCCTGCTGCTTGATCATGCCCGCGCGCAGCATGTAGCGGTGCGACACGATCTGTGCTTCAGCGGGGTTTTCCTTCAGGACGGGCAGAAAATAGCGGGTCAAACGCATCGGGCGGCCTTTGGCAAACGGTTTCGCCTGCGTTCCTAAGGTATCGGCTTCAAGTCGGCAAGCAGGCTGGTCGACCTCGCGCTGTGATCACGACCGATCACGCTTTCATCAGGCGGATGACACAAACCAAACCAGCCCCGCAACCCGCCGCGTATTTGCATCGGCATGGATATGACGCATGTCGTTCAACGGGGACGCTTTAAAATGAAACTGACCTACGCACTGGCCGCTCTGGCCATATCGACCACTATCGCGCAAGCCGAAACAATCGTCGAAATTGCTGCGGCAGATGAACGCTTCACCACGCTTGTTGCCGCGGTGACAGCGGCCGGACTTGCCGAAACCCTGTCTGGCCCCGGCCCTTTCACGGTGTTCGCGCCGGTGAATGATGCCTTCGCCGCCCTGCCCGCAGGCACGGTCGACACGCTGCTAAAGCCCGAAAACAAGGGACAATTGACCGACATCCTGCTCTACCATGTCGACGACCGCAATCTGACGGCGGCTGCCATTCCGAACGGATCGAACTATTTCAAGCCGCTATTGACCTCGCAGCGCCTGTGCATTTCCAAAGGGGCTGACGGCGTGAAGATCAGCGATGGCAGCGGCGACGTGGCGACCGTGATCATCGCCGACATAGTTGCCGACAACGGTGTCATCCATGTTATCGACAAGGTTCTGCTGCCGGGCAAGCGCCCCGCCTGCCACTAAAGTTTTGTCCTGCCGGGGAATATCCATTTCTCCGGCAGGGCCATTCCCCTTGCAAGACTGTGCCCCAACGGCAATATGGTCGGGAATGCAGGGATGAACCATGGTATTACCGATCAAGGAACAGGCCCGATACTGGGGCATCGCCACAGCGGTTTTTCTGCTGATGTTGTGGTTTTTTGGTGATGTGCTGCTACCATTTCTTGTGGGCGGCGCGATTGCGTATTTCCTTGACCCCATAGCCGACCGGCTGCAACGGCTGGGCCTCAGCCGGGTTGTTGCGACATCAATCATCTCTGTCGCCGCACTTTTGCTGGTGGTGCTGCTGGTCTTGTCGGTGATCCCGACATTGATCGCCCAGTTGACGGCACTGGTGAACGCGGCCCCCGATATTTCACAGCGCCTGCAGGCTTTCCTGATCGAGCGGTTTCCCCAACTGTCGGATGAAACCAGCACCATCCGTCAAACGCTGGCGCAGCTTGGTGCGACGATCCAGTCCAAGGGCGCTGATCTGGCAAGCGGGCTGTTGAATTCGGCGCTCAGCGTGATTTCGGCGGTCGTGTTCATCGTCGTCGTGCCGGTCGTGGCGTTCTATCTGTTGCTGGACTGGGACAATATGGTGGCCCGGATCGATGCACTTTTGCCGCGTGATCATGCCGCAACAATACGCCATCTGGCGCTGGACATAGATCGGGTGCTGGCGGGGTTCGTTCGCGGGCAGGTCAGTGTCTGCCTTATCCTTGGCACCTTTTATTCGGTCGCCCTGATGATGGCGGGTCTGCAATTCGGGCTGATTGTCGGGGCAATCGCCGGGGCGATCACCTTCATTCCTTATGTCGGATCGCTGGTTGGTGGCACACTTGCGCTTGGACTTGCGCTGTTCCAGTTCTGGGGTGATTGGCTGTCAATCGGGTTGATCGGGGCCATCTTTGCTGCCGGCCAGTTTGTTGAAGGCAATATCCTCACGCCCAAGCTGGTTGGCAAATCGGTTGGCCTGCATCCAGTGTGGTTGCTGTTCGCACTGTCCAGCTTTGGGTCGATCTTCGGCTTTGCCGGCATGCTGGTTGCAGTGCCGGTTGCGGCCTCAATCGGTGTGCTGACACGCTTTGCCATTTCGCAGTATCAGGTCAGCCTGCTGTACCAGGGAAGTGTTGGCCGCAAGTATGCCGAAGGGGAAGAGGATCAGCCGTGATCCAGCAATTGACCTTTGCACTATCGACCGAGGAACGCCTGACCCGGACCGATTTCTTCATATCGCCAGCCAACGGTCTGGCACTTGCGGCAATCGACGCCTGGCGCAACTGGCCCAACAGGAAAATGATTCTGGCAGGACCGAAGGGGGCCGGCAAAAGCCACCTCGCGCAGATATTCGCCGCCGATGCGGGTGCTGCCATCATCGCCGCCAAAGATCTTGCCGATGTCGATCTGACCACGCTCGAACCCCCAAATGCCATAGTCGTCGAAGATGCTGAAACGATTTCCGGCAACGCTCGGGCCGAAGCGGCGCTGTTTCATCTGCACAACCTGCTGGCCCCATCTGGCACGCTGCTGATAACGGCCACATCGCCGCCCCGCGATTGGGGCCTGACGCTGCCCGATCTTGCCAGCCGGATGCAGTCTGCCGCCCTGACCCGGCTGCCCCCCCCCGATGACGCGCTGCTGACGGCTGTCCTGGCCAAGCTGTTCGCCGATCGTCAACTGGCGGTTCCGGCCAACCTGATCCCCTATCTGATCAAGCGGATGGACAGGTCCATTGCCACCGCGCGAGCCATGGTTGCCGGCCTTGACGAACGCGCGCTGTCGCAACGCCGTCCGATCACCCGCGCCCTTGCAGCGGAATTGTTGGAAAGCCTGGCACCGGAATGACACACTGTCACACCTCCTTCACACTTCGTCCTGATAAGCGGCGGTTATGACCCAGGCAGATTTCCTCAAATCCCCGTTCCCGACGCCCGTCACTCTTGGGCCTGATGAAACCACAGGTGCCAAGCGGTTTTTCAACCGCGAGCTTAGCTGGCTTGCCTTCAACTGGCGTGTGCTTGACGAGGCATCGAACCCCGCAGTGCCGCTGCTGGAACGCCTTCGCTTCCTGTCGATATCGGCAACCAATCTGGATGAGTTCTATTCGGTGCGCGTGGCCGGCCTGCGGGCCCTTGAACGCAGCGGCAATGCGTCCCATTCCGAAGACGGTCGCAGCCCGCGAGAGCAGCTGTTGCTTATCCATGAAGACGCGCGCCGATTGCTGCAATCCCAGCAAACCGTTTACAACAAACTGAAAAAGGAAATGGAAGTCACTGATATCTGCCTTCTGACCCGCTCGAAGCTGACCGTGCGCGATCTGAAGTTTCTGGAAGACCATTTCCTGAACAAAGTGTTCCCGGTGTTGTCGCCGCTGGCGATTGATCCGGCACATCCCTTTCCATTCATTCCGAACACCGGCTTCAGTTTGGCGTTGCAACTGGAACGGGTGACCGACAACCGCGAATTGCAGGCCCTGCTGCCGATCCCGCAGCAGATCGCCCGTTTCGTGCCCTTGCCCGGCAAGCCCGGCGAAAACCGCTTTCTGCCGTTGGAAGAGCTGCTGCTTTTGCATCTTGATATGCTGTTTCCGGGCTATACCGACCGGGGTCATTGCACGTTCCGCGTGCTGCGCGATTCAGATCTGGAGGTCGAGGACGAGGCCGAGGATCTGGTGCGCGAGTTTGAAACCGCCCTGAAGCGTCGCCGTCGCGGCGAAGTAATCCGCCTGAAGATGAGTGCCGGCGCCCCCCCGGACATGCGTGCCCTCATTATGGAAGAACTGGGCGTGACCGAGGCAGAGGTCGTCGAAGTGCGCGGCCTTCTGGGCATCGCGGATCTGAAAGAGCTAGTGCTGTCGTCGCGCCCCGATCTTTTGTGGCCGGTCTTCACGCCGCGCGTGCCTGAACGGGTCGAGGATCACGATGGCGATATGTTCGCGGCGATCCGGCAGAAGGACATGCTGCTGCACCACCCCTACGAAACCTTCGACATGGTCATTCGGTTTCTGGAACAGGCGGCTCGTGATCCGAACGTTCTGGCTATCAAGCAAACACTTTATCGCACCAGCCATGACAGCCCGATTGTCAGCGCCCTTTGTGAAGCCGCCGAGGCCGGTAAATCGGTGACCGCGCTGGTTGAATTGAAGGCCCGCTTTGACGAGGCTGCCAATATCCGCCAGTCCCGGCGTCTGGAACGGGCCGGCGCCCATGTGGTGTACGGCTTCATCCATTACAAGACGCATGCCAAGATCAGCACCGTCGTGCGCCGCGAGGGTGAAAATCTGGTGACCTACACGCATTACGGGACCGGCAATTACCACCCGATCACGGCGCGCATCTATACCGACCTGTCGTTCTTCACCTGCGATGCCGCCCTTGGGCGCGATGCTACCAAAGTGTTCAACTACCTGTCGGGCTATGTGCAGCCTGAGGGCCTGGAAAACCTTGCCATTTCACCGACTACGCTGAAGCCCCGCCTTCTTCACCTGATCGCGGCAGAGGCGGACCATGCCCGTGCCGGTCGGCCAGCAGAGATCTGGGCCAAGATGAATTCGCTGATTGAGCCCGAGGTTATCGATGCCCTGTACGCCGCCAGCAACGCGGGCGTGAAAATCAGCCTTGTGATCCGCGGCATCTGCGGCGTGCGTCCCGGCGTGGTGGGTCTCAGCGAGAATATCCGCGTCAAATCCATCGTCGGCAGGTTCCTTGAACACAGCCGTATCGTCTGTTTCGGCAATGGTCACGGCCTGCCGTCGGATCAGGCGCGGGTCTATTTCTCGTCCGCCGACTGGATGGGCCGCAACCTAAGCCGCCGTGTTGAAACGCTGGTCGAGGCGCGCAATCCGACCGTGAAAAACCAGATCATGGGCCAGATCATGGCCGCCAATCTGGCGGACGAGGCGCAAAGCTGGGTTTTGCAACCCGATGGCAGGTTTGAACGCCAGCTAAGCTCTGCTGATGGCAATCTGTTCAGTTGCCATCGCTTCTTCATGGAAAACCCGTCCTTGTCAGGGCGCGGCACTGCCGGGGCCAAGGACGTGCCCCGCCTTGCGCACCCGATGGGCTCGACCTCTGCTATCGGGCTCACCTGACCGCTTTGCGGGTTGCACAGGCATTGACCGGGGCGCGTTAAAGCGGCAAGGATTGCGCCGCATCACGACAGGGGGTGACCGATGGCTGCCAAAGACGGACCAGCGGCCAGCAATGCGGCGCGCGAAGACGACGCCGGGCCGTTTGGCAAGCCACTTTTCGACGACCCGTCAGCCCGCGCGCTCAGCCGGGTCGGGGTTGTCGATGTCGGATCGAATTCGGTTCGCATGGTGGTGTTCGACGGTGCGGCCCGGTCGCCCGCCTATTTTTACAACGAAAAAATCATGTGCGGCCTTGGCAAGGGTCTGGCCGAAACGGGACGTCTGAACCCCGAGGGCCGTGTCCGCGCCCTGTCCGCGCTGAAGCGCTTCGCGCTTCTGGCCGACGGCATGGGTATTTCCCCCATGACCGTTGTTGCGACAGCCGCCGCCCGTGAGGCCACCGACGGACCCGATTTTCAGGCCGAGGTTCTGCGGGAAACCGGTCTGAAGCTGTGGGTGATCAACGGCGACGAAGAGGCGCGCCTGTCTGCACAGGGTGTGCTTCTGGGCTGGCCCGATGCGCAGGGGATCGTCTGCGATATTGGTGGCAACTCGATGGAGTTGGCACGCATTGGCGACGGCAAGGTTGGCAAGCGCGCGTCGACGCAGCTTGGTCCGTTCCGCCTGCTGCAAGTCGAAGGGGACGCCGCCAAACGCCGCGCGCATATCGATCGCATCCTGAAAGAGGTGCAAGGCAATTTCAAATCAACGGGCGAGCGTATCTATCTGGTTGGTGGTTCATGGCGCGTGATTGCACGGCTGGATATGGAACGGCGCAACTACCCGCTGACCGTTCTGCACGAATATCGCATGACGCCGAAGGGGTTGCTTGATACCCTCGACTGGATTGCCGCGAATGATCTGACCATGCTGCGCGCCCGCACCGGAACCTCGGGCGAACGGATGGAACTGGTGCCACAAGCCAGTGAAGTGCTGCGCGAACTGATCGCCATCTTCAAGCCGTCCGAGATCGACATTTCCGCCTATGGCATCCGCGAGGGCCTGCTTTTTGAACAGATGCCCGAACGCCTGCGGGCCCGCGACCCGTTGATCGAGGCGGCGCGGATGTCAGAAATGACCTCGGCCCGCGTGCCCGGCTTTGGCAAGAAGCTATTCGAATTTCTTTTGCCACTGTTCAAGGATGCTCCGGCTGATCGGCTTCGCCTTGTGAAGGCGGCGTGTCTCTTGCACGACACCACATGGCGCGCGCATCCCGACTATCGGGCAGAGGCCTGTTTTGACAATGCGACACGCGCCAATCTGGGCGGCCTTGATCACCCCGGCCGGGTGTTTCTGGGGCTGGCTCTGTTGCACCGCTACAAGAACTCGCATTCCGGATCGCGGTTCGAGCCATTGTTCCGGTTGCTGAGCGACGAGGAAATGCAAGAGGCCGAGGTTTTGGGCAAAGCCATGCGGTTTGGTGCGATGTTTTCCATCGCCGACCCAGCGATTGCAGGCGAACTGCGCTGGCAGCCGAAGAAACGCCTGCTGGAACTGGCTCTGACCCCGCCTGGCGAGGGCCTGTTCGGCGAAGTGGCAAAAGCGCGCTTTGCCTCGCTGGCATTGGCGTTGAAGGCGCAGTCCGCCACCACGACGCAAGGTGCAGATGCTGCAGTTTGATCATCTGGCAGTCTCCGCCGAAACGCTGGATGCCGGCGTTGCCGGCGTTGAAGCGGCCCTTGGTGTGGCGCTGGCGGGCGGCGGCAAGCACAGCCATATGTCTACCCACAACCGCCTGCTGGCCTTGGGCGACATCTACCTCGAGGTGATCGCGGTCGATCCCGATGCCCCCGCCCCCGCCTGGCCGCGCTGGTTCGATCTGGATCATTTCGCAGGCCCCCCGCGGCTTACCAACTGGGTAGCCGCCTGCGATGATCTGGAAACTGAGTTGGCCCAATGCCCACCCGGCACAGGCCTGCCCGTCAATCTGGCGCGCGGCGATCTGCGCTGGCGGATGGGTGTGCCCGAGGATGGCCGACTGCCGTATGACGGCTGTTTTCCCGCGCTGATTTCCTGGCAGGGGACGTTGCATCCGACAGCCCTGCTGCCTGATGTGGGTGTTCGGCTGGACCGTTTCGAAATCACCCACCCTGACGGTGCAGCCCTTACGCGTTACCTGAAGGGGCGATTTGACGACGCGCGGGTTGTCATCGCAACCGGCCCCAGAAAGGCTATGCGCGCCAGCTTCTCCACCCCGCACGGTCCGCGTGTGCTCGGCTGACAGGTCGGGCTGAAAACAATGTGCAGGCGCAGCATTTCCGGACCTGACACTGCGCTAATGTCCCTATATGGTGCATCCATGTCGATCTGGACCCGCATCGCCGACGCGCTGTCCGCTCTTGCCGCCGGCGAGGGGTTGTCTGCTGTATTCGACCGTTTACGAACCGAACCCGAACGATCGGTTGGCTTCACCATCGCCGTTATAGCACTTGGCGCCAAAATGGCAAAAGCGGACGGCGAAGTGACCCGCGACGAAGTGGCAGCCTTTCGTCAGGTTTTCGCCATTCCGGACGGCGAAGAGGCGAACGCCGCCCGCGTCTTCAATCTGGCCCGGCAGGATGTGGCTGGATTTGACATCTATGCGCACAAAATTCGCGCCATGTTCCGCACCGATGATCAGAAAGTTCTGATCGATCTGATGGAAGGGCTTTTCCACATCTCGGTGGCCGACGCGCACTTTCATGATGGCGAAGATGTGTTCCTGATGCAGGTCGCATCGATCTTCGGGTTGAGCGACGGATGTTACCGGTCGCTTCGCGCGCGATTTGTGGAAGATGCAGATCCAGACCCCTATGATGTGCTGGGCGTGGAGGAGAACGCCCCGATGGAGACGGTGCGCGCTGCATGGAAACAGGCGGTCCGCGACACCCATCCTGATGCAATGATTGCGCGAGGCGTGCCACCAGAAGCAGTCAGACTGGCAGAACAACGGCTGATCGCGATCAATGCAGCGTGGGAAGAAATTTCCGCGCGCGAGGCCGCCTGAACACCATGGCAGACACCTTGCGCATAGCCACCTACAACGTCGAATGGTTCAATGCGCTGTTTGACGCTCGGGGCAGACTTTTGCGCGACGACGCCCCGTCAGAGCGGTATCAGGTGACCCGCGCCGATCAGATCGCAGCCCTCGGTACGGTGTTCGCAGCCCTTGATGCCGATGCGATAATGATCATCGAAGCCCCTGATACGCAGGGGAAAAGATCCACTGTCATCGCCCTTGAACGCTTTGCCGCGCATTTCGATCTGCGCGCACGCAAGGCCATCATCGGCTATCCCAGCGATACCGAACAAGAGATCGCCCTGCTATTTGACCCCGCAAAACTCGGCATTGCGCACGACCCGAGAGGCGCGCCGGTTGACAAGCGCGGCCAGGCCGAGGCACCCCGTTTCGACGGCACCTATCGCTATGACCTGAACAGTGACGGCGTGCTTGATGTCATCCGCTTCTCAAAGCCGCCGCTGGAGTTGGCCGTAACCACACCCTCGGGCAAGGTGCTGCGTCTGATCGGGGTTCACGCCAAATCCAAAGCCCCGCATGGCGCGCAGGATGAGGCGGCAAGGGTTCGCATCTCGATCGAAAACCGCCGCAAGCAACTGGTTGAATGCATCTGGCTGCGCCAGCGGATCGAAGCGCATCTGAAGGCCTGCGAGCCCCTGATCGTGCTTGGGGATTTCAACGACGGGCCGGGACTTGATGAATACGAAAAGCTGTTCGGCAAATCCGGGGTCGAGGTCGCCATGGGCACCGATGGCCCGGTTGATCTGCGGCTGTTCGACCCGCATGCCCAGATGGCCCTGAGCCGCCCGCTGGGGGCCACGCCGACGTCGGCCCGGTTCTATCTGGCCCCGCAGAAACGCTATTTCGAGGCGCTGATCGATTTCATCATGCTGTCACCCGACCTTGCCGCATTGACGCCGGAGTGGCGCATCTGGCATCCGCTGAACGACCCCGCCATCTTGAAACGCCCTGATCTGGCGGCGGCACTGCTTACCGCATCAGACCATTTTCCGGTCACCCTTGATCTGGTTTTGTGATTTGAACAAACTCCGGGGAAGGCGCATATTCAGCGCATGAGACATGCAGCTTTTGTCCTTCTGGTCTGGCTATGCGCGACACCTGCTATTGCGCAGGACGCAAGCCCACCCGCGTTACCGGAGGTAGAACAGGGCTTAAGCCTGATGGAGCAAGGTGCGAAGTTGCTGTTCCGGGGGATCATGTCCGGGATGGAACCCGCCATCGACGATATGGGCCGCGCCTTGACCGAAATGCAGCCTGCTCTGAAGGATCTGATGGCGATGATCGGTGATCTGGACAAGTACCATGCTCCCGAAATGCTGGAAAACGGCGATATCATCATTCGCCGCAAGCTGCCGTGGGAATTGGCCCCCGCTACGCCTGAAATCGACCTGTAGCACCGTCATCACACCAAATAGCGGGCGTCGGGCGGGGCCAGACGCTTGTGCTTCGGCCCAATATGATCATGTTGGGGGCGCTGCGAAAGCCAAAGGAATGCGAATGCCCGAGAGTACCCTGTTCAAGCGCCTCGTCGGGCATGAGGCTGCGGGTGGCGTTGCGCTTATGATCGCCGCAGCACTTGCGATGATCATCGCAAACTCGCCGTTGAATGACGTCTATTATGGACTGTTCCACAAAACGTTTTCGGTCCTGATCGACGGGGTAGGTATATCCAAACCGCTGATATTGTGGGTGAACGACGGCCTGATGGCGCTGTTCTTCTTTCTTATCGGGTTGGAGCTGAAACGCGAGATGCTTGAGGGAAAGCTACGCAATCCGCGCGATGTAATGTTACCGGGGTTTGCGGCTGTTGGTGGGATGGCGCTGCCGGCGCTGATCTTTGTTGCGGTGAACTGGACCAGTCCCGCAACCCTGCCGGGATGGGCCATTCCCGCCGCGACCGATATCGCCTTTGCGGTTGGCGTGCTTGCCCTGTTGGGCAAACGTGCGCCAGCATCCTTGAAGGTGTTCTTGCTGACGCTGGCCATTCTGGATGATCTGGGGGCCATCATCATCATCGCGGTGTTCTACACGGCCAAGCTGAACGTCACCTTTCTGGCGCTGGCACTGATCCCACTGGCGGGTCTTTGGCTGCATCACCGGATGCGCGCGCACCGCGTCGCACCCTTGCTGCTACTGGGGCTGATCCTGTGGGTGCTGGTCTTGAAATCCGGAGTTCATGCCACTCTCGCCGGGGTTATCACCGCGTTCTTCGTGCCGTTGAAGGACCGGTTCGGCAAGTCGCCGCTGCACTCGCTGGAACATAGGCTGACGTCTTACGTGAAATTCCTGATCGTGCCGATTTTTGCCTTTGGCAATGCAGGCGTCGTACTGACCGGCATGACGCTGCCCGATCTTGCGGCACCGCTGCCATTGGGTATTGCGCTGGGTCTGATTGTCGGCAAACTGACCGGGGTATTCGGCTTTACCTGGATACTGGTTAAAACCGGCCTCGCCCGCCTGCCGCATGGCGCAAACTGGCTGCACGTGTTAGGCGTCGCGGCATTGGCCGGCATCGGCTTTACGATGTCGCTGTTCATCGGCTCGCTCAGCTTCAGCGATCTTGCACAGATGAACGCGGTCCG
The DNA here is from genome assembly GCA_031406155.1 of Pseudorhodobacter sp. Classification (GTDB taxonomy): domain Bacteria; phylum Pseudomonadota; class Alphaproteobacteria; order Rhodobacterales; family Rhodobacteraceae; genus JACMNW01. Next base: position 108,165 of record JANOGW010000080.1, read on the forward strand.
ACTTGGCGTTCTGACCGGGTCCATCATATCTGCCTGCCTGGGTTTCACGGTGCTGATGCTTGCAGGCCCGGGACGCAGCTCTTAACCTTTGGCTGCCCGGATCAGCCGCAGGATGTCCGCCGCCGCGTCTGGAATATTGGTGCCCGGCCCGAAGATCGCCTTCACGCCGCGATCATACAAGAACTGGTAATCCTGCTGCGGGATAACCCCGCCGCAGATCACCAGAATATTGCCCGCACCCGCCGCATCAAGGGCAGCCACCAGCTTTGGTGCCAGCGTCTTGTGCCCCGCCGCCTGGCTGGAGATGCCAATGACATGCACATCATTGTCGATGGCATCCTGTGCGGCTTCGTCAGGGGTCTGGAACAATGGGCCGACATCGACATCAAAACCGATATCGGCAAAGGCCGTCGCAATCACCTTGGCACCCCGGTCATGCCCGTCCTGCCCCATTTTGACCACCAACATGCGCGGCCTGCGCCCTTCCTCAATGGCGAAGGCCTGCACGTCGTGCTGGATCGCAGCAAAGCCTGCGTCGCCGTCATAGGCGGCACCATAAACCCCCGCCAGCGTCTTCACTTCGGCCCGGTGGCGGCCAAAGATCTTCTCCATCGCCATGCTCATCTCCCCCACCGTTGCCCGCGCGCGCGCGGTAACCACTGCCGCAGCCAGCAGGTTGCCGTCTGACCGGGCAGCGGCGGTCATTGCGTCCAGCGCTGCCATGCAGGCCGCGTCATCCCGGCTTGCCCGGATCGCTGTCAGCCGTGCGATTTGCCCGTCACGGACCGCAACATTGTCGATATCCAGCAAGTCGATCGCGTCTTCGGTGGCGAGGCGGTACTTGTTGACGCCAACGATCACCTCGTCGCCCCGGTCAATCGCCGCCTGGCGTTTGGCCGCCGATGTCTCGATCCGCAGCTTGGGCATGCCAGAGGCAACCGCGCGTGTCATGCCGCCCATTGCTTCGACTTCCGTGATCAACGCCCAGGCTTCCGATGCCAGATCGGCAGTCAAGCGTTCGACATAATAGCTGCCCGCCAGCGGGTCGATCACACGCGACACGCCGGTTTCCTCCTGCAATATCAACTGGGTATTGCGCGCAATTCGTGCGGCGAAATCGGATGGCAGCGCCATCGCTTCGTCCAGCGCATTGGTGTGCAGGCTTTGCGTACCGCCCAGCACCGCCGACATCGCCTCGAACGCGGTGCGCACGACGTTGTTGTAGGGGTCTTGTTCTTGCAGGCTGACGCCACTGGTCTGGCAATGCGTGCGCAGCATCAGCGATTCCGGCTTTGTCGCGCCAAATTCAGTCATGATCCGGTGCCACAGGAAACGGGCAGCGCGCAGCTTTGCCGCCTCCATGAAGAAGTTCATGCCGATGGCGAAAAAGAATGACAAACGCGGGGCGAAATCATCGACCTTCATGCCCCGCGCCAATGCGGTGCGCACATATTCGCGGCCGTCCGCAAGGGTGAAGCCAAGTTCCTGCACAAGGTTCGCCCCCGCCTCCTGCATGTGGTAGCCAGAGATCGAGATGGAGTTGAACTTTGGCATCTCGGCGGCGGTATATTCGATGATATCCGCCACGATCCGCATCGAGGGTTCAGGCGGGTAGATATAGGTATTGCGCACCATGAATTCCTTCAGAATGTCATTCTGAATGGTGCCGGACAGGGCGGCGCGGGGCACACCCTGTTCTTCGCCCGCGACGATGAAACTGGCAAGGATTGGAATAACAGCACCGTTCATCGTCATGGAAACGCTGACTTTTTCCAACGGGATGCCATTGAACAGGATTTTCATATCCTCGACGCTGTCAATCGCCACCCCGGCTTTGCCGACGTCACCTTCCACGCGCGAATGGTCTGAATCGTAGCCGCGGTGTGTGGCCAGATCGAAGGCGACGGATACGCCTTGCTGGCCCGCTGCCAGTGCCTTGCGGTAAAACGCGTTCGACGCCTCGGCGGTTGAAAAGCCGGCGTATTGGCGAATGGTCCACGGTCGCCCGGCATACATCGTGGCTTTCACGCCTCGGGTAAACGGCGCGATGCCCGGCACGCCGCCCATATGATCAAGCCCGGCAAGATCGGCCTCGGTATAAAGCGGTTTCACTGCGATGCCTTCAAGCGTGTGCCAAACCAGACTGTCCGGACTGCCGCCTTTCAGCTCTTTTTTCGCCAATGCGGCCCAGTCGTCCAAAGGCTCGGTCATCTGCGTGGTCCCTATCTTGCCCTAAAGCGGTTTGCATTCATTCCGAATCGTGGGGCCGCTTTAGCCTTCTGGTTTTACGCGATTTTTATCCGAAAACCGGTTCTCACTTTTCGGAAATCGCCCTATCGGCAATTATCGTGTTTTGGTCCTTTGGTTCCGGCCAACCCTGCCCTATATGTCTGATAGCGGAGTATCCATGAACCTGTTTTACATCATAGCCTTGGCGGCATTTCTTCCCATAGCTGCGCTTGCCCAGACGGCGAAGCCGGCGCTTGTCGTTGCGGCAGCAGACGTCGTGCTGGCCGATCTGATCTGGCTCAAACGCCCGATCGTGGTTTTTGCAGACAGCCCGAACGATCCCAGCTTCGTGCGGCAGATGCAACTGCTGGACCGCAATCCCGACGATCTGATCGAACGCGACGTCGTTGTCATCACCGACACCGATCCCGCAGCCAAATCCGACATCCGCCAAAAACTGCGCCCACGCGGGTTTGCGCTGGTGCTGATGGACAAGGACGGGCAGGCCAAACTGCGCAAGCCGTTGCCTTGGGACGTGCGGGAAATCACCCATGCCATCGACAAGTTTCCCCTGCGAATCCAAGAGGAGCTGGATCTGTACCCTTCGGGGAGGTGACGGAAAAAAAGGCGATGCGCAGGCGGCATCCTCCCCTGCATAAGAAACGGCACCTTCTGGACGTGGAGGCGAGTCATTCAAACTCCATGATCACATCATCCACCCGGAGGCTCGCGCCCTCGGTCGCAACGATCGTTTTTACCACGCCGCGCCGTTCGGCCTTCAGGATGTTTTCCATCTTCATGGCCTCGATCGTGGCCAGCGACTGGCCTTCCTGCACCTCGTCGCCCACCGCCACCATGATGCGCGAAACCAACCCCGGCATCGGGCACAAAAGGTAGCGCGAGGTGTCGGGGGGCAGCTTTTCGATCATCAGCAGCGCCAGTTCGGCGGCACGTGGCGTGCGCACATGGCATTTCAGATCTGCCCCGCGCAACCGCAGCCGAAACCCGGATGGGATCTTGCTGACCTTCATCACCAGGGGTGCCCCGTCAACCATCAATTGCGCCAGCGGTTGGCCCGGTGTCCAGTTGCTTGTGACCCGCGACGCACTGCCATCGGCAAAGTTGACCGTCGATCCCGCCTTGTCGGCGTCAACCGTGACCGCGTGGGTTTCACCCTGAAGGCCGACAACCCACGAATTCCCCACCTTGCGTTCGTGATTGTCCATCGTGCCGGAAATACGGGTCCGGCGAATTTCAGCGACGCGGTTCATCGCGGCAGCGGCGGCCACGACGCGTTTGACAGTTGCACCATCAAGCGTTGCCCCTTGAAAACCATCGGGGTATTCTTCGGCGATGAACGCGGTGGTGATGTTGCCGGAGGCAAAGCGCGGATGATCCATCACGGCGGCGACGAAGGGCAGGTTGTGGCCGATGCCTTCCACCTCGAAAGTGTCAAGCGCCAGCCGCATTTCATCTATCGCGACGGCGCGCGTCGGCCCCCAGGTGCACAGCTTGGCGATCATCGGGTCGTAGAACATCGATATCTCGCCCCCCTCGAACACGCCGGTATCATTGCGCACGATGCCACCCGTCTCTGTCGGCCCCTCAACCGGGGGGCGGTAGCGGCTTAGCCGACCGATAGAGGGCAGGAAGTTGCGATAGGGATCTTCGGCGTACAGGCGACTTTCCATCGCCCAGCCATTGATCTTCAGATCGCTTTGCTTGAACGGCAGCTTTTGCCCCGCCGCCACCCGGATCATCTGTTCCACCAGATCAACACCGGTGATCAATTCGGTAACCGGATGTTCCACCTGCAACCGTGTGTTCATCTCAAGGAAATAGAACTTGCGGTCGCCATCCACGATGAATTCCACCGTGCCAGCCGAGGTGTAGCCAACTGCGCGGGCCAAGGCACAGGCCTGTTCCCCCATCGCCTTGCGGGTGGCTTCATCCAGAAACGGTGATGGCGCTTCCTCGATGACCTTCTGGTTGCGGCGCTGGATCGAGCATTCGCGTTCATGCAGGTAAACGGTGTTTCCGTGCTGATCCGCCAGCACCTGAATTTCGATATGCCGCGGTTGGGTTACGAACTTTTCGATGAAGATGCGGTCGTCACCAAAGCTGGCCGCCGCCTCGTTCTTTGATGATTGAAAACCCTCGCGCGCGTCCGCGTCATCATGGGCGATGCGCATGCCCTTGCCGCCACCGCCGGCCGAGGCTTTGATCATCACCGGATAGCCGATCTGGCGCGAAATCTTTACCGCCTCTTCTGCATCGGCGATCAAGTCCATATGGCCCGGAACTGTGCTGACGCCCGCTTCGATCGCGATTTTCTTCGATGTGATCTTGTCACCCATTGCCTCAATCGCTGCACTGGGGGGGCCGATGAAAACCACGCCCGCCGCTTCCAATGCCGCCGCGAAGGCGCGGTTTTCCGACAAGAACCCGTAGCCGGGATGCACGGCTTCGGCACCGGTCGCCTTGACCGCCGCCATGATCTTGTCGATCACGATGTAGGACTGGCTGGCGGGCGACGGGCCGATATGAACCGCCTCATCCGCCAGCCGCACATGCAGCGCGTTTCGGTCCGCGTCGGAATAGACGGCCACGGTCCTGATGCCCATGGCCTTGGCGGTTCGGATCACCCGGCAGGCAATCTCGCCCCGGTTCGCAATCAGTATCTTGCTGAACATTGCCGCCCTTCCGAAGTGCCGCCGATTGCCGCGCGGACAAAGAAAAAACCACCCGGGCGTTTGGCCCGAGTGGTTTTGAATGCTTCTACGCTTGCGTCCCGCGATCTGCGTGACAGCGACGCCTGCGCCTTACTTGCAGACGCCCAGATCGTCGCAGACCAGACCGCCAACGCCACCGATAACGGCACCGGTAACCGGGTTGACCCCAAGCGCATCTGCGACCACAGCGCCGCCAAGCGCGCCAACGCCGCCACGCTCAAGATCATTGTCAAGACAAGCTGAAAGGGTGGTCGCACAAAGCGCCATGATGATAAGGGTCTGTTTCCGCATGTTACACTGCCTCTGATTATGGTTTTTATTGACGCAGATTCTACCGCATTTGGTGTCGGATGGAAGTCAAAAGATTGCGATGGCACAAGATATCCAGTTCCGTGCCGCAACTTTTGCCAAAAAGAAGGCCTGACCCACATGGGGCCAGGCCAAGGGTAAGGGGAAGGGTAACAGTCATCACAGAACAGACCACCGGCACACTTTGCCAAGGTCTTGCGAATATCTTGGGCAAACCCCGGGGGTCTGGCAAAGCCATTTGCACTGCGACCCACTGCATGGGCCAAACTTTGCCAAATGACTGGGTGCCGTGGCGGAAACATGCTCAGTTATCCCAATCCTCGTCGTCCGGATCGCCAAAGTCAGGCGGGACGGCGTCTTTGGCGAAAACCTCGGGAAAGGAAACCTGCGCCTTTGCAACGTTGATCCGCAGCAGCGAGTCGTAGCTTGCGGGGTCAAACGGGTCTTCAGCGGGCACCACTTCGCGGCCAAAAAGCCACGACAGCCGGGCCGCATCCAGATTGCCGCGCTCGAACGGTTCGTCGCCAAAATGCGCCCACAGAGCGGCCATAAAGCCCTTGTCAGCCGCTTGATCGGGCTTCTTGCGGTCGCGAAAGCGTTCACGGCGGATGATCTTGCTTGCACCTTCCTTGGCGGCACGACGGATCACGAACTGGAAATCGGTACTGGGCAAACGTCCGGGAAAACCCTTGTGCTTCAGCATATGCAGCGATCCTGTGTGGTGGGACCCGCGGCAGGCTTTAGCATTGGTTCAATGCAGGCCGAAAAGCCGATGCCAACGAAGTGGCGTTCGCCGGAAAAGAACGGTGCTGTCGAGCTGTGCTGTTTACCGCCTGCAAAAAGGCAGCCAACTGAACTGACAAACGTTGCGCGACCAGAAGATCGGCGCAAGTCGCCAGATTTGGTATCGGCGCGCCGAACCAGACAAGTCCGGCCGGCACGCCGTCGCAAACTACTTGTACTTGCCCGTGTAGGTCGGTTCGGTCGTGACCGGCTCTTCCACAAAGGTGACTTCTTCTTCTTTAGGCTTGCAAGCTGCCACAAAGGCCAACATGCAAAGACCCATAATAATACGCGTGCTCTTCGACATCCTCTACTCCAGAATTCTTGGACGGCTGGGGACGTTGCCCCCGATGACCCTCGTTGCAAAAAACAGACCGCTTGGGTTCGGCCTGCGCGGACCTTAGCCGAATAACCGTTACATTGACAATGAAGACTGTCATCATTTTGCGCCTGTGGCACCTCTACATCAGCAAAAAAGTGCCTGTCAGCCAAGTTTGCGCTTTTCTGAGGCCGCATCAGAACGGTTCCAGAATGCATTGGCTGCCCCTGACACTGAACGCCACGAAAAACTGGGTGGCCTCGGGATTTGTCTCACCGAACGGCAATTCGATATCGGAAAAGGCGATGATCACTTGCAGGGTCGCGGGCAACGGCTTTGCCAGACGATGCAGGGCATAGGTATCACATAGGTGTTGCATATCCCCGACCGAGGCCGCGAAATCCTTTGTTCCGGTGAGGCGCGCGATGGCGGGCGCAAGAAAGCGAAAGCGGTAAGTCGCGGCATCAGGCGAGGGCTGATCCAGGATCACTTCTGTCAGCGTCACATCCTGCCCGGAGGGAACGGCCACGATTTCGCTGTCCCCGGGGAGGATCACGCGTCCTTGCGTCTGCACCGTCCAACGGCGTGCACCTTGCGCGCTTATCACATCATCCGTCATCGGTGCCTGCTAATCAAAGTGGAATATTGTCGTGCTTTTTCCATGGGTTCACAAGCTTTTTGGACCGCAGCGCAGCAAAAGCCCGCGCCACCCTTCGCCGCGTCGAATGGGGTATGATCACCTCGTCAATGAAACCCTTTTCGGCGGCTACAAACGGGTTGGCAAAACGCGCTTCATAATCTTTCGTCCGTGCGGCGATCTTGTCCTTGTCGTCAAGTTCATTGCGATAAAGGATTTCCACCGCCCCCTTGGCCCCCATCACGGCAATTTCCGCCGTGGGCCAGGCATAGTTGAAATCGCCGCGCAAGTGTTTGCTGGCCATCACGTCATAGGCCCCGCCATAGGCCTTGCGGGTGATCACCGTCACCTTCGGCACTGTCGCCTCGCCATAGGCAAACAGCAGTTTCGCGCCGTGCTTGATGACGCCGCCCAATTCCTGCGCGACCCCCGGCAGGAACCCCGGCACATCGACCAGCGTCAGGATCGGTATTTCGAACGCATCACAGAACCGCACGAACCGCGCCGCCTTGCGCGACGCATCAATATCAAGGCACCCCGCCAGCACCATCGGCTGATTGGCGACGACGCCCACCGACTGGCCCTCGATCCGGATGAAGCCGGTTATGATATTGGCGGCAAACGCGGCTTGGATTTCAAAAAAGTCGCCTTCGTCGGCAACTTTCTGGATCAGCTCTTTCATGTCATAGGGTTGGTTCGGATTGTCAGGGATCAGGGTATCAAGGCTGATCTCAATCCGACCGGGATCATCAAAGAACGGCCGCACCGGAGCTTTTTCGCGGTTGTTCAGGGGCAGAAAATCAAACAGTCGCCGCGTTTCCGCCAACGCTTCCACATCGTTTTCAAACGCGCCATCGGCGACCGAAGATTTCTTGGTATGGGTCGAGGCACCGCCCAATTCTTCAGCCGTGACCACCTCGTTGGTGACAGTTTTCACCACATCCGGGCCGGTCACGAACATATAGGACGAGTCTTTCACCATAAAGATGAAGTCGGTCATCGCGGGCGAATAGACCGCACCGCCCGCGCAGGGGCCCATGATCAGGCTGATCTGCGGCACCACGCCTGATGCCAGTACGTTGCGCAGAAACACCTCGGCATAGCCTGCAAGTGACGCCACACCTTCTTGAATGCGCGCGCCACCGCTGTCGTTCATGCCGATCACTGGCGCGCCGTTCTGCATGGCCATATCCATGATCTTGCATATCTTTTGCGCATGCGTTTCAGAAAGAGACCCGCCGAATACGGTGAAATCCTGGCTGAAGACATAGACCATACGGCCATTGATCGTGCCCCATCCGGTCACCACGCCGTCGCCTGCCGGGCGGTCGGCCTCCATCCCGAATTCGGTACAGCGGTGGGCGACGAACATGTCGAACTCTTCAAACGATCCCTCGTCCAACAGCAAATCAATGCGTTCGCGCGCGGTCAGTTTGCCCTTGGCATGCTGGGCCGCAACCCTGTGCGCGCCGCCGCCACTGCGCGCAGATTGCCGGCGCTGCTCCAATTGCTGAAGGATGTCTTTCATTGCGGCGGTCCTTTGTTAGTTTGGCGACAATAGCTGCGCTGATTGCAGACCGAAAGCAGAATTAAGCCAATTTGCAAATCGCTCGGCATACGTTGATCCGCGGACTGAATTTGCGCAAACCGCTCCACTTGTGCTGGCAGCCAATGGACAAGCGGCACCGGCGGGCGTAGCGCTGCGTCATGTCTGACTTACCCCAAACCCGGTTTCTGAACCGCGCCACCCCGCCGCATATCATGACGCTGATCCTGATTGCGGGGCTGGCAGCACTGTCGCTGAACGTGTTCTTGCCATCACTGCCGTCGATGGCCAAGCATTTTGGGGTCGAGTACCATCTAATGCAGCTGTCGGTGTCGCTGTATCTGGCGATGACGGCGGTTATTCAGATGTTCATCGGGCCGATATCAGACCGGCTTGGGCGGCGTGTTGTGATGCTTGGCAGCATCGCGGTGTTTGTGGCCGCAACGTTTGGCGCGGTGCTCGCGCCGAATTTCACGGTGTTTTTGACCTGCCGGATGCTGCAGGCAGCGATCGCCACCGGGTTTGTGCTGACCCGGGCGGTGGTGCGGGATATGGTGCCGCAGGATCAGGCGGCGTCGATGATCGGCTATGTCACCATGGGCATGTCGGTGGTGCCGATGATCGGCCCGGTGATCGGTGGCATGCTGGATCAGGCGTTCGGCTGGCAGGCATCGTTCATCATGCTTGGCATTGGCGGCATCGCGCTGCTGGCGTTGGTTTGGGCGGATCAGGGTGAGACTGCGATCCACCGATCTGCCAGTTTTCGCGAACAGGCGCGACAATACCCTGAGTTATTGAAATCACAGCGCTTTTGGGGCTATTGCCTTGCCGCAGCCTTCGCATCGGGGGCGTTTTTCGCCTATCTGGGCGGCGCACCGTATGTGGGCACCAACGTATTTCAGATGGATGCAGCGACGCTTGGCTTTTACTTCGGCGCACCGGCTTTGGGCTATCTGGTGGGCAATTTCCTGTCGGGGCGCTATGCGATGCGCTACGGGATCAACCGCATGATCATGGCGGGCGCGCTGGTGACCACGGCGGGGCTGGCGCTGCTGATGGCGCTGACGGCAGTGGGCCTTGGCAGTGCGAACGTGTTTTTCGGGCTGATCATCACGGTGGGGCTGGGCAACGGCATCATGCTGCCCAGCGCGAATGCAGGGTTATTGTCAGTGCGGCCCGCCGTTGCGGGGTCTGCGGCGGGTTTGGGGGGCGCATTTACCATCGGCGGCGGGGCTGCCCTTTCGGCGCTGGCAGGCGTGGTGTTGACGCCCGGTTCGGGCACCATGCCGCTGATCGTGCTGATGCTGGCATCCTCCGCGATCTCGATCCTGTGCATCCTGTGGGTCATGCGCCGCGCCCGCGCAATCGGGCTTGGCAGGTGACGGTGCGGTTTCATACCGGGCAAGAATTGGCGTGTTGTTACCCGATTTGACCCAAAAGGAACCTGCCGCGCCCGTCGTGCCCAACGGCCTTCGGCATTATGGTCAATCGTCCCGTCACCGCAGCAATGCCAAAAAGGCTTGCACCGCAGCCCAGTTTTCCACGGTTCCTTGCGGATTTTGATCCTCCCTCAGGGTGGATGATCCGTGGGTTCCGTGTTTTGGCACGAAGTGCGTGGCGACCCCGGGCACCGCCGTCACAATGGCCTTGGCCGCAGACACCTCGCCTGCGTCACTGGCGGAGGTCACAAACACCGGGGCCTGCACCCCTGCGGCCGCCCCTGCCACCGAGTATGCCGCCCCGAAATACTCCCCCGGCGAAAAGCTGAGCAGCGCCACGATGCCCTCGGGATGGTCGGATGCAAGTTTGAACACCAAAGATGACGAATAGCTTGACCCCCAAACCACCACCCGCGCGGCTTTGGTCCGGGCGAAGGCGAGGGCTGTTTCCATATCGGGATACGCCTCCAGATAATCCGCTGGCCCCCCCGCGCCGTCGGCCGTTTCATTCACGCCGCCAAACAGCGTGCCACCAGACCGCTGCGATACTGCCAGAGTATCAAAGCCCAGCGCCTGCAGGCGTGGCGCGATGGGGTCATATTCATGCAGGCTCGATCCCGCCTGATGGAACAGCACGATCAACGTGCGGCCCTCCTGCCCCTTATAATCGGCATGCACCACCACGCCGTCAGCGGCAGCAAAGGTCACAGGTTCGGCACAAGCCACCCCTGCCAGAATGGAAAATGCTGCGACAAGGCCGGAAAGTAACCGCATGGACAGGCTCCGATCAAGAATGGTTGCAGCCAACCCTAAGCCAGCCCGCCAAACACGCGCCAATCACATTGCCGCGTTGTTACCGCTGTGCGCTGCGCCAGTTCGGGTTGACCATCGGCTCCAGATTGGACCGGGGCAAGGGCACGCGCCCCAAAATGTGATCGGCAGCCTTCTCGCCAACCATGATCGAGGGCGCGTTCAGATTGCCATTGGTCACCTGCGGAAAGACCGAGCTGTCGGCCACTCGCAGCCCCTCTACCCCGATCACCCGGCATTCAGGATCGACCACCGCCATCGGATCGCCCACCCGCCCCATGCGAGCGGTGCCGCAAGGGTGGTAGGCGCTTTCGGCGTGATCCCGGATGAAGGCATCAATCTCGGCGTCGGTTTGCACGGCGGCACCGGGTTGAATTTCATGTTTTACATGCGGCTGCATGGCCGGCTGGCCGAAAATTTCCCGCGTCAGACGGATGCAGGTGCGGAATTCGTCCCAATCCTGCGTCTCGCTCATGTAGTTGAAACGGATCACTGGCGGCGCTACGGGATCGTTTGACCGCAGCGTGACCGCGCCGCGCGACAACGATCGCATCGGGCCGACATGCGCCTGAAAGCCGTGGCCTTCGGCGACCATCTTGCCATCATAGCGCACAGCGATGGGCAGGAAATGATACTGGATATCGGGGTAATCGATGCCCGCGCGCGAGCGGATAAAGGCACACGCCTCGAACTGGTTGCTGGCACCGATGCCTTTGCCGGTGAACAGCCACTGCGCGCCGATCATGCCTTTGCCGAACAGGTTCCAGTGTTTGTATAGCGTGATCGGCTGCTTGGCGGCGAATTGCATGTAAACTTCGAGGTGGTCTTGCAGATTTGCCCCCACGCCCGCCCGATCAGCCCGCACCGCAATGCCATGATCGGCCAGATGCGCGCCCGGCCCGATGCCCGACAGCATCAGCAGTTTCGGCGTGTTGATCGATGATGCCGCCAGAATAACCTCGGCCCCGGCGCGCACAACTTCGATCTGCCCGCCCCGGTCCAGTTCAACCCCGACTGCTCGATTGCCGTC